>JBOIDF010000070.1:0-19723 GCA_050740455.1 Gammaproteobacteria bacterium | reverse complement strand
TCAAGCGTTACTGTTTTCATCGCGCCACCTCGTCACGTCGTCAAAAAAATCCGCCAACAACCGCTCGATGGTCAAAAAGCCGTAAGGCTCTTCTCCCGCCCCCTATGCCTGTGACCGCCTTTTCCCATCTCGTTGTCATAGCGCAGCACGCAGCGGCCATCGGCTATTAGGGCCAGCAAGAAGCCCCGCGGCCGGCCGCGCAATAACCGCCGCGCTATGCAGGAGCGCCCGTCGCGCGACGGCTGTAGGTGAACCGGTGTAGAATTCGCGCCGATGCGCAGAGGATCCGTGAAATGAACCGAGCAATGGAAAAGGAGATCCGCCAGCAGCTCGACCGGTTGGCGCCCGAACAGCAGCGTCAAGTCTTGGACTTTGCCCGTACGTTGCCAGCTCCGATCATTCCGGGAGTATCCGGCGAATTGACGGCCCGCTTTGCTGGGACAATTCCCAAGGACGACCTTGTGATCATTACCAGGGCGATCGAAGCTGGGTGCGAGCGGGTCACTCCTGGTGAGTGGTAGGTACCTGCTCGACACGAACATAGTCATCGCGATCTTCGCTGCGGAACCGGCCGTCCTGCAGCGCGTGGCCACTGTTGATGAGGTGTTCGTCCCGGCCATTGCACTTGGAGAACTCTACTACGGGGCTCGAAAGTCGGCGCGTTCCGAGGCAAACATCAACCGCATCGACGAGTTCGCCGGAGCGATGGCAATTCTCGGGTGCGATGGAGCCACCGCTCGGCACTACGGACGGATCAAGGATGAGCTGCGCGCCAAGGGCCGGCCCATTCCGGAGAACGATATCTGGATTGCCGCGGTCGCCACGCAGTATGACTTGACGGTGGTATCGCGTGATGACCACTTCGCGGACATCGCGGGTCTGTCAGTCGAGGTAGGGTGACGTGGCCACATGTAGGCGAACACCCGCTTCGACACCGATGTCTGGAAACAAAGCCGCACGGCGGTCCGCCTTTCGGAAATCGGTCCTAGGGAGTCTTAGCTCAGGGCGGATGCCCCTTGTGGGCGTTCCGCCGAATGAAGCTAAAGACTGGCTGGACAGAAATGAATCAACGCTATGGCTGGTGACTCGCAATACGACGTCATCCTCGGCTATATACCGAAGAATGTGCAATGTGTGCTGAGATGAGTGCCAAACGCTTCCGCATCGCGTTCTCCTTCGCGGGGGAAAAACGGGCCTATGTCGCGCAAGTCGCGGCCATTCTCGCACAACGCTTCGGCGAGGCGGCCATCCTCTACGACAAGTATCACGAGGCCGAATTCGCCCGCTACGATCTCGGAATCCATCTGCCGAAACTCTACCGTGATCAGTCGGACCTTATCGTCGCGGTGCTATGCAAAGACTACGACGTCAAGCTCTGGACCGGCTGGGAGTGGATGGCCATTCATGCCCAGCTTAACAAGAATGAAGGGGCCAAGATCATGCTCAGCCGGTTCGATCATGCGCACCTCGACGGGCTTTTCGAAAATGCCGGCTTCGTCGAACTCGATCATAAGACCCCCTTCAAAGCCGCCACGCTCATCCTCGAACGCCTCGCCCTGAACGAAGGGCTTCCCAAAGATCATTATAAGACCGCTTCCAAAGAGGGTAGAGAACGCCAGCGCACTTCCATTCCGAACAACCTCCCCCGCCTCCAATACTTCTTCGGGCGCGAAGCCGACTTGAAAAGGATCGCCGATGCTCTCGCGCCCGAGGCCCGCGGCTGGGGTGTGCTCATCGATGGCCCCGGCGGCATTGGGAAGACCTCGCTCGCCATCCGCGCCGCCGAGCTGGTCCCGCACGGGCGCTTTCGCCGCATCATCTTTCTTTCGTCGAAGGAGCGCGAGCTTACCGCCGACGGCCAGCGGGCGCTCGGCTACTTCGTGGTGCCGACCTATCTGGAGATGCTCAATGCCATCGCCCGCGAGCTGGGGCAGGCGGACTTTACGAAATCGCCGGAAAGTGAACGCCCCGAGCTTATCCTGCGCGCCCTCCGTGATGCCGACGTACTGTTCGTGCTCGATAACCTCGAGACCTTCCCGGAGCCCGACCGCGACCAGCTCTTCACCTTCCTCAACCGCCTCTCGCACGGTTCCAGCGCCATCGTCACCAGCCGCCGCCGCGCGGATGCAAGCGCCGTCGTCGTCCGGCTCGACCGGCTCGACTGGGAGGCCGCCCGCGCCCTCCTCGCCGAGCTTGGGCGCGACTTCCCGCAGCTCAGCCAGGCCAGCGCCGCCGCCCTTCGCGCCCTCTATGAGGAGACCGGCGGTAATCCCCTGCTCATCCGCTGGGTGGCGGGCCAGCTCGGTCTCGGACGCTGCCGCAACATCGCCGCCGCGCTGGATTTCCTGCGCAGCGCACCGCCGGGGAATAACCCGCTGGAGTTCATCTTCGGCGACCTGCTGGATGCCTTCACCGCGAACGAGACCAAAGTGCTCGCCGCGCTCACCCATTTCACCACGGCCGTGGAGGTAAAGTTCATCGCCGAACTCGCTGGCCTCCACGATGCGGCGGCCCAGGGCGCGTTGGGCGATCTCTCCGGCCGCGCCCTCGTGCTGCCGAACGTGGAGGAGCGCCGCTTCGCCCTCGTGCCGATGGTCGCCGACTTCCTGCGGCGCAAACGGCCCGAAGTCGTCGCGGAAACCGGCAATCGACTGGAGCAGCGCGCCTATGCGCTGATCGCAGAGAACGGCTACAGCAAACACGACTGTTTCCCGGTGCTCGATGCCAACTGGCCGACCGTGGCCCCCGCCTTGCCGCTCTTCGTCGCTGGGCCGAATGATCGGCTCCAGACCGTGTGCAGTGCGCTCGACTCCTTTTTCGAATTCACGGGCCGCTGGGATGAATGGCTCTCGCTCAGCCAGCAGGCGGAAGCCAAGGCCGTGGCGGCTGGCGATCGTCACAAAGCCGGCTGGCTGGCTTTCATGGTGGGCACGGTTCACGGTCTGCGCCACCAGGCGGACAGAGTGTTGGCCTGTGCCGACCGTGCGGCGGCGCACTGGCAGACCGCGCAGGCGGGTGCGCGCGAGCGTGCCACCGCCGTTCGCTTGCGCGGCCTCGCTCACCGATTAAAGAACGATTACCCCGCCGCCATCGCCAACTACCGCGAGGCGCTCGATCTGTGGCGCGGGTTGTCCGCCGAGAGCGCGGACGTCGCCATCGCGCTGAACGCCCTCGGCGGTGCCGAGCGTCTCTCCGGCGATCTCGCGGCAGCGGAGCGGGATTATCGCGAGGCGCTGCGGGTAGCCCGCGCGGTCGGTCACGCCGAGGGTGTGGCCACCTACACGGGCAATCTGGCCGCGCTAGCGCTGGCGCGCGAAGACTGGCCGGGGGCCGAGACGTTGGCCTGCGAGGCCCTGGCCTTGTCCGAAGAGGTCGGCCGCCAGGAATTGATCGCCTCCAACTGCCAGCGCCTCGCCAAGGCCTTGGAGCGGCACGGGAAGGCCGCCGAGGCCCTATCCTACGCCCGGCGCGCGGTGGAGATCTACACTCGGCTTGGCTCGCCTAGGCTCGAAGGCGCCCGCGCGACGCTGCGGGAGTGCGAGTCTTGACCGTCCATCTGGACTCAGCCAGCGAGCCCGGATGAAGCGCCAGCGGAATCCGGGAAATACCGATCCCGGATTTCACTGCGTTCCATCCGGGCTACTTGCCCGCAACGACTTATTCACAACCACTCAAGCGTGCAACGCGGCGACGGCGGCCCGGGCTTCGGCGGTGTCTTTCCAACCGGTGAGACGGAAGGCCTCGTGCTGGGTGGGGCCGAGCGTTACGGGTCCGAGCGGCTCGAAGTCACAGTAGCGAGCGACGGCAAAGCGCGCGGCGTCGCTCAGCACGATCGCGCCCGGCCGGTCGTGGCGTTGCAGGAGCGCCGCGAGGTCCGCGGTATCGCCCCAGACGTCGTACTGGATCCGCTTGCGGCCGAGCAACCCGGCCGTGACCGGGCGACGCGGACCGACCAGCCATTGCACATCTGGGCCACGGCAGCGCGCACCTCCAATGCGCAGGCCGCCGCGTGCAGGACGGGATTGCGCTCGGCTCGGAGCAGCCCGCACACCGCCATGAGACCGTGGCCGAGACTCTTGACCTTGACCAGGCCGTGCGAGTCGACGAGCCGCTCGTACTCGTCCATGAGATCCTCCATCCCGGCGACGGCCTCTTCCGGATCCCGGCCCTCGCACCAGACAGCGAAGCCTTCGATGTCGCAGAAGAGGACAGCCACGTTGTCGTGGTGGCGCGCACGCACAACACGGGTGGTCTCCAACTCTTGCGCGACCTCCGCCGGGAGGATTCCCTGTAGGAGCGCTTGCGAGCGCTTCAGGGCTTCTTCCGCCGCCTGCGCTGAATGCTTGCGCTCGATAAACTGGCCGATCTGGCTGCCCACTGCTCCCATCATGGCCAAGAGCGCTTCGTTGGGCTCGGCGGGATCGCGCGAGAAGAACTCCATCACGCCGAGCACCCTGCCTTCGCACCAGATGGGGAACGCGAAGGCCCCGCGCAGACCGACCTGCCGGGCGATGGGTGCGCGCGGGAAGTTCGGGTCCAGGGTGACGTCGGCGCTCCAAGCCGGGTGGCCTGTGGACCAAACGCGCCCGGGCAGCCCCACACCTGGCTCGAACGAGCTAGCTCGGCTCACCTCCTCGAAGGCAGACAAATCTCCAGAGGCGCTGTAAGAGGTGACCTCGCGCAGGGCCCGGACGTTGGGGCCGGGATCGACCACCCACAAGGCCGACCACGCCCAGCCGAGTCCCTCGCAGATGCTCTGGAGGATGCGAGGTGCGGCAGCCTCCAAGCTGGCAGACTCTTCCAGGGCGCGGGTGGCCGCGTGCTGGGCCATGAGCCGTCGGCTCGCCTCGGTCCGCTCGGCGAAGTCGTGCTCGAGGCGCCGGTGCGCTTCGCTCAACGCCAGCGCTTTCTGGGCACTCCGCTCGTGCGCCAGGGTACGCTCCACAAACTGGCCTATCTGCGTGCCGATCGCCTCCATCATGGCCAGGAGCGCCGGGTCGGGCTCGGCGATCTCGACGCTCAGGAACTCCATGACGCCGATGAGCCCGCCGGCGGTGGGGATGGGAAAACAGAACGCGCCGTGCAGCCCGACCTTGCGTGCCGCCGGGAGCCGCGGGAAATTCGGGTCCGCTTGCACGTCCGGGATCCACGCGGACTGTCCGTTTGCCCAGACCCGGCCGGGCAGGCCAACGCCGGGGGCGAAGGTCATGCCCTGGCTCATGGCGGAGAAGTCCGCCAACTGCACGGTCGAGGCATGCCAGATGTCACCGCAGCGCAGAGCCCCCTTCTCGCGGTCGACGGTCCAGAGTGCCGACCAATGCCAGCCGAGGCTCTCGCAGATGGCCTTGAGGATGGCGGGCATCGCTCGACCGAGCGTCTCGGACTCCGCCAGCACGCGGGTGGCCGCATGCTGTGCCAACTGACGCCGGTTCTGGATAGCGATATGCGCCGCCATCTCGTTCAGGGCGCACTCCACCTCCACCAGCTCGTCGCGCTCAGTGGGATCGACCGGGGAGGGCGCGACATCGCCTTCCGCCATCCTCCGAGCTATGCGGGCGACGCGCTCGGTGCGCTCTCCGATGCGGCGCACCTGCGTCACCACGAGGGCCGCCAGAATAAACCCGAACGGTACCGCGCCGCCGCCGGCTCGCGACACGCGCCTTGTCCGCGAGCACCGAGGTGGCGCGGGCCAGGAATTCTTCGCTGCGGTATAGGCTGTATAACAGGAAGGCCGCGTGGACGGCCGTCAGTCCAACGATCAACAGCGCGATGAGGCGGAGCTTCGCAAGCGGAGTGGCCTCGGTCCAGAATTTCATGGTCCTAAGGTGCCGATCAGGGGAACCGGTGCGAAACGTGTCCACGGCAGGAGCCCTAGCGCGCCAACCGAGCTTGACCTTGTTGGTTCTGACCCCACGTACGTCGAGAGCGGGAGAAACGTGAGAAATTAATCTACCACAACTCTAATGGGTTTACTTCTCGATTGTCTTCGACCCCGTTTCCCCATTTACTTATCGGGGATGATGTAAGCGTACGATAGACTTACCGCTATGCACCGCAATCGGCGTAAAAGCGAAAATCATAACGGCATTCTTCGCGGTTAGAATCGCCTCCGGACGAATCGCATTCCCGAATTACCTTAGCCACTCTCTAAAGCAACCCCTGGGCTTCAGTGCCATCGCAAAGACGACTTTTTCGACAGCCTCGTCGGCCCCACCGGCAATGAGTGAGATCCAGAGAAGTGATCCGACTGCACGGCGACAGGCCGTACTCTTTGTGGTTGTAGGCTCAATTCTCGGAGCACTACTGGTCCTCGCCTTTGAGCGCTATTACCCCACGCTGCAGGGCTGGCTGCTCTCCGATCCCCAAAACTCATCTTCTCGACTAAAGTTTGTGTTGCTGGGCTTGGTCATCGCTTTGTCATTGTCGCTACTCGCCTTTGCTGCTTACCTCTGGGCGCTTGGCGTCAGGGTGATTCGCGCGCAACGGTTTCCACGCCTCACGCAGAGTGTGGTTCGGGATACTCCTGTCATGCGCGGGCGGGCCGCAGTTTGGTCGGCCGCTTCAGTGAGAAAGCCGATCAGCTGTTCTCTCAAAGAAGTCTCCATTCGCCGAGAGAGAGACGGCTCGCAGGCGGTTGAAGACCGTGCGCATCGAGCGTCTGCACATCGTCCATGCCCCAGAGGCGGAATCCCCCGCGGAACGCCGTGAGGTTGTTTCCCACCCGCACACCCGGCGGCAGCAGTTTCATGTGCTTGGCGTTACCGCCGCCCAGCACGATGTAATCTACCTGGAACGCCTTTTGTAGAGGGGGAACGGCCTCCGCCACCCATTTCTTCCATGTTTTCTTCCCGACTTTTTCTAGGCTGCGTCGACTCAAAAGCGCGCTGAACGTGCTGTCTCTGAAGGGAAGGTCTCCCAGCTCGAGTGTGATGATTATGTGTTCGACGATCAGCACCGATCCGAGGCCTGTGCCCAAACCGAGAAACAGCATCCGTCCGCCTTCATAGCCGCCGAGCGCCTGCATGGCGGCGTCATTCGCCATTCGCACCGGACATCTAAAGGCGCCGGTGAAGTCGAAGCCGACCCAACCCGGACCGAGATTGCCGGGTTCCGCTAGGGGACCGTTTGCGCCGATCTGCGCCGGTAGCCCTATCGAGACGGCCTCATATTTCCATCCCTTTGCGAGTTGTTTTACTTGCTCCACCATAGCGAGGGGGGTGAGCTCCGGGCCTGACGGCATTTTTCGCGCCTCCGGGGCGCCACTCGCCAAGATTTTGACCTTCGTGCCGCCGATGTCGACCGAAAGGATGCGCCTCGGCGCCGACGGCTTTCGTTTCTTTATCGTAGTATTTTTCTTAGTCGCCATACGCATGAGCCTGGTGGAAATAGATACTATGAAAGGGTCGCTTCAGAGCTGCGCCTCTCCCCTTTGGAAACCCCAGCGCTAAGGTCCCCGCGGCAAGACCGCGGGCAATAGATTTAAACCCCTTTAACTTTTAACATTTTCATCATTAACATTGCCCACAACGCCAGCTGTTGCGATAAAACGCAGAGCATCCTCAACAGACATATCTATTTCTACTACATTTTCCCGTGCCATAATGACCGTGTTTCCACCCATCTGATAACTGAACGGCAGAAATACGGCAACCTGGTTTTCGGCAATAAAGGTATATGAAAACTCCTCTAAATCCGAAACTGTAATAAAGCCTATCTGTTGACGATTGCCGGGAGGCACATTAACCAAAACTACTTGTTTAAATTTTCCTTTCTGCTCGCTGGAGAAGAGAGAAATAAAATCGCGTATGGCTGTATATACGGATTTAACAACGGGAATCTGGATCACAAGTTGTTCAATGTTATTGAACCGTCTGCGGAAAGTATGGGACTCCAGAAAGCGTCCGACAAAAAACACTACAGCAAGACCTAACACAAACCCCAAGCCTTTTATGTACCAACTGTCGGGGAAGAAAAACTTGAAGATATTTCCCAGCACCAATTCTGCAGTGCCGGCAAGCCAGAAGAGCAAATAAAGGGTGAGTGTAATGGGGATAATAGCGATTAAGCCTTTGAGAAGGGTTTTAGTGATCGGCTTCATTTTTGATTTCCAAGTACCTTAAATCTATTCCCCGCGGTCTTGCCGCGGGGACCTTAGCGATGGGGTTTCAAATGAGGATTTCCAGATGCTCGTAGGGTTTCCTTCTCATCTCCTCGCTGTAGGTGTGTGCTTCTCGACCAGATCATCCCGGGTCAGCGGTAACGCCTGACCCTCTATAATCCCCGATCGTCCGGACATGCGGAACATTCGCCCTCCCGTGGCCTGCTGACGGCCTGGATACTCTTGGCGAGCCCGCACCACGTAGCCGAGCAACGCGCCACCGGCCGTGGATAGGGTCAGTAAACCGACCGTCACGAACTGGCTCAACAACATGATGCCACCCAGGCCCAGGAGCGCCGCGAAACCCAGACCGACCTTAAAGCTCGCCCCGGCCTGCACGCGGCGAATGGTCTTGAGGGTCTCGCGGTGGGTCTGTGCTATCAGCTTGCTCTTGTCTTTTTCCGCTTGTACACGGATCTTTTCCCGTTCCCGGGCAAATTCGTCCTTCACGCGAGCGACGGCGTGGTGCCTGGTACCGTTGGCAATCGCCGCGAACCAAAGCGCGGCGAAAACGCCGATCAGCAATGCGAACACGGCGAACACGCCCCAGTGCTCCGGGAGCCGCCCTTGGAATGCTGCAATCGCCATGACCACGGCGGCGGCCTGGGCGAGCAGGATCCCCGCCAGGTACTTGAGAACCGTGATTAGGCTGAAGCGTTCCACCGTGACGCTACCCGTCTAATCAATCGGCAGGGCCCCGATCGAGACACACCGGTCGTCCTTCCTGAGCGCTCTCAGTCCGATCAACGCCCCGAGAAACACGGCATTAGTGCCAAACGGGAAGATATCGAGTTTGTCCTTGATGGTGGTGAGCTTACCGGAGATCATCTCATTGAGTGTCGTGTTTCAGTGCCTTCGCCGTTTTCAGGATGCAATGCCCCGAGCCGATCTCGCAACGGCCCCTCGGCCGGGATGAGTAGCGCAAGAAGGAGGAAAAGGAGGCCCCATTTGCAAGAGCGGGGGATAAGGACCGCGATCGCTTTGATAGGGGATGATCCGAGCGACACCCAGCCGCCGCTGTTCGCCCCCTCCATCTCGCCAGCGTACCTGACGTGTCGCTACCCATGAATATCCACTATAGGAAACTCAACCCTGTAACGCAACCCACGTTAAAGGAGGGCAGGGCCTCCGCAAGCGCCGTCCTACAACCACATGGAATGAACGGCAAAGGCGGGAACAACTTGCAACGCGAGGGCCCTCAGAGCATGAACAGCAATGTGATTATTCCGCCTGCTGCGGCGACGGCGTTAGTGAGCGCAACGCGCCGACCGATCGTGCCGCCGCCAATGAACACCGCCATCAATCCCTTCACCACCGTGTTCACCAACGCGGCCACCGTAATCGCGCCCGCCGCCGCAACGAGCGCCAGTTCTTGCGGCGCCATGCGCGAGACCGAGACCGCAATGGCATCCACATCGCTAAGGCCGGCGACGGCAGCGAGCAGATAGACACCCAGTTTTCCGAACCAGTCCCGCAGCGCCTGAGCGAGGATCATGATGAACGTCAACAAGGCCGCGAACTGCAAGGCCATCTTGAAATCGAAGGGGTTCTGCAAGGTGGGTGCTTCGACATCCTTCGATATCTTCAGAGCGCGCCATTGCCACAGCGCCGATGCGCAGGCGATGACCGCCATGATGCCCATCGGCCAGGCGAGAGCACGCAGCAACTGCGGCTGGATCAGCCCGACGATGATCAGTATGCGAGGGAACATCACTGTGCAGGCGATGATGACTCCCACCGCATAGAGGCTCGCGAGTGGGGCTTCCGCGCGCGCCTGGCGTGAGAAACTGAGCGTGGTCGCCGTCGAGGATACCAGTCCGCCGAACAGCGATGTGAGGATGACCCCGCGGCGCGCGCCCGCGAGCTTTTGTGCGAAGTAGCCGACGAACGATAACGCGCAGATCAGCACCACGGTCCACCACATCTCGTACGGATTTATCGCCTGCCATGGACCGAAGCCGCGGTCGGGCAGTGCCGGCAGCAGCACCACGGAGATAAGCAGAAGCTTGAGGATCGCGTAGAGCTCGCGCCGTTCGAGCCGCTCGAGCCAGCGGTGCAGTATCGGTTTGGCGCTCAGTATGATGGTGACGATAACCGCCGTGGCGGCGGAGAGCAGCACATAGCCCTGCATCGTCATGGCGCCGAGGGTAAAGGTGATGAAGGCCGCTACGTCGGTAGTGATGCCATAGTGACCGGTCCCGCGCGTCTCGATCCAGGATGCGGAGACGTATAGCGCTGCGAAGCCTAAGAACCCGACGGCGAGTATCAGTGGACCGAACTGTGAGCCGAGCAACTGCCACAGTGCACCAAGCAGTGCAATCAGAGCGAAGGTGCGTACACCTGCGATGCGCGGTGTCTCGCGCGTCTCCTGGTCATCCCAGCCGCGCTCCATGCCGATCAAGAGCCCAATGGCGAGCGTCACGGCGAACCGCTGGATCAATTCCAGATCCAAAATGGTCCTCTCAGCGAACCCTCTGCTTGCAAGCGGCGAGAAAGCGAACTATGCCGTAGGGCAACCGTGCTGGTTGCCCGGCAAACCACGGGCTTGCCCTGCAGCAGCTTGTCATTCCGAGCGCACGCGAGGAATCTTAAACGGTTGGAGCAGCCGTAATGGTTTGAGCTCACCAAACCGCAATTGAAGTGCCATGCGAAGTCGCTCTTTGCTGTTTCCTTAAATCAATGGCTTACATGGTCATGCTCACATTAAAAGATCCTCGCTCAGTAAGGATCCAGATAGCTCTTTTGCAAGATTTGCGCGCGAAGCGGCAACTATTACCGATGAGGGCTCCTCCGCAAGCCCGGCAACCCCGAGACAATTAGCTATCCTACTGATATTTGGGTGTTTCCTTCACAGCCCGCTCTTGGCACACAACATGACACCCTAAGCCTGGCTCTGCTTGGCAGAAGGCACAAGCGCAGCTATCGTCGGTTTATCGTCGGTTTCATCATTAAGAGGAGAATAAAATGCCTATTATACTGTGGCTTCTGGGTGTACCACTTACCGTCATTATCATTCTGGCGTTGCTAGGCGTCTTCTAGAGCCTTGCGCGTTAGAATAAGCGACCTCCGCCGCTTGCGGCGGAGATCGTTTATGTTGACAAAGTTATAAAAGCCCGCTCTCATTCGCTTCACGGCAATTGCGTGTGCATCGCCACCCGCTCCAGGGCGCTTTCTTTATCGACCGCGTGAATTTTATCCTCGCCTCGCGGCGATGCACTAACGAGGCAGTGACTCAGAGTGCATCGACAGCGTCGTCAGCCTGCAGGTCCTTTCTGGCCCTCGGCGACGATGAAGCTGAGCTTGGCCTTCTTGCAAGCTCTTTGAAGCCCTGCGACTGGATTGCGCGGAAGTGCACGAACAGTCTTCGCCATTCTCACGGCTGACGAAGCCGCAGCCCTTAGCATCGTCGAACCACTTGACGGTACCGGTTTCGCGGTTCGATATTTACTTGGATACGCAGACCATATATTACGTGTTCGCCGGGCTATTGGTGCTGGTCGGGGTGGCCGGCACGGTGCTGCCGGCGCTGCCCGGTTTGCCGCTGGTATTCGCGGGCATGTTGCTGGCGGCCTGGGCCGGCAATTTCCAACAAGTCGGGCCGGCGATGCTGCTCGTATTGGGATTACTGACGGTGTTGTCGCTGGGCATCGATTTCATGGCCACCGCGCTCGGTGCCAAGCGGGTCGGCGCGAGCAAGCTGGCCTTGATTGGTGCCGTGGTCGGCACGTTCGCCGGGTTGTTCTTCGGCCCGGCCGGATTGTTGGCCGGTCCCTTCGTCGGCGCGCTTGCCGGTGAACTGATCCACGGCCACGAAGTGGGCCCGGCGACCCGGGTCGGATTCGGCACATGGCTGGGGATCCTGCTCGGCACGGCGCTCAAGATCGGCCTCGCTTTCGGGATGCTCGGCCTGTTCGCATTCGCGTGGTTCCTCTGACGGGCGCTTTCGCTGACAATCGTTACCATTCGGTTTACGTCCTTTATACTCTGGCGCAAGCCGCGCGACGCAGCCACTGAATCCTCCCCGGTTGCAATTATACCGGCGAATTGTAATTTTTTCACACTCCCCTGCTGCCCTTCAGCCGGGGCGCGCGCTGCGTCGTTGCCGTCAAAACGTAGCGTGTCGTGTCGTATTCGCGCCACGGGTCCGTATCCAGCCATCGGCATAGCGTAAGGCCGCCGCCGTGCGAGCTTGTACAGCCATGGAATTAAGCTACAAGCAGGGGTGTTTGGAGATGGCGATAGATCCGAGCGGCCCCGAGTCGAGATCAAGCAAAGCGTACTTTGCTTAGACGTGCAATCGACGATGCTCGGAAAATCGGGCAGGGGACCAGCCCGCCAATCGCAATTACCGCAGACGCTATACTGCTGAGATGAAAATCGCCACCTGGAACGTCAACGGCATCCGCGCGCGCCGGGCGCAGCTTTGCGAGTGGCTGGAGCGCGACCGTCCGGATGTCGTGTGCCTGCAGGAGCTGAAGGCGGAGCTCTCACAGGTTCCCGAGGAGTGCAAGCTCGCGGATTACCACGCGTACTGGCACTGTCGTCGCGCCTACTCCGGCGTGTCCCTGCACATCAGGAAGGGTCTGCTCGATACCGAGCCCGCATTCAGTCATCCCGAATTCGACATGGAATCCCGCATCGTGCTGGCCGAGCTCGGCAAGCTCGTCCTCACCTCGGTCTACGTGCCCAACGGCGGCAAGGACTACGAAGCGAAGCTGAGCTTCATGACCCGGCTTGCGGCGTGGGCGAAGCGATTGCACCAGGAAGGACGCGAACTCGTCCTGTGTGGCGACATGAACATCACTCGCACCGAGATGGACGTGCACCCGAAGGAGCGCAAGCCGGGCATCATCGGACAACGGCCCGAAGAGCGCGAGCTGTTCGAGGCGCTGCTCGGCGAGCACCTGGTGGACGTCGGCCGCGCGCTCGACCCGGATAATCCAGGCCTGTTCACCTGGTGGGCACCCTGGCGCAACATGCGCCAGCGCAATATCGGATGGCGCCTCGATTACATACTCGCCTCACCGGCGGTCGCCGCCGGCGCCGCGAGCTGTGTCGTTCTGGCCGACTTCGGAACCAGCGACCATGCGCCGGTAATGATGACTACCGCGTAGGGCGCGCTGTCCAGCCGGACGCCAGCCCCGGGCGACAGGCTCAAGCAAATCGTGCGCACGGCGTTGTCGGCGATCATCGGCTTGCTGCTGCCGATGGGCTTCTAGTTATCAGGCAATTCCGCAATCCGCTCCAGCAATCGCGGATCCCCGGCGACGTGCACGCGCTCGGCGGGGCCCAACCATGCAAGAACTTCATTGAGCGTTTTTGCATCCAGCACTTTGCGTTCTGCCGTGAGGCGGTGCGGATCGGGGTGGCCGCGCGATTCAGCAGGGCGCGGCAGATTGCCGGAAATGTGGGCGTAGCGCGCCTGGCGATTGCGCGCGAGATAGCGCAGGCCGTCTTTCTGCGGCGCTGCGTGGCCCAACAATTCATCGCGCCGGCGCACCACCTGCGGTGCGTGCTTTTCTTCCGGCGTACGCAAGAGGCCGAACCATGCGAACAACTTTCCGACCGCGACGCTGCCGCTCAGTTTCGACAGCGGTACTGCGAGCACCAGGCCTAGCAGCGTCGGCGAGAGCCAGGCGAGCAATGTCGGCGAAATCAAATACGCGGTCACGCCGATCAGAACGCCCAGGATGAAGTGCGGCCAATGCACGCTCCACGCTTCGCCCCAGGCGGTCATCGAGGCGTGCCGGCGCTGCGAATTCCAGCCGGAGTCGCGGCCTGTGAGAATTTCGAGCACGTGATGCGTCTGCAGGAACATCATGATCGGTGCATACAGCGCAGAAATGATCGTCTCGAGCGCCGTGCTTACGATCACGCCGAGGAAGCCGCCGCAGCCCTTGCGAATCTTCGGCGTGAACAGCGTTCGGACTAACCCTAGCACCTTCGGGGTCAACAGCACGATCATCGTGAAGATGAAGAGTTCGATCATGCGCTCGGCGTCGAATTGCGGCCAGTCGGGAAAGAGCTGGAACGCAGGACTGAAATACTCGGGACGAATCAGCGTCGCCTGCAGCGTCAGCGCAAAGCCTACCATCAGCAGCATCAGCCACAAGGGCGATGAGAGATAACTCATGATGCCGACGAAGAAGTGCGCGCGATTCGTAAACGCAAGACCGTCCGCGCCGATGATCTTCGAATGCTGCAGATTACCCTGCGCCCAGCGACGATCGCGGATCGCGACATCGACCAGCGATGGCGGACTTTCTTCCCACGAACCGTCCAACTCCGGCGCCATGCGCACTTTCCAGCAGGCGCGCCGAATCAACGCCGCTTCTACGAAGTCGTGCGACAACACATGACCGCCGAATGGTCGGCGGCCCGGCAACTGTGGCAAACCGCAGGCCTGCGCGAAGGCGGCAACGCGAATGATCGCGTTGTGGCCCCAGTAGTTTCCTTCATTGCCCGACCACGCGGCGACGCCGTGCGCGATGAGTGCGCCATAGACGCGGCCTGAAAATTGTTGAATGCGTGCGAACACGCTCGTATGGCCGATCAGCATCGGTACGGTTTGCAGAATGCCCAGACGCGGATCCACCTGCATGCGGCGCACGAGTTCGACCAGCGTCGAAGCAGACATCAGGCTGTCGGCGTCGAGCACGATCATATAGTCGTAACGGCCGCCCCAGCGCTTCACGAATTCTTCGACGTTGCCAGCCTTGCGCCCGGTGTTGTGCCAGCGCCGCCGATACCAGACCGGAATGGTTTCGCAGAGCGTGCGACGCAGTTCATCGGCCGCGAGTGATTCGTTGATCCAGGCGTCGACGTTCGTCGAATCGGAAATGATGACGATTTCGAAATATTGTGCGGCGTCGTTCTCCGCAAGTGCTTCCGCCATCGCCTGCAATCCTGCGGCTGTGCGCGAGGGATCTTCGTTGTAGATTGGCATGACGAGCGCCGTGTGACTGCCGGCGATCGAGGTGTCCGGATTGCCGCGCGGCGAAGGCACGAGAAAGCCAGTGATCGTCGATGCGGCTGCGAAGGCGATCCACGCGAGGGTGACCGCGAAAAACAGGATCATGACAGCTTGCAGAAAAGTCATGTTCGCGAAGCTCACAATGCGGAGCATCTCGTAGACGCCGTAGCCGGTGATTGCAAGCGCACCGAGGCTAGTCAATGCGCGCGCGAAGATCGCGCGCGCCGGTGCAGCTTCCATCTGCAGCGACGCCGGCGCGCGACGCAGATCCTGCACTGGCATGTCGAGCGGGCGCTCGAAAGGCATGCCGGCGCGCACTACGTCGCGGTCTTTCGGCGGAATCGCCGACTTCAGGTGGCTGTCCATCGATACAACCAGGTCTCGCTCGCGGGACGCTTGCCTCGCAATACACGTAAGCGCAGTTCGGCGACCTCAGCGTCGCCCGGGTCGAGCTCGAAGCTCACGCGCACACCCTTCGTGAGCGGGTTCGCTTGCAGCACGAGGTTCGAGAGCTTGCCCGCCGACGTGCCGGCGTCGAGCTTCAGTTCCTCGATCGAACGGCCGGTGCCGCTGAAGTCGATGACGAAGATACGCCGGTTGCCGTCGAGGCTCGGGCCGGTCCGCGTCGCCGTCGCCTTGCCGAGCGCCAGCGTCACCTTTGGCTGCGAATTCCAGCGTATCCGATACGAGGTATGCCACGGCTTGCCCGCCGGTATTACATGCTTCGGGCGCCAGAACGCGACGATGTTGTCGTTCGCCTCGTTGTCGGTCGGAATCTCGACCAGCTGCACCGAACCTTCGCCCCATTGGCTCGTCGGTTCGATCCAGGCGCTCGGCCGATCCTCGTAGTGCGCTTCGAGATCGTGATAGTCGCAAGCGTGGCGCGAGCGCTGAATCAGGGCGAACGCTTTCGGCGCTTTGGAGGTGAAACTCGATACCTGCAACTGCCTCGGATTGCGCAGCGGCCGCCATACGCGTTCGCCGGACGCGAGCACGATCTGCAGGCCGTCGGAGTCGTGGACCTCATCGCGAAAATCATCGATGCGCGTGCGCTCAGATTCATCGAACAGGAACATCGACGTGAGCGGCGCAATGCCGACATGGTCGAGCGCTGTGCGGGGAAACAGCGTGACGTCGATGTTTATGATCGTCTCGCTGCCGGGGATGATGGAAAACCGGTAGGCGCCGGTCGTCGATTCGCTGTCGAGCAGCGCGTGCACCACGATACCGGAGGCGTTGGCTGCGGGCCGCTCAATCCAGAACTGTGTGAACGCCGGAAACTCCTCGCCCATGGCGTGCGCCGTGCGGATTGCAAGCCCACGCGCCGACAGCCCGTACGCGCCGCCCTGGTCGATCGCGCGGAAGTAGGAGGCGCCCTGAAAGACCAGGAATTCGTCCCAGACGGAGCGTGAGTTCAGGCGCGTACGCATGCGAAAGCCGGAGAGCGGCAACGAGTGATTGGCGAGTTGCTTCGCAACCAGCGGGCCGAAAGAGAACATTCCGGGCGCGCCGGGAACACCCCGGGCAATCCGGTTTTCCACGATCGACACCTTGACCGGCTTCTTGAAGATAAAGCCCGCCGGCAGGAGCTCGACGCGAAACGGCACCCGCTCATTTCGCCAGATGCCTTTGTCCGCGTTGAAGCGGATGTCCCGATACTGGTCGTACGTCAGTTGTTGCAGCGCCGCTGAGTCGTCCAGGTTCTTCGGCGCCCAGGGGCTCGCCGCCGCGCGGCGCGCGGCTTCAATCACCGTATTCGCGGTAAACGCTTGCTGCGTCGCGGATTTCGACTGGGGTTCGGTCCGCGTCGCGGCCGCGCCTGCGACACAGCTGAACGTGACGGCGAGAAACAGCGTCCAGTATCGACGCATGGGGCGAGCTTCCCGGCGCCTGGTTGCGAGAGCGCGCACCTTCGGGTTATCTTTACTCTGTAGGGCCGCTCGATGCATCTTTCGCTCCCCGTTGGATTGGTTAACCAATGCGCCTAAAGGGTAGCCTGGGTGGCCCTACATAGATAGCATCTGTTGCTCCGACGCCCGCGGCGTACCATCCTCGAAGCGCCAAGCAGGGCCGCCTTCGGCCCCGGCCAGCTTGCATCCAAGCGGCGCCAAGAAGGGCCCTCCCTGGCCCCGGCTTTCGCTGGCGCTCGGGTACTCGTCCCTGGCCCACCCCTAACCCTGGCTTTCGAGCTATTCCAAAGGCCCTGATCCTAAACGAACACCCGGTTCAGATCTCTGAGCCGACCATCCCTCTTGGCCCTAATTTACCCAAGACGCCAAAACGCCCCGAAACTTGGCGCTTCGAGCCGACGAGTAGCCCGAGAGTTCCCCGATTCCGGACCGAAATAGCGCGTGATTGACAGCTAACAGGTCCAGTCGTATCTTCCCTGTAATTGCTGAAAGGCTTTATCACATGGAAAGCCAACGTCGCTAGACGACACGATTATGGATCCTACGCTGACCGCGGAAGAGTTGAGTTGGTTGAAAAACCTGGATACCGACAGCCCAATCAAAGCCTGAGGTGCCGGAATCCATCGCAGCGCGGCTGATCGAGCAAGGGCTTGCGATCAAGCTGGTCGAAGGTGGTTTGCAATTGACGACGCTTGGACGCGAGCAATTGGCGGAGAGCAGCGGTACGAAGGAATCGTAGGATACGCGTGATTCTACGAGTTAGGGCCCTTGGTTTCGCCATTGCGGGCACGGGTCTTTCATCAGCGTCGGCTGCCGGGATCACCCTTCCGTACGTCCAACAACGCGCTCAACGCGGACTCGCCGCAAGCAAGCTTGCGGCTCGCCGGTTAGCGCGAACGTTTAGGCGGCTGAAGTTTCAGACGTGGCAATTGAACCACCGAGATTCACCTCGCTGCAGGGCCAGTATCTGGCGTTCATCTGGGCCTACACGAAGGTCCACCGTCGCCCTCCAGCCGAGTCGGACCTGCAGCGCTATTTCGAGGTCACGCCTCCATCGGTTCACCAGATGATTTTGAATCTTGAGAGGCGGGGGTTAATCGCACGTGTGGCCGGTCGGCCACGTTCGATCAGGGTCTTGGTTAGAGGCTCTGAATTGCCGGTCTTGGAATGAACTGAGCGGTCGGGGAGATAGGTAACAAAAAAGTCCGGGGACATGGATTACACATTATGTCGTGAAAGCCGTCCGAAGGCATCCTCGATGCGCATGTGTTTTTCGAGTGGTGTAGGAGGGGCGGGGCCGCGAGGCCTCCCCTATCCTGATTATGCGGCAGTAACCGCCAGGCTTGACATATCATATATAGTATAGACACAATATGAAATGTGGCGGCTCGAGGAGCACCGGCGCGTTGACATACAGCTTGACGCCGCGCCCCGCGAACTACTGAAGCGCTACGAGAAGTGGAAGGACATCGCGGTGATTTCTGGACCTCCTGGCTTACGATTGATCAAAGGATTTCACGATGAAACCCTGTCGGGCGAGTGGGCCGGGCATCGCTCCTCTCGCCTGGGGCTGAAATACCGGGTCATTTATAGACTCGTTTCCGACGAGCAACTCTTTCAGGTCGTCTCGATCACCGTCCACGACTATCGGAGACCGTGAATATGAAGCAGTTTCATCCCGCCAAGAAGCGGATTGAGGTATCGATTGGAGAGTCCTTGCGGATCGTTCGCGAGCTTCAGGAATTGAGCCAGAACCAACTCGCTCGGCTTACTGGTATCCCGCAGGCCACTATTTCTGCGATCGAGAACGGTCGTGTGAGCCTGGGTGTCGAGCGGGCAAAGGTTTTCGCCAAGGCGCTGAAGTGTCATCCGGCTGTTTTGGTATTTCCGGGATGGGACGCGGCAGAGAAAACCGCCGCATAACAGCTATGAGGTGACGCGTTGCCGCGCACTTCAAGCTAAATCGTTGGTCGGCGCGCAGCGCCGGAGCCATGGCTTTTAGAATGGGAGATGATCACGGATAGGATCACAGGCTTTAATAGCCGCGATCGTGACGGCGCTAAGGGCGCCCCTGGAACACCGGTGAACAGCTTGGTCATGGGGCCATTCGCCCAAGCGGTCAATTCGCTCGCAAACTACGTCAACACGCTCCCCGACCAGCGATCAGGTCGTGATCGATCCCCCGGCGCCGGTCAGCGACGGCGCCAGAGTGCGCATCGAACCTTTGTGGGGTGCCGATGGGGACGATGGTCGAGATGGCCGATGTTTCCAAGTCCTACCGCCGCGGCGATCGGCGGATCTCGGTGCTCACCGGCATCGATCTGGCCATCGAGGAAGGGATCGCGGTAGGGACGCTCATTGCTGAGCGCCCCCCGCACAGATCCGAGCGAGCCCGATTCGGGCACTCGGCTCCCACCTTGGGTGGTTGACGCCAAAGCGCTTGCTAGGCCAAGGATGGAGGATGCGCGGTTGCGGGAGCCAGGCATCGACGAGGTTTGCCATGCGCGCCCAGATGAGTTTCCCGTTTTGGCTACGCCGCGACAGCATGCGGCCGCGGTTCTGTCAACTCGAGTGGCGATCGTCCATAATCCTGGCATGAACCGTCAATCAAGCTATCGTGGTTATCGCTTCCCACCCGAGATCATCAGCCATGCCGTGTGGCTCTACCATCGGTTCACGCTG
>JBOIDF010000069.1:0-20050 GCA_050740455.1 Gammaproteobacteria bacterium | reverse complement strand
GCACGATGCGCGCACGGCGCACTTCCCGCTGAGTCGAGCTCGGCGCGCGAACCAGGCGAGACAATTCTCGTCGTTGCTGTTCGCTCAATTCCAACTTCAAGACCGATCGAGCCATGTGCACACTCCGTCCTCCGCGTATCAGCAGAGAATAGCGCACTCTCGATCATTTGTATAGACATTTAAGAGACACTACACTAGTTGCCGCGCATGGCCCCGCTCCCGATCTCCGACTATGCGCCGATCGGCAATCTGCGCACGGTGGGCCGGCCGAGGCGCGTGCCCACGAGTCGGCGGATCCCGTAGATGGGGCGCCGCATGAACAGGACTCGAGAATATGGAGATGGAATGGATCACGAGTGAGGACGTTGCAGCGGCGGAACGAGCAGCGGCGGAATTCATCGCCACGCGCCTGACGCAGGCCGCGCGGGAGCGCGGGCGGGCGACGCTGGCGATCAGCGGCGGGCGCACGCCCTGGGGAATGTTCGAACGCCTGGCAGCGCTGGACGTGAACTGGACCGCCGTGGAGATCTTGCAGGTCGACGAGCGCATCGTGGCGCTCGATCACGAAGCGCGGAACTGGAAGCGGTTTCTCGCGAATCCGCTGGCGCGACGCATCCCGGACGCCAATCAGCACGCGATGCCGGTCGAGATCGGGGATCCGGAACTGGCGGCCGGCCAATACGCGAGCACACTGATCGAGCGGGCTGGCAGTCCGCCGGAACTCGACATCGTGCATCTGGGCATCGGCGAGGATGGACACACGGCGTCGTTATTTGCCGCCGATCCTTTGTTGGAAGAAAAACAGCGCTGGGTCGGTGTGAGCCATCGCTACCAAAAGCACCGGCGACTGTCATTGACGCTGCCCGCGCTCAATCGGGCGCAATGCGTTGTCTGGTTTGCCGTTGGGGTCGCCCGCCGCGAGGCGATGACGCGCTTGTTTGCTCGGGACGCCGCAATCCCTGCAAGTCACGTGGAACGCGACCGAGCAATCTGTTTTACAGATGCCGACGCGGCGCCTGAGATGTGAGTCATTTCCGAGGCAACACGTGCCCGCCGAAAGAGGTGCGCAGCATCGCGAGTACGCGCGCGCCAAAGTCGTCACCACCTTGCGATGAAAAGCGCGCCATGAGCGCCGCATTGATCACTGGGATGGGTATGCCGAGATCGATGGCTTCCTGTGCCGTCCAGCGGCCTTCGCCGGAATCCGCTACTTGCGCTGCAACTGTATCCAGCGAAGCTTTGTCTTCCAATACAGCCGCGGTCAGCTCGAGCAGCCAGGAACGGATCACGGTGCCGTGGCACCAAGCTTGCGCGATTTCGGCCAGCGGCAACTCGAGGTCTTGCTTGGCGGCGAGTAGCGAAAATCCTTCGGCGTAGGCCTGCATCAGGCCGTACTCGATACCGTTGTGGACCATCTTCACGAAATGGCCGGCGCCCGAAGGTCCGCAGTACACCCAACCTTTGTCCGGGGCGGGCGCTAAGGCCTGGATCAAGGGCAGAATGGCATCGACCTGCTCGCGTGCGCCGCCCAACATCAGGCCATAGCCTTGCTCGAGACCCCAGACGCCGCCGGATACGCCGGCATCCACGAAACCGATGCCCTTGTCCGCAAGGGAGCGGCCGCGTCGTTGCGAGTCGCGGTAGTGGGCATTGCCGCCATCGACCACGATGTCGCCGGGCGCGAGTTGTTTGGCGAGTGTCTGGATGTTCTCTTCAGTCGCAGCACCTGCCGGCACCATCATCCAGACCACGCGCGGCGGCTTGAGCGCCGCGAGTATGTCTTCGATGCGGTTTGTCACTTCGACGTTGCCTTCGTCTGCCAAATCCGTGCGCGCGAGAGCATCGAGGCTGAATCCGTGCACGGAAACTCCGCGCCGCCCCAGACGACGTGCCATGTTGCCGCCCATGCGGCCGAGTCCAATCATGCCTGCCTGCATTGCTCGCTCCTGAATCGATGATCGTCGGCGGCCGAGCAGCGCCCAACCTCGAGGGCTCAGGCCGACAGAAGTTGGCGCAGGACCATTTGCAGGATGCCGCCGTTGAGGAAGTACTCGACCTCGGCCGGAGCATCGATCCTCAGCGTCGTTTCAAACTGCACTTGAGATCCGTCTTGCCGGGTCACGGAAACACTTGCGTTTTGCCGCGGTGTGATGTCATCACGGATTCCGGTTATGGAAAAGGTCTCGAAGCCGGTCAGGCCCAAGGACTGCGCTGAATCTCCTTCTTCGAATTGCAAGGGAAGGACCCCCATGCAGACGAGGTTGCTGCGGTGGATGCGCTCGTAAGTCTGGGCGATGACTGCTTTGACGCCCAGCAATACCGAGCCCTTTGCTGCCCAATCGCGCGAGCTTCCTGAGCCGTATTCTTTGCCGGCGATCACGACCAGGGGCGTGCCTTCTTGCTGGTACCGCAAAGCGGCGTCGTAAATGCTCATCTTGTCGCCGGTGGGAACGTGGATGGTCCAGGGACCCTCGACTCCGGGCACCATCAAGTTGCGCAGGCGAATGTTGCCGAACGTCCCGCGCATCATGACTTCGTGATTGCCCCGCCGGGACCCAAAACTGTTGAACTCCTCCGGCGGCACGGAATGCTCCACGAGATACTTTCCTGCAGGAGAATTGACGGTGATGGCCCCTGCGGGGGAAATGTGATCGGTAGTTATCGAGTCGCCAAAGAGTGCAAGGACTCTTGCTCCCGTAATGTCGGAGGGCGGCGCCGGAACGCCTGCAAATTCCATAAAATAGGGAGGCTCGCGAACGTAGGTCGAATCGCCGTCCCAGTCGAATAAAGTGCCTGTGGGCGCCGGCATGCTCTTCCACTTTTCATCGCCTTCGAATATGCGGCCGTATTCGAGGTCAAACTGATCCGATGACACCGAGGAGGCGACCAAGGATTCAACTTCCTCGGCGGTGGGCCAGATGTCTTTCAAGTAGACGGGCTTGCCGTCGGCATCGGAGCCCAACGGATCCACGGTCAAGTCGCACATGACCGTTCCGGCCAGCGCGTACGCGACACACAACGGCGGCGACGCCAGGTAACTCGCCTTCACCTGGCCGTGAATGCGTCCCTCGAAATTTCGATTGCCCGACAGAACGGCAACCACCGCCAGGTCTTTGCTCGCGACGACTTCGGCGATCTCTTCGGGCAACGGGCCGGAGTTGCCGATGCAGGTCGTGCATCCGTAACCTACCAGGTTGAAACCTAACTTCTCCAGATATGGCGTGAGGCCCGCCTTGTCGAGGTACTGGGTAACGACGCGCGAACCCGGCGCCAAAGAGGTCTTCACCCAGGGCCGGCATTTCAGGCCTGCCTCCACTGCCTTTCGGGCCAACAGCCCGGCTGCAATCATGACTGACGGGTTGGATGTATTGGTGCAGCTCGTTATTGCAGCGATGACGACGGATCCATCGGTCGCGGATGCTGCTGCGCGCGAGTTCCCGATGGGCTCTGGCGGAGCTTCGAGAACCCCGCCCGCAGGAGAGCCTCCTTCGCCCACGAGCCGGGCAATGTCCTTGCCGTCCACTTGGGCTTCGACCCCGTCGAATGCTGCGTTGAAGGACCTCCGAACTCCCGGCAAGGGGACGCGATCTTGAGGCCGCTTGGGTCCGGCGACGCTCGGCTCGACCTTTCCCAGATCCAGATCGAGCACCTCGTTGAAGAGCGGCTCGGGGTCTTCGTCAGTTCTGAACAAACCCTGCTCTCGCGTGTACCGTTCGACCAGGCCGACGAGCGCGCCGCGGCCCGTCAGATTCAGATATTTCAAAGTGTTCGCGTCGACCGGGAAGAGCGTTGATGTGGCGCCGAACTCCGGCGACATATTCGACAGCGTGGCACGGTCGGCGATGCTGAGAGCGCTCAATCCCGGTCCGAAGAACTCGACGAACTTGCCAACGACGCCGTGCGCTCTCAGCATTTGGGTCAGGGTCAGGACGAGGTCGGTGGCCGTCGTGCCGATCGGGAGCGTCCCTCGGGTCCTGACGCCAAGGACGATCGGCCTCGGCAGAAACATCGGCTGGCCGAGCATGGCCGCCTCGGCCTCGATGCCGCCGACTCCCCACCCCAATACGCCCAGGCCGTTAATCATCGGGGTGTGCGAGTCGGTCCCGACCAAGGTGTCGGGAAAGACCCATCCGCCGCGCGATGAAACGACTCGCCCCAAATGTTCGAGGTTGACCTGATGGCAGATCCCCATCCCGGGAGGCACCACTCGGAAGCCCTCGAATGCTTGCTGCGCCCAGTTGAGCAACGCGTAGCGTTCGCGGTTGCGACGGTACTCCCACTCCAGATTGGCGGCATAAGAGTCGGCACTGCCAAAACGATCGACCTGGACAGAGTGATCGATGACCAGGTCCACAGGGATGAAGGGATTGACCCGCTTGGGATCTCCGCCTGATCGGGCAACCGCACTCCTCAGGGCCGCGAGGTCTACGACTGCCGGAACCCCGGTGAAGTCCTGCATCAATACTCGTGCAGGCATGAATGCGATGGACGCAGCGGCGCCGTTCGGCCACCGGGCAAGCGCCACGACATCCGCTTCGGACACGTCCCGGCCCCCGGCCCTTCGAGCGATGTTCTCGAGGAGGATCTTGATGGTGTGCGGAAGCCGCGCCACATCCGCGCCGGTCTTCGCGGCCAACTTCGCGAGGCTCACGTAGGAGACCATTCCAGAATCGGTTATAAGCCTTGCCGTGACGCCGAGTGAATTGTTTGTCATGCTGCGCCGCCTTATCCGGCGTCCATGCGGCCCTCGGCCAGATGGCTGCCGATCAACTTTTGGCTGACATTTTTACCCATGCTTCAGTCTCCTTTCTTTTCATGGGGAAAGCGGGCGGGGTGTTCACGACGTTCCGCCGCCGGTCCTACCCGCTTCCCATTGACTCATGGTCTCCAGCGCAAGGTTCGCATGCGCGTAGGCGCCGCCTGCGCGCATTTCCGCGGCGACCCAAATCGCTTCCATCACCTCCTCCTCGGTCGCACCGTGGTTCACTGCAAGCTCGGTGTGGCCGCGAATGCAGTACGGACATTGGGTGACGTGGGCCACCGCGACCGCGATCAACTGCTTAGTCTTGACGGGCAGCGCGCCCTCGGCGAATACCCGTTGGCTGAACGCCTTGAACGCAGCGGAGATCTCCGGTGCGAGCTGGGCCCGTTTGCGGGCGAGCTCTTTGCTGAGTGGGGGATAAAGGTCCATGTTGGTTCCTCGTTCAAATCAAAACTACGAATCGGCTAAATCCGACGGGAAATAGGGATTTTAAAAGGCCTTTTTCTTCCAAAGGTAAGATACGACCGGACCTCTTAGCTGTCAAACACGCGGGCCCAGGATCGGGGAATTTTCGGGCCGGTCATTGGCCCGAGGCGCCACGTTTCGGGGCGTTTAGGGGTCTCGGGAGAGCGAGGGCCAAGCGGAGGGTTGTCAGCTCAGGGAGCTGAACCGATTCGAA
Source organism: Gammaproteobacteria bacterium (assembly GCA_050740455.1). Classification (GTDB taxonomy): domain Bacteria; phylum Pseudomonadota; class Gammaproteobacteria; order JACCXJ01; family JACCXJ01; genus USCg-Taylor. Next base: position 14,609 of record JBOIDF010000069.1, on the reverse strand, counting down.
TCAGGTGTTGGTTTAGGAGCAGGCCATGGACGGTGCCTGCTTGGCGCCCCGAGGATGGAAAGCCACCTCGCAGCGTTCTCTCGGCAAATACTATTCGATGCGCTGCGAGTATGATTACACTTTCGAAACACGCGCTGGCGCACATTGATAGAACTTGCCGCCGTGCGTGGCAAGGCCCTGAATAGGAGAAAATAGCATGATTTAGATGACGGCTACACTGGCACGCAATTGGTGGCTATGGCCCCAAGGAGGGCTTGCTCCGTGAAGCTTGTCGCGAAGCGCGGGCACTTCCGGCAGCCCGAGCATGACCAGAATGGCGATGAAACCGAGGTAGACAAAGACAGTGTAGGCGTTGGACAGCAGCGCCTGGCCGAAGTTGATCAGGCGAGCATAACCCTCTTGGCCACCGAACCCCTCGAAACCCATTGCGCTGCCCAATCGGTAACGGACGGCGAGAACTTTTGGGCACGCGGTTACTTCGTCTCCACGGTGGGCTTGGAGGAAAACATGGTCCGAGCCTCTGAAGTATCCCCACAAATAAAGCTGTTTTATCAGCCAGGTAAATAATTTTCGAGGTGAAGGGAGCCTGCATGATGTTTGACGATCTCTAGGATTGGTAAGCCCACCAACAGCAGGGGATCACATCATGCAGGCAAGACAAGTATTACATAAACTCCTTCAGAAAGTCTGCTCGGAAATGCTACGATGCCAAGCTGGACCACCAGCCGGTCGTTGCGAGCGTCGGCCAGCAGAGGCGCGCCGCGCTCGGGGGCGATTATGGTCCTCCGCGCTTATCGAAAGCGTCAACGTCTCCTCGTACACGATCCCAACCAACTAGCCCGGAGTCGGATGGAACTCTGATGTGGAGCTCGACGACTCTGGTGCTCTGGGGGCGCATCCGGGCTGGCATATACACCCTACGATAGGGTGGCAACGCTCATCAAGGAGCGCCTGGCTGAGGCGCACAGGATTGGGGCGCTCTACCGCGACCCAGGCCGCTTTCCGATCCTCGGCTGGGTCGCCCCCTTATACAGATGCTATCGATAATAATCACCTCCCGCGCTTGCTGGTTTGAGCGGCGCGAGGCGTACCCGCTAGCGATCAGCAAGCGACTTGCATCGACCTGAAGCTGTCTCGAAACAACTTATCCAGATCTCCGATTTCTTTGTTCGATTCCACCCTTTCGCTACGCTCCGCGAAATTTACATTGTCGAAGATCGTGACGGTGGCTTTGGGACCGGTCTTGATGCTTTCCACCTCGTTTTCCCAGTCCGCTCCGAACGGTCCGCGCATCGTGGCCATATCCAGCGGTCCCACCAGCGTCAAGCGATCCCCGCGAAAGTCGTCCTCGCTATATAGGTTCACCCAACAGCCCTTGGCTTGGGGGTCGACTTTGAACTCCATTGGGACCATCACCGTTACGGGTCCCCGCGCCGTGATGGTGCTCGCGTCGGTTTCGGAAGCGCTGCGGTCTTGTGCGGTGGTATCGGTCTGCGTGGCGGTGCCGTCGTCTTCATGCGTCGTAGCAAGCGCCCCGGCGCAAGCGAAAGCATACGAGGCTGCGAGAATCGCAGCCATCTTGAGTTTACGTATCTTCATGGTCGTTTCCTATCCAAAGTCAACAACTACTGGCTTACGCAGCCTAACCGGCTGCTGAAAATGCATATCCGAAGTGCTCGGAATGGCCGCCCCAAATACACGCCGCGAACATTGGGATTTTTCTTCGGATGTGCGGCGGCGATTTCGTGCTTTCGCTCTTCGCGGTCGCAATCGATGACCGGCACGCCGTTGGCTTTTGCCCCAGCCACGCACCCGGCGGCTGAAGCGCCCCGCGATCGAATCAGGTGTGCGTTGTCCAGTTGGTCATCGGAACCGCCGTGCAACCGTCGCCACCAGCTACGGAAGCCACCCGCAGAGTAAGCTAACCCAAAGCAACCATTCAAAACGATACGATCGACACAGTCCTAGCTTTCATCAAGCAGATCAGAATAATAGTTGCTGAGTTCATCGGAAGTCATGATCGTGACAATAGCCGCTCAACCCTTCTACGATATATTCGGTCAGGACCTTCCTGATTACCGCAACGCACGAAGGGTGCCTAGCTAACCGGCGGCACAATAAACTTTAGGATCAAATGGATACCAGAACGCATTCATTGGTACCGGTATGTAAATATTGCAGAGGGACGCAAAGATTACCGAATAGCCTGCCTTCCTGAGGGTAGGTAGAGATACGGCAACTCGCTATTTTTCTCAAAAAGACGCCGGTAAGCTTTACGCCTCTCGCAGTAATGCTTACTGACAGTGTAGTCCCTCACGTGGGGCTTAAGAATAATATCGGTAAGGCAAACCGTGACTTACGGTGAGGTTTCCGGCGTGGCACAGTCTATTATCGTCGAGCCGAAGCAGTTCAACATATCTCCAAATGGGGACAGGAGGTTCTCATATCCTAAGTTACGCCGCATTGTTTCTAATCATTGCACTAATTGCCGCACTTTCGGTTTTGGTGGGATCGCCGCCGGAGCCGCGGGGATCGCCCAAGCTCTATTTTGGATCTTCCTAATCGTATTCGCCGTTAGGCTCCTCATGGGATGGGGTCGAAGCTCATGGCACCTCTGGGCGCATTGTTCTTAGCCGGTTGCGGGGGCATCCAGTCGACGCTCGAGCCGGCGGGACGCGGCGCCGAGCGTATCGCCGAGATCTTCTGGGCGATGACCGTGAGCGCCATCGTTATCTGGATCGCCGTGATCGCTCTTGCCATCTATGCCGTCCGGGCTCGCCCCGGTTCCCATGCCGGACGCCGGGCGAACTATTGGATCCTCGGCGGCGGCGCCATTGTTCCCACCATCGTGCTGACCGCGCTGCTGATCTATGGGCTAGCTCCGATACCGGCGCTGTTGGCGCCGGCGCCGGAAGGTAGCCTCAAGATCGCCGTCTCCGGGGAACAGTGGTGGTGGCGGGTTCGCTATGAACCTCACGCCGGCGAACCCGTGGTGTTGGCGAACGAAATCCATTTGCCGGTCGGCGAGCCGGTGGAGTTTCGACTGGAAAGCCCCGATGTCATCCACTCCTTCTGGATCCCTGCGCTCGGCGGCAAGGTCGACATGATTCCGGGTCGCGTGACCCGCCTTGCGTTGACACCGACGAAGATCGGCGTCTTTCGCGGCACCTGTGCCGAATATTGCGGGACTTCTCACGCCTTGATGAGCTTCTATGTCAGGGTCGAAGAAAAAGCAGCCTTCGACCGCTGGCTCATACAGCAACGCGCAACGGCACTGCCGCCAAGCACCCCTCTCGCCAAGCGCGGCCAGGCATCGTTCCTCGCTAATGGTTGCGGCGCATGCCATGCCATCCGCGGCACGCCGGCCGGCGGTGCGGTAGGGCCGGACCTGACTCACGTGGGGAGCCGGCTCAGCATCGGCGCGGGCATCTTGCCCAATGAGCCGAAAGCGTTCCTGCATTGGATCGCCCGCACCGATCAAGCGAAGCCCGGTGTTCTCATGCCGGCCTTCGGAATGCTGCCGAAAGCAGACCTCGAAGCGCTGGCGGTCTATCTGGAAGGACTCCGATGAGCATCGACCCAGAGCCGCTCATAGTGGCCCCACCCGAAGAAGTCCAGCGCGCTCAGACTGAACGACTGCTCGAAGCCTGGAAGCGACCCACCGGCTGGCGCTACTGGTCGGCGGTCAATAACTCGGAGGTCGGTCGTTGGTACACAGCGATGACCTTTTTCTTTTTCCTCTTCGGCGGCGTGCTGGCGCTCTTGATACGCATCCAGCTTGCCGTGCCCAACAACGACTTCCTCTCCGCGGAAATGTACAACCAGGCCTTTACGATGCATGGTTCGGTGATGATGTTTCTCTTCGCTATCCCGGTCTTCGAGGCCATCGCGATCACCTTCCTCCCACAGATGTTGGGCGCGCGCGATCTGCCGTTTCCGCGTCTGTCGGCCTTCGGTTTCTGGTGCTTTCTGCTGGGCGGGATATTTTTGTGCGGCTCGATCTTCTTCGACGCCGCGCCGCGCGGCGGTTGGTTCATGTATCCGCCGCTGACCTCGACTTATCAGCCCGGCATCGGCGCGGACATCTGGCTCTTGGGCTTCTCGTTCATCGAGATCGCCGCGATCGCCGCCGCGGTCGAAATGATCATCGGGGCGCTCAAGACCCGCCCCCCGGGGATGCGCATCAACCTCATGCCGCTCTATGTCTGGTACGTACTGGTCGCGGCGGGGATGATCCTGTTCGCCTTCCCCCCGCTTATCGCCGGGAGCATGCTCATGGAAGTCGAGCGCGCCTTTCACTGGCCGTTCTTCAATCCCGCGGGCGGCGGCGATCCCCTCCTCTGGCAGCATCTCTTCTGGCTTTTCGGCCACCCGGAAGTGTACATCATCTTCCTTCCTTCGGTCGCGCTGATTGCGATGATCGTACCGACTTTCGCGCAGCGGCCCATTGTAGGCTACGGGTGGATCGTGCTGGCGGCGGTGGGCGTGGGGTTTTTGAGCTTCGGGCTCTGGGTGCACCACATGTTCACGACCGGGTTGCCGGGCATTTCGCTCGGGTTGTTCTCGGCGGCCTCGGAGGCTGTGGCGATCCCGACCGGGGTGCAAATCTTCTGCTTCATCGCGACGCTCGCGGCTGGGCGCGTGGTGCGCTCGGTGCCGATGCTCTATGCCTTCGGTAGCCTGGCGATCTTCGTGCTAGGCGGCTTGACCGGCGTCATGGTGGCGGTAGCCCCGTTCAATTTTCAGGCCCACGACACTTTCTTCGTCGTGGCCCATTTTCACTATGTGTTGATCGGCGGTGCGCTCTTTCCGATCCTCGCCGGTTGTTATTATTTTTTTCCTCTCATCAACGGCAAAAAGCTCTCCGACAAATTGGGAAAGATCGCCTTTTGGCTCGCATTCACCGGCTTCAACGTCGCCTTCCTGCCGATGCACTTGACGGGACTGCTTGGCATGCCACGCCGAGTCTTCACCTATCCGGCAGACATGGGCTTCGATGCGCTCAATCTGGTTTCGACTATCGGCGCGTTTATTCTGGCGGCGGGCCTCGCCGTCGTCTTTTGGGACATAGTTCGTCCGAAAAGGAAGCAGTCCTATTCAGAGCGCAATCCGTGGCAGGCCGGAACGCTGGAATGGACGCAGGAGATGCCCGGCAAGCCTTGGGGGATCCGATCCATTCCGGAGATCGACAGCCGCTATCCGCTCTGGGATCAGCCGAACTTCCTGCGCGACGTTGACGAAGGCCGCTTCTACCTCCCCGATGCCGAAGAGGGCATGCGCGAAACGATTATGACTTCGGTCATCGATGCACAGCCCCGGCAATGCATGCGCCTGCCCGGGCCGACCTTTATCACGCTATGGGCGGCGCTGACGACGGGCGGTTTTTTTATCTTCGGCACTTACCATTGGTGGTGGCCGGCGCTCATCAGTCTGGTGGCGGCGCTCGGCGTGATCCTCTACTGGTTGTGGACGGGGACGGCCATCATCCCGGAGAAAGAAGAAAAAGCGGTCGGCCTCGGCCTAAAACTGCCGATCTATGTGTCGGGTCCCGAGTCGGCAGGCTGGTGGGCCATGTTTATCACGATGCTGGCCATGCTGACCGCGTTCATCTCGCTGGTCTTCGGCTACTTTTTCTTCTGGACGGTGCGCAGCGATTTTCCGCCGGATCCGGTGCCCGGGCCGGGGCTCTTCTGGCCTCTCGTGGCCGCACTCTTGCTGCTCGGAGCATGGGCGCAGACGGTGCTGGCAAGGCGCTGGAACCGCAATGACCATGCCGCCGCTTTCTATACCGGGCTCTTGTTAGCGAGTATCTTGGCCATCGGCGGGGGAGCAGCGTTGCTCGCCGGCCCGTGGGTCACCGAGCTCGACCCGACCAGCCACGTCTATCCTGCGGCGGTCTGGATACTGGTTATCTGGACAACACTCCAGGTTCTGATCGGGGTCATCATGCAACTCTACTGTATCGCGCGTAGAGTGGCAGGACGGATGACGGCGCGTTACGACATCGACATCCACAACGTGGCGCTCTATTGGCACTTCACCGTCTTCACCGCCGTCGTAACCGTCGCGGTGATCGCCGGATTTCCGCTGGTGGCATGAGGGCAAGATGACTGAGACCGCGGAGAAGGATCAGAGTCTGTGGCTGCTGACCGCCTCGCCGATCTTCTGGGCCGCCCACTTCCTGCTGTGCTATCTCACCGCCGCCATCTGGTGCGCGAAGGTCGTCGGCCTCGGCGGTTCGCTGGCCAGCGTCCGCGTGGCAATCGCCGTCTACACGGTGGTAGCGCTCGCCGGGATCGGGATAGTCGGGCGAATCGGCTACCGCAGGCACAGCCACGGCAACGCGACCCTACCGCACGACGATGATACGCCGGAAGATCGGCACCGCTTCCTTGGCTTCGCCACGCTGCTGCTGTCGGCATTAAGCGCGGTAGCTGTCAGCTACGCGGGCCTGGTTATTTTCTTTTTCAGAAGCTGTTACTGATGCGCCGCTTGTTACTCCTATTGGGATTCCTCACGCTCGCCGCCGTGTGGCTGGGACCGCTGGCTGATACGGCGCGCCGGGCGTTTTCCGCGCACATGCTGATGCACATGGGCGTGGTGGCGGTCGCCGCGCCGCTCCTGGCACTGGGAGTCACGGGCGGGCGGTTCGATCCGGTGCGAAAAATGCCGCGGTTGTTCGCACCCATCCCCGTCTCCGTGCTGGAACTGGTTGTAGTATGGGCCTGGCATGCGCCCGCGTTACACCAAGCGGCGCGGCATAGCACCCTAGGGTTGATAGCCGAACAGGGAATGTTTCTGCTCTCCGCTCTGCTTTTGTGGCTATCCGCTTACGGCGGTAATGACGCACATGGCGCCCGCCGCGCAGCAGGGATCGTGGGGTTACTGCTGACGTCGATGCACATGACGCTGCTCGGGGCACTGCTCGCGCTCGCGCCGCGAGCCCTCTATGTGCATGCGGGCGGATTCGCCGGGCTCACGCCGCTCGCGGACCAAGATCTCGGCGGGGCGATTATGCTCCTCATCGGTGGCGTATCCTACCTCCTCGGTGGTCTTGGGCTGATGGCCGGATTGTTGAAAAGGCAGAGGCGGGGATGAATACGGCGGGCCTAAAAGCTTACCGCTCGCAGGCATGAAGCGCTGGCTTCGGTATACCGCCGTCATCCTCGGAGGGCTCGCTATCGGGGGATTCCTGATCGCCGCGTCCGGGATCGTGCCGATCAAAGCCAGCTCCGGACACTGGGCAATCACTGAGTGGTTTTTGCACTTTGCCATGCGCCGGTCCATTGCTACGCAGAGCTTGGGCATAGAGCCCCCTGCCCTCGACGAGCCGGGGCTGGTGCTCAAAGGCGCCGGTCACTACGAGACGGGTTGCGCTCCTTGCCACGGCAGCCCACAGCGCCCCCCGAGGTTCGCGGAGGCGATGACGCCTCGGCCGCCCCACCTTCCGCCGCGGCTTTCCGAGTGGAGCCCCGACGATCTCTTCTACGTGGTGAAGCACGGCGTCAAATTCACCGGGATGCCAGGCTGGCCCGCGTTAGGGCGTGACGATGAAGTGTGGGCGATGGTGGCATTTCTGCGTAAGCTCCCGAGCCTCGGTGCCGAGAAATATCGTTGGCTGGCGTATGGCGAGAACGCGCCGACGGAGAGTTCCTCCGATCCGGAGGCAACGCCTATCGCAGTCACGGAAAGCTGTGCGCGTTGTCACGGTACCGACGGCCGAGGTCGCGGCGCCGGCGCCTTCCCGAAGCTCGCGGGTCAGCGTCCTGCTTATTTCGCTGCCACCCTGGAGGCCTATGCGCGCGGCGCACGTCACAGCGGCATCATGGAGCCGATTGCGGCGGCCCTTAGTAGCGCCGAGATGCGCGAGCTAGCTCGCCACTATGCCGGTTTGCCGGGTTCCGCAGCGATGCCCCCCGACCGGGCAACGGCTCGGGCGTTCGAGCGTGGCAAGAAGATCGCCAAGGATGGCGCCCCGAAACAACGAGTGCCTGCTTGTGTTGTATGCCACGGACCCAGCTCCGTGCGCCGCAACCCGGCTTATCCCGTGCTTACCGGGCAGTATGCCGACTATCTCGTACTGCAACTACAACTTTTCCAAGCGCAGCAGCGCGGTGGCTCCGACTATGCCCACATCATGCGCCGGGTTGCGGCCGGCCTGAGCCTAGCGCAGATGCGCGATGTGGCGCGTTACTATGCCTCGCTGAGTTCCGTTCAGACCGAAAGCGTTCAACTCCCCCATCCGGATCTTCCCCCGATTTTGTAGACACTGTTTCTCAAGCGGCTATCGTCTCATACTGGACGGGTGATAGGTACCCTAATGATGAGTGAAGCCGCCTCTGATTGTAGAACGGGACGTAGCTACGCGCCATTTTCTGCAGCTCCTTCTCCTGCTCAAAAACCACCCCGTGAATGACATCGGATTTCATGGAGTGAAAAAATGATTCCAGATGCGCATTGTCGGTCAACTCGCCCGGACGGTTCATGCTCTGCACAAAGCCGAGCCGTGCGAGTCGTTCCCGGAACCCGTAGCCGGCATACTCAATGCCCCGGTCGGTGTGGAAGATCACCCCAGGCCCAGGGCGTCGATGGAATACCGCTGGCCGTCGACGGCAACCAACCCCACCTCTTCGAGGAGATCGTCGTCCATTTCGAGGATCCTCAGGAACCAGGTTTTCGAACACGGGCTATCGAGATCCGGAAGATCTGGACCACCTCCGCGCTCAACGGCTACCTCGACTTGCCTCACCTCCGGCAAGCCTTCGCCATCGATCGGGAAACGATCTAAAAGGAGACCGAGAACTACTCCCGTGAAATCGCCTACGGCGTCGCCAGCCGACCACAGGAACAGGCCGATGCCCGACGGATCCTTGAGGTCAACCGCAGGTATTGGTCCATCGAAAATAGTTGCCACTACATCCTATATTTGAGATGCACAAGGTAGAACAAATTTACCGTGGGGGCAGCAGTTTGCGACATTTACACGCCCAACCGCGTGAGATAGAATTCGTAAATAGCAACAATGCGATCGGATCGTCATGGGAACTCGCTGGCGGCAGGGTCTGTCGCGATTGCGCTTCGGGAGCGTGGCGGATGCGGTTCTGCGGTACGCGACGTGTCCCGTGCTGACCGTCCGAAGTTCGAAGTTCAGCCCCGGCCATCGTTTTTCCCCAGACAGCCGTAGAGAGCTGAGGAGAGGAGTATAGATTATGGACCCCCGTGACATTTACATCACCAAGTTCGATCTCGCCCGTCTCCAGGAACTCTTGCAGGTGGGTATCAGCTTTAAAGAACGAGATCGCGACTACCTGGAGAGTTTGCAGAATGAGCTGGATCGAGCGCATATCGTGGACTCCACAGCGATTCCTCATAACGTGGTCACCATGAATTCTCGTGTTCGCCTCAAGGATATGGAGACGGACGAGGAGAAAATCTATACCCTCGTGTTCCCGTCCGATGCGGATATCGAGCGATACAGAATCTCGATTCTTGCCCCGATCGGCACCGCAATCCTTGGCTACCGTGCTGGTGACACGGTGGACTGGCTGGTGCCGGCTGGAAAACGGAAGGTCCGAATCCAAGAAATTCTCTACCAGCCTGAAGCCGCTGGCCACTACGACCTGTAAGGTAGACGGTCGAGAGCTATGCCAATGCGTGCGTACCGCTTGCAGGATCTCTCGGTCGCTCAAGCTCTTGGGAGCCAGGCTCGTCAAGAAGAAACGTTCTTCGAGGGTTTCCTCGCCGCTTTTTGAAAGCGCGCGACTAACGCGTTGACCGCTGAGCTGCTCCTCGGTGAGTGCAGCGGGGAGACGAGCCCCTTCGGCAAACGTTTGGGCCTGCTGAAACATTACCTGTTGGGGTCCCTGCAACACCATGATGTGATCAAGCCCCTGGGTGACCAGATGATCCGCACCATCTCCACAGCCGTTGCGTTGGAGCAACGCGTACCATCGTACTGCCGACGGGGTTTGCGTTTGCGATAGAGCACGTTCCTACCAGCACCATCGGCATGGCGCGATGGCCATATCGCCTGCATGCGACTTATGATGAATCCATCGATCGATTCCTCAAGGTCTTCGAGCGGGTCAATCGTGACCTTCCCTTTGGTGGGCTACGCTGGATCTTTGACCATGCGGAAACGGTCACGCCGCGCAATCTAGAGCGCATCAAGTTGCTCGGCGGCGGCATTGCCATCCAGCATCGGATGGCCTTTCAAGGCGAGTATTTCGTCAAGCGTTACGGCCTGAAAGCTGCTGAAGAGGCGGACAGATGTTCGTTACCCCTCAGCGCACATGATGGATCTCCTGGCCCAGCATGTCGGGGGTGACCAGGATCACTCCTTCGGGGCTCACCTGAAAGCGCTTGCCGTCTTCGTCCGGATCCTCCCCGATGACCGTGCCGGCGGGAATGCCGCAGCTCTTGTCGAGGATGGCGCGGCGGATGCGGCAATGGGAACCGATCTCGACATCGGGAAGAACGACGCATTCCTCCACCGTGGTATACGACTCGATGCGCACATTGGAAAACAAGAGTGAACGGCACACCTGGGCTCCGGAGATGATACAGCCTCCCGACACCATCGATTCGAGCGCCGTGCCACGGCGCTCGGCTTCGTTGAACACGAATTTGGCGGGAGGCAACTGTTCCTGATAGGTCCAGATGGGCCACTGCTGGTCGTAGAGGTTGAGCTTCGGCGTCATGGCAATCAATTCCATGTTGGCGGCATAGTAAGCATCGACGGTGCCCACGTCGCGCCAGTACGCTTCGGCTCCGCCGTCCGCTTGCCGAAAGGGATAGGCGTGAACCGCATAGCGATGAATGACCGAGGGGATGACATCTTTGCCGAAATCGTGGCTAGACGCCTCGGTATCGGCGTCCTTGATAAGCTGCTCGTAGAGAAAATCGGTATTGAAGACATAGATCCCCATGGATACGAGCGCCACATCAGCGCAACCGGGCATCGGCTCGGGGTTTTCGGGTTTTTCCTGAAAGCGCACGACCCGGAAATGGTCATCGACCGACATGATCCCGAAGGCGCTCGCCTCGCTCAAGGGGACCTCGATGCAACCGATCGTGAGGTCGGCCTTGTGCTCGAAATGGAAAGCCAGCATCGGCCCGTAGTCCATCTTGTAGACATGGTCCCCGGCCAGGACCAACACGTAGCTCGGTTTGTAGGTCCGCAGGATATCGATGTTTTGATACAAGGCATCCGCGGTGCCCCGATACCAAAGATCATGGACCCGCTGAGAGGCGGGAAGGATCTCGACGAATTCGCCCAATTCCTTGTGCAAAAAACCCCAGCCGCCCTGCAGATGGCGGATGAGGGAGTGAGCCTTGTACTGCGTCAGCACCCCGATGCGCCGGATGCCGGAATTCACGCAATTGGAAAGCGGAAAATCAATGATCCGAAACTTGCCCCCGAAGGGCACCGCGGGCTTTGCCCGCCAGCGGGTCAGGTCCTTCAGCCGATCGCCGCGCCCGCCCGCCAGGATCAAGGCGAGTGTGGTGCGCGTCAGGCGGCTGACGAATCGCAGGCTGTTCTGTAGTGGCATGGCTTCAGCGATGTTTGGGACGTCTCTCTGTCAGATTATAGTGGAGTTGCGGCCGCGATGTCGGACGCCAGCCGATCCGGTTTCTCGGTATAGCGCCCGATGGTGGCGAGACTGCCGAGATGGGTGTAACGGAAGGGGCCGGTCGCTCCCCGCGCAGTCCCGTTATCCACCGTGCCCGGCCGATTCGATGCTAACCCATCGAAGGGCCTTGATCATCATAGCGTCTGAATCTCGCGCAGATTGTGGCTTACCTAAAAAAAGACTATATTCAGTCCAGTCCATGACGGGGATGTTATGAAATTTTCAACCCAGATCAAACCAATAAGTTACCTCAAGGCGAATGCGGCCGAGGTCGTCCGGCAACTCGCGGAGCAGCGTAAGCCGCTCGTCATCACCCAGAACGGTGAGGCAAAGGCTGTCATCCAGGACGTCGCGTCGTATGAGGAAACCCAGGAGACGCTGGCCTTGTTGAAAATCCTGGCGCTCGGCAACCGGCAGATCGAGGAAGGCAAGGTTGTTCCGGCGACGGACACCATCAGGCGCTTGCGCGAAAAGAAAACGCGCGGCTGATGCGCCATGAGGTGTCGCTGACTGCGGATGCCGAGCGAGACCTCGAAGAGATATACGACTACATCGCCGCGCACGATAGCCCTGCCAAGGCGGGCTATGTTCTCGACCGCGTCGAGAAAGTAGTCGAGTGCCTTTCGACATTCCCCGAGCGCGGCTCCTACCCGAAGGAGCTTGCCGCGCTGGGTATGCGTGAGTATCGACAGACGTTCTTTAAGCCGTACCGGGTGATTTATCGAGTGTTGGGCCAGCATGTGTATATTTTTCTGATCGCCGATGGCCGGCGGGACATACAGACCTTGTTGGCTCGCCGCCTGTTCGGCATGTGATGGATTCGCGCCCCGGCTGAAGCGTGGGACATGCTCGAACGGAGCCGATTATCCTCCGGTGTTGGCAAGCGCCTCCTCAAGGCGCGCCCAGCCGGCCTCCGCGCCGGGCAGGCCAAAGCGCAGACTAGCCGGTTCCGTAAACAAGCGGGTCAGGATCCCTTGCCGCGCCAGTCTCTCGTGGACGGCGGCCGCGTGAGGGATCAGCGCCCACTGGAAAAGAGCACAGCCTCCGCCCGGGGCGAGGCCATGCCGGCGCAATAGCGCGGCGAGCCGCTCGCCCTGCTTGACGAGCCGCGTTCGGGTGGCCTCCTGCCAGGCGCGATCCACCAAGGCCGGCGTAGCGGCCCAACGAGACGGCGCGGCCACGGTCCAGGGGCCAAGATGTTCGCCAAGCCGATGCAGCCAGGACGATTCGGCCAGCACGAAACCCACGCGCGCGCCGGCCAGGCCGAAGAACTTACCGAGCGAGCGCAAGACGATGAGTCCGGGCCGGGTACTGTAAGGAGCCAAGCTATCCGCCGGGGTGGGATCGATAAAGGCTTCGTCCACCACCAGCCAGCCGTCGCGGGCCGCAAGGCGGGCGTGCCAGTCGAGCAAGGTTTCCGGTGCGAAGCGATCGCCCGTGGGGTTATTGGGGTTGATGACCACCAGCACGTCCACCTGTCTTGCGGCATTGCCGAGATCAGCCGCCGCTACCGCGGCGACCACGCGGCCGGCGCGCCGCCAGGCGTATGCGTGCTCCGCATAGCCCGGGGAAATGATGCCCACGCGGCAAGGCTCGCGCAGCAGCGGCAGCGCTTGAATCGCCGCTTGCGACCCGGCGACCGCGAGCAGAGCATCTGTGCCGTAGTACGCGCGTGCCGCCGCTTCGATCCCGTCCTCGTCTTCGGGCAAGCGCGACCACGCCGAAGGCGGCAATGGGGGCACTGGCCAGCCTTCGGGGTTGATACCTGTGGACAGATCCAGCCAATCCTCGATAGGAATGCCGTAGCGTGCCGCGGCCTCGCACAGTCTGCCGCCATGCTTAAGCATGCAAAGCCCCCGCGAGGCCGAACACGGCGAGCCACAAGCATACGCCACCGCGAACGAGCCCGAGCGCCCGCTCGATGTCGTCTACGGCGGGCGGCTGCCCCGCGCCGAGCACCGGACGCGCATGCCACTCGCCCGCATACCGGGCGGGCCCGCCAATGATTACCCCGAGTGCCCCCGCCCCCGCGGCCATCACCGGCCCGGCGTTGGGGCTAGTCCAGCCGCGGGCTTGCGTGCGCCAGCAGCGGAGGGCTTGCCGGGTGTTCCCGAGCACCGCATAGGTCAGCGCCGTAAGCCGCGCCGGCAGATAGTTCAACACATCGTCGAGCCGCGCCGCTGCCCAGCCAAAGTCGAGATAGCGATCGTTGCGGTAGCCCCACATGGCATCGAGCGTGTTAACCAGGCGATAGAGGAGCGCACCCGGTGCACCCGCGACCGCGAACCAGAACAGCGCGCCGAAGACGGCGTCGTTGCCGTTCTCGAGCACCGACTCGGTGGCCGAGCAGGTGATGTCGAGCGCCGCTGAATCGCGGCTCACCATAAGACTGGTACGGCGGCGCGCCTCGGCCTCATCGCCCATCCGCAGCGCCACGGCCACCGGCCGCGCATGATCGTGCAGGCTCCGGTGGCCCAGCGCGAAATAGAGCACGGCTACATTGAAGACCAGCCCGGCGCCCGGCGGCGCGGCCAATGCCGACGCGGCTGCTGTCAAGGGGGCAACGAGCAACACGGTCGCGCACAGGCCCCTTATCCGGCGAGCATGGGGAGAGACATCCGTGCCGCCGTACCCCCAGCATTCGCAGAGGGCAGCCAGCCGGCCAAACCCCACCAGTGGATGAAACCGTCGCGGTTCGCCGAGCGTCCAATCAAGCGCCAGCGCCGCGGCCGCGATCAGCAGGGTTGTCATGCTTGCGCCCGAAATCGTTGCGTCGTACCACAGCCCGGACTCGCTGGCAGATTCGCCGACCGGGAACCTGGCAAACCTCTTCATCCGGCGGGAAGACGCTTAAAATCTATTCCCCGCGGTCTTGCCGCGGGGACCTTAGCGATGGGGTTTCCAAAGGGGAGAGGCGCAGCTCTCCCCTTTGGTCGCCCCACGGGGTTGCATACCCCGTGGTGGCGAAATCTAAAT
>JBOIDF010000068.1:0-20295 GCA_050740455.1 Gammaproteobacteria bacterium | reverse complement strand
GAGGGTCTTGTTAAACTGGGATAATCCGTGAAGGCGTGCCGCGCGCGGTTGTCCGATGGTGCTTGAACGGGTCGTTAGCATCGATCCCGGACATCCTGCGCTCCCTGGGCACTTCCCCGGGCACCCGGTGGTCCCCGGCGTGCGGTATCGTGACGCCGGTAGCACGCTTTGAGCTAGCGCGATTGTGCGGCACGGCAACGACACCTACCTCTTCGGGGCCGGAGCGGGCCAGGACACCATCAGTGACTATGGCTCGACTGCGGGCAACGTGGACACGGTCAAGATCGTGGGCAAGCTGTCTTCGGAAGTGACCTTGTACCGGGGCTTAAACGCCAGTAACTCCCCGAGCAATGACCTCGTTCTCAAGCTCAACGGTACCTCCGATCAGCTGACCATCCGGAATTACTATAGCGCCAGTCAGTACAAGGTGGAGCAGGTGGTATTTGATGATGGGACGGTGTGGACGCTCTCGCAGATGGAAGACCTGCCGTTGCTGCCGAGCACGGCGACGGCCTACGGCACCAGCGGGTCGGAGACCTTTGACCTGCGCAATGTCGCCAACACCACGGCCTATGGCTACACCAGCAGCAGCTCCGACAGCGGCAACGACACCTATCTCTTTGAGGCCGGGGCGGGCCAGGACACCATCAGTGACTACGGCTCGGCCACAGGCAACGTGGACACGGTGAAGATCGTGGGCAAGCTGCCCTCGGACGTGACCTTGTACCGGGGCTTAAATACCAGCAACTCCCCGAGCAATGACCTCGTTCTCAAGCTTAACGGTACCTCCGATCAGCTGACCATCCGGAATTACTATAGCGCCAGTCAGTACAAGGTGGAGCGGGTGGTATTCGATGACGGCACGGTGTGGACACTCTCGCAGATGGAAGACCTGCCGTTGCTGCCGAGCACGGCGACGGCCTACGGCACCAGCGGGTCGGAGACCTTCGATCTGCGCAATGTCGCCAACACCACGGCCTATGGCTACACCAACGGTTCCTACGACAGCGGCAATGACACGTATGTCTTCGGAGCCGGGGCGGGCCAGGACACCATCAGTGACTACGGCTCGGCCACAGGCAACGTGGACACGGTCAAGATAGTGGGTAAGCTGCCCTCGGACGTGACCTTGTACCGGGGCTTGAATGCCAGCAATTCCCCGAGCAATGATCTCGTTCTCAAGCTCAACGGTACCTCCGATCAGCTAACGATCCAGAATTACTACAGCGCCACTCAGTACAAGGTCGAGCGGGTGGTATTCGATGACGGGACGGAGTGGACGCTCTCGCAGATGGAAGACCTGCCGTTGCTGCCGAGCACGGCGACGGCTTACGGCACCAGTGGGTCGGAGACCTTCGATCTGCGCAATGTCGCCAACACCACGGCGTATGGCTACACCAGCGGCAGCTCCGACAGCGGCAACGACACCTACCTCTTTGGGGCCGGGGCGGGCCAGGACACCCATCAGTGACTACGGCTCGGCCACAGGCAACGTGGACACGGTCAAGATCGTGGGCAGGCTGCCTTCGGAGATTTCGGTGAGCCGGCGGGTCGATGCCTCCGGCAACCTGACCAACGATCTGGTGCTGAAGATCACGGGCACCCCCGATCAGCTGACGCTGCAGAACTACTTCGTCGCGGGTGGCGCCTACAAAGTGGAGAAGGTCCAGTTCGACGACGGCACGGTGTGGACGCCGGCGGAGTTGGATGGGGCAGCGATCGTGGGCACGGTATCACCCGAGAGCCTCAGTGGTACAACCGGTAACGATCTGATCCAGGGCCTTGCAGGAAACGATACCCTCACGGCTAACGCCGGGAACGACGTCTTGGAGGGCGGCGAGGGCAACGATGTGTTGCAGAACAGCGCCGGCAATGATCTCTTGAACGGCGGTGCAGGAAACGATACCCTCACCGGCAACAACGGCCATGAGATCTACGTGGGCGGTGCCGGCAACGACACGATCACGACGGGTGCGGGCGCCGATCTCATCGCCTTCAACCGCGGTGACGGACAGGACATCGTCAACGCCAGCACCGGTGAGGACAACACCCTCTCGCTCGGCGGGGGTATTGGTTACAACGATCTGAGCTTCAGCAAGTCTGCCAACGATCTGGTGCTCGACGTGGGGAATAGCGAGCAGATCACGCTCAAGGACTGGTATTCGTCCACGGCGAACAACAAGAGTGTGGTGAATCTCCAGATGATCGCCGAAGCCATGGCCGATTTCGATGTCCATTCGAACGACCCCCTGCGCGACAATAAGGTCGAGAGCTTCAACTTCGCCGGCCTCGTCGAGCGCTTCGATCAGGCGCGTACGGCCGATCCGATGCTGACGAGCTGGAGCGTCACCAACGCACTACTCGACTTTCATCTCAGTGGCAGTGACACGGCGGCCATGGGCGGAGATCTCGGCTATCAGTACGGCAAGCAAGGAAGCCTCGCAGGGATCGGGCTCACGGAGGCTCAAACGGTGTTATCGCACCCGCAATTCGGTACGGCGCCTCAGACACTGCAGCCGTTGGCGGGTCTGCAGGAAGGGTTGGTCAAGCTCGGGTAGTCGAAACGACAAAGCCTGGCGGCCGTTCCGGCTTTGGCCGGTACGGCCGCTGTCACCTACCTTCCAGAATCATCCTTTTCGCAGGGTTGGGCAAAAATATCCACCCACTGAGGGACCCACAGGGTCGTGGTTATTTTAGTGCGATTCACGACGGTGGCTGAACATAGATTGGTGCGGGTATCCCATCCCGTCACCCGGTCGTACCCGAGAACTGCACCCAAGAACTCCGGGAACAACTGCTGTATTGAGCGGCGCGCCATGGCGCTACAAAACCACCGGTTCCCAACCGAGCTCATCCACGATGCGGAACAGATCCGTATCGCTCACGATGCCGACGGGCGAACCGCTCTGCTCTACGACCACACGGCGAATTTGCGACTCCACCATCCTCGAGGCGCACTCTTGCAAAGACATGTCGACAGGCACGGTAACCAGGGGTTTGGTAGCGATCTCCTCCACCTTGACGCGCGCCGGGGAACGATTGGCGTGAATGATCCGGCCAATGATGTCCCGCTGGGTCATGATTGCCCACAGGCCGTCCCTGCCGGGTTCCACGACCACGCTGCTGATGCCGTGCTCGCGCATCAAGCGCATCACTTGATCGACGAATACCCCGGGCTTCACGGTCCTGATGTGATTCATGATGTCGGCCACCGTATGCGGCGTACGTCCCGAGGCGCGCATTTCGACGAAGGGCTCCGCCATGCGCCGGGCCTCGCGCTCTTCTCTCTCGGATTGAACGGCCGCGTACCATTCCCTGCGGCGCGCCTCGATATCGACCTTGGCCTGGATTTGATCGATCAACGCATCCGCGAATCGGCTCGTGGAAACTTCGGTCGCGCCGTCCATCAAACGCGCGAAATCATAAGTCACGATCTTCTGCTGAATGACCTCCGGATAGGCGAAGGTAATGAGATCCGCCACCTCGTTCCAGCCGAGGTATTCGAACATCATGACGCCGCTGAACAAGAGCGAGCCGGGGTTGACCTTATCCTGGCTGGCGTATTTAGGCGCCGTGCCATGGGTGGCCTCGAACACCGCCACGAAGTCGGCCATGTTCGCGCCCGGGGCGATCCCCACTCCGCCCACCTCGGCGGCGATGGCGTCGGAGAGATAGTCGCCATTGAGGTTCGTGGTCGCAATCACGTCGAACTCGTTCGGCCGAAGCAACATCAGTTGAAACATGATATCCGCGATCCGGTCTTTGATAACCACCTTGTCCTTGGGTTGCTTACCCCCGTGGATGCTGTAAAGATCGGCCTCGGTGATGGTCCGATCCCCGAACTCCTCGCGCGCAACCTCATAGCCCCAGTTGCGGAACGCACCTTCCGTATACTTCTGAATATTCCCTTTATGTACGAGCGTGACGCTCTCGCGGCCGTGATCGAGCGCATACTGGATCGCCTTGCGAACTAGGCGTTTGCTGCCAAAGGCACTGATCGGTTTGACGCCGATCCCGGAGTCATCGAAGAATTCGGCCCCCATCTCATCCTTCAGGAACCGCTCGACACGTTTAGCCTCAGGGCTCCCGGCCTGATATTCGATCCCCGCGTAAACGTCTTCGGTATTTTCGCGAAAGATCACCACATCCACGAATTCCGGCTGGCGCATAGGCGAAGGCACCCCCGGGTAATAGCGGATCGGGCGTACGCAAGCGTAGAGGTCCAAGTCCTGGCGCAGAGCCACGTTCAGCGAGCGAAATCCGCCCCCCACGGGTGTGGTGAGCGGTCCCTTGATCGACACGATGACTTGCCGTAACGCCTCCTTCATCTCGTCGGGAAAGACATTGCCGTCGTACTTCTCGGCGGCCTTTTCGCCCATGTAGAGTTCCATCCAATGGACCTTGCGCTGGCCGCCGTAGGCCTGCTCGATCGCCGCATCCCAAACCCGCAGACAAGCCCGCATGATATCCGGACCGATACCGTCACCTTCGACGTAAGCGAGGATGGGATGATCGGGGATGACGAGCCGGCCGTTCTCGATGGATAGGCGTTGACCCTGTTGCGGAAACTCGACGTGTTGATAGGCCATTTGACCGACAACCGAATAAGCTCGGGTGGTGCGCGGCCATTGCTTGCTCCGACCCCCGCGCGATGCGGGACATTTTCCGCCGTCACGCCGGCAATGTCCACGCTGGCGGCGATGCCCGCTGCTGTCTGACCGCGAATCAATTTAGATTTCGCCACCACAGGGTATGCAACCCCGTGGGGCGACCAAAGGGGAGAGCTGCGCCTCTCCCCTTTGGAAACCCCATCGCTAAGGTCCCCGCGGCAAGACCGCGGGGAATAGATTTTACCGGCGCTTTAAGGTAACGCTTTCGCGAGCGCCTTGCCGGACTCGATCAAGCGCTCGATCAGAACTTGCTGAAACACTTTGCCCAACCGCAGTTGCGTGGGCAGCGAGGCCCAGTCTCGAACGGGGGCGCTGATCTTCATTACCGTGGCTGCTTGGGTAGCGACCACCGTTGCACTACGGCGTCCCTCGGTGAGATAGCCGATCTCACCGAAACATTCGCCTTCCCCTAATACGGCGATGTCCTTGCCGTCTTTTTGGATGGCAACCTCGCCGGAAACGAGGATATAAAAGGCGGTTCCGATAGCGCCCTGCTGCAGAATGCACGCGCCCGGATAATAAGACTCCCAGACAGAGATCTTCACAAGATCGCTCACTTCCATCGCCGAGAGGGCCTTGCAAAACTTCAAGGAACGGGCAATCCGGACCTTCTCTTCCTGCGGTAGCGCCAACTGAGGATCGTTGATCTCGTTGGCAAGCGTTTCGAGCTCAATGCCCAGATCCATCGCACGTTGATAACGAAGCGCCTGATCTTTCTGTAAACAGCGTTTGACGATGGCGGCTAAGCGTTTGGGCACCTCGGGCCGCAACGCTTCGAGGGGCTCCGGATCTTTTTTTAGTATGTTATTGATTACCACCGGTATATCCCGCGCGGCGAACGGCGTCTTTCCGGTGAGTAGCTGATAGCTCACAACCCCGAGTGAAAAGATGTCCGATTGTCCTGTGAGATCGCCCCCTCGCGCCTGCTCGGGTGACATATAGAGCGGGGATCCAAACCAGCCCATGACCTGCGTTTGATCGCTATTAGCGCGCTGCGAGATGCCGAAATCGCCCAATTTAACGACGTCTTTGGAAGTCAGCATGATATTAGCGGGTTTGATGTCGCGATGGGTGACCCCTTTGCCGTGGGCATACACCAAGGCGTCGGTACACTGGCGTATCAGTTTTACTGCCTGCTCCACGGGCAACAGCGTGCTCGATTCGGTGTAGGTTTTCAGGGTGCGCGCTTGCTCCACGTACTCCATCGCGATATAACACAGGCCCTGTTCGTAATTCGCGTCGTAGATCCTGAGAATGTTCGGGTGATCGAGCGCACCCGCGGTCTGGGCTTCATTGAAGAAGAGCTTTTGCTGTTGCCGTGCCTCCACATCTTCCTCGAGGGTCGCCGGTATTTTACTTACCTTAATCGCAACCTTGCGGTCGATGACGGGATCATAAGCGACGTAAACCGTGGCCATGGCGCCCTGGCCCGCGACCCCTGTGATTTGGTACTTACCGATCTTCGCCGGCAAGGCTGGCATCGTGTTAACGCTCCGACAAATGCAGCGCTGTTGGCGTCAACTCCACGGCGTAATCCACCCCGATGTTGCGGAGCGCGGTGAGGGTCTCCTCCCCCTCGGCGCCTTCGGCCACGGTCTTGGTGCCGAACAATCGGCCCAGCTCATGCGCCGATTGGACCACCGCGTGCGCCTTTAAATTATGCGTCATGCTGCTGACGAACGTCCCGCTGATCGCAAAAAAGTCGACCGGAAGATCGCCAAGTAGCGCATGCTTCGCAGTATTCTGGCCGAGGCATGCCAAGGAAAATCGGCAGCCGAATTCATGCACGGTGCGGATAAAATGGTGTACCGGTTCCGCATTCGCGAGGACCGTGTCCTCGGTCGCCTCAAAGCAAACCTTACCGGGCGGCACCGGATGTTCCGTCAGTAGATTCAATACATATTCGATTAGCCCCGCGTCGTTCAATGAATCGCTTGACAGTCTAAAGACATACGCGCCCGTCTGCGCGGTCTGGTTGCGATGGGCCCCCATCCACTGAATGCTTTCTCGTAACAGCAAGTGCTCCAGGATGCGAACCTTAGGGGCCAAGCGGGACGCCTCGTATTCAAGCGGCACCGCGATGACCTCCTCCGCGCACAAAAAGCGCGGGACGATCCGATAAAGGGGCGCCAGGTTTTCCGCCGACTGCAGGGCCGTGACCCGTTGCGCGTAGGGAATAATTGATTCATTGGACAGCGCGTGATCGAGGTGGGTTTCCCAGTCAATTCCTTCCTCGCGCCTGCTCGATATCCCGCCCCATCCTGACAGGTCGAGTTTGTATCCCCCAGCCGCATCTACCTGCTCCGCTAACGAGCGCGCGCGGTTGAGGTGCTCTTCCGCCGTCCCCCCGTGAGGCCCGAACGCGACGGCGCCGATATGGACCCGCAATTTCGAAAGCGCGCCCGTCCGTTTGATGGACACCTTCGACAAGGCTTCGTGTTGAGCATGGACTATGGCTTCCCCCTGGGTGGGATCCCCCTCAGGCAATACCCATGCGAGGCTGGTCCTGTCAAGGCGTGCCAACGTGCCCGGGGCCGGCAGCGACTGCTGCAAGAGCGTGCTTGATTGCTTGAGGATTTCATCGAAGCGCTGAGGATCTATCCGCTCGTTTGCTTCCGGCGGCGCTTTCAACTGCACGTAACCGAGCAAGCCCGTTACGCCTTCCGAGCGCGCCATTGCCGCGCTCAACCGGTGGATAAATGCCTGCCGGTTTTCAAGATCGGTGCTCCGGTCATGACAGGCGGCATGATGGATGTCATGAAAGACGGAATAAGTCGCAGCGCGAAGCGCCTGATCGATCGCCGTGACCTCGGTGGAACCGGCCAATTTGATCGCGCCGCGGCGTAACTGCATGGCTAACTCGTGCAGCGTAAGTGATGCCGCCTTATTTCCCTCCTTGTCCGCGAAAACGTAAAGATTATGGTTCTCACCGATCCAAGCGAGGTAACGGCGCTCGCCCGATCCATGGCGGCCACGGAATTGAAATGCCTGGCCTACCCGGAACTGTTTTGCGTGTTCGAGCCAGATCAGCCATTCCTTGGGAAAGTCGGGGCGCACGCCCTCTGTCTTCGCCTCGGTTCGCTTACCAGCGATGCCCTGTACAACGCGTGACTGCAAGAATGCCTGCTGCCTATTGCACGTCTCGATCACTTGTGTAACGTTGTTCTCATAGTCACCAACCCGCTGGGCTTCGAGTGCTTGTATGTCAGCCAAGGCTTCTCGTATCGGAGCCGTGCTATCGTTGTCTCCACCGTCGATTCTCGCAGCAAGATGTTCGATCACGCCGCTTAATCTTTGCTGGTGATCCCCGCTTTGCGGTAACGCGTGTTGTAATCGGGCGAGCTCGTTGACAAACCGATACACCGGATGCGAAGGATCGCTCAAGAACTCCGGCTCGGACAAGGCGAGCTTGTGAAGGGGTACCGCTAAGCGCTGAAGCCAGGTTGGATTACCATTGGTTGCCGCTGCATCACCGCCGATCGGGGTGGTGAGGCGACTCACAACGTCGAGCACATACTCATCGTCCGGGTGTATTGAACGCCGGTCCGCGCCGGCCTCGATCCGGCTTTCCAGAGCAGCGACTAACCCAGCCTTGACATCCGGGCTCCGGCCCGCCCCAGCCGCGGACAGGGTTAACTCCCGTTCTACAGCGGGTAATGCGGCGATCAGATCGGAAGCGTTGTAATACGGTTCGGATCCCGCAAGCACTGGAAAACCGCCGTGTCCTTGAGCCTGGCGACCGGGATCCTGACTTCCCGGCGGATAGGTGCCAACGGCATCTTGTCCCATCCACTGCCGGAGTTGCAGTAACTTACCGACCGGGTTACGCGGACTCGGGTTGGGTGTTGCCGGCGTTCCCTCACCTGCCGGCGGCGTTACGGCAGAATGCACCCGGCGTCCCACCGCACCCCCTGGGTCCGAGTGCGTGACGCACGCATCGTGGACCCCCGCCGGGACCGGAGTATCCCGCGTGAGCGGTGATTCGCGTTGGACGCTCTGGTGTGTCGCGGGCGTTCCGTCGAGGTTGGGCAGCACATTACGTTTTTTCAAACATTCGTTCACCCGTTGATATAAATCCCCTAAATTCTCAAGCAGCGATGCGCTTACCGCCGGATAGACGGCCTGGCACTGCCGGGTAGTAAAATCGAGGTTGTGCAGTGCATCGCCAATGAGGTTGCACAGGGATGCCGGGCCGATCGGATTCGTCGTTCTATCGATCTCCGACCGAGACAGAAGTGAGAATCTTCTTTGTAGTCGGTAAAGGACATCCTTATACCGCAGCTCGACCCGCGCTATCGCCTCACTCAGCGACAGAAAGTCTTCAAAATCGTCTTGTTTTACGAGCACCAGCTCGTTCGCATTTCGAAGCGGGGCGATCGCCGTGGATGGGCCTACATCGGCCTGGGACCGATCGAGAGCCTCGAGCTTACGCGCCAGCACTTCGGCAAGCGCTGGGGCTAACCGGCCGCGGTTGTTGTGGATGAGAGATACCGCGTCGATCAGTTCGCTCTGGGCAACATTGCTCCCTGCAACCTTCGCTTGCTCAAACAGGTGCTCCTCGGCCTTCAGCAAACACTCGGCGCATATCTTGCGCGCGGGATCGGCAACGAGTGTCTTCAGCTCTTGGATAATCAGTTGAACTTGCGTGCGTTTAGGTCTAGCTTGTGCGCTCGCACCACCAGACTGGGCAACTACGTCATCTGGAATGGGCGATTGAATCGGCCTCTTCTCGGCGATTCTTTCGAGCGCAGCTAGCGCTTCCTTATGACTTCCAATAACGGCGATCCCGAGGCTGTCACCCACTGCCCAAGCGACGCGTGCAAGCAGTTCGTAGGTGACGCTGGTATCACTCAGCGCCACACTGAAACGCACGCTTATCGGATCTTGGGGACGTATTTCACCTGCTTGCTGTGACGGCGCACGGATCTGATCGACCGCCAGCAACATCCCCTGGGCACAAAAATCTCGGATCGTGCACGGGTACGATTCACGATTCGGGTTTATAATTGTCGCGGGCAAATCGATAGCCACCCGTGGCACACGGCGCCGCTCGCTACGGCGCGGTTCACCGATTGTTCTAAGGGCAGGCACCTGGCTGACCATGACGGGTCGCTAGGTGCAATCGGCATACCGTTCCCGCATTTCGTGGCGCAGTGCGCTCCTCGCGCGAAGTCTAAGCGCAAGCACAAACAAGGATACAACGCCAAGCACCTAAGAAGAAAAGCAATTTTCCTAATGAGAACCAAGTCCGGACGATGCGCAGATTAAAGGACACATGTGGCTTAACGGGTCGAGCGCCAAAATTCCGAGCCCGACCGACTCATGATTGGCTAGGATATGGTGGAGCCGGGGGATTCGGTGCCTTTACCACGGCTGCCGCGTTGCTCGCTTGCGTCGAGCGGGCGCTTAACAAGTCTTCTCCCCGCGATGCCCCCGCTGCGGGGAGCAGATGCGACTGATCGCCTTCGTCAGCGACAGCGGATCGATCACGTGCATCCTCGCCTACCTCGGCGAACTCAACGAAAAACCGGAGATATGGGCCGGCTATTCAAGCGGCGGTAGCGCCATTCATCGCCCACTATCGGCTGCCGGCGCTCATGCATCGCACGGCCTGAATCCGCTTCCAGTCTTTGAGCGCAAGTTCCACAGAGTTCCATCAACCGCGCGATATTTCTGCCGCGGGCTTGCTGCCATCGTCCCGCTTGGCGCCATAAGCCCAAGTCGCTTCCTTCAACAAGGCGATATTCGCTTGAATCGCCCCGAACAGCCACAGGGCTAAAATAAAACCGACAAGGCTACCAAACCCCAATATTCCCAAGAGCATTGAAGCCCAGCGTGATCCCACCTGTGGGCCGAGGACGAGTCCCAAGGTTAAGACCAGCATCGGCAAGGCCCCGGCCATCGCCAAATAGCGCCACTTCCAGGCATCAACACGCGTTAACGTTGCCATATCGTCGGCGGCGACAGAGCCCGGCGTGATGAATGCCAGATAGAACACATGCGTGCACAGCCACGTCACGACCAAGAAAGGGTAAGTGGCGACGATAATGCCGCATATCGTCAGCGAGGCGATGAAGTAGACATAGTCGCGAATTTCCAGCGCGCCGATCGTCAAGGGATAAATGGGGCCAGCCACAATCCAAAGGCCAGCGCTGATAAACGCGACGTAGTGCCCTAGCATCAAACAGCGTCGCCGCAAGGACGCCGAGGATTGGTGCGGTATGGTCACGCCCCTCAGAGTGTCCGCGAGGCTACGGGTCACGGGCCTGGCGAAATAGACAAACAAGGCGATGCCCAACGAGAACGCGATACTGTTGACGAGTAACGCCCAAATCTGAAAATAGTGTTCCGCCTGCTCGATCCCGCGCCTGGACATGGGATGCACGATGACCTCCCAATTGAAGAGATAGTTGAACAATGCGGCGGTGGCATTCGGGAGCAGGCTGACAATCAGCATAAGCGCTAATGGATACTTCGCTGCTAACCCATGCCCTGCCGTAGCCCTCGGGCCGAGCCGCGACAGGTTGCGGGCCAGCGCGCGCAGCGGTTCGATTTTCTCTGGAACGTCAAGATAGTGGGGATGAATCGACGCAATAGCTTCCAAGTCGGTCAGCGCCTCTTGCCACCTCCCCCGACTCAACTTAGCCAACGCCGCGGCGTATTGGCGCGAGATTCGCGGCTCCACGGTAACGCTTTCTATGGCTGCGAATAGCCGGAGAATGTCGGCGTCCCAGCGATCATGCGCAAGCGAAACTCCTTGCAGAGATGCGAGCAGCTTAAGTTCGTCCGGGAGCTCGTCCGCCTCCGGCATCTTGGCGTTGTCCACCAGCACCGGAATAATCGGAATTTTCCGTTCGAGGGCGGCGGCGATCTCGAGACGCACGAAGTCGGTACGATCATCCAATCTGCGTTGCCCGACCTCATCGCGCACCTCGGCCCAACTCGGGCCAATGATCGCGAGCAACAGTTCACAATTGCCGACCGCCTCGTCGATGATGCCCGGGAAATCGCTTCCAGCCCCGATGTCCTCCATGTCCAGGAAAACTTGCTTACTCCCGAAGGTATTACGCATGTCGCTCATGAGCGCTCTGACGTATCCAGGCGAATCGGTACGCCGGTAGCTTATGAAGACCGAACCTCTGAACTTCGGGTTAATCGGCATATCGTCGCGCGAAATGGCCGGGATCAGACGGTGACTCTACAAGCTTAACCGATCGAAGTCTCCTTGGGTCTACTATCAACCGGTGTGCCGCAAGCCATCGCCTCGATCGTGCTTAGGCCGGACGGTTCATCGAAGTTGATGAGGTGCACAGCGCATCGGCCCCGGCTAGCGCGAGTGCATCCATGGTACTGCATCTCACGCCGCAGACGATCAGGGCGCAACTGACGCGATAACCATGGATGACAAGTCGGAGCGGATCTCCTATCCTCGATACGAACGATCGTCCTTGTTGGGGTCAATGATGATGACTTATGACTAAGAAAGAAGATTTCACCGCAGAAGAATGGCAATGTATCGTTAGCGCCCCTCTCATGGTCGGAATGGCGGTGGCCGTAGCGAGTCCGAGCGGTCCCGTCGGAGCCGCGAAGGAGATGGTTGCGCTGGGCAAGGCGTTGGATGAGGTTGCGGAGCGAGGGAATTCCAATGGTTTAATCTCCGCAGTGGTCGCCGATCTAAAGGAGCGCGTTACGCAGCCCGCGGCGGCGCAGGAGCGTATGGCTTCGGCAGAGGCAGCGAAGGAACACGCCTTGTCGCAGTTACGGAAGGCGTCGGAAATCTTGTTTCGCAAGGTTTCCGATGCCCAGGGCGAGGAATATAGGCGCTGGCTGGTGACACTCGCCGAGCGCGTGGCCGAGGCTGCGAAAGAAGGGAGCGTGCTGGGTTTTGGGGGTGAACTCGTGTCCGACGAGGAGCGCTCGGCTATAAGACAGATCGCGTTCGCTCTGGGGCTTCCAGCTACTAGGTGATTGGGAATTGCGGTAGCCCGGACTCACGACGACGCCCACTCTATCGCATATTGCGTGGTCTGTAGGGCCGTAGGATATGGGGTGAGAAACGAACCCGTGCAAAATTCATCGGTTGGTAAGCCAGCCGTGCCGAGTTCTCTATAGTTAGATTTCGGGCATCACTCGCAGCACCGGTTCGGGGGTCGGGGCATCGGTCTGAAATAATAGCGGCGGTTTCATCTTTTTCCATTCGCGTATTACCCCTCCCAGGTCTTTGATGCGGCGGGCGGCATCCTCGAACCACGGGTCATCGCGAGGATACGGGTATTTCGGTGGCAGTGGTGGGTTGTGCAGTAGCTCGAGATAAAAGTCATAGTCGCTCAACACCCTCTCCAGTCTGTCCAGACCGGCCTCCATCTGTTTCATCATCACCTGAAAACGCACCCAACGGTGGATATCGAAGTCAAATTGTCCGTTGACTACCTCGCCCGCTTGCTCACCTTTCGCGATCACCTGGTTGATGGTGTGGATCGGCATGGCCAGGTTCAGGCCACCTTCGTTCTCGGCCAAGCGGATCTGCACGATGCGCTCGCGGTAGCTGGGCAGCATCGCCTGGGTATTATCACGGTAATTCTGCGCCGTGTTGAAGATAGCCCAGAAAAACTTGCCTAGACTCGGCGCGCCGGGCCCGCCGCTGCCGGATCGACCCTCAAAGGCGACCCATTCGGTCGCGATCAGATCATCGGCGCGAGGCAGGTAAACGGCGTCGGACGAAAGCCGGGCCCGCCCCGCAGGATCAGAGAGCGGATCGTTCGCCACGCTCATGGCGCCCTCTTTGATGGACTGCGTCCCTGCGATCTGTTCATCGGGCAAGGAAACCAGATTAACGCCAAAGGTGGGATGGCGCGGTAGCCAGGCATCGAAGAAATGTATGGGAAAATTGCTGGCGATCCCGCCGTCGCTGAACCAGTTTTTCTGCAAATCGGCCTCTCCTATCGGGACCGGCTGACCAGTGTCCTTGACCACCGCTTTCTCAGGCCGAATCGTATAGAGTGGCACCGCGCTCAGTAGCACAGGAAAGCTCAGGCTCATGCGGGTGGCAACGATGACTGGAAGGTCGTCGGCCTCGGGCAAAAAATAGTATCCCGGCGGCAACCGATAGGTCAGGCGTTTCTTCTGGTGAACGTCATTGCTATCGAGCGCCGCGTCCGCCGCCATATAGTCCACGACAGATTTGGGAAAAAAGTGGTAGAACTCCTCGGCCTTAAAGATAAAGGGGTGGTTGACAAAGGGGAGGGTATAGGGCTGGTTCTGGCTCAGATTGCTGGTAACCATCCTGAGCTCGACCTTGTGCCCGGAAGCGCCCGCCGCAGCGG
Source organism: Gammaproteobacteria bacterium (assembly GCA_050740455.1). GTDB lineage: Bacteria > Pseudomonadota > Gammaproteobacteria > JACCXJ01 > JACCXJ01 > USCg-Taylor. Next base: position 6,302 of record JBOIDF010000068.1, on the reverse strand, counting down.
CATCCCCGTTATTGCCGTGGTGTTTAAGCCGGCCAAAAGTCAGCGGTTGCTGGGCTGGCGTGAGGCCGGCCAGATCGTTCAGGCGCTGGTTTAACCAATCGGTCAATACCGTGGGATCCTCCTCGCCTGCGTCCGGCCCGTCACGCCGACCGGTACAGATGCCAAAAGCGTTCTTCGGTACGGTGCGCGTCAGGATGCGCCATATGCGCACGGCCGTGAGCAGTATGGCACCCGCGATCGCCAGGATCACTGTCAGCACGAATACCCCTAGCGGGGAGGAGCCGGACACCAACCAGGTCACCGCCAATGCGGCCCCAACACCGAGCAAGCTACCGAGCCCCGACACGATCGGAAAATGGTGGGGAAGCAGTCGGACCGCCAATGTCACCTTACTCCACGCCCCTTCCTTACCCTTGACCAACTGCATGAAGTCAAGCAGAAATCCGAACAGCGGGCGCGTGCTCTGAGAAGGTTGAAACAGATCACGCAAGAACGTGCCCTTGCTCAACTGATCGCGTAAGGCGCACAGTTTGTCAAACCCTCCAGTGTTCCGCCCGTATTCCGCAGCGGCGGTGGCTGCGGCCGCAATCGCTCCAACCGATGTCCCCCCCACCGATCGGAATCGGTACCTATCTTTGAGCTTTAATACGAATGAGGGATAGGCAATCCCGCTGGCAATCCCGCCCTTCATCACCAGATCGCATTCGTCTACCGGTATCGATGAGTTTCTTGGCATGCTAGCTCCCCTCTCGCGGTCAGTAGAAGTCACCTCATAAATAGCACTGGAGCGGGCCAAGAAGCAATATTCTGTAAATGCACTTCACCAACTCACCAATCAGGACGCCCGGATCAATATGATCTTTGATGGATGCAACACACCAGCTCAGGCGCACTGTTTCGCTAACTGTTGACAATACAGAGCGCGCACGGCATCGATGGGCCGTGTAGGGCTCGAACCTGCGACCTACTGATTAAGAGGCGCCTGCTCCTACTGTAACCACATTTGTTTTTATTAACTACTATTCGCCGCCTGTTGCACATGAAATGTCGCCCGGTGTCTAACAGTATCGTACGACGTCCCCACGAGGTCGTGGTGCAGGCAGAGCGGATCTCACTCTCGGACCGCGATGCCAAACGCGTGCTCGATGCCTTAGAGAATCCTCCGAAGCCCACTAAGCGGCTCCTGGGAGCGGCCCGCGACAAGTACGCTGACTAATGTCCTTGCCCAAATGGCGCGAGGACGCTATCGCCAAGCATCATGACCGCAAGGCGTGTGACTGTGGGGAACCCACGTTCAATGAGTACCTTCGTCGCTATGCCCGCCAAAACCACACGAGCGGCGGTGCAAAGACATTTGTTGCCGTCCCCTTGGATGAGCCTGTACGCGTTCTCGGCTATTATTCATTGAGCCCCGCGGAAGTGAGCATTGACCGAGTCCCCGAGCGTGTCCGTCAGGGTCACGGGCGATATCCACTCCCCGGCTTTCGACTGGCCAGGCTCGCCGTCTCCCGAGATCACCAGGACCAAGGGTTGGGTGGGCAATTACTCCTTTCCGCCGGAGAGCGCTGCCTCGCCGCCGCCAGTGAGGTAGGGGCGTCGTATTGCTCATTGATGCCATGAACGATGCGGCGGTCCGTTGGTACGAGGAGTTTGGCGCATTGTCCTTGCTTGACTGTCCGCTGCAGCTCGTCCTGCCACTGGCAACGATCGCCGCAACGTTAAGAGCGATTGAGCGGTAAAGGTCGCTGCAAAAAGAACAGGAATCGCGTGTCGACCCATACGTTCTGAAAAAGGAACATCCGTCACGGGATACTACACTAGATTGCCCCATCAAGGACGGCGCCAGATCGAGGCCGCGGCCCCGGGCCGCAACCGGGCAAAGTTTAATTTGGCATTCCCCCCGGCCTGTGTTCCAATTGAAGCGGGTTCAACACGGAGGTCGCAAGGGTGTCTATTGCCGGAACCCGGCGGATGGCGCCGGGGAATGCTGAGCAGCAACAGGCGCTTGCGCCGCGCTACGTTGCGGTGCGGCGCGCAACCGAAGCCTTGTGCCGGCCGCTGGCGACGGAAGATTACGGGTTGCAGGCCATGCCCGATGCAAGCCCGCCGAAGTGGCATCTGGCGCATACCACCTGGTTTTTCGAGACCTTCCTGCTAAAACGGTTTCTGCACGCTTATTCGGTTTTCCATCCGCGGTTTGAATATCTCTTCAACTCCTACTACCAAACGATAGGCGCGCAGTTTCCGCGCCCGGAGCGCGGTTTGCTGTCCCGCCCCACGGTGGCAGAAGTCTATCGCTATCGCGCCCACGTGGACGCGGCCATGGCGGCGTTGCTGACGGAAGCACGTCCGGCCGATTTCGCCGAGGTCGCGCGCCGCACGACACTCGGCTGTCATCACGAACAACAGCATCAGGAGTTGTTGCTCACCGACATCAAGTACAACTTCTCGCTCAATCCGCTGCGCCCGGCCTATCGCGCCGATTTGCCCGCAGCCGAGGAACCCGAGCCCGTGCCGTTGAGCTGGATCGATTACCAGGGAGGCATGCACGCGGTCGGCCACGCCGGCGCGGACTTCGCCTTCGATAACGAGCTGCCGCTGCACAGCGTGTATCTCCGGCCTTATGCGCTCGCTGCGCGGCTCGTCACCTGCGGGGACTACCTCACATTCATCACGGCTGGCGGTTACGGCCGCCCCGATCTCTGGCTCGCCGATGGCTGGCGCACGGCATGCGAGCGCGGTTGGCAGGCGCCGCTTTACTGGGAGCAGATCGACGGCCGCTGGTGGCAGTTCACGCTTGCGGGGATGCGGCCGCTGAACGAGAACGAGCCACTGTGTCATGTAAGCTATTACGAGGCCGATGCCTACGCACGCTTCCTCGGCAAGCGTTTGCCGAGCGAGCAAGAGTGGGAAGTCGCCGCCGCTGCATTACCGATTGCGGGCAACTTGCGCGACAGCGGTTATCTGCACCCGGTGCCCGCCGCGCCCGGCGAGTTGCCGCTGCAACGCTTTGGCGATGTGTGGGAGTGGACGCAAAGCGCCTATGCGCCGTATCCCGGCTATCGGCCGCCCGCGGGTGCGCTCGGCGAATATAACGGCAAGTTCATGGTGAACCAGATGGTGTTGCGCGGCGGCTCGTGCGCAACACCCGCGGATCACCTGCGCGCCGCCTATCGCAACTTCTTCTATCCCGCGGATCGCTGGCAATTCGCCGGCATACGCTTGGCGGAGGACAGGTGACAATACAACCGGTAGTTATCTACGGCGAAGCACCGGAAAGTTTCGATTTTCGGTACAACGTGTTGCGCGGTTTGAGCGTGCAACCGAAACACATTCCGCCGAAGTTTTTTTACGATCGCCGTGGCTCGGCGCTGTTCGAGGATATCTGCCGTTTACCGGAGTATTACCTGACGCGCGCCGAAACGGCCATTCTAAGGAGCTGCGCCCGCGAAATCGCGACCCTTACCGGTCCCGACAGCGTGCTCATTGAGCTTGGCAGCGGCGCAAGCCGCAAGGTGCGCCTGCTGCTGGAGACGCTGCGGCCGTCGGTTTACCTTGCGGTGGACATCTCGCGCGAATTCCTGCTTGATTCCACGCGCCGGCTCGCACGCGATTATCCCTGGCTCGAAGTGCATGCCGCCTGCGCCGATTTGTGCACGCCGTTCTCGGTTTCGGGCCTGCCGCGAGAGGGACGGCGGCTTGCGTTCTATCCGGGATCGAGTGTCGGCAACTTCGAGCCGGACGAGGCACGCGCGTTCCTCGGCGGTCTACGCCCGTTGCTTGGCCGCGACGGCGCGCTGGTGATTGGCGTGGATTTGAAGAAAGACCCGGCGATTCTGCACGCCGCCTACAACGACAGTGCCGGTATTACCGCGATGTTCAATCTCAATCTGCTGCTGCGTCTGCGGCGCGAGTTACGCGCCGACATTGATAGTGCAGCATTCGCGCACGCTGCGTTCTACAACCAAGCAGCCGGCCGTATCGAGATGCATCTGGTGAGTCGCAAAGCGCAACGCATTCGCGTTGATGGGGTGGCTTTCACGTTTGCGGAAGAGGAAACCATTCACACCGAAAGCTCCTACAAATACACGCCCTCCGAGTTCCATGCGCTCGCCGATGCCGCTGGCTACAGTGTTGAACGCACCTGGACCGATGCGGACGAGATGTTCAGCGTATACTACCTGCGCGTGGCGACCTGTTGGCACCAGCAATCCGGCGCGCGTGCTTGACATCATCCTCAATTCTCCTTCGGCCCAGCGCATGGCCGGACCCGATCGAGCGCCTCGCGCCCGGCCAGCAGCGCGGCGGCGAGTGAGAGCGGGGCCAAGTGATAGACGGCGCGGTAGAGCAACAGCGCCGCCGCGAGGGATTCGGTCGAAATCAAGCCATGAAAGCTCAGGAGCAAGATGCTCTCGAAGACGCCGAGCCCGCCCGGCACATGGCTCACCATGCCCGCGAGCGTCGCGATCGAATAGACGGCGAGGAAGGCGATGAAGGGCACATCCGGCGCGTTCAAAAGCACGTACAAGCACCCCCCGGCGAACACGATATCCGCGAGGGTGAAGCACAATTGCGCCATCGCGATCCGCGCGCTCGGTAATCGAAACCGCCAACGGCCGATCCGCATCGGCGCGCCCCGGAACAAGAATAGAACAGCCAGCGTCACGAACAGTGCTAATCCGGAGACGCCGAGGCCGTGCAATAGTCCAGGCGGAACGGGTAGAAAGCGGCCGATGGGATCCGGATGCAGGGTCAAGGCAGCCGACCCCAGGACGAAGTTTCCGATCCCGTAGGCGACCATGCCAAAGAGCGTGACCTGGGCCACATCCAAGGCGCCGAGGCCGGCCGGGACATAGATACGGTAGCGCACCGAACCGCCCGAGACGATGTTGACGCCCACGGTATTGGCAATCGCGCAACCGCAGAAGGCCGCGAAGGCCACGGTGCGAAAGGCCACCGCCTGCCCGATGTAACGGAGCGCCGACCAGTCATAGCCGATGAGCACCGTGTAGCTCGCGGCCGCCAGTAACAATGCGAGCCCCAATTGCCCGGGGGAAAGCTGCCGCAACTCGGCGAGCATGCGGTCGCCATCCAGCTCTTGCAGAAGGTGGTAGATGGCCGAGCTCGCGGCCAAAAACAGGGCGAGCGACAAGAGCGGCATGAGCACGCCCTGCCTGCGGCTCGGTGGCGTTATCGCCCGCGCGATCTCATTAGGATCCGTCATTGGGATCCGTATTTACTCTTTTAACTCAGTGAGGTAAGCCCCCGGCTTTGCCGGGGGACTCACCGTGGTTTGACCTGTACTACGGTCGGTGTGAATCTCCGATCTCCGCCAAGAGAAGGGGATTCACAGATGAAAGAATATCAGAGTTTGAGTCATACGAGATGGGACTGCAAATATCACGTAGTGTTTATACCGAAGCGAAGGAAGAAGCGGATTTTCGGGGTGCTGCGTCGGCAGTTGGGGAGATACTCCACGAGCTAGCGGGGCACAAGGAATCGAAGATTGTCGAAGGGCACCCGATGGGGGTTCACGTGCATGTGTGTCCGAGTATTCCGCCGAAGTATGCGCTGGCGAATGTGGTCGGATACATCAAGCGGAAGAGTGCTATTCAGATAGCCAGAGCGTTTGGTGGCACGGTAGATTGAGGTAAGCCAAGGAAACCGCAACAACCCGATCAGCCGGCAATCGCGACGTTGACCGTGTGGTATTCCGCCGTAGCCCCGTGGGCAGAGGAAAATCCCGGCTTCGCACGGCGTTGGCGTGCCGTTGATCGCTGTGCAAGCTTTTGACCGTGGTATCATCAGTCGCACAAAGGACTTTACGGAACAATCATGGTTACGATCACCCGCAAACTCGAGATCCCTGAAGACCGCACCCTGGTCATCAAGCTGCCGGACACGGTACCACCCGGTCCGCATGAGGTCGTGGTCATCGTCCGTGAGGAAACCACCGACCGTACTTCCTCGGACTCGAACGCCGAGGAGCTCATGCGCTTCGCCGGAACCATCCAAAGCTTTTCGCGGATCGATGGACTGGAATACCAACGTCATATCAGGGCCGAGTGGGAATGAATTTCCTGCTCGACACGAACACGATCATCTACCTCATCAACGATCGCCTGGCCATGCCGCTTCCAGCTGGACGATACGGGGTTTCGGTCATCACGGAAATCGAGCTGCTATCGTTCCCAGACCTGAAGGTCGATGAAGAACAACGCATCCGTGCCTTTCTTGCTGTCGCTGACCGCGTCGCCGTTAGCGAACCGATTCGCGACCAGGCGATCGCGTTGCGCCGCCTG
>JBOIDF010000067.1:0-20877 GCA_050740455.1 Gammaproteobacteria bacterium | reverse complement strand
GAATTTCGGCGGCTGCCGGCAGCGTGACTAAAAATGATAGCTCAATCGCGCTAAATGGAAATTGATGCCGGGGTTAGAATCGCCGATCCCAAGATTCGATAGATGCTGATACCGGTACCCGATCTCGTATTGGCCCTCGTGCCCGAAGCGTATGCCGGCCCCCCCATATGATCCGAATGCGAATTCCGTATCGAAGTTCTTGTCCTCAAGCTCCGTATCGGTCATACCATGGATACCAACGGCGGCTTCTAAATAGGGCATCACGCCGTAGACCGGCGATTGTGTCTGCCAGCGGAACACCGGGGCCAAGCCGAACTCGCCCAAGGAATCGTTGCCGGTTCGGCCATCGTCCCCGTCCCAGTAACTGGCGCTTAGCTCCCAGTACCCTCCGAGATGCCAGTCCCCGAGCCGCAGCCATTGCACTCCCCAATCCCATTGCAAGGCGATCCCGAAGCGGTTAGTTCCGCGATCACCGCTGCCGCCTTCGACTGCGACGGCACCGAGCGCGTATACAAGCTGAGGGCTGAGACAGGCCAACGCCAAACCGGCAAAAGCCGCGAATTTTCGCGCGCGCATAGGGTCTCTCCTCGTTCTTTTCCTCATACGCTACAAGGAAAGGGGGTCTCCACTTAGCTGCAGTGACTACAAGATATTGGGGTCAGGGCTTGGGCAATGATGTCCTTTTGAAGCGGAAAGTGAACTCACTACAGCTAAGTGGAGACCCCCTAAATAGAATCCTTGCAAAGCTCCAGTGTTTCACTGGAGAACCATCCGGTACATCCATGACCCCGTAGTTTCCGGTTTTCATCCGTTATGAGCAACACACGCGCCGACGGCTAGCCGTGGACGCATTTGAAATCCTGTGGCGCAGCGATTGCACCTACGGGTCATACGCCAACTCGCTGTCGGGATCTTGTCAGAAGCTAAGGACAGCTCGCTAGTACCCTCGGCGCACCGGCGCACTTGTTGTCCGAGGGGGAATCGAGATGACTCTAAAAACGTGTGGATCCTTTAAGCGGTCCCGAGATGCGGAACCGCGCCCGTTGTGCATGCTGTGCCTCATCCTGCTGATAAGCTGTAGCGCCAAGACCAACGCCGAGCCTCTCGATACGGGTAACGGATCGGCTTTTTCTTCCAGAGAGAATTCAGACGCCGCCGAGGATGGTGTGCTCGCGCTATTGCCGGTTTCGTGAAAGAGTTCTTGCGCGATGGGATCAACTACCGATTGAACCGCTATCAGAGCTTGAAATTAGACCTTTTCGGCGCCGCGGGCACCGGCGATCCGGAATTCGGTCAAGTGCTGTTGCAGTGGCGCGTGGCGCTGGACTGACGATCAATCAATAAGTCATCAGGGGCTCCGGGAAAGGCCGCCGGGCGCATGTTAGCCGCGAGAAAAGTTGAGCGGTAATTTTCCTCAGCTTGCAGTGCCTGGAGTTTGAGATTTAGGACGTTATTGGTCGATGAAACGGCGGCTTAGATCACCGTAGGCATCGATGCGCCGATCGCGCAGGAAAGGCCAGTGCATACGGGCTTGCTCCGTCTGGCCGAGGTCGATCGACGTGACAAGAATGTTTTCCTCGGCAATCGGCGCGCGCGCGAGCACAGCCCCGCTCGGCGCGCACACAAAGCTTTGTCCCCAAAAATCGATGCCGTGCCCGGAGGACGCCCCGGGGGTCGGCTCGAACCCGGTGCGGTTAACCGCCACGACGTAACATCCGTTGGCGATGGCGTGGGCGCGTTGCGAGATCTCCCAGGCCTGGTGTTGTTGCACGCCGTAAGTCTCTCTTTCCTCCGGATGCCAACCGATCGCCGTGGGGTAGAACAAGATCTCGGCGCCGCGGAGCGCCGTCAGCCGCGCCGCCTCGGGGTACCACTGATCCCAGCAGACCAAAACACCGAGGTGGCAGCGCGAGGTGCGGAAGGCGAGGAAGCCGAGATCCCCCGGCGTAAAGTAAAATTTTTCGAAATAACGCGGATCGTGGGGAATGTGCATTTTCCGGTAGGTCCCAAGGATCCCGCGATCCGCGTCGATCACGGCTGCGGTGTTGTGGTAGAGACCGGGCGCGCGGCGTTCGAAAAGGCTCACGATCACGACGATCCCGAGCTCTCTTGCCAGCGCCGAGAACGCTTCGGTCGAGAGGCCCGGCACCGGTTCGGCCAAAGCGAAGAATCGGTGCTCCTCGGTCTGGCAGAAATAGCGAGAACGGAATAACTCCGGCAGACAGACGATATCGGCGCCTTGCGCGGCCGCTTGGCGCGTCATCGCCAAGGCCTTGGAAAGGTTGGCGCTCGGATCTTCTCCGCAGCGCATCTGGATGAGACCGAGATTGAGAGTCTTGATGGGATGCACGGGCGGTTTATCTGGCTCGGCGATCAGTCCACTGGCTTGTAATAAGTGCTCTGCGAGAAGCACTCCATGTATTGCTCCAGGAGCTCCACGCCGGCCTTGGGGCGAATGATCCCCTTCTCGATCTTTTGGCGGATGAGATTATTCATCCGGCGGTGGAGATCGTTCGGGAAGTATTGAACCAAGGCTAGCTGGTCCTGGATCGAGGTGCCCGGTATGATCTTCTCGATGTAATAACCCGCGGGCTCTTCGGCGTCGGCGTACACGTGGGCCTCGGCGACGCGGCCGAAGAGGTTGTGCGAATCACCCATGATGTCTTGATAGGCGCCCATGAGGAAAAACCCGAAATAGTAAGGTTCCTTACCTACGAGATCATGGACTTCGAGAAACCGCTTGTCGGAATTTGATGAAACGTAATGAGACACCTTGCCGTCCGAATCGCAGGTGAGGTCTACGAGCACGGCGCGACGGTCAGGCCGCTCATTCAACCATCGCAACGGCATGATCGGGAATCCTTGTCCTATCGACCAATGATCGAGAATGGACTGGAAAACCGAAAAATCGCACAGGTATTGATCCACGAGATGGTCGTTGAGCGCGAGCAGTTCAGTGGGAACCGACTCGGGCGTAAGGCGCCCGATCCGCTCGTGTATCGCCTTACAGGCGGACCAATACAGGCGTTCGGCCAGTCCCTTTTCTTCGATCGGGAGATACCCTAGACCGAACAAGGTATCCGCTTCCTGGCGTTTTTCGACCGCGTCGTGGAAAGCCTCGCGCAAATCCGCTAACTGCCGCCTGTCTTTGCGATTGGCGGTGTCTCTTATTCTGCCTAGGATTTCATGCAGTTCGCGGACCGTCGGGTTGAAATCCGCCGGGGGGGTGAACGTAGGATCCAAGAGGTCCTTGTTATAACTGCCTAGCGCCTCCACGATCAATACCGAATGATGCGCGGTAATGGCCCGGCCGCTTTCCGAAATTAGGATCGGATGCACCACCTGTTCCTCGTCGCAGACTTCCTTGACGGAGTAGACCACCGCGTTGGCGTATTCTTGCAGCGCGTAATTGACACCATCGTGATCGCCCGAATAACCCGCGCCGTAATTAACCCCCAAGCCGCCGCCGACATCCAGGTATTGAAGCGGTACGCCGCGCTTGAGAAGCTGGGCGTAGACTTGGGTGATCTCCTTGACGGCTTGCTTGACGATCTGGATATCGGAGATCTGGCTTCCGAGGTGGAAATGCAGCAGCACCAGGGCATCGGTATGATTGGTTTCTTTTAACCGCTGCATCAGCATGAGCAACTCCGGAATCGAAATGCCGAACTTCGATTGATCGCCGCCCGACTCGGCCCACTTCCCCGATCCGCTGGTCCCGAGACGTACCCGCACGCCGCAGCGGGGCCGCACGCTCATTGCCTGAGCAACGCGAAGCAGATGCTCAAACTCCCCGTACTTCTCGATGACCGGGATGACGTTTTGACCAATCTGCTGGCCGGAGAGGATGAGCCGGAGCATCATCTCGTCTTTATAGCCGTTGCAGATCAATAGCGCCCCGTCCTGTTCGAGATGGGGAAGCGCCGCCACCAGCTCCGCCTTGGATCCGCTCTCGAGTCCCATCCCGTAGGGACGCCCAGCCTCAAGCACTTCCTCTACGACCTCGTGTAATTGATTGACTTTTATAGGATATACGCCTTGATATCGGCTGCGGTATCCGGAATCACGGATGGCCTTGATGAAGACCTTGTTCAAGCGTACGACACGGGCTTGGAGGACATCCTGGAAGCGAATCAAAGCTGGGAAAGAAACATTACGCTGCCGCAGATCTTGGACCACAGCATAAATATCGATCGACAGGGACTGTTGATGCAGGGGTCTGACCGCGACGTGACCGTCCTCCTTGATGAAATAAAACGAATCACCCCAAGCCTTAACGCGGTACAATTCCTCCGCATCCTCGACGGTCCAATCAGCACGTCCGTCCGCGGCGGCGGCCTTAGCCGTTGACTCAAGCTCTTTGGCGGAACGCATAGCGATTCCTCGGCCTCAGCCGTTAAGCTTTAGCCGCAGTTCGCCAGCACGCAGGCGAAGATAAGCGGCGCGACGATCGTGGCATCCGACTCGATGATATATTTCGGTGTCTCCACCGCCAATTTCCCCCAGGTGATTTTCTCGTTTGGAACGGCGCCCGAGTAGGACCCAAAACTGGTCGTAGAATCGCTGATCTGGCAAAAGTAACCCCAGCGCGGTATGTCCTTTAGCTGTAAATCCTGTTCCAACATGGGCACGACGCAGATGGGAAAGTCCCCCGCGATTCCGCCGCCGATTTGGAAAAAGCCGACGGAATGCCCGGCCGCGGTGCGCTGATACCATGCCGCGAGCGCGATCATGTATTCGATCCCGGTGCGCACGGTATGGACGTTTTTTATATCCTTTCGAATGCAGTGTGCGGCGTAAATATTGCCGAGCGTCGAATCCTCCCAACCGGGAACAAAGATGGGCAGGTTTTTTTGCGCCGCCGCCAGCAGCCAACTGTCTTTGGGGTCGATTTGATAAGCCACTTTCAAGCACTCTTCGCGAAGGATGCGATACAGAAACTCATGAGGAAAACGTTGCCGGCCGGACTGGTCAGCCGCAGTCCATTCGCTGAGGACCGCGGCTTCGATACGCCTGATCGCCTCAGTTTCCGGAATGCAGGTGTCGGTGACGCGGTTTAAATGGCGTTCCAAGAGTGAACATTCGTCCGCGGGGGTCAAGTCGCGATAGTGGGGAATACGAACGTAGTGCTCATGGGCCACGAGGTTGAAGAGGTCCTCTTCTAGATTCGCGCCCGTGCAGCAGATTGCATGTACTTTATCGCGGCGGATCATTTCCGCCAGCGACAGGCCGAGCTCGGCCGTGCTCATGGCGCCGGCGAGCGTAATCAGCATGTGCCCGCCTCCCTCCAGGTGCTTGTTGTAACCCGCGGCGGCATCCACCAATGCGGCGGCATTGAAATGCCGAAAGTGCTGCCGTATAAAGCGCGCGACGGCGTTAAACTCCATATCTTGTATCCCGGTGAAAAACTGCGCGAAGATTAGGAAAATATTTAGTCTACCGCAAGCTGTTTGAAAGGCGATGGCGGGCGGCGTGTTACCTTTCGATAACCGCTCCGCATCGCGTGGCGAGCCCGTTGCAACGTAGCCTCGGCCCCCGAGTGACGCAGGGCGCGATATTCTTCCGCTCATTCAACTGCAATATAATGTGTTCTAATGGATGAGCTTCCTGAGTATATTTATCCGGCGCGGCTCGCTCGGCAGGGGCGCCGCTTGCGTGGCCTAATGCGGCTCACGAACATGGTGCGTCTCGCGGAGTGGATCGAAACCCGCGATGGATCCGTCGCTGTCGAGGCGGCGTTTTTCGACAATGAAAAGGGCCTACATCGCGCGCAGGGCGAGGTGTCGGGGACGCTTACCGTCCGCTGCCAGCGCTGTATGGAGCCGATGGAGCTGCCGATACGCTCGGAGCTGAAACTGCAATTCGTCGAGGAGGCAGGTACGATTGAACCGGACGACGATTATGAGATCGTACGCATGACGCGGGGGCCCACGTCGCTTCTTGAAGTCATCGAAGACGAGCTGATACTCGCGCTCCCGATCGCGCCCATGCATCCCGAAGGCCGGTGCGGCGCGACAGTGACCACACACTCGAGTAAGAGTCCGCTCGCGGAGCCCTCGGAGCTTTTGCACAGGCATTAACATTCAAACCAACGGAAACAGACCTATGGCCGTACAACAAAATCGCAAGTCCGCATCGAGACGCGACATGCGCCGCTCACATGACACGCTGACGCTGCCGGCGCTCTCCATCGAGCCGCAAAGCGGTGAAGTTCATAGGCGTCACCACATAAGCCCGGATGGGTATTATCGCGGGAAAAAAGTCATCCATTCGATAAAAAAAGAGAAGGAGGCCTGAGCCACTGAAAGCCGGACTTCCTTTGGAACGCGTGATATTCATCCGCGCTCGCGCGCGATCCGCCGCACCCTGACAGGGCATAGCTCTGCGCCGTAGACGCAAGGGAACGAGATGCGAATCGCCATCGACGCGATGGGTGGGGACCATGGACCGCCGACCGTGGTACCGGCCGCGGTAGCAGCCTTACGCAAGTACGCGAATTTACATGTAGTTCTTGTCGGCGACGAGGCTATCCTGACCAAGTCCTTGAGTGCCGAGCCAGGAGTTCCAAGTATGCGGGTTTCGATTCGCCACGCCACTCAACAGGTGGAAATGGATGAGTCGCCATCACAGGCCCTGCGCACCAAAAAAGACTCGTCGATGCGCGTGGCGATCGACCTGGTTAAAGAAGGCGAAGCCGATGCCTGTGTGAGCGCCGGTAACACGGGAGCGCTGATGGCCAAGGCTCGGTTTGTGTTAAAGATGCTTCCGGGGATCGATAGGCCGGCGATCTGCTGCGCCTTACCGGCCATGCAGGGCCATTCGCATGTGCTCGATCTGGGAGCGAACGTGGATTCGAGCTCCGAGCAACTGCTCCAATTCGCACTGATGGGTGCCGCTCTGACGAGCGCCGTGGACAATAAACCGGCGCCGAGCGTGGCGCTACTGAACGTGGGCGAGGAAGAAATAAAGGGAGACGGACGGGTTAAGGAGGCAGCCATGTTGATATCGCAGAGTAATCTGAACTATGTCGGCTTTGTGGAAGGCGACGCCGTCTTCAAAGGGTCGGTGGATGTAATCGTGTGTGACGGATTCGTCGGCAACATCGCGCTCAAGGCGAGCGAAGGCGTGGGCCGCATGTTCTTGCATTTCGCGCAGGAAGAATTCTTACGCACCCCTTTGACCCGCCTCGCCGCATGGGTATCGGGACCGGTATTGAAAGCGGCCGTGCGCCGGATCGACCCGCGGCGCTATAATGGCGCGAGCTTACTCGGTTTGCGGGGGATTGTGATCAAGAGTCACGGCAGCGCCGATCAAGTCTCGTTTGCAACAGCCATAGACGAGGCCGTCTTGGAGGTAGAGAAGCGCGTACCCGACCTTATCAGCAAAGATCTCGAACTGATCTTCGATCAGAGGCGGGCCGTTTGAGGTATTCCCGAATCATCGGCACCGGCGCGTATTTGCCGGAGCGCGTCCTGACCAATGCCGATCTGGAGTGCATGATCGACACCAGCGACGCGTGGATCGTGGCGCGGACCGGCGTTCGTAAGCGGCATATCGCCGCGGAGGGCGAAAGCACCTGTGATCTTGCGGAGCGGGCGGCGCGCCTGGCTGTCGAAGCGGCCGGTGTCGCAGTTAGCGATCTCGACTTAATCGTGTTAGCGACCACGACCCCGGATCGGATCTTTCCCAGTACCGCCTGTTTGCTGCAAGGACGCCTGGGAATGTCTCGCGGCGCGGCCTTCGATATACAGGCGGTGTGTACCGGGTTTATTTATGCGCTTGATGTCGCGGATAAATTTATTAAATGTGGCACGGCGCAGCGCGCGCTCGTGGTTGGCGCGGAGACGTTTTCGCGCATTATCGATTGGACCGACAGGAGCACCTGCGTGTTGTTCGGCGACGGCGCCGGGGCGGTGGTGATCGAGGCCAGTGAGGAGCCCGGCGTGCTCAGCTCGCATTTACACTCCGATGGGCGTTTCGAGCATTTGCTGCATGTCCCCGCGGGCGTATCTCAAGGTTTTAAACACCTCGCCAATGGCGAGGCCTACGTTAAGATGCAAGGCGGCGAGGTCTTTAAGGCGGCGGTTAAAGCGCTCGACCGAATCGTGGATGAGGCCTTGGAAGCCAATAACTTACGGCCCGGGGACATCGATTGGTTGGTGCCCCATCAGGCGAATGCGCGAATCATCGTGGCCACCGCAAAGAAGCTTCGACTCCCATTAAGCCGCGTGGTCATGACGGTGGATGAACACGCCAATACGTCCGCTGCCTCGGTTCCGCTGGCACTCGATACTGCAGTGCGCGACGGCCGGATTAAACGGGGCGAGACACTGCTATTGGAAGCCTTTGGCGGCGGTTTTACCTGGGGCGCAACGTTATTGAAATACTAACGTTTATATCGGGTGTCCCTAGACTGGGCACTCGTCACGCGACGCGGTTCGGACGAATAGGTTTACGATGACTTCGGACATGCAGGTTGCGCTTGTCACGGGCGCAAGTCGTGGGATCGGTCAGGCCATCGCCCTGAGTCTCGGCCGCCGTGGGGCCTATGTCATCGGGACCGCAACCTCTGAGCAGGGATTAGAAAATATCTATAAGGCATTGAACTATAATAAGCTAACAGGAAAAGCGCTACTATTGGACGTGGGCAAACCCGAAAGCATTCAGGCGATGATGGCCGAGCTAGCGAAGAGTGAATGTGTACCGACCATACTGGTGAATAATGCCGCGATTTCGCGTGACAATTTACTCCTGCGCATGAAGGATGAAGAATGGTACGCGACGCTCAATGTCAACTTGAGTTCCGTGTATCGGCTCTCAAAAGCATGTTTGCGCGGGATGATGAAGGCACGTGGTGGCCGGATCATCAACATCACCTCGGTCGTGGGGGTCACCGGCAATCCGGGCCAATGCAACTATGCGGCGGCCAAGGCGGGAATCATCGGATTTACCAAGGCGCTGGCGCGCGAAGTGGCATCGCGGGGAATCACCGTAAATGCCGTGGCGCCGGGTTTTATCGACACTGATATGACCCGGGCCTTGTCCGCGGAACAGCGAGCGCGCCTGCTGTGCAGCATTCCGCTCCAGCGTTTAGGGAGCGTGACGGAGGTGGCCGCCGCGGTGGCATTTCTTGCCTCACCGGAGGCCGGTTACGTTACCGGAGAAACACTGCATATCAACGGTGGAATGTACATGGTATAAGGATATAAATTTTATTAGTTTTATGATGTTATTAAATAATAGCTACAAATAACATTAACCTTAGTTGCAAGTTGTCTCATTTCTACTAAACTAACATCCACCGTTGGTCAACGGTTTATACGAGGGGAGGAATTCCTTGCTATGAGTAATATACAAGAGCGCGTCAAGCAGATCGTTGTGGAACAACTCGGTGTCAAGGAGGAAGAAGTCACCAACGAAGCATCGTTCGTCGACGATCTGGGAGCGGACTCACTTGACACGGTAGAACTGGTGATGGCGCTGGAAGAAGAATTCAAGACCGAGATCCCGGACGAGGAGGCGGAAAAAATTACTACTGTACAACAAGCCATTGATTACGTGACTCGGCATGTAGCTTAACGTCTTACCGATAATGCTCGGCTAGAAGGCCGCGTGATTGATTCTCTTATCGCGGCCTTTGGCTTTTCTATGAGGACCGAAAAGGGTGAAAAAAAGTGACTAGACGTCGAATCGCGGTAACTGGATTGGGTGTGATCTGTCCAGTGGGTAATACCGTCAAAGTCGCGTGGGATAATATTCTTGCGGGCAAGAGCGGTATCAGACCCTTTTTGCATTTCGACGTGTCTGGTTTTTCGACGCGATTTGGCGGGACCATCAACGATTTCAGCGTGACGGACTACATTTCGCCCAAGGATGTGAAAAAGATGGACCCCTTCATGCACTATGGCCTCGCGGCGGGGATCCAAGCGTTTCAGGATAGCGGCGTCGAGGTACGGGAAGAAAACGCCGATCGCATTGGCGTCGCGATCGGCGCCGGAATCGGTGGCTTGTGGGGAATAGAGCAGGGCCGACTGGCCATCGAGGATGGAGGACCGAAGAAGATTTCACCCTTTTATATCCCCAGCAATATCATCAATATGATCGCCGGTAACCTGTCGATTAAATTCGGGTTGCGGGGACCGAACTTCGCGATTGTCACGGCATGCTCCACGGGTACGCATTGCATTGGCGATGCCGCCAGGATCATCGAACGCGGGGATGCCGATGTGATGGTGGCGGGAGGCGCGGAAATGGCGACGACGCCTACGGGACTCGGGGGATTCTGCTCGGCCCGGGCATTATCGACCCGCAACGACGATCCGGAAACCGCGAGCCGCCCGTGGGACCGCGACCGAGATGGTTTCGTATTGAGCGATGGGGCCGGCGTGATCGTGCTTGAAGAGTACGAACATGCAAAGAGGCGTGGGGCCCGAATTTACGCCGAGATCACCGGGTATGGCATCAATGCCGATGCCTATCACATGACTGCCCCTTCTCCCGGCGGGCAGGGTGCGGCGCGCTGCATGCAGCTCGCCCTTAGGGATGCGGCTATCGACTCGATCGAAATCGATTATATCAACGCCCACGGCACCTCCACGCCGGCTGGGGATAAGGCGGAAACGGACGCGGTCAAATTGGTGTTTAAGGATCACGCCTACAAACTCGCTGTCAGCTCCACGAAGTCGATGGTGGGGCACATGTTAGGCGCCGCGGGAGGGGTGGAGGCGATCTTCTCCATTCTGGCGCTTCGCGATCAAGTGGCGCCGCCTACGATTAACCTGTTTACCCCTGATCCCGAGTGTGATCTGGACTACGTTCCCAATGAAGCGAGACCGATGAGATTAACGACTGCGCTCTCGAATTCGTTTGGATTCGGAGGCACCAACGGGACACTCGTTTTTCGTAAGGTGTGATTCGCCTGCGGGTGCGTTCTAAGCTCGGTTTCGTTCGGAGACAAGTTTCCGTAGTAAACCGCGCCTTCGCCCTGGGGACGGATAACCTTTGAACCAACAAGCAGTGTCCCCGGGCCCGCTGGCGATCCTGGTCAACGGGTTGCCGGATGCTTGCGTTAACGCGTCCGATCGCGGCCTGCACTATGGCGACGGTCTGTTCGAAACCCTGGCGATCGTCAACGGCACGCTCAGCTATTGGGACCGGCATTACGCACGCCTGGCATTAGGCTGCGAGCGTTTAGGCTTTCCGCGGCCCGAGGAGGACTTGCTTCTAAAGGAGGCGCACGGATGCCGCAATGGCGTGCAACGCGGGGTCCTAAAGCTAATACTGACGCGGGGCATCGGTACGCGCGGTTATCGCGCCGCTATTCCTGCCATGCCCACGCGGATCTGGGCACTTTACGCGTGGCCAGAATATCCGCAGCATTATTGGCAACACGGGATCACGGTCCGCCTCTGCACGACGCGCCTCGCACGCAACCGGAGCCTGGCCGGTGTCAAGCATCTCAATCGCTTGGAACAAGTCCTGGCCCGTAGCGAGTGGGATGACCCTGCGATTGCAGAGGGCCTGATGCTGGATACGGCCGGTTTTCTAACGGAAGGCACCATGTCCAATGTATTTCTGGTGCGAGGCGGAGAACTCTTCACTCCGGATCTCTCTGTGGCGGGCGTATGCGGCATCATGCGCGGCGTGATCGTCGAGGCGGCAAAGCGGCTCGGTGTCGAGACGCGGGTCAAAGCCATGCGCTTAAACGAATTATGGTGCGCCGACCACGCGTTTATATGCAATAGCGTGATCGGGATTTGGCCTATCGCACAGGTCATCGCGCGCCGCAAGCGCCTTTTCGAAGCCGGACATTTGGTACGGGAAATCGCCCTATCCCGTGAGACACACATTGATTAGACTGCACACGGCGATGCCTTCGACTGCTAGCAAACTTATCGTTCTCGGTATTGCCGCGCTGGGCATCGTTGTGATGGGATACTGGAGAGACCTGTCGGCGTGGTCCGATCGCGCTATTTTCGTGGTCGGCAAACCGATCGAATATACCGTTGTCCCGGGAGCCACCGTTGAATCGATCGGGGAAGACTTGAATTCCAGAAAAATCCTGTCGTCCTCCCATTACTTCGCGTGGCTGGCGCGATCCTCCGGTAAGGCTAGAAACGTCCATACGGGAGAGTATTGGGTTATGCCTGGTATGACACCGCGCGGGTTTCTCGATGCTCTTGTCAACGGCCGCGTCATTCAGCACAAGGTCACGCTGATTGAAGGCTGGACCTTCGATAGGGTCCGCAGAGCGCTCACGAAGCATCCGAAAGTGTTGCAGACACTCGCGAGCCTCGATCGCCAGCGGATCATGGAGCGCCTCGGGTTTGCGGGCCGGGATCCCGAGGGTTTATTCTTCCCGGATACCTATTACTTCACCGCGGGCACGTCGGACTCGGAACTATTACAACGCGCCTATCGGCGCATGGAAGAGTTGCTTCATCGTGAATGGTCCGCGCGCGACCAAGGATTACCGTACAAAACTCCCTACGAGGTCCTGATCGTGGCCTCGATTATCGAGAAAGAAACGTCGATTGGATCGGAACGCCCGGAAATCGCCGGGGTATTTTTGCGGCGCCTGGAGCGTGGCATGCCACTACAAGCGGACCCCTCGGTCATCTACGCCGTGGGTGACGCCTTTGCCGGCGATTTGAAACGCAGTCATCTGAGCATTGACAGCCCCTACAATACCTACCGCAATGTCGGGCTGACACCGACGCCGATCGCCTTGCCTGGGGCCGAATCCATTCGCGCGGTGTTGCACCCCGCGGACGGCGCGGCGCTCTATTTTGTCGCCAAGGGAGACGGCCACCATCATTTCTCGGGTACCCTCGAGGATCATGAGCAAGCCATCGCTCGGTATCAGATCGTGGGTCGAAAAGATTCGCGATGACTGCTACTCGGCCGCGTAGCAACCGGGGTCTCTTCGTCACCCTTGAGGGAATTGAAGGCGCGGGAAAATCGACACAGGTCAGGACCGTCGCGGCTTACCTCCGGGGGCAGAGGCGGATTGTAATCGAGACAAGGGAACCGGGCGGCACGGCGGTCGGTGAGGCAATCCGAAGCGTATTGCTGCAGCGTTCGCGAACGCCGATGGAACCAGAAACTGAGCTCCTTCTGATGTTCGCTGCGCGAGCTGAACATGTGAACAAGCTGATAGAACCCGCACTTGTGAGCGGCCAATGTGTGGTCAGCGACCGCTTTACGGAGGCTTCCTATGCTTATCAGGGAGGAGGCCGCAACGTACCGTGGGCGCGCATCGCGGTGTTGGAGGATCTGGTTCAAGGAGCCTTACGGCCGGACCTTACCCTGATACTGGATGCACCCGTACCCATGGCCCTCAACCGCGCGCGGCAGCGAGATGGGACGCCTGACCGGTTCGAATCGGAGGCGGCCGGGTTCTTTGAGGCCGTCAGACAGGCCTACCTGGATCTGGCCCAGCGTGCGCCGGAGCGAATCCGCGTGGTCGACGCTACGGCTGCTCCCGCCGTGGTAGCAAACGAAATCCGAACGCAACTGGGACGCTTGCTCGGCTCGCCATGAACCCTCCATACCCATGGCAGACCGAGCAGTGGCGCGGGCTATGGAAGCTTCGCAGCGCCCAACGTATGCCTCATGCGGTCTTGATTCGCGGGATGTGCGGAATGGGGATCTCGGAATTCGCGCGCGCACTCGCCGCATCGTTGCTGTGCGCGGTTCCCAACGGCGAGGGCGCCCCTTGCGGGCAGTGTAAGAGCTGTGTTCTCTTTACCTCGGGAAATCATCCCGAATATTACCGGATCACTCCAGAAGCGAAGAGCGCCGTGATTAAAATCGACCAGGTTCGCCCCGTGTCTGATTTCGTCGGGATGCGAAACGTTTTCGGCCCATTTAAAGTCGTCGTGATCGATCCCGCCGATGCGATGAACCGCAATGCAGCGAATTCCCTGTTAAAAATATTGGAGGAGCCGCCGCCGCAAGCGGTGATTTTGTTGGTGACGGAGAAGTCGCGCCGCTTACCGGCGACAGTCACCAGCCGCTGCCAGCGTATTGACTTCTTTGTTTGCCCCCGGGCGCAAGGCCGGGCCTGGTTGCGGATACGGGTTCCAGAGGCGGAGGTGGTTGAACTCTTGCTTGAAATGGCCGATAACGGTCCACTGAAGGCTTTGGAGTTATGGGAAGCGGGGGCGCATAACAATAGCGCGGCGATTTTTGAGAGCTTTCAAGCCCTAGTGAGCGGGCTGGCCGATCCGGTGGCCGTGGCCCAGGATTGGTCCCGGGGAGATCCCGAGTTTATCAGCGGAAGCTTATTTAAACTTTTCGCGGACCTGACGGTTCTAAAATGCGTGCAGGGCGTAAGAAAAATCGCCAC
Source organism: Gammaproteobacteria bacterium (assembly GCA_050740455.1). GTDB lineage: Bacteria > Pseudomonadota > Gammaproteobacteria > JACCXJ01 > JACCXJ01 > USCg-Taylor. Next base: position 6,527 of record JBOIDF010000067.1, on the reverse strand, counting down.
TGCCGGCGAAGATTCGCGGTTGAGAGCGATTTCGGGACAGCTTGGAACACGGAATCTATTCGCCGCCTATGATCGATTGCTCCACTGCAAGAAGCTATTGAATAGTGAGCGGAATATTTCAGCACACAATGTGTTTGAGGAATTAACGATTGATTGGTGTGGTCTATTGCGTCCCTAAGCTATCGTCGTGAGCGTACCGGCAAAAGATGTCCATCAGGGAATTCTGTCGCTGACACTCCGTGACACGCACGCCCTTTATGTCACCTATATGCCGTTCATAAGAAACGGGGGCTTGTTCATTCCGACGACGAAGGCTTACAGCCTGGGTGATGAAGTCTTTATGATCTTAAACTTACTGGACGGCAAAGAGCGCTTGCCGGTCGCCGGACGCGTCGTCTGGATCACCCCGGCTTCCGCGCAAGGTAATCGAACCGCGGGGATCGGCGTGCAAATCAGTGACGCGGACAAGGGCGCGACGCGAAACAAAATTGAAACCTTGCTGGCAACGGCCTTGAAGTCCGATCGGCAGACGCATACGATGTAGTGTAACGCGCAACCTAGTTAGAATCTCCCGGCCGCGGTCCTGTCTTGCAATACCGGCCGGCGCCCTCGATCCGTAAACAGAGGACCATCGGCTTATTTAAAATTGGCGACTTGCCATACGCTCGAAGTCAATGCTTGTCGATTCCCATTGTCACCTGACACTGCTCGATCGCGAGCATCACGGTAGTACGGAGCAAGTCGTTGCGGCGGCCAAGCGTGAAGGCGTCGACCGTCTCCTATGTGTTTCGGTTGATCTCGAAACCGCCCCCCACATCATTCAGTTGGCACGAACCCATCAGGGAGTCTTTGCCTCGGTCGGCGTGCACCCCAATACCGTGGCCACAATCGAACCGGGGTTCGACGATCTGGCGGCGCTCGCGGCCGACCCTTGTGTTATCGCCATCGGGGAGACGGGACTGGATTACTATCGCAGCGAGGGCAATCTCGCGTGGCAGCGCGATCGGTTCAGAACGCATGTCGCGGTTGCAAAGGCGCTGCGCAAACCGCTCATCATTCACAACCGCGAGGCCACCGAGGATGTGCTCAAGGTCCTGCACCAAGACGGCGCTCATACCGTGGGCGGTGTGATGCATTGTTTCGTCGATACGTGGGAAACCGCAGAGCGAGCAATGGATCTCGGCTTCTATATTTCTTTCTCGGGGATCGTGACTTTCCGGAATGCCAAGTCCGTCCAAGAAGTCGCCCGGCGCATGCCGCTCGAACGAATGCTGGTGGAGACCGATGCCCCCTATCTGGCGCCCGTACCGCATCGCGGCAAGAGTAATCAACCGGCTTACGTACGCTATGTTGCGGAATATATCGCCGAGTTGAAGGGAATACCGGCACAGGAAGTATTCGCGGCGACGACTCGCAATTTCGTCACCTTGTTCAAACCGCCCGCGCCGCTTCACTGAGAGTTGTTAGAGGCGACCACTCGCACGCGCGCGAGCATTCCGGCTTCGTAGTGACCTGGAACGTGGCAACCGATTTCGAGCTCGCCCGCTTCGCCGAACTGCCAAACGAGGGTTTTCCCTTCGCCGGCTTCGAGGCTGATCGTATTTGGATCATCGTGGACCATGTCGGGATCGCGCTTCATCATCTCCGAGTGCGCGCGCTGCTCTGTTGCATCGCCGATCATGAACTCGTGGCGTAACTTCCCGTCGTTTTTTACCTCGAAGCGGATGGTTTCACCGGGCTTGACGGTAATCTCCGGCGGGTCGTAGCGCATCGTGTCGGAAGCGCTCACGGCGATGGTCCGGTCGACGCGATCCGGATGTCCGGGCTGTCCTACCGCCGGGTTGCCGGCGCCATGCGCGGAATGGTGGTGGCCATTGCGTGTCACTGCTTGCCCGTCATGAGCGTTGTGATCCGGATCGCCACCCGATGCCGTTTGGACGGCGAGCAATCCAACAAAGAACATGAGGTGGAATTTCATTCGCTGTATTCCTGGGGTCTTTTTCGAAATTCTAGCGCCGACGCTGATCCGACCACGATGGGTAAGAAAAGTGCGGGTGCGGCTAAATACCCGGGTCGACCACGAGAGTCTCTGTGCCGAGGCTTGCTTCGATGCGCCTCGCGTTGACCTCGGCTTCCGCCCGGCTGTCAAAGGGACCGGCTAAGACTTGGTGATAGCCCCGGTTAGCTACGGCTCGGGCGGGGATCGGCGGGCCTAGGCGCGCGATGATCGCGGATACGCGGCGGGCGGTGTGTGGATTCTTAAAGCTACCCGCCTGGACGTACCATGGGCGGCTCGGGACCGCAGCTGGAGCCGTCTGGATTGGTTGCGCAGCGGCCGGCGATACCGGAATGGCTGCGAGGGCGCCCTCGATATCGGGCCGATTGCGTTCGACGGGTAAAGGAAGGCCGCGGCCGAGATCGACCAGTTTGTCGATCCGCGGCCAATCGATAACACCGCGCTCCGACGCTATCTTGTCCAGCCGGGTTCGCAGTTGTTCTTGGAGAGCGGCCGCGCCGCGCTTCGGGTCCAGGGGTTTATGCGCTTCAACATATAGGATTCCGTCGCGCCAACCCGCGAGATACGGCTGGTTCACGATCCGCACCGGGGTCCCGATCGGTATTTCTTTGAACAGGGTATCAATGTCTTCGGGGAACAGTTGAATGCAGCCGTGGCTTACGCGCATACCGATTCCGGCGGGTTTATTCGTCCCGTGAATCAGATAACTCTCAAACCCAAGCCGCAGGGCGAACTCACCCAACGGATTGTCCGGCCCGGGCGGTACCACCGCGGGCAAGGGATCGCCTTTCGCCGCGTGTTCGGCGCGAATCGATTCCGGGACGTGCCAACTCGGTTTGGCGACTTTGCGTACAACGGTCGTCGTGCCTTGCGGCGTCGGCCAATCCTCACGTCCGATACCAATGGGATGGGTGACGACGATCTGCCGCTCCGCGGGTTTGCGCTTCGGGAAAAAAAACAAACGCAAAGCCGAAAGATTAAGCACGACGCCTTCGCGCGGAGCGTCGGGCAGAATATGGCGTGCGGGTAAGATCACATGCGTACCTTCCTTCGGAAGCCAAGGATCGACGCCGGGGTTGGCATCGCGGAGCTCGTTGTATCCGAGGTCGTACTTGCGCGCCAGATCGACAAAGGTATCTTCTTCACGTGCGGTAATGACATACAATTCTCCGATGACATCAGAGTCGTCCGCCAGGAGAAAAGTATCTTGACGCGACGGCGGCTCGGGGGCGGCCGGAGCTTGCTGTTGTTGTGCAACGTCCGGCGGCGCAGGGGGGTCACGGATTTCGCCAAGCAGGCTGTCGATTGAAATGCGTGAAAGGTTTTGACAAGCGCCGAGGGAGACGACGAGTAACAGGAGCACGAAACCGCGTTTAATAAGGGCGCACATCATATTTCACTGTGACGGAAGCTACTTCGCGGAGATCGCGTTAATCTGATATTGTCTTTTAACATTATAGCTGAACTCAGCGGGGGATAAGAGTAACGTGTTTGAGTTGATCAAAGCGGGTGGTTGGGTGATGGCGCCCATCATTGCGTGCTCGGTGGTCGCACTCGCGATCGTGGCCGAGCGACTGTGGACCTTGCAGACAAAACGCGTGACCCCCCCGAACCTGGTCGCGCAGGTGTGGCAATGGTTTAAGCACGGCCATCTGGATGCTAAGCGTATTCAGAGCTTAAAGAAGCATTCGCCCCTTGGGCGTATCCTGGCGGCGGGTCTGATGCAATTGCGCCATGACCGGCAAGTAATGAAAGAAAGCATAGAAGACGTAGGCCGCCACGTCGTGCATGAATTGGAACGGTATCTCAATACGCTCGGAACCATCGCCGCCGTGAGCCCCTTGCTCGGTTTGTTGGGCACCGTGACCGGTATGATTCGGGCGTTTTCCGCCATCAGCGAGCACGGTGTGAGCGATCCGGGTGTGGTCTCCGGTGGCATTGCCGAAGCGTTGATCACCACCGCGGCCGGGTTGATGGTGGCGATCCCGGCACTGATGGCTTACCGGTATTTGCGCGGGAGAATCGATGCGCTCGTCGTCACCATGGAGCAAGAGGCATTGAAACTTGTCGAGGTGATCCATGGCGATCGGGAAGGCGCGGATCTCCATTACCTGGGGATGGGGCGATGAAGCTGAAACGTTCGCGTCCAGATGACGTTGAAATCAATCTCATCTCGTTAATCGATGTACTGCTCTTTCTCGTCATCTTCTTTATGGTTTCAACGACCTTTGTCGCGAAATCGCAACTGTCCTTAACCCTGCCCGAAGCAGCGACAAGCGAGGAAAGTGATCGAGATAAGGCGATCGAGGTCACCTTAGACGCCGACGGTCACTGTAATATAAACGGAGAGCCATTGGTCGATGCCAAGCTCGCCACGATCGAGCAAGCGCTTGGCAAAGCCGCAAAAGGCATGAATAACCCGACCGTCGTTATCAGCGCGGATGCCAAGGCCACACATCAGACGGTGGTGACGGTTTTGGATGCGGCGCGCCGCTTGCGCCTCCTCAACATCTCGTTTGCAACCCAAGAACCCGATGAGACGTGAAGGTCGAATTCGCGCCGGCGGCGCTGATCCCACCTTAAGCTAGGGGTCGTGTTGTCGCCCCTGCTAGTTTACTGTGACGCATCGAGTAGCTGAAGTAGAAGACCAATCCCGCGATCAACCACACCCCGAAGGCTTGCCAAGTTTCAACCCTCAGGCTAGCCATGAGCCACAGGCAAAAGCCGATACCGAGCAGGGGGATAATGGGGCCAAAGGGCGTGCGAAATCCTCGCGCCATGTCCGGGTGCGTGCGGCGCAGCGTGATCACACCGGCGCACACCACCACGAACGCGCCCAAGGTGCCGATGTTCGTTAGTTCCGCGAGCCGGTCGAGCGGCAGGAAGCCGGCCAGGCCGCACATGATCGCGCCTATCATGACGATGACGCGCACCGGGCTCTTGGTCCGCTCGCTGATGTGCGAGAAGAAGGGCGGCAGCAGTCCATCGCGCGAGATCGCAAACAGGATCCGCGTGATGGCGAAATAGAGCACCAGCATGACCGTGGTGAGGCCGGCGATGGCGCCGAGCGCAATGAGACCGGCCGCCCACTCTTCGCCAACCTTGAGCAGCGCGCTGGCCACCGGCGAGGCGGTCTTAAGCTCGGAGTAGGGCACGATTCCGGTCAACATCCCGGATACGGCAATGTACAGCACGGTGCAAACCGCGAGCGAGCCGATAATACCGATCGGCAAATCGCGCTGTGGGTTCTCGCACTCCTCGGCGGCGGTCGATACCGCGTCAAAGCCGATATAGGCGAAGAAGATGGTGGCCGCGCCGGTTAGCACACCCGGCCATCCGAAGTGCGTGACCCCGTCGGGATCGGTGACCGGCGCGGGGATGAACGGACTCCAGTTCGATGGCTCAAGGTGACCGATCGCAACCGCGAGAAATAACAGGATGGCCGCGACCTTAACGAACACCATCACCGCGTTGAACTGGGCGCTGATCTTAGCGCCCATCGCGAGCAGCACGCCGAGCGTGGCGACGATTCCGAGCGCCGGCAAGTTGACGATTCCGGCTGCCCCGCCGCTGGTCATCTCCCACGGACCGTGCAGGAGAGTTTCCACCAGACCGGCGCCGAATAGCACCTGCAGCCCGTTGTTAAGATACCCGGACCAACCGACCGCAACGGTGGAAATCGCGACCGTATACTCGAGGATCAGCATCCATCCAATGACCCAAGCCGGGAATTCCCCAAGCCCGGCGTAACCGTAAGCGTAAGCCGACCCGGCGCCGCCGACGCTCGAGGCGAGCTCGGCGTAGGCGAGTGCCGCGCAGGTGCAGGCGATCCCGGCGATCACGAACGATAGAACGATGGCCGGCCCGGCGTCGGTGGCCGCGGCCCGTCCGGTCAGCACGAAGATGCCGGCGCCGATGATGGCGCCGATACCGAGCAAGGTGAGATCGAACGCGGTAAGACATCGCTTGAGGCCGCTATCGGTAAAGTCGTGTACGGTCGTCGGTTTGGTACGGAAAAGTTGGTTCATGTTCTAATCTCCGGCGTCACAGCGATCGGGCCCGGGTAATAATCACACGGTCGATTTTACGTATCGCAATTGTACGTTACCCGCTAAAGCGGGGACATCGTAATATTGGCCGGGAACTTGGATAACCGTATACTTGCCTCGTGCCGAAGCCTTGCGGTAACGTCATCGTCTAGACCAATCCGTGCGCCCGTAGCTCAGCTGGATAGAGTACCTGGCTTCGAACCAGGGGGTCGGGGGTTCGAGTCCCTCCGGGCGCGCCATAAATCAAAGGTTTACGTTGGGTAAAATTTGGCCACTGTGCTATAAAACAGCTAGTAAGAAGCTCTTTGTGTCTTGATTGGTTCACGCGGCCTGTGAGTGAGTTGAACCTGGCAGCCGAGGTTGTTGAGTCGGCGGACAAGCCGCAGAATCGCTGTAGAGCGGTCGCGGCGCGAGAAGTGATCGGCGCCGAGGTCGCGGTATTTGACGCCGTTTTTCAACAT
>JBOIDF010000066.1:0-21511 GCA_050740455.1 Gammaproteobacteria bacterium | reverse complement strand
CCCCAGCGAGCACTTGTGTGATGATCGCCATCAGCCGTGGTTGACCGGTCGAGCGGGCTTCGTTAAAGTAGTGCTGAGCACTACTTAGGGAGCGATCACATGAAGATTATTTCCGCCGGTGACGCCAACCGGCATTTCTCCAGTGTGCTACGCGAGGTCGCCAAGGGCGAGACCGTTATTGTGACCTCGCGCGGCAAACCCGTGGCCGCCATTGGCGCCCTGCCCCGCGATGAACCCCTGCGCCGCGCCGCCAGGCAAACCCTGCTGCAACGTCTACGGACCCAACCCGCCACCGGCCAACGCGCCTGGACGCGCGCGGAACTCTACGAGAACCTCGCTTGAGGCTAGCGCTCGATACCAACATCCTCGCCTATGCCGAAGGCGTGGGGGAGGAGGCGCGCCGCGTAGCGTCGCTCGATCTGATTGCCGCCCTACTCGTGGAAAGCGTGGTGTTGCCCGCCCAAACCTTGGGCGAGCTGTACCGAGTGCTTACGGCTAAGGCCAGGCGCGAACCTCGGGCCGCGCGGGCGGCGATCCTGGAATGGTCGGACACCTTTGTCGTGGCCGATTCTACTTGGACCGCGTTTCAATCCGCGCTGGATCTGGCGAGCACCCACGCCTTGCAGATCTGGGACGCCCTGATCCTCTCGGTCGCCGCCGAATGCCAATGCCGCCTATTGCTCACCGAGGATCTGCAGCCAGGCTTTGTTTGGCGCGGCGTCACGGTGGTCAATCCCTACGCGGCACCGGCGCACCCGCTGCTTCAGCGGGTTTTGGAGGCCCGCTAATAGCGGGGTCATAAGCAGGACGGGCACGGTCCCATGCCGTGCCCATCGCCCCCATGACCAGGCGCGGCTCAAGAATCTGATCGAGGAGGCGGGCCCGCTGGCCTGTAACCCACAGGCGGGCCGGCGTCCGGCCGGGCGCGGAACAGGATCCACAGCGCCGCCGGCAGGGCGGTGAAGTCGGCCAGCATGGAGAGCAGGAAGGCAAGCGCGGCGAGCAAGCCGAACTCGCGCATCGGCGGCAGCTCGGCCAGCATGAAGGCGAGGAAGCCGCCGGCGTTGATTAGCGTGGCGAAGAGGATGGCACGCCCGGCCACCTGCAGGGTGTGCCGCATCGCCTGCTCGACCGTGCCGTCCCGCCGCCCCTCGAGGTAGTGGTAGAAGAAGTGGATCTGATCGTTCACCGACGCGCCCAGCACGGTCGAGGCGATCAAGATGGTGGCGATGTTCAGCATCAAGCCGGTAGCGCGCATGCATAGGAACATCACCAGGATGGCGAAGATCGACGGGATGATCGCCATCAGCCGTGCGGTGCCGCTGCGGAAGACCACCAGGAAAGCGCCGAAGATCACGACTACCGTGAGCGCGAAGCTGTGTACCAAGGTCGGCACCAGGTTCTGCGCCGTCTTGGCGTTGAGGGGCGCCAGGCCGACGGTCTCGAGGGCGAACGCGGCGAGCGCCGGGGCCGCCGCTACCGTCTCGCTCCAGATCCGCCGCACCGAGGCGTTGAGGCGCTGGAAGGCGGGGTCGTCGATGGCGTGCGAGATCACCGTCACCTGCGCCTGCGCCAGCTCGTACGGCTGCACGAAGCGCTGCAGCATCGGCTCCTGCGGCACCAGGCCCTCGAGGTCGGTGGCGAGGCTCTCGACTGCCTCCGGGTCCTGCGGCCAGGCGTCGCCCTCGCCGCTCAAATAGCGGATCAGCCGCAGGATGCTGGTCGGACCGATCGCGGCGCCGACGTTGGGATCGGCCTCGAGCGCCTGCTGGAAGCGGTGTAGCCCGTTGAGCACGTCGGGCTCGGAGACGCTGCCGAGATCGCCGCGCAGCCATACGTGGGTTACCGAGAGCCCGGGCGTGATCGGACCGAGGCGTTTCATGTCGCGATAGAGCGGCGCCGAGTGATTCATGTGCTCGACCGGGTCGGTAAGCAGCGGCATCGGCGCCAGCAGGCCCGGGAAGCCGAACAGCGCCGCGGCGCCAGCGGCCGACAGGGCCAACGCCGCGCCGACCAGCGGCCAGCGCCAGCGGTAGCTGAAGCGCGGCAGCCACGCCGTCAGGCGGTCAAAGCCGATGCTCGCGGCGCGCCGCTCTTGCTGCGTCGGCGTGCGCAGTATCGCTTGTAGGGCCGGGAAGAGCGTGAATACGATTACCCAGGAGGCGGTGACGCCGACGGCGACCCAGATGCCCATCTCGCGGATGGGCCGGATGTCCGACACCGCCAGCGCCGCGAAGCCGGCCGCGGTGGCGAACATCGAGGCCGTGCAGGGGACGAACTTGTTGCACAGCGCGAACACCTGGTGCGCGGCGATCGGCCGCGCCGGCGGGCGCTCGACGAAGCGCGAGTGCAGGTAGACGAGCGTGGCCGTGCCGGTGACCAGGATGGTCATCGGCACCATCGGCGAGACGATGGTGAAAGTGCCGCCGGTGATCCCAACGTAGCCGACCGAGACGGCGAGACAGACGCCGAGCGTGATGAGGAACGCGCCGAGCGTGCGCGCCGAGCGGTAGAGGGCGATATTCAGCGCAATGACGAAGGCGGTGAAGAGCAGGAAGTAGATCGGCGCGGAGCGCTGCGTCTCGTCGAGATACACGTTGACATACGGCTGGCCGAGCCGGTGCAGGCCGGCGATGGGACCGAGGCGCGCCGCGACGCCGGCGATCGCCTGCTCGATCTCCTCGAGCAGCAGCAGGCGGTCGGCGCTGCCGCGCACCTCGAAGATCAGCCCGAGCGCGATGTAGCCGCTGCCGAGCAGGCCCTGGCGGCGGAACTGATCGGTGCCGGTGGCGAATTGGCGCAAGGCGGTGAGGCTCTCGGGGGTGGGCTCGAAGCCGGCCTTGGCTCGCCGGTACACCGACAGCACCGAGTTGGTGGTCACGCGCGGGTTGGTCTGGATGGCGCGCTCGAGCGCGTCGAGCTTGGTGATCACCTCGGGCGCGAGCGGATCGGGCGCCTCGACCAGCAGCAGCGCGTACTCGCCGCCGCCGAACACCTGCTCGAAAGCGCGCGTGGCCACGTAGTCGGGATCGGTGGCGACGATCAGCCTGTCGATCGAGTTGTCCTGCCCGACCTTGGCGGCGTAGTAGGCGCTCGGCGGAAGCAGCAGCGCATAGCAGCCAATCACCCACCAGCGCCGCGCGATCAGCGCCGCGAAAAAGCGCGATAGCGTGCCGCCGGCGTGCGACCTCATGCCGCACTCCGATCAATCCGTTCTTGAATTTCGTCTCGCCAGGCTCGGGCGAAGCTCGAATCGCCGGCATAGATCTGCAGGTCTCGGCGATAAACTACAAGCGGCTGCTGCCCGCGGATTGCGCGCGCCATGACTTTGGCGAGCCGTCAGAATTGATGCTTGCGCCGCTACGGCCGGCTTCGGCCTATGAGACCTTGTATGGCCTGAATAAGGTCGGCCGGCAGCAGGAGGGTTTTACTGCCGGGTGACGCCGCCAGATCCTTGATCGCCGTTATATAACGTTCCCCCAAAAGGTAATAGGCAGGCAGATCGCGATCGGAGATCGCAGCGGTCACTTTTTTAATCGCTTCCGACGCGCCGCTGGCGAGGGTAATTTGCGCCGCGGCGTCGCGTTTCGCTGCTTCCAAGCGCGCCTCCGCCTGGAGAATGGCCGCCTGTTTCTCCCCTTCCGCCTTGATGACAGCGGCTTTTCGCTCTCGCTCGGCGGCAGCCTGTTTTTCCATCGACGTTTGCATCGAAGCCGACGGTTTGATGTCCTGGATTTCAACGGATTTCACCGTTAGCCCCCAGTCGGCCACGTCGTCGGAAATCGACTCCTTCAGCCTCACCTTGATCTGATCGCGTGAGGACAGCGCATTGTCGAGGTCCATCTCGCCGATGATCGCCCGCAACGTGGTTTGGGTAATATTCGAGACCCCGGAGCGAAAGTCCGTAATGCCGTAGACGGCCTTGACGGTGTCGGTCACCTTCACGAAAGCGATCGCGTTGGTAATGATGACGACATTGTCGCGCGTGATCACCTCTTGTTCGGGTATATCGAGGATGAGATCCTTGGTGGGCACCCGATAGGCCACCCGATCGATGTACGGGATCAGAAACCGCAATCCCGCCGTCAAGGTCGCATTGAATTTTCCCAGCCGTTCAACCACCCATTCTTCGCCTTGCGGTACGGTGCGCACCGCTTTGGCGATCGTCACCAGGATAATAATGAATACCGCAAAGGCAATCAGTGTAAATTCTGTAAATTCCACGGTCCCTCCCCCTATGAAAGCTTTTCGACCTTGAGTGTCTGCCCCACCACGTCCACTATTTTAGCGCGTTCGCCGGAAGCAATCCGTTCATCCGCGATCACCGGCCAGGTCTCCGATCCGAGTATCGGTTTTTGGAATCGAATCGTACCCCGTTGCATCTCGGATACCTCCTGGACGATCAGGCCCCGTTCCCCCATAACGGCCTCCTTTGAGAGGCCCGACCGGGTCCGATGCGGCGCCGGAAATATCTTGAACCAGAGCACGGCCATTCCGACGGACAGCCCTCCCCAGAGCGAAAGCTGCTGTGCGAGGCTGAGATCGACATAGGCGGCCACGATGCCCACCAGCACGGCCGCGACACCGAACCACAGGATAAAGAACGTCGGGCCCAGAAGCTCGATCAGCATTAGCCCGATCCCACCGACGATCCAAGCCCACCAAGGTATTTGCATGAGGCGAATCCTAGCCAAACATATTTGAAATTCGAGTACCTCTCTAGGTTCCCTGTCCCTCCCGGCCAATGGCATGGATAGGGAGAAACTTGTAAACCATGCGCCCGGTCTATTTTGTAAACCATGCGCGGCTTGCACACCGGACTTGTTGAAGTGGTTCTGTACGACATTGGCTGTCTATAAGTGACTCCAGCGGGGACACCGGCCCATCATCGGTCTCCTCGCGCCGCCACAGGCACCGGCCGCCGCTCGCGCGATCGATAATCTCCAGAAGCCTGCGGTGCTGCTTCCGCTCCCCCTCACTAGGAACGATCACGGGGAGCGGCGGCCGTTTTTCGGCGCGGACCGATTCTATTTTCTTTCTGACGGCGGGCCTAAAGTCATCCAGGAGCAGATCGGCCTGTCCGCCGGAAATCGCAAGATAAACATCGGCAAGGATCTCCGCATCGAGCAAGGCGCCGTGCTGTATGCGCGCCGAGTTGTCGATCTGGTAGCGCTTGCACAGGGCGTCCAAGCTATTCTTTTGTCCAGGATGTAACTCGCGTGCCAGGGCCAGAGTGTCGATCACGGCACAGACGTCCTCGATCCGCCCCCACTCCGGCCCGAGCCGCCGGAGCTCGCTGTTGATAAAGCCGACATCAAAAGCGGCGTTGTGGATGATAAGCTCGGCGCCCCGGATGAAGTCTAAGAATTCCTTCGCGATGTCTGCGAATCGTGGACTGTCCTTGAGTTGCGCCAGGGTAATACCGTGCACCTCCACCGCGCCGGGATCGATCTCCCGATCCGGGCAAAGATAATAATGAAACCGGCGCTCGCTCACTCGCCGATTGACGAGATCCACGCAGCCAATCTCGATGATTCGATGGCCCTCTCCCGGCTCGAGGCCCGTGGTTTCCGTATCCAGTACGACCTGGCGCATTAGGGAAGCTCCGCAAAAGTTAGTGCGCAGCCCATCTGCTTTGTCGCGTACTCGCTCGTCGCTCGCCTATCTACCTGATATGTCTCGCGACTCGCTCCGTGGCTTCGCGCATCTGGGCTTGCTCGCGACACTTTTGCAGAGCTTCCTTAGAGCTTCCTTAGTCTGTCGTCGCGTTCCTATCGCCGCTTGCACGAGCAGCCAAAAGCCGGTCGATCGCGCGATTTGCCAAGCGATCGACACGCTCGTTTTCAACGTGCCCCGAGTGGCCCTTCACCCATTGCCACGTTATATCGTGGCGCGACGCCGCGGCGGCCAACCGTTGCCAGAGATCGAGGTTTTTGACCGGCTGTTTATCCGCGGTACGCCATCCGCGCCGCTGCCAGCGCGGGAGCCACTCGATAATACCGTTTTTTACGTAGGCCGAGTCGGTCGTCAACCGGACCCCGCAACGATGCTTCAATGCTTCGAGTCCCCGAATAGCGGCCATGAGCTCCATGCGGTTGTTGGTCGTAAACGGTTCGGCGCCGCTCAGTGTCTTCTCGTTTCCTTTATAGCGTAGCAAGACCCCCCATCCTCCGGGTCCGGGATTCCCGCGGCAGGCCCCATCGGTAAACAGCTCAACGCGGATTTCTTCCGAGGTCTCTCGGGCAAAGCCTGGACGAGCGGCCATGCTAGGGCCTGACTCGCTGCACGGACGAGCCGGCGACACCACCATGGAGAACTCTACGCTGGGCGTGCCGCCGCGCTCCGATCGGCGTCATCGCCTCGATACGCTTTTTCCCGACCAGGAGATACACCCCGCCGAAACCTAGCCAAGCTCCGATACGCTCGCCCATCTCCCATCGCCGCTCGGCCGGCGCGTTAGCCCAGGGCGCGCGTATATTGAACCGGCGCGATTGCACCATCTCAAATCCAAGATCCCGCAGCCAAGCTTGAAGGCGCCCCATCGCCAAGAACCGCCCACACCAAGGTACGCGCTTTCCCCACGCGCTGCAAAGGCGCCACAGTCCCCAGAAGCTCCATGGATTGAATCCCAAGATCACCACGTGACCTTCGCCCGCAAGAACGCGTTCGGTCTCGCGCAAGACTTCCATCCCGTCCGCTTGGAACTCCAAGACATGCGGCAGGACGATCACATCGATACTGCGGGTTTGCAGCGGTAGCGCCCCCGCCGCGCATAACGGATGGCCAAGCATTGCGATAGGCAGTTGCGGGTCGATATTGAGCATGATTCGATGCGCGATGCGGCTGCCCGCAAACAGATCGGCCGCGCCGAGCACCCCGATTTGGACGATATGAAAACCGAACAGGCCCGATAAAACCGGGCCGAGCTGGGCGCGTTCCGCTTGCAATACGGAGTTCCCGAGAGGGCCTTGAAACCATTCCACCAGGCGCGTCCACAAGGAAGGCGATCGATCGTCGCTGATCAGAACCATGATGGATCCGGCATGTCGCGACTGTATACTGGCCTCATCATACTGGCCCCATCGAGGTCATCCGCGGAGATAAGAGCATGGTCGATGTCTTTCCGGTCGCTGCACTGAAAGACAATTATATCTGGTTCATTCGCAACGGAGACATCGTCGTGGTTGTCGATCCTAGCGATGCCGTGCCCGTCGATCAAACCTTGTCGGCACAGGGCTTCAAACTAAGGGCCATACTCGTCACCCATCATCACTGGGATCACGTCAATGGCATTGAATCGCTGGTCGAGCGTTACCGCGTGCCCGTCCATGGCCCGAAGCTCGAGACCATCCCCCAATGCCGTCATGGGGTGATCGACGGCGACACGATCGAGTTTCCCGATCTCGATCTATCATTCAAGGTCCTGGGCGTTCCCGGCCATACCTCCGGCGCGGTCGCTTATTTCGGCGCGGAGTTGTTGTTCAGCGGCGATACCCTGTTCACCGCCGGCTGCGGGCGTCTATTCGAGGGAACGGCTGAACAAATGTATACCTCCCTCACCAAGCTCATGAGCCTGCCGCCTCAGACACGCCTTTATTGTGGTCACGAGTATACGCGCGCTAACCTCGCTTTCGCCCGCGCGGTCGAACCCGATAACGCGGCGATTGCCGCGCGCATCCGGGAGACCGCGGCCCGGCGTGCCCAAGGATTGCCGACGGTGCCTTCGACCTTAGACCTAGAACGGCAAACGAACCCCTTCGTGCGCTGTTCGGCGCCCGGGGTCAAGCGCGCGGCCGAAAGACAAGCGCGGCGGTCATTGTGGTCCGATCTCGAGGTATTCGCGGCTTTGCGCCAGTGGAAGGACATTTATTAGGACTGCTAATAAATCACGCTCGTCGCCGATTGAATTTATAGATGTCACGTTAAATCATTCGGTTATAGCTTGTTCATCGCATTTTTCTACAGATTTAGCAAACGCTTGAAGGGTTGACACCCCCGTTTGGCCTCCCTAGCATCCCTGCAAATGCGACGGGGCAACCATCGTCCAATAATAATAATCTGTACCCCCCTCCTTCTGAGCGGCTGTCTGGCGGTGCCGCAGGTAGAGGACCAGGCGCAGTCGCCGCGCACCGAGAACCCCGGCGTATTCGATTCGGCCTACCGCTCGGGGCACCTCGACGAATTACGCGCTCGCCTTAGTGAACGCCTTGCGCAAGCGCCCCTCTCCCACGAACCGTACGATGATCTTTGGGAACGGATCCGGCAGGGATTCACGCTACCCCGACCGTCCCCATCATCGAAAGAGTCTTGGCCAGGGCTGCGGCAGGCCTACCTCGACCGGTTGGCCGAGCGGGCGCGTCCTTACCTGCATCACATCGTTGTAGAAGTGGAACGGCGCGCTATGCCGACCGAAATCGTGCTGTTACCGATCATTGAGAGCGCCTATCGTCCGGAAGCGTATTCGCCCAGCCACGCCGCAGGCATCTGGCAGCTGATCCCGGGAACGGGAAAGCGTTTTGGCCTTAGACAGAGCGCGTGGTACGACGGACGGCGCGATGTCCTCGCTTCCACCGGCGCGGCGCTTGACTATCTGGAGGATCTCCATGACCTCTTCAAGGGGGACTGGCTGCATGCATTAGCGGCGTACAACTGCGGAGAAAAAACCGTTCAGACGGCCATCCACCGCAATCGCCGCGCGGGCCGCTCGACGAGTTTTTGGTCGCTCGACTTGCCGGCGGAAACGAAAAAGTTCGTGCCTAAGCTCTTAGCGATGTCGAGCATCGTCGCCGCGCCCGCGGAGTATAACCTCAGCCTCAAACCCATCGCGAATAAACCTTACGTTTCCGAAGTCGAAATCGGCGCGCCCATCCGCCTCGCCCGGGCGGCGGCGCTGGCGCAAATGAGCGTGGCCGA
This sequence comes from Gammaproteobacteria bacterium, assembly GCA_050740455.1. Classification (GTDB taxonomy): domain Bacteria; phylum Pseudomonadota; class Gammaproteobacteria; order JACCXJ01; family JACCXJ01; genus USCg-Taylor. Next base: position 12,598 of record JBOIDF010000066.1, on the reverse strand, counting down.
ATTGCGGCGACTGAATCCGGGCGTGATCAAGGACACGACCGGCCCAACCGGACCGCATAGATTAGCATTGCCGGTCGCAAACGCGGATATCTTGAAGCGCAAGATCGCCCGCTCCGTAAGACCCCCTCTCGCGGTGGCCAGCGCGCCTAACTTCCTATCCGCCGGTCTTGCCGTGAAGCTGCGGCGCGCGGGCCTGCGGCACACGATCCGGGCGGGAGACTCGCTGTCGCTGATCGCGCATCAATACGGCGTCAGCGTCCGCCAGATCCTGCGATGGAATCGGATAAGCCAACAAAAGGTGCTACTTCCGGGGAGGGTTTTGTTGATTTATCCGCATCGAAGCTCGGCATAAGCCGCACGTATGCCCTCGACACTGCGTCGAGACGAATAGCCGGCAGAAGCTCTAAGGAGTTTCGACGTTGTTGTGAAAGGTCAACATTCGGCGATGTGGCCGAACGCTATCCCTCGGAGCTGTCGGGGGGCCAAAGGCAGCGCATCGCGCTCGCCCGGGCGCTCGCCGTCGAGCCCAAAGGTATTACTCCTGGACGAGCCCTCAGTGACGGCAGGTGGGTGGCGTGGATCGCCGCCGCTTACCTCCAACAACCCAGCCCGGATTCTCACCAGCATCCCGGTGCGCCGTGAAGATGCGAACCGCCGGGGACATGCGCGCAAACTTGACGAGGCACGGTTATGAGAGTGCCCACGGTCCGGTCTTCCCAGAAGGCGGGTTACGGGCACTTCTCAGAGCTTGTGAATAAATCTACTGCGCTCGGCATCTCGCGTTCCGGCGGTGCTCGGAATCCTCATGTATTTCAATACACTCCGGTTCCTGCGCTCCGGCGGAACGCGGTCTGCCTTCGCTCGCTGACGATTTTTTCACAAGCTCTCAGCCAAGGCGGGCATGAGCACTACCCTCACAGCCTCCTCGGATAAGTATTACTACGTGTTCATTGTAATATTTCATGTCACGCCTGTCCCCTTGAGGCGCTATCCAGTACATTGATGAAACGACTCCTTGCTATCTTGGCTTATACCCTGCTGCCTCTCAGCTACGCCGCCGGGGGGAGCTTCGATCATAGCCACCGTGCGTGGACGGACTTGTTACGGCAACACGTCGTCTTGATCGACGGCGGCAGCGGCTCTCAGGTGCGCTATGCCGAGCTCAAAAATAAACGTACCGAGCTGAAGGCGTATCTGGATACGCTGTCCTCGGTGACGCTGGCGGCGTTCGAAGCTTGGAGCAAAGCGCAACAACTCGCGTTTCTCCTCAACGCTTACAACGCCTTCACCGTCGAATTGATCCTCACGCGTTATCCGCATCTCGAGTCGATCCGGGACTTCGGACGGTTTATCGACAACCCATGGAAAAAGCGCTTCTTCAAACTCTTGGGCCATGAGCAGCATTTGGACGGCATCGAACACGGCGTCATTCGCGCCCCGGGCGTCTACGACGAACCTCGCATCCACATGGCGGTTAACTGCGCGTCCATCGGCTGCCCGATGCTACGCGAGGAAGCCTACCTCGCCGATCGCTTGGCCGCGCAGCTCGAGGAGCAAGTCGTGCGGTTTCTCTCGGACCGCTCGCGCAATCGCTATGATGGCGCGACCCATACCCTTGAAGTGTCCGAAATCTTCGACTGGTACCGCGAAGATTTCTCAAGCGGTTTCCAAGGGATCCGGTCCCGAGAACAGTTTTTCGCCCGGTACGCGGAGCTGCTGACTGACGACCACGACGGGCAAAACCTGATTCGGAGCCAAAAGGCAAAGATCAAGTTTCTCGATTATGATTGGGCCTTGAACGATTGCAGAGGTTGCCGGGAACATGAACAAGCTGTGGCGAAATGATCGCTCGGCTCGCGCGGCGCCTACGAGCCCCGAGCTTCGCGACAGGGTACTGGCGGTGCCGCTCGGTGCCGCTGAGGATCATGAAGGTGACTACTTGAGCCCCGAAGAGATTCATGCATGGCCGCCCTACACGAGCCTGCCGGGGGCCGCCCAGCGTCGCGAAGCCCTGCCCAAGCGCCTGCGGGACATCGGCTGCTGGACGCCTGAGCAGATCGCGGGCAAGCGCTGGAACATCGGCTGCGTGGCGCTCGAAATCACTCAGCGCTGTAATCTCGACTGCACGCTGTGCTATCTCTCGGACACCTCGGAGGCGGTCAAGGATGTACCGCTTCAGGAAGTCTTTCGCCGCATCGAGATGATCTATCGGCACTACGGGGAGAATACGGATGTCCAGGTGACGGGCGGCGATCCGACGCTCAGGAAGCGCGCCGAGCTCCTCCAGATCGTGCAGCGGATCACCCACTACGGCCTGCGGGCTTCGCTCTTCACGAACGGCATCCGTGCCACGCGCGCGCTGCTCGCGGCGCTCTGCGAGGCCGGGCTCACCGATGTCGCCTTCCACGTCGATCTGACGCAGCAACGAAAGGGTTATGGCTCCGAAGTCGAGCTCAACGCGATTCGAGAGCAATACATCGAGCGCGCGCGCGGTTTACCGCTTTCGGTGTTTTTTAACACCAGCGTCTTCGCAGGCAATTTTCATGAGCTCCCGGCCTTGGTGCGTTTCTTTCGCCAGCACGCCGATGTGGTACGGATGGTCTCGTTTCAGCCGCAGGCCGATACCGGCCGCGGGGTGCTGAGAGCGCGCGGCGCCGGGATCACTTCGGACACCGTGATCGATCAGATCAACCAAGGCGCTGGGGCCGATCTGCGCTTTGATACGTTCATGGTGGGGCATCCGCGCTGCAACCGCTACGCGATGGCCTTCGAAATCAACGGCAATCTTTACGAGTTCTTCGGCGCCCCGGCCTTTATTGTGCCCCTGATGAATCAGAGCGCAGAGGTACGCTTCGACCGCAGAAATCGCCGCGCCGCTGTCCATGCCGCGATCAAGGCCTTTATGCTGAGCCCAGGACTTTGGCGGCAAGGTGTGAGCTGGCTGAGCCGGATGTTATGGGCGGCGAGATCGGATCTCTGGGCCGCCCGCGGCCGCATCAATAAACTGTCGTTTTTCATCCATAACTTCATGGATGCCTGCCGGCTCGAGCGTGAACGCGTGCACGCATGCGTTTTCATGGTGGCCTCGGCCGAGGGCCCCATCTCGATGTGTCTGCACAACGCCAAACGCGACGCCTACATCCTCCGGCCCTTAAAGCTCGAAACCGCGGAAGGCGAACGGTTGTGGGATCCCTTGACCGGGGTAGCCGGGGAAGCCGCTAAAGTCTCCTTGCAAGGCCGCGACATCGCTCCGCGAAATCTTCCCCGCAAGTACCTCAGAGGCAGGCAGAGGCAGGCCATCCTGGGCGACACAAACTGTTAAACCGGCCAGCGTGCAGGACCAACGCAGTGCCTGAACAAAGGACCAAACAAGCGACAAGCCCCTGGGTTGCGGTCCTGCTGGTGCAAATCACCCTCTCGGGTTGCGCCTCGCTGGTCAACCTACCGGAGTTATCCGATGATGTCGAGGGCGAATTGCCGATCCAGGTATACGCACGGGTGCTGCACACCTACGTCAATGATCGTGGCGAAGTGGATTTTCCGGCACTGCGGCGCGATCGAGCGGACCTCGATCGGTACCTGGCCTATGTTGCCCGTACCCCGGCAAGCGGGTTTTCCCATCCGCAGGAGCGCCTGGCCCATTACATCAATAGCTACAACGCCCTGTCCATGTACAACGTGATCGATCTCGGCATTCCGGACACCCACGCGGGATGGCGAAAGATTCGCTTCTTCGTGCTGCGAGAGTTCAACATCGGCGGCAAACGGATGTCACTCTATGCTTACGAGAACGACGTCATCCGCAAGCTCGGCGAGCCGCGGGTCCACTTTGCGCTTAACTGCGTCGCGCTCGGCTGCCCTGTCTTGCCTAAGAAACCCTTCAGCGGAAAACGGCTGGACGCGGAACTGGAGCGCGAGGCCAGAAAATTCTTTTCGGAGAATCGAAACTTGCGCGTCGATCACCCAAGCAAGATCATCCATGTCAGCGAGATCCTGGATTTTTATACGCAAGACTTCACGCCCGCGCACGCTCCGAGCTTGATCGCCTACATCAACCGTTACGTCGCAGATCCCATACCCGAAGACTATGCGGTGCGATTCAGCGACTACGACTGGACAATCGCCAATTCGCGACGCCGAGACCGAGCCGCGCTCTCGTGCTCATTGTAATCCGCTACTTTCTCGGAGTGCTTTTCGCGGCCACCGGGTTCGGTAAACTCCTCGACAATCGCGCTTTTGCAGAGGTCATCGCGACTTATCAGCTCCCGGTTCCGGAGAGCCTGTTGCTGCCGCTGGCCCTCGGCATCGGGTTGCTGGAGTTTACGATCGGTCTCAACATCCTGTGGGGGCGACGGCTGCGGTCCTCCGTGCTTGCGACGCTGTGTTTGCATATCGCTTACACGGCGCTTGCAATCACGACGCTCTTGCGCGAAATCCCGATCGAGAACTGCGGGTGTTTCGGCGCGTTCCTCGCCCGCCCTCTGCGATGGTCAAGCGTCGCTGAAGATGTGGCGCTCGTGGGCGTGAGCGCCTTGGGCCTAAGATTGCTGAAGCGCGAAGGCTGACCGGTGATGCTGGCTAATGCATCGAGCAGGCGCGATACTAAGCTACCGTAAGAGGTACCCGATGCGCGCCGTTCTGATAGGCAAACACTTCCATGCATGCCACGTTGCAATTGCTTGAAACCACAGATTTTCCCGCCATTCGCCGCAAGCGGCCGGATACCCTGCAGGTAAACCTGGGCTATCGATGCAACCAGACCTGCGTTCATTGTCATGTCAACGCCGGTCCGAACCGTATCGAGGAAATGAACCGCGAGACCATCGATGAGGTGATCGCTTTCTTAGAGGTGTCAACTATCAAAACCCTGGATGTGACCGGTGGTGCGCCGGAGTTAAATCCGCATTTCCGTGACCTGGTATGCACTGTGCGCCGCCTAGCGGTACATGTTATCGATCGTTGTAACCTGACTATTCTGGAGCAACCCGCCCAGGAGGATCTGGCCGGCTTTCTCGCTAACCAGGGCGTCGAGATCACCGCCTCGCTGCCTTGTTACCTTGCGGATAATGTGGATCGGCAGCGCGGTGCCGGGGTCTTCGACGCCAGCATACGCGCTTTGCTAAAGCTCAACGCCCTCGGCTACGGCATGCCCGACACTAATCTCATACTGAATCTCGTCTATAACCCGCAAGGTCCCAGCCTACCGCCCCAACAAGCGATGCTAGAGGAGTCTTACCGCAAGCATCTCGGCGAGAGATTCGGGATCGTCTTTAACCGGCTCTATGTCCTCACCAATATGCCGATCCAGCGATTCGGCAGCCTGCTCATCTCCAAGGGCCAGTTCACGCCTTATATGCAATTGCTGCGTCACGCGCACCGGGAGGCAAATCTGGAAGCGGTAATGTGCCGGTCGCTCATCAGCGTGGACTGGCAGGGCTATGTCTACGATTGCGACTTCAATCAGATGTTGGGCCTGCCGTTGCGCGTGGCGGACAAACGGCGCGTGCGTCTGTGTGAGCTAATGGAGATGGATCTCGAAGGGAATCCAATCCGGGTGGCCAACCACTGTTATGGATGTACCGCCGGGGCGGGCAGTAGTTGCGGCGGCGCCTTGAGGTAAGAAAGGACCGCGACGGTCCCTGTGACGCATTTGCAACGCGGTGCTGGGCGTCGGCTACGTCCCCCAGCGGCGCGAGATCTTCCCGCTGCTCACGGTCGAGGAAAACCTCAAGGTGGGCCTCGGTGCGCGCCGCAACGGAGCACGGCGGGTGCCCCCGATCGTGTTCGAGACCTTTCCGGTGCTCAAGGACATGCTGCATCGTCAAGGCGGTGATCTCTCCGGCCAGCAGCAACAGCTTGCCATCGCACGCGCCCTGGTCCTGGAACCGCGGCTGTTAATCCTGGATGAGCCTACCGAAGGAATACAGCCCAACATCGTGCGCGAAATGGCGATATCATCCTGCGCCTGAATCGGGAACATGGGTTGACGGTGTTGCTGGTCGAGCAGAAGCTGCCGTTCGCGCGCCGCGTGGCCGACCATTTTTGTATCATGAACAAGGGCCGCATCGTCGCGGCCGGCGCCACGGCCGAGCTCACCGATGCGCTGATTCAGCGCTATTTGGCGGTTTGACGCGCATGCGCCGCCACCCATCCCGGCTTTACCAACATCTCACGGTCCCGCGGAAGCGGGTGAATCCAGGGCTGCACTTGGGAAGGCTTGCGGCTCATCAACCGCGAACGGGCGCTTTGACAATAACGCCGGCTCAGACTAGTCTTAGACTAGGGTAGTGAGTCAGATCATGAAGCAGATAGGATCTTACGAGGCTAAAACCCATCTTCCCCGCCTGCTAAAGGAGGTGGAACGGGGCGAGACCTTCACCATCACCAACCACGGCAGACCCGTCGCCCGGTTGGTCCCCATCCGGCCAGCGACCGGGTCCGGGGAAGACGCCGTCGCGGCCATCAAGCGTCTGCGACCCGCGCGTGATTGTTCCGATATTCCGCTCGATACGGTGACCGAGGCCATGAGGCAAGGTCGGCGATGATGGTTGTCGATTGCTCGGTGACAATGCCCTGGCTCCTCAAGAACGACGCAAGCGGCTATAGCGAGAAAACACTGGATGCGCTACTAACGGGATCCGCGATCGTACCGGCGCTCTGGCATCTCGAGGTGCAGAACGTGCTGCTAATGTTCGAGCGCCGCAAAAGGATCCTACGATCGGAATCCGAGCAGTTCTGCCGACTCTTGGCTGATCTTCCTATTACCACGGACGATAAGCCGGAGCGGGTGAGCACCGGAACGGCGGTAGCGCTCGCCAGAGAATGCGGATTGACGCTCTATGATGCCGTTTACCTGGATCTGGCCATGCGTACAGGGACCCCCTTCGCAACGCTCGACAAAGCCCTGCGCAAAGCAGCCAGACGCGCCAGCGTCGAATTATGGAATGGCTAGCAAAGTAGCCCGTATGCAGCGCAGCGGAATACGGGGAGGCGGTGCCATGATCATTCCCGGATTCCGTATCACTCCATCAAGGCTGCTCTTGCTAGCGACGCCCTACTGCTTAGCAGGATATAGCGGCGCGACAGTTCGGCGGGGAGGGTCAACGTTTCACGGCATCCTAGCCTGGCGATCTTGTTTGGCGATAATATGCAGATGGACTATGCTCGTCAAAACAAGGCTTTATTGTCACGAGACAACCGCTGTGATATCAATGCACAGGATTGATATCCAGAAATGATCTAATCATTGGTTATGTTTTCTATGTGGCGATTGTGCACGCGCAAAGAAGAGTCGGAGTTATAGGGGACAGACCACGATATATTTGTTTATGCGTCGCAGCAGGTGCGCTCTTAGTATCGATACATCGTGGTCTGTCCGGGTCTGTCCCCTACTTCCTAATTCCCCCGTAATTCCCAAGCGGAATAACGCTAACTATCGCATCGAGAGCGACGCGCTAAAGCGCGCGACGAACCGAAGCACATCCACGTTGAGCGTGACGATAGGATTGCAAAATTCTGGCTCGACCCAGTTCGGTTGCAAAGCAGTGGCGGTTTCGCGCGCGTCGAGATCGCGCGGATTGAGAAGACGGTGACCGATCATAGGTTCGAGCTTATGGAGGCTTGGAATGAGTACTTCGGCCATTGAGATAGAAGTCCCCTTCGCCGAAAACGTTACGGTGTCGGACGACACGCTTTGTGTAGACCTTAGCGACGGGCGAAGCATTTCTGTTCCACTCGCATGGTATCCGCGACTGTCGCACGGTTCACCGGTTGAGCGGAAGCGTTGGCGTTTGATCGGCCGAGGAGTAGGCATTCATTGGGAGGATCTCGACGAGGATATCAGCGTCGAAGGATTATTGGCAGGTAAGCGGTCGGGCGAAAGCCAGGCTTCTTTCAGCAATTGGCTGGCGAAACGCTCATCGCGTCTAGCAACGCGCTCTCCTCGGACGCGCGGAAAAGCGCCGCGCGCCGGTTAGTGCGAACGGTTCGGGCCGGTTCAAGGCATTACCATGCTAAAATGAGCGCGTGGAATTCGAATGGGACCGAGAGAAAGAAAGGATCAACAGTGCCAAGCACGGGATCAACTTTACCGAAGCGGTGACGGTATTCGGCGACCCGCTTGAACTGACCATCGCCGACCCGGACCATTCCGAAGCGGAGTTTCGATTTGTTAGCGTTGGTATGTCGTCGGCTGGCCGGCTGGTGGTGGTAGGGTACACGGAGCGCGGTGAATGTATGAGAATCATCACCGCACGGTTAGCGAGCGCAAGAGAGCATAAGCAGTATGAAACAGGCACATAGCTCAGACCAGGATGATGAACTACGCCCGGAGTATGATTTCACGGGTGGAGTTCGAGGCAAGCATTACGAAGCTTATCGAAAGGGTACTAACGTCGTGTTTCTCGACTCTGACGTGGCGCAGGTATTTCGAGACTCAACGTCAGTCAACCAGGCGTTACGGTTATTGCTGAAGCTGGCCAAAGAGCAAGTACCTACCGAGTAAGCCAAAAAGCGGCGCCGCCCCTTACCTTGAACGATAGCGCGGCGCCCTTCGATAAAAAGCAAGATGCTCGTTCATGGCGACGTTAAGTACTACACACCGGACGAACCACCAATCATCGACTGGGCGCTCCCTGAGAAGATCGCGATGTCAAAGCTCAGCGCCTACGCTCCGCAGCAGGAGTACCGAGTTGCCTTCGCGGTTAATGGTGCGTTCGGCGTCGAGAATACCCACCTTCGCCTCGTGTCGCCTGGTGAACGTCGGCCTCCGCGGACAACGTCACATCCCGAGCGTCTCTTGAAACTCGGTAGTCTCGCTAACCTATGCAAAGTTCATCGCTTCGGCTGAAAGGGCCTAACCCCCCGATGAACACGGACCCTCCACAAACGGGCTTCGCCCGTCGGGCCGGTTATCGGATCGTTTGGGCCGCGAGAGTTGCACCGTTTATAGCGACAGGCTGATAATTCTCCCGACTGTTCAATTGGAGTGTCCTAATGAAGGTATATTCCGCCATTATCGAGCGTGATCCGCACACCGGCCTGTTTGTAGGATTCGTTCCTGGGTTCCCTGGGGCTCATTCACAGGGTGTGACTCTCGATGAGCTCAATCGCAATCTCCAAGAGGTGATTGCCATGCTTCTGGAGGATGGCGACCCTCAGCTCGAATCAGAATTTATTGGGGTCCAGAATGTTGCCGTTGCATAGACCGTGGGTAATGGTCCTGTTCTGAGCCCGGTCGAGGTCGTGGCAATTCTACTCAAGTTAGGCTTCGTGGAAGTGCGCCAGCGCGGATCGCACAAGCAGTTCCGCGACAGCTCTGGACGGTGCACGACGGTCCCGTTTCATCAAGGTCGCGACATCTCGGCGGTTTTGCTTCGGCAGATCGCAAAAGACGTCGGGCGTGGCCGGTTATGCAGCACGTTTGGGCATCGGAGTAGCCAAGTGGTACACTATTTATTTACATGTCGAGGGCAGACCGCCTCAAGGAAGAAATCGGTTGGCTCAAGGTTGCTTTCGGAATCGCTGTGGCATTTGATGCTTCGCTCGTCGCGTGGCTTGCCCAGAACTACGCGACAGCGAGTCCTATCATAGTGGGAGCCGGCTTGATTGCTGTGTTGGTCATCGCCGTCATGATCGTACTTATCAACCGCCGGGCGTACAAACGCATTGAGGAACTGGAGAACGTATGATGGAGTGGATAGTCGTTATCGCATTGGCCGCGCTCGTAGGAGCACTCTGCTTGGTTGTGCGGGAAACCTCTCTGCACGGTCACGAGTAGTGCCCAACTAGACTCTCAAGCCAACGCCCGGGATCGCCGCGGTTCCCACCTGCCGGGTGGTATCGTGGGCGGTGATCGCCTGATATAGAGGCCGCCGTGGGCGATGGCGGTCGCGCCTTGCTGACGACGCCCGCGGCCGCGAAGATCTACCGTTCCCTTCGTGACCCTTCCGTCGAGCAATATCACCTGAAGATCGCGGCGGGAGGGACGCTGGAATGGTTGCCCCAAGAGACGATCCTATTCGTTCATTGTCAGGCACTCACGACCACCCGCGTCGAGGTGAAACAGGGCACCGCATTTATCGGCTGGGAGATCCTGTGCCTCGCGCGAGGCGCAGTAGCTCTTCCTGATCGATATACGGCGATTGCGCCCGCTCCAAACCGCGCCCGCGATTGCAGAGCAGATCGCCTCGACCTAGCAAAGACTCGCCGCCCGGCTCGTCCAGGACAATCTGCGAATCGGTTGCGGAATTAACCCGCAGGCAGACGCGGAGCGGCAGGTTTGCCTTGATAAGGCCGGTCACGATCTTTCGATCGGGCCGCTGTGTCGTCAAGATCAGATGCATACCAGCGGCCCGACCTTTGGCTGCCAGCCGCGCCACCAGGTTTTCAAACCGCTGCTTGGTTTCGCGGCCGGCGAGGATGAGATCCGCGAATTCATCGAAGACAATCACGTGGAACGGCAGGTTCTGGCGCCCGCTCGCCAACCGCTGGCTCAGATTCTCAAAGCCCTCGTGCGCTAAATCGCTGTAACGCTGGGCCATCTCCGCGACGGCCTCATCGAGTCGTACGACGGCATCGTCAAGATCGGTGATCACCGGACCCGTGAGGTAAGGGCTTCCCTTCAGGGAGCCGAAGGTCAGAACTTTCGGATCGATGATGGTAAGCCTGAGCGCCTTGGATTGGTTGCGGTGGAGCAGGCTCGCGACGAGGGATTTAAGAAGCTCGCTCTTGCCGCTTCCAGCAGATCCCGCGACCAAAGCATGGCAGCAGTTAGGATCGGCTAGATCGGCGAGAACGAGCTCACCGTCCACGCCTATTCCGATCGGCAGGGCCACGGGAGATGGGTGACGCTGGTAAGCGGGGTCGCTCATGACCTCAGACCAGCGGACGCTGTCCGGCTTCGGTCTGGGAATGTCGATGTGCACGTAACCCTGGGCCGGCCCGATAAGCGGCGGCTGATGCAAAGCCAGGCGCACTTGCAAGTCCTCCGCGCGATTCGCTAGGGAGATCACTTTCACTCCCGCTGCCGGTCGGACGCGATAGCGCACCAGCTGCGGAGCCTCGATCTTCCCCAAAACATCAACCTCGAGCTTAAAGGCCGCGAAACAATCCCGAATTCCCGCGGCGAAGGCATCATCCGCTGGGAGGCGAGGTTCGCCCAGGCGCTTAGGATCCTCGCTAGGTACGCCCGAGTCCGATGGGGTGGCCGCAAGCTCGGCCAAGACCGGCGCCACGATCTCCTCGAAGAGATTGTCGAGTTGTTGCTCCGGCACGGATAGCTCATGCAACTGGGGTTCGTAGTATTCGAGCACCCCATGAAACCGTAGGCCCGGTTTGGCGATGGCCAGCATGCGGGCATAGATAGCGAGCTGTACCAGGTCATGCTTGGCCTGTGCGCCGCGCGACAGCTTGTAGTCGACGACCTCGACTCCATGCACGGGGTGAGTCCGCACCGCATCAACCCGCCCGGCGATGAGCAATGCGCCGCGAGTGGTCTCTATGCGCACGTTTTTGAGATCAAACTCCTCCCCGAGATAGAGGTCGGGCCACGCCCTAAACCCCGGCATACGGGCCCGTAAATCGGCCAACCGGTAGCAGAACGCTCGCAAGCACAGCTTCAATCGATGGCTGGCCTGGATTTGATTCGCTCGCAATAGTTTACTTAGCTCCTCGCTCGCAAACCCATCGAAGAGCGCCTGCCACAGTGCGTCCCCGGTCCCAAGGCTCGCGGCGGCATTGATCGGATCGCACAGCCAGCCGACGAAGGTTTCGGCCAACTTGTGAAAGAGCACGGAATTCGTTTTTACCCCGCCTTGGGCGATGTGTGGCTGTGTCGGCGGGCGCTTGCCCGCGAGCCAGCGCACCCGCCAGTCGGGATCGAGGCATGCGCATTTCAGTTCGCTGACCGTGATCTTTTTTGCCATTGAAGGACGACCATGGACGGGCTGTGATGTATGGCGATCTCCGCCAAACTACCGCAGGCAGCAAGCACGGTATCTCGGTCATAGTGCTCCCCCAATTGCTGGAGGCGCTCTTCGAGGCTCAGGAATCGCTCGCTCATTACAGTCTTGCGAACCCGTGTTCGAAGCTCTTCGTCAAGCGTGGGGGACGGCGGCACCGGCTCCGGATGGGCGGGTTCCAGGATCCGCTTCCATACCCGATTGAGCTCGTCTCGGAGAAAGGCGAGGACCCCCTGGGCTGCAAACGCGATATCCCCTTGGATGGCGTCGCTATGCATTTCGTGGGCGGCGTAGATGAGCTTGACCTCATCGGGATAGAGCGGAAGTACATGGAGGAAGCGGCGCGACAGGTCGGCGGGAAGGGTCAGCATGTCACTGCATCCTAGCCTGGCGAACTTGTTTGGCGATAATATACAGATGGACAATGCTCGTCAAAACAAGGCCTTATTGTCACGAGACAACCGCTGTGATATCAATGCACAGGATGATATCCAGAAATCATCTAATCATTAGTTGAACTAAACCGCTTCGCGGAGCCTTTTCTGACTCTCCCTTCGTAGTTGCATCGTTCACACTCCGGACGGGCCCATTCGGGTCTTTTCAGAGGAGATGAACGATGACCCCCTTACGCGCAAAAA
>JBOIDF010000065.1:0-21551 GCA_050740455.1 Gammaproteobacteria bacterium | reverse complement strand
GGTTGCAGCTCATGTTGCGGTTCTCCCAAACAGTGAGGAAAAGCGGAAAGCGTCTGCCTATCCGCGCTTGACCGCGGGGCCCGAGGCGGCGCAGCAGACCTCGGCATGGAGGCTAACGCCCGGCGCGTTGACACAGCGTTGTTGGGTGGGTGGCGGCTCTTGTGTGGGGATGGTTTGCGAGGCAATGCAGATGGAGGAAATTCCGGCATCGCCTGCCCGATATTCAAGGTATACTCTGAGGAATATGATCGACCGAAAGAGGGACCTCCAACGGGTGCGAACCGCACTGAAGCGCAGCCGCATGGTAGCGCTGCTGGGCGCCCGCCAGTGCGGGAAAACCACATTGGCGAGACTCCTGGTCCGGCCGGACTCGCTGAACTACTTCGACCTCGAAGATCCCCAGAGCCTCGCCCGTCTCGACGAGCCAGCTACCGCTTTACGTCCGCTCAAAGGCCTGGTCGTCATCGATGAAATCCAGCGCCGGCCTGACCTGTTTCCTTTGTTGCGCGTTCTGGCCGATCGCCAGCCGCTGCCCGCGCGTTTTCTAATCCTTGGCAGCGCTTCGCCCGAACTGCTCCGTCAGTCTTTTGAGACTCTAGCCGGGCGCCTGGAGACGGTTCACCTGGAGGGCTTCCGCCTGGCCGATCTCGGCGCCGCGAGCCAGGGACGCCACTGGCTGTGTGGGGGGCTCCCGCTTTCGTTCACAGCGCGCACCGAGGCCAACTCCCTTGCGTGGCGGCGGCAATTCCTTCAGACCTTTCTGGAGCGCGACCTGCCGCAACTCGGCATTCAGGTTTCGGCGCTGGCTCTCCGGCGCTTCTGGAACATGGCCGCCCACTACCACGGCCAGATTTGGAACGCCGCCGAACTGGCCCGCGCGCTTGCCGTCAACGAGTCGACCGTGCGCCGCTACCTTGACCTGATGACTGGCATGTTCATGATGCGGCAACTTCCGCCATGGTTCGAGAACCTCGGCAAGCGACAGGTCAAGGCTGCCAAAGTCTATGTGCGAGACAGCGGCCTGCTTCACGCACTGCTGGGCGTCGCCGATCAGCGTGACCTCGAACACCATCCCAAGGTGGGCGCTTCGTGGGAGGGTTATGCCGTCGAAGAAGTGCTCAAGGCATTGCGCCCGGACGAAGCGTACTACTGGGCCACTCACAGCGGAGCCGAGATTGATCTTGTGCTCTTCAAGGGCGGGCGGCGAATTGGCGTCGAATGCAAACGCGCGGACGCGCCCAGGCTCACGCCTTCCATGCGCATAGCTTTGGCGGACCTCAAGCTGGATCAACTCTTGGTGGCGTATCCCGGTGAGCGCCGCTATCCGCTCATCAAGCGGATGGAAGCGGTGCCGCTAGCGGAACTGGTGGGCGCTGGGGAGAAATGATCCTGCACCGGGTGTAAGGCTTCACTCTTGGCCTGCCGAATGTTCGCTCGTTGCGCCTAGTTTCAGCACCAAATAGCGCTTATTGGTAAATACGACCTCGGCTTGCAGTTGCCGCGCATCGAAGGGCTGCTTGAACACGGCGTAGTCGATCTCGAATTCCCTCGCTAGCGAAGCTAAACGCGATTGGTCCATGCGATGATAGCCGGCGTCGGCTTCACTCGGCTTCCTCACCTTGGGATCGCCGCTCATACGCCCTAGGCGCCGATACCATTCTATAAGCTCGGAGGGCTTGATGGGGGTGGCCTTCCAGTCCACGACCACCGCCCGGGCGGCATGCAGCCGAAAGGTCCTCAAGTTCGGTGGGATGAGGAATTGTGCATCCGGGGCGGTAGATTGCGCCCATTGAAACAGCTCCTGCTTGGGCGCCGCAAGTCCGTGCAGGACATTGGACTCTTTGTAGGCGGGGGCCGCCGAGAAGGCGAGTCCCACAACTACCAACCCAAGCGGCACCACCGCCGGCGGAATCATTGTGAGATAGTGCCGGGTCTTAGCGCGCGCAAGCAACACATAAGCAAACAAGGTAAGAATAGCGATGACGACGTAGGTAGGATTGGCCTGTAGGAGACCGATCTCGGTGGGCTGTACCTTCGGGCCATGGTAGATGAGAAGGAGCCCGCCTCCGGCGGCCGCCAAGACCCACTGCCAGTTAAAACCCTTGGCAGCCTCGCGTTCCGCGCTGGCGCTGAAATAAGGCGCGATCCGGGTGATGATTACGAGCTGGGCCAGCAAGACCGAAAACGGTGCCATGCGCCAGAAGAACAACTGTGAAACAAAGGGTACATAGAGCAGCGTAGTCAGCACCGTGGCGGTCATGACGAGGCCCAGAAACACTGCATAAGCCTTCGCCAGCCGGGAGGAGATCCGGGCTTCGGAGGAATTCAGGTCGAGACAACTCATCGCCAGCAAGTGCCATCCCGAGAAGGGAATAAAGTCCGCGAGATACGTCCGCGGGACATAGTGAAACGGCGAGCGTATGAACTGAAAAATATAGCGCGCCTCTCCCCCCAGAGGATCGGTCGCCATGGCATAGAGCATGGGAAACTCGAAGAGCAAGACGGCGACGCTCGGCCCCAATTGTAGACACAGGCGGCGCGCGATGTCCTCGCGCCCGAGGGCGAGATGAACAAGACCGAAGAAAACGAAATCGAGCAGCAAAAAATTAGTATGAAAAAAGCCGCCTATCGCCACCAGCACGCCGGACCAGAGGTAGCGTTCCGCGAGCAGCAATAGGAGCCCGATCACGACCGCGGAGGCCGCGACCGAGGAGGGTTCGAGAACCGAGGTCAGGATGTGGCTGGTAGCTACGCTGCGGGTCTTCTCCAAGAGCACAAAGCACATGAGGAGCAGGATCGCGACTAAAGCATCGCGCCGATAGTAGCGATTTAAAAAGCCATAAATCGTCAGTATCAGCGCGGCTCCCAGCACCACATTCGCACCGGCGACCATCCAGGGCGCCGGACCCAAGGACGCCAGAAGCTCGATCAACAGCGCGAAATTTGGATGGTACGCGGTGGTCTGCGCGGCGAGCCAGTCATAGCGCAGGAACTCCGGATCGAGCTCCCGGAGCGGGTACAGAAGATAGGTGTTGTGGTTCAAGAGCCCATAGCACAAACCAAAGCTCAACCCCACCGCCACCGCGAGCAGTAGAACCAGCGCATGCTGAAACGCGGCTCCTTCACGCCCTGCCATTTAGAATACCCAGTACTTCAGCGATAAATAATTCAGGACAGTGATGAACGCCATCACAGTAATCCACGTCGGGCCTGCCGGCCAATTCCAGATGTCCACGGTAACGGTCATCAATGTGCTGCTGGCCATAAGTAACAGCCCTTGCACGAATGTAAAGCGCAGCGCCTGCCTTAGGACCCGGCCTTCGGCTCCGAAGGTCCAGCCGCGGTTCCAATAGAAGCTCCATAGTGATCCAAGCCCATAACTCGCCATCTGCGCAAACCCCGCGCGGTAGGCATAAGCGTCCAATAGCGAAAAGGCGAGCACGAAGACGGCGTAGCTGAGGGCTGTGTTTGTGATGCCAACCGTGATAAAACGCGCGACCGGTGCGTTCCAAAGGCGCACCCACATAGAATTTTCATTCACGCCGGTGGCAGATTGACGCTGTCGCGGATGATCGCCGTCGGCCGGTTCTGCAAGCTTTGGTGGATCCAGGCAAGATAACTGCCGATGATGCCGAGTATGATAAACAGCACCCCGAACAGGAACGACAGGATACCCACAGTAGAGGCCCAGCCCGAAACCGTATCCCCTCGAAAGTACTGCGCCAGCACGTAAGCAATCTCGACAAAGGCTAATAGACTGGTGGCGATCCCGATCCAGATCCCGATCCGTAGCGGCTTGGTCGAAAACGATATGATGGCATCGCCGGCGAAGCTGAGCATTTTTCGCAGCGTGTATTTGCTCGACCCGTGTAAACGCCGCTCGGTCTGGAAGGGCACCACCGTCGCAGGAAAACCCAGCCACTGGACCGCACCCCGCAGGAATAACTCCGCGGCTTTGAGGTTCACCAAGGCATCGACCGCGGTGCGGTCGAGAAGCCGGAAGTCGGAGTTGCCTTCGGCCATCGGCACCTCGGCGAGGATCGAGAACAACTTATAGAAGTACCGCGAGGTGAATCGCTTGAAGGGACTGGCCACCTCTTCATCACGCCGCTGGGTGTTCACCACCTTGTAACCCTGCCGCCAAGCTTCATAGAGTAAAGGGATAAGTTGGGGCGGATGTTGTAGATCGCCGTCCATGCTGACCACGGCCTGGCCGCGCGCAAGCTGGAGTCCCGACAGGAGGGCGCGCTGGTGCCCGAAATTCCGCGAGAGCGACACGCCTACTACGGCAGGGATTTCGGCGGCAAGACTAGTAATCCGCTCCCAGGTCGCGTCGCGGCTGCCGTCATCGACGAGGACAATTTCATAGGTAACGCCGATCCCCTCCAGCACGGCAACGAGCTCCCGCACCAGAGGGTGGACGCTGCCCTCCTCGTTGCACATGGGAATGATGATTGAAAGCGCGGGCCGCGCCCGAGCTCCGGCCCCAACCTCTACTGCCGGCGGCGTCAAGGCGCTAATCGAACCTCGTGTGGGTAGCTTTTAACACACTACGTGACGGTAACAACCACCCGCAACGCGGTCGCGAGATCAGAATCGGTGGCCAACAGCTCCAGTTCGTACCTGCCGGGAACGGTAAAGGTCGCCGTCGTCCGGGGCTGCGTGGGGTCTGAAAAGGTGACGCTCCCCGGCCCCTTGAGCATTTTCCATCCCACGACCAGGTTCTCGCCACGCGGCAGGCCTTCGTCGGCGACGCTTCCAAACAAGTGCAGCTCCTCTGAAGTCATCGCCTCGATCGATACTTCGCCATTTCTTGCGGTTTTTCCGAGCAGCCTCACCCTTGGTGCACGATTGAGGCAGACGCCCCGTTTCACCTTCGCGTAGTCGATCCGCGGCAGTTTCGCCGCGCCCCCGAGCAGATTCCAGTTCGACTGCAACATTCGTTCACTGGTCCCGGTGGTGACCCCCGCGTAGGTGAGGTTCCATCGCAGCTTGCCGTCGAACTCGGGACCGACCACCATCACGCACTGCAAGCGCCAGTGACCGGGCTTGAACACGGTTGGCTGCTGTCGATCGAGCGGATCGGGCGCGAACGAATTGCCGGCACCCGGCGGGATCGTGACGACCTCGGCGTTGTGGCTGAAGTACGCAAAGGAGAGGGTGTAGCTGCCGTCAGGGTTCTTCACATAGCCGTGGTACGCCGGGTAGATGGGTTGGTTGCTCTGGGCGTGGACCGTGGGCGAACGAAAAACGAACCAAGAACTAAGAACTAGCACCACCGGAAAGAAGAACAAAGAACGAGAACAAAAAACCCGAACGAAGAATGCTGACCACGACCGATGCCTCGTTCTTGGTCCCGTTCCGCCGTTCCCGGTTCTTCGTTCTGTTCTTCGTTTCCCCAGGTCCCCCATAACGCGTGTATAGTATGCCGCTACGTCTGCGAAGCGCAATACTGAGGAGGTCTCATGGTTCCCGTCGCGAAGGCTGCTGGGTTTTTGGGGTTGGCGATCGCCGCGGGGCTCCTGCTGTCGGCCGGTAGGGTCACGCCGGAGCAGAGCAGCAATCCGACGTCCAACGGTCAGCCAACCCTCACCTTTACGAAAGACGTGCTCCCGATTCTCCAGCGCTCCTGTCAACAGTGCCACCGGCCAGGCACGCACGCCCCCATGTCATTGATGACCTACCAGGAGGTCCGGCCGTGGACGAAATCGATCAGGCAGAAAGTGACGAGTCGCGAGATGCCACCCTGGCATATCGATCGAAGCATTGGGGAGTACGTCGGAGATACATCGCTGTCCGATGGGGAAATCGCCACGATCGCCGCCTGGGTGGACGCGGGCGGACCCGAGGGGCGAGCTGCCGATGCGCCACCTCCCCGCACGTTCGCCCCCACCTCGAAATGGACGTATGGCGAGCCGGACCTCGTGGTGCGTATGCAGAAGGGTTTCAAGATCCCGGCCAACGGTCCTGATTTCATCCCCGAGGAGATTGTCGACCCGAAGATCACCGAAGATCGCTACGTCAAATGGGTCCAGGTCATTCCTGATGCCATCCGGGCCGTTCATCACTCCCACGTGTATGTCGATCTGCCGGAGGGCACCGACACGGAAGGGCTCGGCCTTGGCATGGGCTCGAACTTCGGCAACAGCATGGATTTGATCGAGTACGGCACCGGCAACGATGCGGACATCTTTCCCGACGGCACGTCGAAGATCATCAAGAAGGGATCGCTGTTCCGGTTCGAGTCTCACTACCACCCGTACGGGGAGCAGACCTTCGATCGTCAAAGGGTGGGCATCAAGTTCTACCCCAAGGGCGCCGTACCGAAATATGTCGTCACGTCGCATCAGATGCGCACCGGTGTCGGGAACGACTGGGTGCTGAACCGCGAGCGCATCGAAGATCTCCTCTTGCGAGCGGGCCACAAACTCTCAATCGATGAACCCGCGATGCCGACGGGCGCACTCATCGCAGAGAATTGGCTACAAGCCGCAGCGTTGTTGAGCATTCCCCCCAACACCATCGCAAGACACGAACGCTTCTGGCCGCTGCCCAAGCCGGCGCTTGTCATTAGTTTCCAACCGCACATGCACTTTCGCGGCTCACGGATGATGTTCGAAGCGATTCATCCCGACGGACGCCGCGAGGTGTTGACTGACGTGACGCACTACGACCAGAATTGGCAGATGACCTACAAGTACAAGACGCCGCATCTCTTCCCCGCCGGGACGATCCTCCACACGGTGTCGTTCCACGATAACACGGCCAACAACAAGCACAACCCTGACCCCACGGCGTGGATTGGCTGGGGGCGCCGCACCATGGATGAAATGGGTCATGGCTGGACGGACATCGCGTTTCTGACGGACGAGCAGTATCGGCAGGAGTTGGCAAAGCGGAGGGCTCCGGCGAACGCGACGGCGAGCCGGTAACGATAACTTCTGTGCCAAATGCAAAGAAGGCACGGTGGAACCATCTATGCCCATGAATATCGCCTCGCCGATTCGATTATCGCTAAATCGACGCCAGCATGCGCGGGCGACTGCTCGCCGGCTTGCACTGGTCATGTTGTCGCTCGCCGTTCTTTGCCCGCGGACTGCAATTCCCCAGCCGAGCGACCTTACGATCAAGTCAGAGGAGGCAGCTTTTCGGGCTGAAGGCAAGAGCATCAAAACTGACGACCCGAGGAAGCCATTCCAGTTATTGGGACAGAAGGTCAAGCCTGGCTCGATTGAGCGGCTTTCCTGGGCGCCTTTCTCCGGCATCACCGAGGCGACGCCCGTCATCGTCATAAGGGGCGTCAGGCCCGGGCCGACACTCTGTCTGACCGCTGCTGTCCACGGTAATGAGATCAACGGTATCGAGATCGTGCAGCGAATCATACACTCGCTAGAACCGGGCAAACTGAGCGGAAATGTCATCGCGGTGCCGATCGTGAACCTGCAAGGGTTTCGCCGGAAGTCCCGTTATCTGTCGGATAGGCGTGACCTGAACCGATACTTTCCGGGCCATCCACAGGGCAGCGCGGCCGTCAGGATAGCTTACTCGTTCTTCCACGGGATCGTGATGCAATGCGACGCGCTAGTCGACATTCACACCGGATCGTTTCAGCGACCGAATCTGACACAGTTGCGCGCCAACGCGCTTAAGCCCGCGGTTAAACGGCTAACACAAGGTTTTGGCGCGATCGCCGTCTTACACAGCAAGGGGATCCGTGGGACATTGCGCCGCGCTGCTGATGCCGCAGGCGTGCCTGCTGTGACACTGGAACTCGGCGAAGCGCACCGGATCCAGCCCGACAAAGTGAAGCAAGGGTACAGGGGGATTCAATCCCTGATGGCAGCGTTAAAGATGGTCGATGAGAAAAAGCCGACGGCCGAAGCCCCTTTATTCTTCCATCCTTCGAAATGGGTTCGCGCCAACGACGGCGGTTTGTTCTTGTCGCGCGTCAGCCTGGGGGAGGCCGTACGCGCCGGGCAGCTATTGGGCATGGTGACCGACCCCATCAGCGAGGAGCGTAACGAAATCTTGTCTTCCCATGATGGATGCGTGCTCGGTATGGCCATCAATCAGGTCGTCACACCGGGCTATAGGCTATTTCGGATCGGGATGCAAACGCCCAAGTCGGTAAAAAACCGCTGGCTGTCGGTGGACGCGAGGAAACGCAGCGCGCCCGGTGATTACTAGGCCGCGGCACGCGATGAACTCGATACGCTGGCATATCGCCGTGCCATTGATTCTCAGCTTGTGTTTCGCGCTTGAAATACGAACTGAGCATTAAGCCAGTACGTCAGGAGCGATGAAGCCAGAGCCGCTGCAGCAAAGGCTAGAGCGGGGCTCCAGCGACCCAACCATAGGTCCAACGGCAGGCCGTACCGGAACAGCAGCGCCAGCAAAGCCGTCGCGGCGGCACCGATCAAAGCTACGATGACAAAGAAGGCGAGCTGGGGTGCATCCGGGGACGCATACCGGAACGTCAACGCACGTTGCAGGAGATAATTGAGCACCATGCCGAAGGCATACGCAAGACCTACGGAGACCAAATAGAACTGCGGGTTATCGGCAGGCAACAACCGTCCCGCGATCTCGCGTAATCCGATGGTAATGAATCCCACCACAGCGCCAATCACGGTGTACCGCCCATATTGCCGGATTGAGATCGGTGCCCTCATTTGCGTCTTACCTGCAAAATGCTCAAAAAGAAACTCGCGAAAATCATTTGCACCCCCACGATGAGCGCGGTGACGGAGGGAATGACGATCCGCATCATCGCGCCCGCGACCAGAGGCCCAAACGATTCACTTCCCCAGGTAGTCACCGCATAGCCAGAGCCCGCCAGCCCAAGGAGCGTCAAGACCGCACCTAGCCCAAGGCCTCGCTCCAAGGTGAGCATCTGCTTGGCACGAGCTACCCGCGCATTCGCGGGCAAAAGTCGAGCACTCACGGCAAACACTTGGGCTAGCAAGGCAAACACCACGGACTGAACGCCGAGCACAGTCGCCGCCGCGGCATACATCAAGGTATGGATATCGAAGGTCACGTCGCTGACGGTCTGCGGCCCGGGTACCAGCCAAAGCATCACGCCTATGCCAAGGGCTATCAGGGCAAAGCCGGGGTAAAGGAACAACCAGCGCGGGCTGTAAATCAACAAAAATCGCAGATGTCGCCAGCCGTCCCGCCAACTGCGCAGATGTGGCGGATGGCTGCGACCATCCGGTGACAGGGTGGTCGGGACTTCGGCAATGCGCAGCCCATGCAAGGTGGCCTTAACGACCATCTCACTGGCGAATTCCATCCCGGTGGTTTGCAGATCCAGACGCGCGATCGCTGCCTTGTCGAAACCGCGTAGTCCGCAATGAAAATCGCTCACCGGGCTGCCAAAGAACAAGCGGCCAACGCCCGTCAGCACCGGATTGCCGAGATAGCGGTGCAAGGGGGGCATCGCCCCCTGCTTGATCCCGCCTTTGAAACGGTTACCCATGACCAGCTCGTAGCCCTCTCGCAACTTCGCGACAAACGCATCGAGGGCGGAGAAATCGTAGCTATCATCGCTGTCGCCCATGATGACATAGCGCCCTTGCGCCGCTTTGATTCCACCACTCAGGGCGGCGCCATAGCCGCGCTCGTAAATGGCCACCACCCGTGCGCCGTGGGAACAGGCAATGTCCTGGCTCCCATCGATACTGCCATTATCGGCCACGACGATCTCTCCCGAGATGCCACTGTACTTAAGATAACCTCGCGCCTTTGCTAGACAAATAGCGAGCGTTTCGGCCTCGTTCAGACAGGGCATGACAATGGAAAGCTCGCAATCGGATATGTCTGCAGGCATTGACTATCGATGACACTGAGTCGCGCCGTTAGCTGGGCTGGCTCGCGCGCAATATCAGGTTTTTTGTCCGACTAACAACAGGTTT
This sequence comes from Gammaproteobacteria bacterium, assembly GCA_050740455.1. Classification (GTDB taxonomy): domain Bacteria; phylum Pseudomonadota; class Gammaproteobacteria; order JACCXJ01; family JACCXJ01; genus USCg-Taylor. Next base: position 11,634 of record JBOIDF010000065.1, on the reverse strand, counting down.
TTACCTATGGGTGGGGGTATGACTTTCTCAAGAGCTCGCATGAGCGGGACGACCAGTGTGTCGTACAACAAGACATTATTTTCCGTTGTCGTTCTTTTTAGCAATACAAACGCGATATACCAAGGAATGATCCCAGCGATATCGAAATATTTTAATGCCTCGACCGAAAACCCCGCTCGTTCGACCGTTTCTTTCAGCTCTTGTTTGTGGTAGCGCCGAAAATGCCCCACTTTTCGATCGAGCTCACTGTACAACCATGACAAAGCCGGCACAAAAATAAGGATACGACCGTTGGGCTTGATGGTCTTATAGGCACACCGGAGCTCTCTTTCGTCATCCTCGATGTGCTCCAACACGTTTACATAAAGCACCGAATCGAAAAAGGTCTCGAACTCTATGCCTTTCTCTTCATAGAACGCATTGATGGTTTCAACATTATCACGTGCCCTCAATTTATCTTTGAGCAAAGGATACATGTTCGTCGACGGTTCGAATGCAAATAGCCGTTTTATTCCGGTAGCCACAAGAAAAGTCGAAAAGTTCCCGGTTCCAGCGCCAACTTCCGCAACCGTATCGCCAAGATAGCGCCTAAATTCATTCACGATCCATTGATGGTAATTGTTCGCAAAGGACATGGCTTCCAAGTCCTTGCCAAAGTACTGTAGTCCGGCGTTCATGGTCTCTGGCTCAAGGGCTTCGAACCCTAACCTTTAAGATGGTAAACGCGCACAGACCACGTCTTTTCATTCAAACCACCTCTCAGCCGCTGGGCGGCGGCATGATGAGATAAAGCTTGCGCTAACGGTAGATCCCGTTTGACCACTACGTATCCAGCCCCCATTTTCAGCAGATCGGTAACACTGACGTTGTCTTTCCCAAGTCGATTTCCGTAATACGGTTGTCCGGTGAGGAATGCAGTATAAAGCGCCACCCGGCCACTGTCGCCCACGGACACGATAGGCTCCGTAGAGGGAAGTAACGGAGCGAGCCGCTGGGCGAGAACATAAGATGGCGTAACATACCCGTGGCTCAAGGCTTGCTGCAGCCGTCCGGGCAAGGCCGCGCCAAAGCTCGCCGCCACCAACACTGTGGCAACGGAGCGCATCGCCGCTGGCCTGGTAGCGTGAACGGTGGTTAGAAACCGGGTCGCGGCGAGCTCCGCAAAAGCACCCACAACTCCAAACGCACTGGCCAATAATAACGGATAACAGCCTAAATAATAGCGCTCCGCGTCCGCGTAGACCGGCAGATAGATGCCGGCCATCAGGGCGATGGCAGGTGCGGCTAGCCGCCAGGGATAGGTCTCACAGCTTCGGCGCCACGGCCTAAAGAGCACCAATCCCAGGAATGCCGAGGTTATCCCAATCCCGATACCGTCAAATTCCGCCAGAAATCGCAGCACATTGTAGGCGTTGTACACCGTAAGTCTTATCTGATGCCTAAAATCGGCAATGCTGGCGAAGGGTGACCAGTTCTGATACAGGACATGATCGCGCAACGCTGTGGGATCTTCCCACGAGGTGACCCGGCCGGCTTCGGGCACGTGATGAACAACGAAAGTAGGATGGTTGAGATCCGGATTATGTGGACCGACGAAGGCATAACTGATCGGCCCACTCGTCGAGAATGTTGGTTCGCCGTAATGCCAAGAGAGCACCGCGATCCACGGCAAAGCGACTAAGACCAAGCCGATGGTGCCCCAGGTTACCGAGCGCAGCACGGCGTGCCGCGTAGCCCCACCGGCATACACCCGGATGAGGGAGATCGCCGTCAATAGAACGAGCGCCATTGGCAAGGCAACAGCCTTAGCCAGGTAAGCCAACCCATAGAAAAGGCCGGCCACCAAGGGTCGCCTCCCGGCACCTGGCGCGAGGGTGTAGTGCAGCGCCAGCAAAAATAGCCCGCTCATAAGCAGATCCGGCGAAATTACCGCCACCGACAAATTGATGGAAAACAGGGCTAGCAGCACGGCGCCTATCCCCACCGTCATGCGATCAAAGCCCAGCGCCCGTAGTAGACAGGTCCCCCCGGCCAAGTAGATCAGGGCACTGAGACCCATCACGATACGTGCCGCCACCGCTGGCTTCTCGACCAGCGTGAGCAGCGGCGCTACCAGCCAGCTAAACAACGGTCCCCAGTAGCCGTTGACAGCCAGTTGAAAACAGCCCTCCAGGTAATAGCGTGCCACCCGCAGATAGGCCACCGCATCCGGATTCATCTGATTCAGATGGCTGGACCCCGCCGCTATCAACAACGGTATCTGGATCACCAAGGCAAGGGAAAGAGATCGAGCAAACCACGTGGGCCTCGCCTTCGAACCGGCTCTGCTCTCATCCACGGTCACGACTCTCTCTCCTGGTGGCATAGTAGTTCGTCAATAATGGACCAAGATAACCGAGTTTAGAATGCCGCCGCTGGCGGTTGAGTCATCGGAACCGCATGCAAACCGTCGCCACCACTTACGGAAGCCGCCCGCAGGGTAAGCTAACCTCAAAATTAGCCATTCAAAACGATACGATCGACACCGTCGTAGCATCAAGGAAATCAGAATAATAGTTGCTGAGTTCATCGGAAGTCATGATCGTGACAATAGCCTGGTCTGGCATTTGGTTGCGGCCAGAGGCCGACGCGCCTACCCTGAGTCATACACCGGCCGAAAGTGGGCGCAATGTTTGCGTGGGCACGACATGGCAACTATTTCGACAGAAAGCGGCGGCCGGCTTCCCCGCATACTCATCGTTGCCGAAGAACCCGATAACGCCCTCACCCATGCACTCTGTCGCGTAGCTGCTGCCACCCCGGTCGACGATACTTTCCGCCGGCTAGAGGCGGTTGTCTTCGGCCCGACGCCGAAAAAATCCGCCGGACCAACGTTTGAATTGACCCATTGTCATCAGGCCGGGGAGGCCGTCGCCAGCGTAACAGCGACTCTTGCGGAAGGCCGCCCTTATTCGCTCGCGTTTATCGGCGGGCGCGACGGCGTTTGGGCCGCCGAGCAAATTCACACCTTGGATCCCGACATCAATATCGTGATCGTGAGCGGATCCGGCGAGAAAATCGGAGCCCGCCTTCCGCCATCCGGCAATCTCCTTTATATCCAACAGCCCATCGACGCACATGAGATCTACCACTGCGCCGTGGCGCTCGCCGCGAAATGTAAGATTGAACGAAAGTTGCGCTCCCGCAGTGGCGATCTCGCGCGTTTAAACGGCCAGTTGCTAAAGGATATCTCCGCGCGCGAACAAGCCGAGGGGACCTTGCGTCTGCTGCATACCGCGATCGTGCACACGCAAGATGTGACCGTGATCATGGCGGCGGCCCCCGACCCGCAAGATTCTCGCATCGTATACGTCAACCCGGCCGTCAGCCGGGTGCTGGGATATAGTCCGCAGGAAGCCATGGGTTAGAAATTCTCCATGTTCTTCGATCCGGAGACCGATCCCGCCGCACTAGAGCGGTTGCGGCAGCACCTAATCCAGGGTGAAGCCTTCGCCGGACAGATCCGGGGTGCTTGTAAGGACGCCAGCACCTTGGTGATGGACCTGAGGATCAATCCAGTCCCCAATGAGAAGGGCCATATCACCCATTACGTGGCGCTGATTCGGGACGTGACCGAGGCCAGCCGGGCCGCCATAAAAACCGCCCACCAGGCGGCGCATGATCCCTTGACGGAGCTTCCGAACCGGCGCGAATTCGAGCGCCGTTTAGCGCTCATGGTGGAGCATGCGCGCGAACACGGTATGCAACACGCGCTTTGCTACATCGATCTCGATCAATTCAAGGTCGTCAACGATACCTGCGGTCATGGAGCGGGCGACGAGTTGCTGCGGCAGATTTCGGGAATATTAAAGAGCCGCTTGCGCGAGCGCGATACCTTAGCCCGATTGGGAGGAGACGAATTCGCCGTGCTTCTGGGCGAATGCTCGGTCGACCAGGCCCTGCGCATCGCCAACGAACTGCGCGAGGTAATCCAAGACTACCGATTCTGTTGGACCAATAAGCTCTTCAAAGTGGGGGCCAGTATCGGCGTGGTGCCGTTCAGCAAGGCCTGTACCGGTAGCGAAAGCTTATTGAGCGCTGCCGACAGCGCCTGCATTACCGCCAAGGAAGAGGGGCGCAATCGGGTTCATCTCTACGGGCGCGAAAACATGGAAAACACGCAGCGCCATGACGAAATGCAATGGATCCCAAGGTTACACCAAGCGCTGGCGGATAATAGGTTTCAACTGTACTACCAGCCTATCGTGCCCTTGGGCAGCGCATTCGAGGGCATGCAGGGGGAGATACTGATCAGGATGATTGGCGAGAGCGGGGAGCTTATACTTCCGAGCGCCTTTATTCCCGCTGCGGAGCGTTACAATCAAATGCTCGCGATTGACCAATGGGTCGTGCGCTCAACCCTATCCGCTATTAGCCCCGTTGTACCGGGAGCGCTGCGTGTGTCGATCAATCTGTCTGCGCAATCCATGAGCAACGCGGACTTCCTCCGATTTGTAATGGACGAACTTAGCAAACATGACGTGCTATCGAATCAGATAATATTCGAGATCACGGAGACCGCGGCAATAATCAATTTGAACGCGGCGATGGGTTTTATTACGACCTTAAAAGGCCGCGGCTGCCGCTTCGCCTTGGATGATTTTGGCAGCGGCCTATCATCCTTTGCTTATCTAAAAATACTCCCTATAGATTACCTCAAGATAGACGGCCGTTTTATTCAGGACATCACGCACGACCCGGTGGCCGCTACCATCGTCGAGGCGATATGCCGCATTGGCCAGGTCATGGGGCTTGAGCTGGTCGCGGAATCCGTGGAATCACAGACCACCGTGGAGATGCTACGGCAGATCGGCGTAAATTATGGGCAAGGAAACGGGATTGCCCCACCCATTCCCCTGCGTGATGCCATCAAGCATTTAATCCCCGCGCAAAGACCCTGCCCTCAGAGCTTGTGAAAAAACTACTGCGCTCGGAACCTCGCGTTCCGGCGGTGCTCGGAATCCTCATGTATTTCAATATACACTCCGGTTCCTGTGCTCCGGCGGAACGCGACTTCCCTTCGCTCGCGACGATTTTTTCACAAATCTCTCAGGATACCTTGGTTCGGCGCCTGCGCGCGTAGCCTACGCAGGCCGGCACGCACAGCGTGTTTTTTCGATCCTCCCCCTGACGCCGCGATCCGAGGCAAGGGCCCGGCCGGGCTTGCAGCGGCGAAGTTGCCGCCCGTGAAGCGTGCATAAGTTACAAACCAGGTGGTAATTTTTCGCAGAACTCTCCGTTCCTGGCGCCTATTCTAGCGAGCGTCATGGCTACCCGCAGCCTAATCTCCCCGCGTTCACCGTCGAGATGGCGGACATCGGCGTGCGCTAAATCCATAGGCACACAATCTACGTAGAGACCGGTAAGAATCCGGAACACATGTTCACCATGCGAACCGAGGTGACAGGGAAACGAGAGATGAATACCTTCGAGACGATGGCGGCTAGCACCGGCGAGCTCGCGCGGCTGTTAAACCATCATTATGGAGACGGCACCGTCTATGTGCCGAGCGGAGGATCGCTCCAGCTCTACCACACCTGCGTCGACGTTGGGCTGATTACCGAGGACGGGTTCATTACCCGCCAAGGCCGGGATCTCATCGCCCGTTACCTCGCGTAGCGGCGTTCTTCGCGTCCGTCACCGCCGCCGTGCTCGCGGCGGTATCATTCATCTCGGCGCTACGCTCGGGCCGGCCCCAGAGTCATCCAAGCTACCCTCCGCCCGCGCGCGCATGGCATTGCGGGTTTTTTGTGTCTATCATGAGCGGCTTTTAGCACGAGGAGAATGACATGAGCTTTGCGGAGCATTTTCAGAACGGCGAGACCTGGAAGCGAGGCGCTTACATGTTGCTGTTTGCGGTCCTCTATACCGTCGCCGAGATCGTCGCTTGGGGAGTCGCGCTGTTCCAGTTCGGTTCAAAGCTCGTCACCGGGGACATCAATCCGCGCCTCGTGGATTTTGGCCAGCGGCTCAGTACCTATATTTATCAGCTATTGGTGTATGTGACCTTCAAGTCGGACGATAAGCCTTATCCCTTCAGCGATTGGCCCGCGGCGTAGTGACGCGTTTGCTTTAAACCATTTGTCATGGAGTTTTCCGAACGCGTACCGCCACACCCCGGGGCCGGCGCCTCAGCATCCGCGCAAGTAAATCTAGCCCTCGGATTTGCCGCGTTTGCGTACGCGGACTTATACGAGCCCCGCCGGCTACGGGATCTGCTTGCTCTGTTCGATGATTACGTCGCGGACCGAAACCCCGCTCTGTCTACCGAGTTCGGGCAATATCGCGCCACATTGGGCGCAGGACTGCCGCCGCAAACGATATCGGACTTGCTTGTGCGCATGGCGCCCTACGTCGGGGAATTTGTCGCCGAGCTCTTCGGCGTCGCGAGCGAGCGCGACCGCCAGCGTGCTGCCATACAAGAAGAACTGGACACGGTTTTTGTTTTCCGCAACGAAGTCCTGGCGCAAGCGCAAGAAAAGTTCAAGCCGGAGGATCTGATCACCTGGGACCTCCAGCAATTGCAGCGGCAAATCGAGATTCTAAAACACATCATCGGCCCCGACATCCACGCGAGCGATCCTGAGCGGGCCCTCGCCGTAGTCGCGAGCGAGCTTTGGCGTCTTCGGCAGCGCTGCGCCGCACGGACCTCTGGGCAAGAACCGGCCGACAAGCGCTTAGAGCAAGACCTGTGCGCCGTTCGCGCTCGTATCGAGGCCGATCCCGAAGCCCGGGCGACCTTTGCCGATTGCTTGATCGAAACGCGCGCCCAGGCGTTCGTGCTCGCGCTCTACGATCGCATCGAGCGCTGGAGCTTCGCCGCGCGCCACGATGCGGGAATAAACGCAACGGTGGCGAATTGGGTAAGCTTCAAGCAAGCTCGAAAAACCGACTTCCAGCACCTGGTGCATGCCGAGCAGCTCCAACGCGACGGCTATCAGGTCCTCAGCGGACCGATGGCGCGACGCCGGCGGCGTGACGGCTTTGCTCTGACCGATCCCCGCTACGACGAGCGCCACGTGCTATATGAAATAGATCACTGTATTTATTGTCACGAGCGCGATACCGATTCCTGTTCCAAGGGCATGCGCAACCGCAGAGACGGGAGCTTCAAGGTAAACCCGCTCGGGGTGATGCTCACCGGCTGCCCGCTGGAGGAGAAGATCTCCGAAATGCACGTGCTCAAACGGCAGGGAGACAATATCGGAGCGCTCGCGCTCATCATGATCGACAACCCGATGTGCCCGGGCACGGGTCACAGGATCTGCAACGACTGCATGAAGGGATGCATCTACCAGAAGACCGAGCCCGTCAATATTCCACAGATCGAAACCAACGTCCTGACCGAGGTATTGTTCATGCCGTGGGGATTCGAGATCTACGGGCTTTTCACGCGCTGGAATCCGCTCAATGTCAAACGCCCCGTGGCCCTGCCCTATAACGGTAAGAATGTGCTCATCGCCGGCCTCGGCCCCGCCGGCTACACCTTGGCCCATTACCTTCTCAACGAGGGGTTCGGCGTGGTCGGCATCGATGCTTTGAAGATCGAGCCTCTACCGCGAGACCTGAGCGGCGACTGGGGTCAACCACCGCGGCCAGTCCGGGATTTTGGCGAGCTTTACGAGGACTTGGATACCCGCGTCATGACGGGTTTCGGCGGAGTGGCGGAATACGGAATCACCGTGCGTTGGGACAAGAACTTTCTCAAGGTCATTTATCTCACTCTCGCCCGGCGGCGGACGTTTCGCTGCTACGGCGGCATCCGTTTCGGCGGCACGCTGACGATCAACGAGGCCTGGGATCTGGGATTTCACCATATCGCCGTCGCCAGCGGCGCCGGCAAGCCCACGATCATCGAGCTTGCGAATAACCTCATGCGCGGGATCCGCAAGGCTTCGGATTTTCTCATGGCGCTGCAACTGACCGGCGCCGCCAAACATTCCTCCCTCGCCAACCTTCAGGTGCGCTTGCCCGCCGGAGTCATCGGCGGCGGACTCACGGCAATCGACACGGCGACCGAACTGCTCGCTTATTATCCGGTGCAGGTCGAGAGGGTCCTGCGCCGTTACCAAGTGCTGGCGAGGCGTTATGAAGAGCAATCCGTGCGTGCCCGTTACGACGAAGAGGAACTGCTGATCCTGGATGAACTGCTTGCTCACGGACGTGCCATACGCGCCGAGCGCGCGCGCGCTATTGCGGCCGGCGAAACCCCGAATTTCCTGCCGTTGCTCGAACAATGGGGCGGGGTGACATTATTCTACCGCAAGGGTCTGCGCGATGCTCCGGCGTACAGGCAGAACCACGAGGAGATCGAGAAGGCATTGGAAGAAGGCATTGTGGTCGCGGAAGGCATGCGTCCTAGCGAGGCCATTGGCGATCGCTTCGGCCATCTGCGGGCGGTGCGTTTCGAGCGTTTGACTCCAAAGGACGGCCGCTGGATCGCCGCAGGAGACGAGGTTGAAGTGCCGCTGCGCAGCCTTTTCATTGCCGCCGGCACCTCGCCCAATACGATCTATGAGAGCGAGCACCCCGGCAGCTTCGAGATGGACGCCAAGGCCCACTTCTACCAAAGATACGAGCCGAATGGGCGCGGGCTGGAAGCGATGCGCGATCTCAGCGCGCCGAAGGTTGGCAAGCGCGCTCCCTTCACCTCGTATCGGCGGCAAGGTAAGTTTATTACTTTCTATGGGGACAACCATCCAGCATACGCGGGGAACGTTGTCAAGGCGATGGCCAGCGCCCGTGACGGCTATCCGTACATCGTGAGACTGTTCGAACGCGAACTGCGCCAACTCGATCCAGCCGATCAGCGCCGCCGCGATCGAGCGCTGCGGGCGTTTCACGCCGCGCTCGATGAGTCACTGCTCGCGACCGTGGTGGCGGTGCGGCGGCTCACGCCCACCATCATCGAGATCGCGGTCCATGCGCCGATGCAAGCGAGCAAGTTTCGTCCCGGTCAGTTTTATCGAGTTCAGAACCTCGAGACGCTCGCCCCGCGGGTGGAAGGCACTGTTTTGGCCGCCGAAGGCTTGGCGCTCACCGGCGCCTCGGTGGACAAGGAAAAGGGCTTGATAGCGCTGATTGCGCTCGAGATGGGAAGCTCCTCGCGGCTCTGCCGGCTGTGGCAACCGGGGGATGCCGTCGTCGTGATGGGCGTGACCGGCGCGCCGACCGACATCCCCTCGGGTAAAACTGTCCTGCTCGCGGGCGGCGGATTGGGAAATGCGGTGCTGTTCTCGATCGGTAAAGCCTTGCGCGCGGCCGGCAATCGAGTGATCTATTTCGCCGGTTACAGGAACCGCGATGATGTCTTCAAGGTTGCGGACATCGAGGCCGCGTCGGATGTAATCGTGTGGTCCGTGGATCCCGCACCCACGGCGCGGCCGATCTCGATCACGCGGCCCCAAGACAAGAGCTTCATAGGTAACATCCTCGAGGCCATGGCGGCCTATGCCAAGGGCAAGCTCGGAGATACGCCGATCCACCTGGATGATGTCGACCACATCATCGCCATCGGTTCCGATCGCATGATGGCGGCCGTGAAAGAAGCCCGCAATGGAATACTAAAACCCTATCTGAAAGCTAAGCACGTCGCCATCGGCTCGATCAACTCTCCCATGCAATGCATGATGAAGGGCGTATGCGCGCAATGCCTGTGCAAGCACATCGATCCCGGTACCGGCCGGGAATATTTTGTTTATTCTTGTTACAACCAGGACCAAGAGCTCGATCGCGTCGACTTTCCCCACTTGAATGCGCGGCTGCGCCAAAACTCCGTTCAGGAAAAGCTCTCTGCTCTGTGGTTGGACTACCTGTTGGAGAAACGCGGCACCCCCAGCGTCTGAATCGCATGCAGGGCCGCGTACTGATCATCGCCGGGTCCGATTCGAGCGGCGGGGCTGGAATTCAGGCCGACATCAGGACCATCGCGGCTCTCGGCGGTCGCGCGGCCACCGCGATCACCGCGCTGACGGCGCAAAACACAAAGCGCGTCCATGCGATCGTCGGCATCGATCCCGCTTTCGTCGCCCGCCAAGCGGAGGCCGTGCTTCAAGACATCGGCGCCGATTGCATCAAGACCGGCATGCTTTACAGCGGGGAAATCATTGACGCCGTCTGCGATCTGATCGAAGCCCAAGCGCCCGGCCTACCCTGGGTGGTCGATCCGGTGATGCTTGCGACCAGCGGCGCGACCCTTCTCGATCCTCCGGGGATCGGGCGCCTGGTGAGGCGCGTTTTCCCGCACGCGGCTGTTTTGACCCCCAATGTTCCCGAGGCCGAGCGGCTCACGGGCATGCGCATTACCACCGACGAGCACATGATCGCCGCCGCCAAGCGCTTGCTCGGACAAGGTCCGAAGGCGATTCTATTGAAAGGCGCTCACAGATCTGGGGATACTATCAGCGATTTTCTGGTCACCGACGGAGACCTCCAGATATTTCAACATCCTCGCATCGAAACGCCGCACTTGCGCGGGACCGGATGCACGCTGGGCTCCGCCATCGCCACCGGCTTGGCCCAAGGCATGACCATCGGCCCGGCGGTGGCGCGCGCGACGGAGTACGTATTACGGGCGTACCGTTTGTCCTCAGAGATCGGCCAAGGGAGCGGGTTCGGTTAGGCGCTTACAAAAACAACAGCGACAAAACTTTGTTGATTGGTATGCGGCGATCCGCAGGTCATCCATTACGGTGAACATGTTTTAGCGGATGGCTTCGTAGTGTTCGTCAATAGGACTCCAGGTTTTTGGCTTGCGACTCATCCGAGGTTTGCCCACACCGGCCAGGATCGGTCGGAGGACTTTTTCGCGAAGGCTCAGGGTCGGGTCGGTATTGTGACGCCGGTAGCACGCTTTGAGCTAGCGCGATTGTGCGGCACGGTGCTTGCCTAAGGAATAGCCGGTCTTGGGGTGGGTTGAAACTTCGAGAAAATCCGTCGATACCCTGGCTTGTCAACGGATTGAAGGATTCTCTGCATGGAGCACGCCGCCGCTTTATCACGGCAGGAGGTTGTTTGGGCACTCGGGAGCTTGTGTTCCCTGAATCGCGTGCCCTTCGATGGTGAGCTGTTGAGCCAAGAGCTTCCGCCGCCCTGTACACTCACCCATCTTATCCAGGCGGGGCGCGATCTCGGCTTCAAGGTGGATCCCCGGTCGGTGGCCTGCCAATCTATTCATCAGCTTTTCTTGCCCTGCGTGGCCCTGGTTCACGGGCAATCCTCGGTGGCTACGGCGGCTCCCGGTGATACCCAAGCCGCAGACTACCGCGTCTCGTCCTCGGGCGATGCGATTGCGCCCACGTCCGCGGTTCGGCTCGTTTTGATCGTCAAGGCCGATGCCGATCGCTTGCTCGTGTTTGAAGCGGGGAGTCGAGTGCCCACCGTTCAGCCGCTAGAGAGCTTTGCGCGGCGCTACACGGGGCAGGCCATCCAGTTCGCCCGTGCCACGCAGCCGGTGACCGAGGTGGATCCGAACGACAAATCATCGAGGCCTTTTGGGTTTCGCTGGTTCATCCCGGAGCTGCTCAAACATAAAGCGATTTGGCGCGACGTTCTCCTCGCCTCTTTAATGCTCCAGCTTCTCGGACTTGCCACACC
>JBOIDF010000064.1:0-21665 GCA_050740455.1 Gammaproteobacteria bacterium | reverse complement strand
CGCGCAGCACCTTAATGAGGCAAGACGGCGGCTATTTCAATCCATCCACCACCGATCCGAACGCGCCGCCTGATGACTCCACTCTAGCACTTCGTTCAGACTCAAACCTCTATTGGAATTGACTTCGGCCGCCCCTACATAGTTTTACTGAATTTCGCTTTGCGTGAGCAACGGCAGCGCTTAGCATAGCATGGAAGTCCAATCGTGTGACCGATGTTGAGCGCTTTAAAAATCGCCACTCGCAAAAGCCCCTTGGCGCTACGTCAGGCAATTTTCGTGCGTGGGCGCTTGCTCGAACTGTACCCTGGCATCGACATCGCACTGCTCAAGGTTCGGACGCAAGGCGACCGCCATCTCGACACGCCGCTCGGGGGGCTCGGGGGCAAGGGGCTCTTCGTCAAGGAGCTGGAAGCGGCGCTTTTGGACGGCGCCGCCGATCTGGCCGTACATTCCATGAAAGATGTCACCGTCGATCTACCGGAAGGCTTAGCGATTCCCGTTGTGCTAAAGCGCGAAGACCCGCGCGATGCGCTTGTGTCGATCCATTACCCGCGCCTGGATGAGCTTCCCAGCGGCGCTCGCATCGGCACCTCTAGTTTGCGCCGGCAATCGCAGTTGCGCGCCTTGCGCGCGGATCTAATCGTCCGCGAACTGCGCGGCAATGTCGACACGCGCTTGAAACGGCTCGATCGCGGTGAGTTCGACGCTCTCCTGCTCGCCGGGGCCGGGCTACGGCGCTTGGACCTTCAAGCGCGCATTGCATCCTTGTTGGACCCGACGCTCATGCTCCCCGCCATTGGCCAAGGCGCGATTGGCGTCGAATGCCGAAGCGGCGATACCCGAGTCCTCGATCTCCTCCGCCCGCTCGATGACCCCGAAAGCCACACCTGCATCCGTGCCGAACGCAGCTTTAATCGCCGCCTCGGCGGCGGCTGCCACGCGCCGATCGCCTGCTTGGCGGAGCTGAGCGCGGAAACCCTTTCCATGCGCGGATTGGTCGCGCGCCTTGATGGGACCGAGCTTATTCGCGGGGAGTCGTGCGGTCCGGCCAACGAGCCCGAGCGACTGGGAAGCGCTCTCGCCGACCAACTGTGCATGCGTGGCGCCGCGGAGATCCTGAGATCGAGCACCCATGCCGCCGGTTGACGCCAGCGTCGCCGTTAAGCCTCTTTTCGGATTGCGGGTGTTGGTCACTCGACCTCTCCATCAGGCGCGGGGTCTTTGCGATCTGATCGAGGCCCACGGCGGGAGCGCGTGGGTACACCCCGTCATCGAAATCCGGGATCCCGCCGATCCCGCGGCCGCCCGGTGTCGTATCGACCGTTTAGGCTCGTTTGACATCGTGATCTTTATCAGCGCTAATGCCGCCGAGCGGGGACTTCGTCTCATTTGCGAGCGCGGTAAGTCCTTGCAAGGGATCACGGTCATCGCCGTCGGCCCGGCAACGGCGGCGCGACTATGCGCGCTCGGCGTGGGTGAAGTGATCCTCCCGGCGCAAGCAGACACCGAAGGCTTGCTCGGTCTCGACGCGCTGCGGCATCTCGATAAGAAACGCATCTTGATCTTCCGCGGCGCCGGCGGCCGCCCTCTGTTGGGAGAGACTCTGCAAGTGCGCGGGGCGCACGTAGATTACGCCGAGGTTTACCGGCGCACCCGATCCCGCCTGGGTGCGAAAGCCTTGATTGAGCACTGGGAACAAGGTCAAATAGATGTCGTCATTACTACCAGCAGCGAGGGCTTGCGTAATCTTTTTGATATCATGGGCGAACGGCAAGATCTGCTCCTCGGGTGCGCGATCGCGGTGATGAACGAACGCATGGCGGTATATGCACGAGAACTGGGCTGCACGCGCCCGATCGTGGCCGCGGACCCGAGCGATGCCGGTCTGCTCGCCGCGCTCGTGGCGTGGCGCACCGGATTGAAAACGACGGAGGGCCGGACGACAGAATCGAAGGTGCAGCCTAACGAGAACGGATAATGGAAAAAGACGAACCCCTCGCGCCGCTCCTCCCTCCGGATGGGCCGCAAACCGACGAGCCCACCGTCGAGACCCGCCCCGTACCGAAACCGCAAGGCGCCTGGCTTACGCGCATCCTGGTCGTGCTCTTCGCGGTGGCCGCCGCCGCCACGTTTAAGTGGTGGCGCTACGATTACACGCCGGCCATCCGGCACTACAACAATCAACTGCAAGACTTGAACGCGCGCATCGACTCGCTGCGCACTGACATCGGAGCCATCGGCGGGAAAAACACGGAGAGCGCCACCTTGATCGAGGGCCTTCAGCGCGAGCAGAAATCGCTCGCGCGCACGCTCGGTAATCTCGCGCTGCAAAAGCCGAATAGCGTCGAGGGCTTGGCATTGGCCGAGGTGGAATTCCTAATCGCAACCGCACAACACCGCCTGGATCTGGCGCACGATGTTCCCATGGCGCTTACTGCGCTAGAAACCGCCGACGGGCGTTTGCGCCGGCTTGACAGACCGGACTTAAAAAACGTCCGCGAACAGTTGGTCAAGGACATGAATTCCCTGCGCGCGGTCCCGATGACCGACATTGCCGGTATCGCGCTCTATTTAGGAGACATCATCGGCCGCAGCGACGATCTCCCCTTCAAGGCGGAGCTCGCGCCGCCGGCGCCGGCGGCGCAGCCGGTGGAGTCCCCCAAAATCGATACCTGGACGGACCTGGCCGGCGCCATCTGGAAAGACCTAGCAAACATGGTCTCGATACAAGAAATGGACACCCGCGATCCGTTCTTGTTCGACGTCGCCTTTCGCCGCTTAGTGCAACAGCATTTACGGCTGGAGCTTTTTAATGCGCGGCTCGACGTTCTGCACCGCGACACGAAAAACCTACGCGCCGCAATCGAGAGTTTATCCGAGGTGCTTGCCCGCTATTACGACACCGATGCCGAGACGGTGTCCGGCTTGCTCGCTAAACTCAAGGAATTTCGCGCATTGGAACTGAAACCACCATTGCCTGACATCTCGGGGTCCATGAGAGCGATCCGCGACTATATCATGGCCCAGAAACAAGGCCTGCCCGTGCCGACGGAAAGCGCTCATCCGGCCCCATCCCCACCCCAAATGCCGGCCTCATCCGCGGAGGCTAGCGCCTCGCCGGCCGAGGCTAAAGGTCAAGGGGCGGAACAGGCGATCGAGGGCGAGAAGCCACGGCAATGAGATCGCTGTTCCTTTGCTTGCTCGTGCTGCTTGCGGCGGTGATCGTGGCGCAAGTCTCGAGCGAGGACCCGGGCTTCGTGGTGATTGGCTACCACGGTCGTTTGCTGCGAACCAGCGTCAACTTTTTTGTGTTCCTGCTCGGATTATTGGCCGTCACGCTTTATTTATTGCTGCGCGTGCTCGCGAAGCTCTGGTCCGCGCCCCGGCGTCTGTTCGACTGGAGCCACACTCAGCGTAGCGGCAAGGCGCAGAAAGCCTTAGTGGACGGCGTAATGGCGCTTGCCGAAGGCAACTGGGAACTCGCCGAGGGAACCTTCAGGCGAAATGCCGCGACCAGTAAATATCCCCTGGTCCACTATTTGGCGGCCGCCCAGGCTGCGCATTCTCAGCGCGCCTGGACACGCCGCGACGAATATCTTCGTCTCGCCGAGGAAACCGGCCCCCAAGCACAGCTCGCTGTTGGCCTTACCGAAGCTGAGCTGCAACTGCAACAAGGCCAATGGGAGCAAGCGAAAGCGACTCTGCTGCGGCTGCGCGCGATCGACTCCTCGCATCCTCGAGTACTGAAACTTTCGCTTCGGGTCCTTACGCAGATGCAGGATTGGCGGCAGCTATTGGATCTCCTGCCCGCGTTGAAACAGCGTAAGGTCTGTAGCGCGGAGGAAATCTTAGCGCGCCAAACCGATGCCCATGCGGGACTGCTGGCCAATGCCCAGGACGCAGATGCGCTCGAGGCCGTCTGGTCCCGCATTCCGAACACTCTGCGCCGCCACCCCGCGATCATCGATGTCTACGCCGCTCGCGCACAAGCCTTCGGCCAAGGATCCAAGGCCATCCCCCTGATCCAAAAAGCACTTAAGAGCGATTGGGACCAGGCGCTGGTGAAACGTTACGGGCTCATGCCGAGCGAGGACTTGGCTGCGCAGATCAACGCGGCGGAAAAATGGCTAGGCAGGCATGGCGACGATGCAACGCTGTTGCTCAGCTTAGGCAGGCTCTGCTTTAAGAACGAGCTATGGGGCAAGGCCTGCTATTACCTCGAGGCATGCATCAAACAAAACCCGGCCCCCGAAGCGTATTGGCTTCTGGCGGAAACGCTGGACCATATCGGAGATCCCGACCGCGCGACCGAGCATAGACGCCTCGGTTTGGAAATGGCGACCCGCGCGGTCGGATCACTCCTACCGCTACCGGTAGCAAGCGAAAGTTGGTCGTCTAAGGTTGGCTCCGGCTGCTATTGAGCCAACGCAATAGCGGCGCCCACTGCTCGCGATCTTGCAAGGTTGCGGAGCGCGCGAACTCGAAGATACTGAGCCCCCGGTCGGCCGCGTGCACGTAGTTTTGGCTCGCTCGCATGACCGCCAGACAGGGTAGCTTGTGTCCGTCGGGAAGCCGCAAGGTGTCAAGATACTCGGAGAGGCTCAGGGCCGCGAGCGTATGATCCCGCATACGATTGGCGACCGTTGCGATTCTTACCTCTTGGTTGACCACCCGGCGCAAGGCCATCAATTCGCTTATGAAACGCGAGGCCGCGCGAATATCCATCGGAGAGGGCAACAAGGGAATAATGACCGATTGGGCGCGGCGCAAGAACTCGCTCAGCACCTGAGGATCGCGCAGCCCCGCGGGCGAATCGATGATCGTAACCTCCGCATCCCTCGGGACGCGCACGGCGTCCTTCCAAGCGGCGATGCCATGAATTTTAGGGCGAGCTTCGGGGCGCGCGGCGAGCCAGTCCAAGGTCGATGCTTGCGGATCATAGTCCACCAAGACGACGTTCTTCTTCCGCTCGGCGTAATACCCGGCGAGATTCGTCGCGATCGTGGACTTACCGCACCCTCCCTTCGGATTCATCACGAGTATCGAGCGCATGCTGCCCCCCGCTAGTTATCGTTGGCGATATTATAGTAATGGCCGCACGCACGCAGCCAGCGGAAATTTTCTCCCGCTAAGAGTTTGGGGGAAAACCGTCGCGAGCGAAGGGAGGTCGTGTTCCGCCGGAGCGCAGGAACCGGAGTGTATGTTGAGATACATGAGGATTCCGAGTACCGCCGGAACGCGAGATCCCGAGCGCAGTAGGTTTTTTCACAAACTCTAAGCAGAAACGTCGAGCTAATGCGCTTCAGGCCCGGCGTTCTTGGAAGCTTGCCGGCGTCTCGCGATCGCGGTGACGTCGATTTCGTATTCGGCCGGAGCTGCCGAGGCGCCGCAGCACCCGCCCCCCCTCCCCGCCTTGGCCCGGCGCCCGCGGCGAAAACGGCGCACGCTAAGCAAACCCACGACGGCGACCAAAGCCAACGCTAAAAGCTCTTGCAGTTCCGCGTTCATCGCCAGATCCGTCAGGCTACACTCGTCCCGAACTGAAAACACATGAACGCGCTCAGGTAACCGATTGTGGTCATGTAGACCCACGCAAAGCCCGCCCAGCGCCACGAGTTGGTCTCCCGTTTGATTATAGCCACCGTCGCGGTGCATTGCAGGCAGAAGGCATAGAACAGCATCAGCCCCAAGGCCATGGAAAAAGAAAAAACCTTGCGCCCGTCCGGCCAGGAGGCGTTCTGCAACCGATTACTCAAGCTGTTGTCGGCGGGGTCGACGTCCGAACCCACGGAATAAATCGTCCCAAGGACCGCGATCACGACCTCGCGCGCGGGGAAAGAAGCGATCACCGCCGCCGCGACCTTCCAGTCCCAACCGAGGGGACTGAAAAACGGTTCCACGGTCTTGCCGATGCGGCCGAGCGCACTTTGCTCCAGAAACGCCGCGGCTTCGTGGTTATCGATCTCCTGGCGCTCTTTTGTGAGCGCATCGCCGCTCAGCTTGGCGGCGGCCTCCAGGCGTTGGCGTTCGTGGCTGTGATGGATGGTGCTCGGGTGCGGGAAGTACGCGAGCGCCCAGACGATTACGGCCACCGTGAAGATGATGCCGCCGGCGCGCACCAAAAACACCCGCATGCGCTCCACAAGGCGCAGCACGACGGAGCGCAATCGGGGCCAGCGATAGGGCGGCAACTCCATCAGGAAGGCCGGCGCCGGCCCCCTCAGAACGGTGCGTTTGAGGAGCAACGCGGTACCCACACCGCCCAGGATCCCGATCACATAGAGGCCGAGCAATACCAGTCCTTGAAGGCTCAGCAGGCCATACGCCAGCGATTTGTCCGGCACGAACGCCGAGATCAAGAGCGTATAAACCGGCAGTCTTGCCGAGCAGGTCATAAACGGCGCGGCGAGAATCGTCGCTAAACGATCGCGCGGATCGGCAATCACGCGCGTCGCCATAATCCCCGGCACTGCACAGGCGAAGCTCGATAGCATCGGGATAAAGGATTGGCCCGACAAACCACAAAAGCGCATCAAGCGGTCCATGAGAAACGCGGCCCGCGCCATGTACCCCGAATCTTCCAATAAGATAATGAACACCGACAAGATTAGGATCTGGGGAAGAAACACGACGACACTCCCGACACCTGCGATCATGCCATCGACGATGAGACTCGCTAGCGCCCCCTCGGGAAGCTGTCGCGAAACGAATTCTCCGAGATAACGCGTCAGCGCGTCGATCCCGTCCACCATCGGCGTCGCCCAAGAAAATACGGCCTGAAACACAAGCGCCATGACGCCTAAAAACAGCGCCGTCCCGAGCAGGGGATGGCTCACCAGCCGATCGACGCGATCGGACCAACCGCGGAGCCTATCAGACCGCGTCTCCGCCTGGGCGAGGATGCGGTTGATCCACTCGTAGCGGCAACGCGCATCCGCGGCGGCCAGCGATTCGCTCGCAAAGCCGAGTGCCGCGCGCGCCTCGCTTAAGCGCTCCGCCACCTCCGCGCCCGCCGCCGCGCGCAGCCGCTCGAGCACCAACCCGCCCTCGTCAATCAAGGCACGCTCAATGTCATGGGGGACGATGGCGCGCCCTAGCGGACGGAATTCATCCGCGAGCTTGCCGGTAGCCTCCTTGATGGCAGGCATCAGCGCCAGGCGAGAGGCGCGAGGGTGGCGCAGGGTCCGGTCCATGGCCGACCGCAACGCCCCGATGCCCTCCGGTCGAGACGCAACCACAGGAATCACAGTGCACTGAAGCTCATGCTCTAAGGCGTTGACGTTTAGAGCGATTCCTCTCGATCGCGCGACGTCCATCATATTTAGCGCGACCAGGACCGGCAACTCAAGGTCCAGGATCTGGCTGGCTAAGAAAAGATTACGCCTGAGATTCGACGCATCGGCGACTATTACTACCGCATCGGGAGTTCCCAGATCCGGGATCCGGCCCAGTAAAACGTCCAGCGCGACCATCTCATCCGGCGACTGCGCGGACAAGGAATACATTCCAGGAAGATCGACCAGATGGACCTCTCCGTGGTCGAGAGTCAGGATCCCGAGGCGGCGTTCTACCGTGACACCGGGATAATTAGCTACTTTTTGGCGTAAACCCGTCAGGGCATTGAAAACCGTGCTCTTGCCGACGTTCGGGTTTCCAACAACCGCAATCGCCGGTCGTTTTCGCTCAGCCCGGTTCGAAGACAATGGGTCCACGCCATTTCTCGGAGCAAACGGGGCGGCTAGGCGACGTCTTCGACTACAATCATGCGGGCCTCGCTCTTTCGCAGGGACAGCGAATACCCGAACACATTGATTTCTATCGGATCTCCGCCGGGGGCCGCGCGCACGAAGGTCAACATCGCGCCAGCGGTCAGCCCAAGGTGCATAATGCGCTGCGCCAAGGGATTCGACTCCGCGAACCCGACCACTCTTGCCCGCTGGCCGGGCTTGAGGTCGGCAAGCGTGTGTTCCTGCGCCGGCGCGGGCTGGGACTTCCGATTGCTTAGGTGAGACAAGGCGCCTCGATCACGGACACCTCGATATGATCCGCGTGCTCTTTGCTCATTGCCCAACGCGCGTCCTCCAAGGCGACTGCGATGGGGTCCCCCTGGCGCAAAACCGAGATCTGCGCCCCAGGGTGTATTCCGCGAGCCGCGAGTTGGTCGACTAGCGCCGCGGATTGAGACCGGACCCTCACCACGATCGCAACGTCACCGGCGGCAAGGTTTCCTAGCTTCATACGTTCATCACCGTTTTGGGTATCGGATGCAGTGTATCATAGATGATAACGATGTCGATTCGCATTTACACTTGCCCATGACGGACAGGATTCAGTGAATCCAGGCAAAAGCCTCCTGGCGTTTTGCCTTATTCGGCTTGGGAGCGCCGTTTCATCAAGCGCTCGAGGACGGGTGTAATGATGAATTCGATAGCTAGAATTTTTTTTCCCGCCGGCACCACAATCGTGTCATGCCGCGACATGAAGGCGCCATCCAACACCTCGATCAAATAGCGGAAATCGACTTGCAGCTTCTTGACATTTCGAACATGGATGATGACAAAGCTCTCTTCATCGCCTGGGATTTCCTCGGCGGCGAAGGGATTCGAGGTATCCACGGTCGGCACGCGTTGAAAGTTGATATCCGTGCGCGAAAATTGCGGGGTGATATAGTAGACATAATCGTGCATGCGACTAAGGATCATGCGAGTTGCCGAGGCGGTCGTGTAGCCCCTCACGACCCGGTCCCTGTGGATTTTTTGGATCCATTCAAGATTAATGATCGGTACGACGCCGATACATAAATCAATGTAGCGGAGGACATTCACCGAATCGGCTATTAATGCCCCGTGGAGTCCTTCATAGAACAACAAATCGGTGTCCGGCGGCAAGTCTTCCCATGCCGTGAAGGTTCCCGGCGGTTGATGGTGGCGAGCCGCCTGCTCTTCGTTATGGACATAATAGCGGCGCCGCCCACAGCCGGTGTCCGCGTAGCGCTTAAAGAGCCATTCGAGCTCGTCGAAAAAGTTACCTTCCGGGCCGAAATGGGTTAAATGGCGGCCTTCCCGCTCCGCCTGTTCCGCCGCGGTTTGCATCTCGGAACGATCGTAACGATGAAAACAATCCCCTTCGATGATGGCGGGTTGGAGTTGCTCGCGGCGAAACAGATGCAAAAAGGCACGCCGCATATAGGTCGTCCCGGCGCCCGATGAACCGGTCACGGCGATGATCGGATGTTTTATCGACACGCAAACATTGCCTAATTCCGAACTTAGAACGTATATACTGCGCGCTTGCGAAGTTTCGTTCTAGAGTCGATCCGGGCGGGAATGCGAGCGGAGACTACGGGGGCAGGGAGCGGTTCACGCTCGGGCAGCAAATCCTCGACAGGTACCCCTTATGGCGGATGCCGCTGTGATCGATAGCCGAACGCTCTACCTCCGTCTTCTGCGATATGTCCATCCCTACCGGCGTACGTTCGCGATCTCCCTCCTCAGCATGGTCCTCCTGGCATGCACCGAACCCATCTTGCCGGCCTTGCTCAAGCCCTTGCTCGACGGCAGCTTCATTGAGCAGGACGCCGGCGCACGGCTGACGGTACCCGGTCTCCTCGTCTTACTCTTCTTATTTCGCGGGGGGATCACCTATGCCAGCGATGTGTCCGTGAACTGGGTCGCTCAGAAAGTCGTGCTCGATCTTCGCCAGCAGATGTTTCGCAACCTGGTGATGCTGCCCTCGGCTTATTTCGACACCACCAATTCCAGTGTCTTGATCTCTAAGCTCAGCTTCGACGTGGCGCAGGTGGCGCAAGCGGCAACGCGCGGCGTGACCGTGCTGGTCAAAGATTCACTCGCGGTGCTCGGCTTGTTCTGCTACATGCTGTACCTGAACTGGATGTTGTCGTTGACGGTGCTCATCATCGCGCCCGTGGTCGGATTGGTGATCTTAGGCGCGAGCCGGCGTTTGCGCGTGATGAGTCAGAAAGTGCAACACTCCATGGGCGCCATCACCGAAGTGGCCCAGGAAGCGCTCGATTGCCATAAGGCGGTCAAGATCTATCACGGGCGAGATCACGAAACGGGACGCTTCTACCGGGCGGCGGATGAAAATCGAAAGTTCACGATGAAGATCGCGACGGTCTCCGCCGCCAATGTCCCGATCATCCAAGCGCTAATGGCGGTGGTCTTAGCCGCGGTCACCTACCTGGCGGCCACCTTATCGGTAGCTGGCGAGCTGACTATCGGTGATTTCGTCGCCTTTTTTACCGCGATGACTTTACTGCTACCGCCCATTAAACGCATCACCGGGATCAACGAGCATCTGCAACGCGGTTTGGCGGCGGCGCAAAGCGTGTTCGGCCTGATTGACGAAGCGCCGGAACCAGACAGCGGAGCGAGGGATTGCAAACGGGCACATGGGGACATCGAATATGAAAACGTCAGCCTCCTCTACGAGCCGCGCCTCAGTCCCGCGCTGCACGGGATCTCGGTCAAGATCGAAGCGGGCGAGACCATAGCGTTGGTGGGGCCTTCGGGCAGCGGGAAATCAAGCTTCGCCAATCTGCTGCCGCGGTTTTATCACCCGAGCCGGGGGCGCATCCTGCTCGATGGCGTGGACATTGCCGATCTGAGCTTGTACGCTCTCAGACGGAATATCGCCCTCGTGACCCAAGAGGTGCTGTTATTCAACGATACGGTCCGCAACAACATCGCCTACGGCGCGCTGCGCGAGGCGAGCCCGGCGGCCATCCTAAGAGCGGTCGAGGCGGCGCATGTCAGCGACTTCATCACGACGCTGCCGGAGGGGCTGGACACCTTGATCGGCGAAAATGGCGTCCGGCTTTCCGGCGGCCAACGTCAGCGGCTTGCCATCGCGCGCGCCATCCTCAAAGATGCCCCCCTCTTGATTTTGGATGAAGCGACATCCTCGTTGGATTCCATCTCCGAGCAGCACATCCAGGCGGCACTGGAAACCCTGCGCCGGGGACGCACGTGCATCATCATCGCGCACCGTTTATCGACGATAGAAAACGCCGATCGCATCATCGTGCTGAAGCACGGAAAAATCGAAGAGACCGGCACCCACGACGAGCTGCTCCGGCGCCACGGAACCTATGCCCGGCTGCACCGGCTCCAGTTCAGGTCGCATGCCACGGCCATCGAGATGCACCCACGTCACGGTCACGGGCCAGCCGCGAAGATCAAAAAAACCGTGCAAGAATAGTCTCCACCCGCAAGCGCGTTTGACAGCACGCCTCATGGCAAAGAAAACCAGCGCCCTTGCCAAGCCGTATCCCGGCCCGGCCGATCCACCGATCCGCGTCGGGTGGCGGGAGTGGGTCGCGTTTCCCGATCTCCGCCTCCCCGCCATCAAGGCCAAGATGGACAGCGGCGCGCGTACCTCGGCGTTGCATACGTTCAAACTGCACACCTATGAAACCGCTGGAAACCTCAAGATTAAATTCTGGCTGCATCCCTTGCAATGCCGGACCGATATCACGCGGGTGTGCACGGCGGACGTCGTGGATAGTCGCACCGTGTGCAATTCGGGAGGTCACCGCGAGCAACGCTTTGTCATTCGTTCCATCGTGCGCTTCATGGACAGAGCCTGGCCGATAGAAATCACGCTCGCCAATCGCGAGGACATGCTATTCCGCCTGCTGCTTGGGCGCACGGCAATGACGGCCGGGGGACTGATCGTGGATCCCGGGAAATCCTTCGTCGGCGGCCGCGCCTTACGCCGCGTCTATCTCCAGTCGAGCCAGGGCTTACCGGCTGTCGAGCCGCCCCCATGAAGATTGCCATCCTGTCGCGCAATCCGAAACTCTATTCGACCCGCCGCTTGGTGCAGGCCGCCAAAGAGCGGCGCCATGAAGTGCGGACCCTCGATGTGCTCCGCTGCTACATGAATATCACCTCCCATCGCCCCAGCATTCATTACAAGGGACGGCACCATGAAGAGTTCGATGCCGTGATCCCCCGCATCGGCGCGTCGGTAACCTCCTACGGCACGGCGGTGCTGCGGCAGTTTGAAATGATGGGTGTTTACCCGCTCAACGAATCGGTCGCCATCAGCCGCTCGCGGGATAAACTGCGCGCCTTGCAGTTGCTCTCGCGCAAGGGTATCGGCCTGCCGATCACGGGATTCGCGCATAAACCCGACGATATCGAGGATCTGATCCAGATGGTCGGCGGCCCGCCGCTGGTCATCAAGCTCCTCGAAGGCACGCAAGGCATGGGCGTCGTGCTCGCGGAAACGCATAATGCCGCGAAAAGCGTGATCGAGTCGTTTTTAGGATTGAAGGTAAGCGTTTTGGTACAGGAGTACATCCAGGAAGCCGGGGGCAGCGATTTACGCTGCATGGTGATTGCCGACAAGGTGGTGGCGGCAATGAAACGCCAAAGCCGCGGCGGCGACTTCCGCTCCAACCTGCACCGGGGCGGCGCGGCCAGCCTGATCAAGATTACACCCGAGGAACGCTCCACGGCTGTTCGCGCCGCGCTAACAATGGGGCTGAACGTCGCGGGGGTGGATATCCTGCGCTCCAATCACGGTCCGCTGGTCCTTGAAGTGAACTCCTCCCCCGGACTCGAAGGCATCGAAGTCGCGACCGGCAAGGATATCGCGGGCGCGATCATCGAGTTCATCGAGAAAAACGCCCGCAGCGGAAAGACCCGCACCCGAGGCAGCGGGTAAGTCATGCCGCAAGCACCCATCCGTTGCGGAGGAATAGACATTGCCGCCGATCAGCGCCAGATCATCGACCTGCCGATCCCGCGTCTCTATACCCATACCGCGCTGACGATTCCGGTTCGGGTCATCCACGGCCGCCAAACCGGTCCCCGGCTCTTTGTGTGCGCGGCGATCCATGGGGACGAGATCAACGGCGTGGAGATCATCCGGCGGGTCTTGGATGTTCCAGACCTGATGCGCTTGAAAGGGACCCTGCTGGCCGTGCCCGTCGTGAACATCTATGGGTTCATCAATCAATCGCGCTACCTGCCGGATCGGCGGGATCTCAACCGTTGTTTTCCGGGTTCGGAGCAGGGATCCTTGGCGGCACGGCTCGCCGATGTCTTTTTCCGCGAAATTGCCGCGCTGTGCACCCACGGTATCGATCTCCATACCGGGGCCATTCACCGCGATAACCTCCCGCAAATTCGTGCCTGTATCGGCGATCCTGAAACCTTGCGGATGGCGCGCGCCTTTGCATCGCCGGTCATCGTCAATACCGCTCTGGTGGAAGGCTCCATGCGTAAGGCGTTGGCAAAGCGCGGGATCCCGGTCATCGTGTACGAGGCGGGCGAAGCCTTGCGCTTCGACGAGTCCGCGATCCAAACGGGATTTGAGGGCGTGCTGGCCGTGATGCGGGCCCTCGGTATGCTATCCGGGCGGCGCCAAAGCGGCCGTCGGCCAAAGCGGTACACGGCAGGATCAAGCGTCTGGGTGCGCGCGCCCCAGAGCGGTATCCTGCGTACCGTGGCCTGTCTCGGCGCGCGCGTCAAAAAGAACCAGCTTCTCGGGATCGTGGCCGATCCCTTCGGCGAACGCGAAGCCGCGGTTAAAACACCCGCCGTCGGCATCATCGTAGGGTGCACTAAATTACCGCTCGTCAACGAAGGCGAGGCACTGTTTCATATCGCCCGCTTGGAGCCAGCGGCCGGGCATGGTCGCGGCAACCAGCGAGCGCAGACACCGGCGTAGGCTTTTGCGCATAGGCTGCAACCATGACCGCCATCGAGGCCGTTACCGCCGACATCACCACCCTCAAGGTGGATGTCATCGTCAATGCCGCCAACGCCTCGCTCCTCGGTGGCGGCGGTGTGGACGGCGCGATTCACCGGGCGGCGGGACCCGAGCTGCTCGCGGAGTGCCGTACCCTCGGGGGATGCATAACCGGCTGCGCCAAGATCACCCGCGCTTACCGCTTGCCGGCCCGTTTCGTTATTCACACCGTCGGTCCGCTCTGGCGAGGCGGTCACCACGGCGAGGCGGACCTATTGGCCTCGTGCTACCAGCAGAGCCTCGATCTCGCCGCCCAGTACGGCCTCGCCACGATCGCGTTTCCCGCGATCAGCTGCGGGGTCTACGGGTATCCGATCCGTGAGGCCGCGGCGATCGCCGTATGCGAGCTCAGGAACTTCTTAGGCCGCTCCGATGCCGTGCGCGAGGTCTACTTTGCCTGCTTCGGTGCAGCGATCCACCAGGCCTACCTCGATATACTCGCCGCCCCGATTGGCGCCCCCGAATAAAGCGGCGTCGCGGGAAAGGCTCCAAGGATCGCCTCCTCCCCCTGCCTCAAGCCACCCTCCAGCTCTTGCGTAAGCACTGGGCCTCGCATCGCAACCCGAGACTCCTCTTCCCAGCGATGGGGCGTGATGCCAAGTCCGCCCGCTCGGTCACGTGCCCACTGACCCCGTATACGTCACAACGCATATCCAGTTCCTGTTCGTCGCCCCGTAGCTTTGGATTGGACTTCCTTCAGACCCCACCTCGCGGTGACGCCCTTGCCCTTCTCCTAACCTTCGGCTCTGCGAATACCTGGTATGGGGACTTCCACCCGACTCGCTTCGTGCCATGCCCGGCACACACGACCGCCATCACGCGCGTGCGTATTCGCACGTCGCGTATTAGCTCACGCCTCACAACACACCCTCTTCCCGAAGCGACCGCGCAGCCAGATCAATAGCGGAATTTGCAGCCACCTCGCGCGTACCAATGACACAACTGACAAAAAGGAACGCGCGGCTGCTGCGCTTCACGTGGCCAACAATCCATCTGATACCTCGGCCCGATGTGTCTCGTTAGCGCTGCCCGTTTTTGCACTTACCACAGCATCCGCGGGCCAGGGGGCGTTGAATTGGTGCTCCCCCGCTGCATTGATCACAACGCCGCGTGGCTGGACCAGAATCTCTTTAACGGCGTCGATTGCAGACTTCGCAATCGGGAGATTGTTTTGGTACAACTTGAGCAAAAATGCTTGCTGCTCCTCTGGCGTTATCTGCAGCGACTGGTCAAGCCAGAACGTCGTCAGGCCGCTGCTAGGAAAGTCGACGCAAATACTCGCTCTCGCGACTGGCCCCTAGCCGCTCCGCGATGCGTTGGAAGTACCAAACAACGGAATGATGCATCGCAGACCGGAGCGTGTGGTCGCGACGCCAAGATTCAGGCGACCACGCAGCGCGCCGATCAGCTGCTCCACCTCGTAGGGCGACGAGTCCGCGTGCCGAGGCGCTTGCCGTTCGCGGCCAGCGCATCCTGGCGGTCGGCAGCTGGCAGGACTTGCAGGCGCGGAAAGGTGCCGCCACGCGCATTGTCGATCTCGGTGGGCGCACCTTGATGCCCGGGATGATCGACCCGCATATGCACTTCTCGTATGTCCAGCTCGAGCATTGGCTGGATATCGGCCCCAATGCCACAACGACCTACGACCAGGTGCAGGCGAGGCTGCGTGAGGGCGCGCGAGTTCGACACCAACCGGATCAAGGATGCGCACTCGCCCACGCTGGCGGAACTCGACGAGCTGGTGCGCGACAAATCCGTTCTTCATGCTCGAGAGCAGCGGTCACGTCGCCTATGTGAACAGCGCGGCGTTCAAGGCCGCGGGCGTTACCCGCGACACGCCGGATCCGCCGCAGGGACGGTTCGAGCGCGATGCAGACGGAGCACTGACCGGCCGACTCGAGGAAACGCCGGCCTATGGACCGTTCGTGCTCAAGCTGCCCTTGCCCACCGCGGCGGAAATGCGTACGCGCACTCGCCGCCTGATGGATCGCGCATCGTCGCTGGGCTGCACGGCATTGCACGACAACGGCATCGGTGATTTCTCGAAAACCGACGACCTCGCCCTGCTCGAATCGGTCATGCAGGACAAGCCGCCGGTCCGCTATCGCGGGATGCTGATCGCCACCCTGATGGACGAATGGGAAAAGATGGGCGTCAAGCCCGGCCACGGCGACGACCGGTTCCGGGTCAACGGCATCAAGGCGTGGGCGGATGGCGTGGGCCAGGCGCGGTCGGCCTACCAGCGCGAGAACTATCTGGGCACCGACGAGCGCGGCGCGTTGAACTACTCGCTGGCGCAACTGACCGACACCATCGGTCGCGCCCACAAGGCCGGGTGGCAGGTGGGCGTGCACGCCAACGGCGACGCCGCCATCGACACCGTGCTCGAAGCCTATTCGGCGGTGTTGCGCGAGACGCCCCGCGCCGGTCATCGCCACCGCATCGAACACTGCAGCATGTTGCACCGCGAACAGATGCAGCAAAATGCTGAAACTGGGGCTCTCGCCCTCGTTCCTGATCGGCCATATCCGTTACTGGGGCAAGGCCTTCCGCGACGAACTGCTGGGTCCGGAGCGGGTCCGCTTCTATGACCCGTGCGCCAGCGTGCTGGCGGCGGGGTTGCGTATCTCCCTGCATTCGGACTTCAACGTCACCCCGATTGGCCCGCTGCGCTGCGTACAGGATGCGGTGACCCGGGTCATGAACGACGACGGGGATGTCTTTGTCCCCGAAGAGCGCATTCCCGTGGAGGCGGCGCTCAAGGCGGTCACCCTCGACGCGGCTTGGCAGTGCCGGATAAACGACATCGCCGGAAGCCTTGAAGCCGGCAAGTACGCCGATCTGGCGCTGCTGGAAAAGGATCCGACCCAGGTCGACCCGATGGAGATCGAGAAGATCAAGGTCGGCGAAACCTGGTTGGCGGGCGAACGTCGGCACGGTGAGTGACGAGGACATATTTGCCCACTGGGTGCACCAAACTCCAATAGATACAGAGTACGGCGACGGAGAATATCCATGACACGCAACATGAAGTCCCGGCCCACTGCGATGCTCGGCGCCCTCGCTCGCCCGCGGCATTGGCTCGCTGCCTGCGTCCTGCTCGGCGGCCTCCAGCTCGCCTGCACGCCCGGGGTCGCCCAGACCTACGACCTGGTGATCGTCAGCGGCCGGGTGATGGATCCCGAGACGGTGCACGACCCCGAGGTGAACATCACCGGGCCGGTCGACGCGTCGAACTCGGGCCTATTGGTCAACGAGACGGCCAAGGACGGCAGGCAGGGCTGGTCGGTGACGCGCAGTAACGTGGCCCAGATGAACCAGGTCTTGAATCTGCTCGACGAGGATGGCTCGAAGGCGCGCGCGATGCGCTGCGCCGCGGAGCCTCGCAGGTCAAGATCGCGGTCGGTGGCGGCACCGGGTCAGAAGCCGATCCGCTGGATGTCGTGCCGTTCACACCGGAGGAAGTCCGCGCCGCCGTGTCGGCGGCCTCGAACTGGCACACCTATGTCATGGCGCATGTCTACAACCCCGATGGCATCCGCATGGCGATCGAGAACGGGGTGAAGAGCATCGAGCACGGCAACCTCGTCGACGAACCCACGCTCAAGCTCATGAAAGACAAAGGCATCTGGCTGAGCCCGCAGGTACTCCTCTTCACCACCGAGCCACTCTGTTACACCGAAGACCAGCTCAGGAAACACCGCCAAGCCTACGCCGGCATCGCCAACATGTTCAGGACCGCGAACAAGATCGGCTTCGACAAGATCGCCTTCGGCTCTGACATCATCACCGATCCCGAAGTGCTCAAGCGGATCAACAAGGAGTTCGTGTACCGCAGCAAATGGTTCACCCCGGCCGAGATCATGAAGCAGGCGACCTACAACAACGGCCAACTCCTCGCCATGTCCGGGCCGCGCAATCCGTATCCGGGCAAGCTCGGCGTCATCGAAGAAGGCGCGCTCGCGGACATCCTGTTGATCAACGGCGCCCCTCTGAAGGACCTGTCGATCCTGACCAGGCCGGAGCAGAACCTGGCGCTGATCATGAAGGACGGCGTGATCTACAAGGACCTGATCGGCGACAACGAGATAGAGATGGGGATGTAAATCAGGGCATGAGAAACCAACCGGAGGCGACCGCATGAAACTTCGCACGCTATTGATATTGCAGTTCCTGTACGCGGCAATGGCGATCGCGTACCTGGCCGTGAGCTACCTGCAGGTGCGCGCCGGCGGTGCGCAGCTGAGCACCGCGCCGCCGCTGCCCGCGATGGTGCTGTTCGTGGTGTATGCCGCGCTCGTGTACGCCTTCGGCGTGCGTTACCGCCAGTCGCCTTACCGCATTGCCATGGCCATTGCGATCCCGGCGCTCGCTTACGGCGGCGTGCTGATGAACATCGTGAACTATTTCCAGACCGGCTTGGACGGCTACAGCTCGTTTGCCGCATGGGCCATCGGCACCGCCATCAACACCTATGGCCTGATCTGGAACGTCGTTGCCGCGATTGGGGCTTACAGGCGTTAGCCAGGTACGCAAATGCTAAAGACTCTGACGCTTGCTGCGGCGGTAGGGGCAGCCTCAACGCTGAATCAGCCGGTGCCGGATCTGGACTTGGCGGTCCTGCGGCAACCAACCCAACGATGGCCGAGATCGAAGGCGGACGTGTTATCTTCGTTCTCTGATCCCTGACATCCGCATCAAGAGAGGCTCCGCTTATGAAACAGTTCCGCGAATTCGTTGTGAACGCGGTGGTTGGCGGCTTGCTCGTCGTCGTTCCGATTTACCTCGCAGTTTTGCTGCTGCTCAAGGCCATGCAATCGTTGGCGGGTTTTGTGCGGCCATTCGCGATGTTGCTCCCAGAATGGCTCCCTGCTGAAAATGTCCTCTCTCTTCTCCTCGTGTTGATCGTCTGCTTCCTCATCGGTGTCGCCGTGCGCACTCCGGCGGGGAGAGCGATTCGGGAGCGCATCGAGAAGTCCCTTATGAAAACAGGGAACACCGTGAAATGAGAACGGGTCGCGGCCAACAATAGTCAGCGGCGGCAAGACGATGACGGCGCGCTTCACAGACCCACACCGGCAACCGCGAGGGCAGCGACGTGCCCCAGCTCTACCTGACGGAAGCGGCAGGTGACAAGCGGGTACGCCCGCTCGGTTTGGAGCGGGTCGTACTCCGCTGTGGTGAAACGTGTCGCGTGACGGACGAGCAGGCAGAGCGCCAGTCGCCGGCAAACCTTGCCGATCACGATCGGCACCCCGGCCATGATGAATGAAAGAAGGAGACTGCCATGCTGAGATTTTCGAAAACGTTGAGGGGGTTTACATTGTTATTCTTTTGCCTGCTGGCCTCGGAGGGACAGGCGTCGGAGCAGGTGCAAGGAACTGCCACGTACCGGGAGCGCTTGGCGCTGCCGGTGGACGCGGTTTTTGAAGCCACTTTGGAAGATGTCTCAAAGGCGGATGCCTCGGCTGAAGCGATCGGCCGGGCCCGCATCGAACGGCCCGGCAATCCTCCGATCCGGTTCGAAATCACTTACGATCCGGCACGCATCGATCCGAGCCACCGTTATGCGGTGCGAGCCCGCATTCTGGTTCGCGGGAAGCTGTTCTTCATCACCGACCGGAGTTATCCGGTTCTCACCGGGGGCTACGGCAATGAGGTGGCGCTGTTGCTGCGCCGCGCGAGCGCCTCGGGCTCGGCGGGCGGAGGTGCTGGGTCCTTGGGCCGCCTGCCCGCGACCTTTGCCGGCGATCTGCCCTGCGCCGATTGCCCCGGCATTCGCCATCAGCTGGAGCTGTTTCCGGACGAAATCTTCTTCTTGCGGATGACGTACCTCGGCAAGGGCGATGACGCCAGCTTCGATGACATTGGCACCTGGACCGTCGCGAGCGATCGGCGCACGTTGGTTCTGTTCGGTGGGCGGGACGCGCCGCTCAAGTTTGCCATTAAGGATGTTGACACACTGCGCCAGCTCGACCTGGAGGGCCGCGACATCGACTCGGCCCACAACCACGACTTGAAAAGGACCGAGGACCTGCAGCCACTGGATCCACGGCTGCTCATGCGCGGGATGTACAAGTATTTTGCTGATGCCGGCCGATTCACGGAGTGCTTCACCCGCAAGAGCTGGCCGGTGGCTCAGGAGCAGGATAACGCCGCTCTGGAATCCGCCTATTCCAAAGCGTATCGCGAGCCGGGCGAGGAATTGCTGGTCAACCTGGAAGGCCAGGTGGCGATGCGGCCCAAGATGGAAGGCGAAGGCCAGCAACCCACGCTGGTGGTCGAGCGGTTCATTGGAGTCTGGCCTGGGGAAAGCTGCGGGTCACGGTACTCCACCGAAACGCTGGAAAACACCTACTGGAAGCTGACCCGCTTGGGCGACGCTCCGGTAGCGATGATTCCCCAGCAACGGGAACCCCATATCATCCTCAACTCGGAGTCTCGGCGCGTAAGCGGATCCGGTGGCTGCAACCGGCTGATGGGCAGCTACGAGCTGAACGGCGATCGACTGACCTTCGGCCAGATGGCCAGTACCAGGATGGCCTGTCCGAAAGGCATGGACACCGAGAAGGCATTCCTGGAGGCGCTGACGCAAGTGAACACGTTGAAGATCACGAGACAACACCTCGAGCTGTTTGACGCCGCCGGCAACCAGGTGGCCCGCTTTGGAGCCCGTCATATGAAGTAGCCGATGCGCTTGTGCCCCGGAAGCGCTCGACGGCGGTCCAGAAGTTCGTTTTGCCACCCATGAGGCGCTCATATTCCGGTTCCCCTATCAACACGGACACCGGCCTTCCGCGTCTTGTCGGCTTGATCGATGCGGCTCTGATTTGCAGCAATACGCAGCGGCAGAACCGAAGCACGACCGACGGCAGCGCCGTTCGAGATGCGCGACCGGTTCAACCGGACAGGCTCAGAATAGGCGGCCGAGGAACACGTAGACACTGTCGTTGCCCTGCTCGGCGTGACCGTAGCCTAGGTACAGCGGCCCGAGCACGGTATCCACGCCCAGGAACACGCTGCCGGCCAACAGTGCATCGTCGGGCGACAGACTGATGTCGTCGCGGTCCTCGAAGACATTGCCGTATTCGAGTGAGAACCCGGCATAGGCCGGCAGCCACTGGATGTTGCCGAGCCGTCGGTAATAGGCGCCGGCCAGCACCAGCTCGTGCTGGCCGCTCAACTCGTCCTGCACGAATCCGGAGAGATTGAAAAAGCCGCCGCTGCGGAAGCGATTCTGCACCGGCGCCACCCCATCGGCGGTATAGTTGAATTTGACGCCGGCCACTACCGTGTTCCTGTCCCAGGAATGAGCAAGGCGGCCCGTAAACAGCAACTGCGAGAAGTCGCTGTCCGCGCCAAGCCCCTCCACCGACTCGATCCACTCCCACTGGTGCAGCGCCGCCCGGCGCGCGGCCAGTTGCGATTATCGAGCGTGTCGTAGCTCAGCCGCAGAAACGCCTCGGCGCCGTCGATGTCGATGTCGGGAACGCCCGGATCGCCGATCCGCACTTCGGCGTCGCCGGTGTAACGGCGCAGTCCGATCCTGAATTCGCCCCAGCGACGGAGCACCCGCCCCGCTGATATCCCACCGCCGTAGCGGTTGATAC
The DNA here is from genome assembly GCA_050740455.1 of Gammaproteobacteria bacterium. Classification (GTDB taxonomy): domain Bacteria; phylum Pseudomonadota; class Gammaproteobacteria; order JACCXJ01; family JACCXJ01; genus USCg-Taylor. The sequence goes on along the minus strand of JBOIDF010000064.1, from coordinate 273 downwards.
GGAACTCCTCGATTTCCTCGCCGCCCTCGAAGCGGCTAATGGTACGGCTGTCGTAGAAGATCTGGCGGTTAATTAATGAAAAGGGGGTCTCCACTTAGCTGCAGTGACTACAAGATATTGAGGTCAGGGCTTGGCAATGATGTCCTTGTATATATGGACTCCACCCCGGTTTGCAAGGAGAGAAACGCCGATGCCCGTAAGGAAAGACTGCATGTATATATCCGGCCTTTTGTTGAGCGTGGTGTCCGCTCTGGCCATGATGGGATCTGCGCG
>JBOIDF010000063.1:0-22005 GCA_050740455.1 Gammaproteobacteria bacterium | reverse complement strand
CCCCGCTATTTCAAGAATAACCTGCCTGCTACGCGGCACTACGTTTCAGGCACCATCCAAGTCCGGCCATTGATTCTCCTGAGGTTTTTCCTATTCGCTCAGCTTGGACTGTAGAAGACGAGCTTGACATAGCCGATGCCATCCGCAGGCAAGGCGGCGGTGGCTTTGTTGAAGACCGAGTCAAGCGCGACCTTGAGCTCCGTGCCGTCGAGCGGCCTGAGCAGTTCCCGGCTGAACACGAGCGCCATGAGCTCGGTAGGTGAAAACTGGAGAGCTGGGACATTGCGGAAGCCATCGATGAGCCGCCAGCGCGTGTGGCCGCCGACCCGTTCGGTGATGAGCGGAAAGCGCACCTCGAGGGCCTCGAGGTCGCGGCGAATCGTGCGCGGGTGGCAGACGTACTCCTCGGGTAGGTACTGCGACGAGTTCGGGCAACGTAAAGCCCCGCGGGTGTTCAAGCTGTTGCAAAAGCAACCATTGGCGGGTGACTTGGGCGTTTCTGGACTCGTTCGTGTTTCCGTGCGGATTTGCGCATCGTGATCTAGACTTTAGGAAGCTCTGCAAAAGTTACTCCGCAGCCCATCTGCTTTGTCGCGTGCTCGCGCGTCGCTCGCCTATCTACCTGATCTGTCTCGCGACGCGCTCCGCGGCTTCGCGCATCTAGGCTTGCTCGCGACACTTTTACAGAGCTTCCTTTACCCTAGCTTAGGTCTTTGGGTAAGAAGGCTCCGGTCGAGCCTGCAGCGGCTTTTCGCGTTTCTGAAGACATTTATATCCACCGTGAATATAGGTAGCGTCGGCCCTTTCTGTATCGCCTATGCCACGATCGCCGTCGCACCGCGCGTGTTCTTGGGCTGGATCCCGGATCGGCTCGGGACACGGCGCATGCTCGGCATTGCGATGTCTTTTTATGCGCTGGGCTTCACCGTTCTATCGGCTGCACAGACGCCCGTGCACGTGGTCGGGCGCGGAAATGTCGTTGGGAAGCGTGATAGCCGAGAGACTCGGCTCTCGCGATGGTCACATCCAACAACCCCGTTCTGTCCAAAAACTCGATCGACGTGGATTCATAAGCCTTTTTATCGCGATTAAAGCGGCGCGGGGCGTATCCAGTATTTGGACGATACGGGCTCGAGGCGCTTTTGGCGCGGTCTATCAGCACCCGCTCACCTCGCGCGCCCAATCCAGGATGGCGATGAGCCGCGCAGACATCCCCGCCGAGAGCGTCTTTACCTTCATTTGGGTCTTCACGATTTATCCGGGGGTCCTGTTCCGGTTTACTTGGAGACCGCGGATAACGTGAGTTCGCGCCCGTCAGGCAGTTTAACCAATGGAAATATATCAACCAATTCCTCTTCCGAAAGGGGACCTTGCCGATATTTTGTTAACCCGGCCACCACCCATTGTTTCGCATACGCCAGTATCCTGTGCATTGTCCCTCCGTTTCGTGAATGCGCCTTCAGCCCGGCAACGGCATGCAGTAACCGCTCGCCACCGGAGGGCAGCGGCCCGCAAGCTGGAGGATGGCCTCCGCGACCCGCTCCGGCGGCATCCCGATCTTCCTCCGCCTGAGTACTGCTGCATGTCTGTGGCAACCCGCCCCTGGGCAGAGGCCATACACCTGCAGGACCTGTGTGTCTCGGATTCTAATTCCAACGCTGCAGCACGCATCGCGAAGTAGACCTTCACGAGTTTTCTGGATGGACTCGTTGCACAGATCCGTACCACAGTCAGTCCTCCGTACCCTCAATCACGCGCAATTTGGCACGGATGAAATCACTGTGTGAAACATACAGGAGATCCGCAATCTTCCGCACATAATATTCCTCGTACTTGTCTATGGAGGTGTCCGCGTTCGCGACCTGCCACAGGGAATTCACGATTCCCGCACGTTCCTCGCGCGTAAGCTGCTCATTGAGCAAACGGGTGAACTCCGTGAGCGAAACGGCCTGATCAGCAGCAGGATCGGCAAGCCGCAACAGTTCCTGTGCCTCCGAATCTTCAAGCCCGAGGTTGTTTCGCAGAGCCTCTACAATGACCAGCCGTTCGCTGTCTGTCACCTGATGATCTGCTCTACTAACTTCGACGAGTAGAGCCGCGGTAGCCAGATTCAGCGCGTGTGCTTTGTTGGCCTCCCCTGGCGCAATTAAACAGGTTTTAAGCCACTCGGTGATGGAAGCCAACACGTCTATTAGGATCCAGATTGCATTCAATCAATACGGCTGCTGGCGAGACAAAGTTGAATTGCAGCTTCTACGTTACGCGTTAACGACATGAACATTTGCTACCATGCCTACCGCAATCTATCTGCTAGCGAAAGCTCAACCGCCTATCGTGCCAGCTACGCGCATTATACGTCGGTTTTGCGTGCGCTCGTTTCAAAAGATCGCCATGATACACTCCGTCTAATGAAAACCAACCGAATCCGCCTCGATGTGGTGCTGAGCTTGGAGAGTCTCATGGAGCTTCGCCAAGCGACACGTCTGCGACTAGCCTTAGCAGCGGTCATCGAAGAGAAAAACGGTTCGCTTTCCTACTGGGCGCTGGCGCATCCGCGGCCCGATTTCCATCATGCGGACGCTTTCGCGCTGGTATTCGAGCGATCCGGCGTTTTGGCAGATTGGTACCGCCGGCTATGAGGTTTGGTATCGACCGACTGCTGGAAGAACCTGCGCTGCGCCGGCCGCTCGCCGGCCGCCGCGTGGGGTTGCTCGCCCACCCGGCGTCGGTGACCCGAGATCTCACCCATTCGCTCGATGCGCTCGTGGCACTTGGCGATGTCCGGCTCAGCGCGGCTCTGGGACCGCAGCATGGGCTGCGCGGCGACAAACAGGACAACATGGTCGAATCGTCCAATTTTTACGATCCGATGCACGGCATTCCCGTCTTCAGTCTATACGGCGAGGTGCGCCGTCCGACCGCGGCCATGATGGACGCTTTCGACCTATTGCTGGTCGATCTGCAAGACCTAGGCTGCCGCATCTATACGTTCATTACGACCTTGCGCTACGTCTTGGAAGAGGCCGCAAGACACGGTAAGGCGGTATGGGTGCTCGACCGACCGAACCCGGTAGGACGCCCCGTGGAAGGCCTGCGCTTGCGTGCGGGTTGGGATAGCTTCGTCGGTGCCGGCCCTCTGCCCATGCGGCACGGCCTGACCATAGGCGAGCTGGCGCGTTGGTTCGTCGAAACTTTGCGCTTGGATGTGGATCATCGGGTCGTGCCGATGGACGGCTGGTTACCCAACCAGGGACCCGGCTACGGCTGGCCGCTCAGCGAACGCTGCTGGGTTAATCCTAGTCCCAATGCCCCCAATCTCTGGATGACGCGTTGTTATCCGGGTACGGTCATGCTCGAAGGCACCACCTTGTCCGAGGGCCGGGGTACCACACGCCCGCTGGAACTATTCGGCGCCCCCGACCTCGATGCTCGCGCGCTCCTGGCGGAAATGCGCTCGCTGGCGCCGCACTGGCTGCAAGGCTGCCATCTGCGGCCCTGCTGGTTCGAGCCCACCTTTCATAAACACGCGGGCACGCTATGTGCCGGCCTGCACGTGCATGCCGAAGCCAGCAGCTATAACCACCATGCTTTCCGACCTTGGCGCCTGCAGGCCCTCGCATTCAAAGCGCTGCGCCGGCTGCGCCCCGACTATGGACTGTGGCGCAATTTTCCCTATGAATATGAGCACGATCGTTTGGCCATCGATGTCATTAACGGCAGCGAGCTGCTGCGCTCTTGGGTTGATGAGCCCAATGCAACCTCGGCCGATCTGGAAGCTTTGGCAGTACCTGATGAAACCTCCTGGATCGAGGAGCGAGAGGCGATGCTCCTTTATTCTTGAAGCGCTGCTACCGGCCGATCGGTTCTGGAACGCGCGCGCAACGAGCAGTGTGTGCCCAGGTAGCTCGATGCTTGCGGATACGTGTGGACCATGCGCTCGATCAAGGACCCCACCAAATCGATGTGAAGGTCAGCTACGATGCGGATTCTCTTGCCTTGGAGGTCGAGGACGGTGGAATTGCGTTTGATCCGTTGAGCGTTCCGGTCTTGGTGCGTCCATCAACCCTTTCCGAGGCAAAAATCGGTGGTTGGGGAGTGCATCTGATCCGTCAGTTCTCCGACCACTGTCACTACGAGCGCCGTGGAGAGAAGAATCGCTTGCAGCTCCTGTTCCGCGTACCGCTCCCCGAGATGTGATAAGAATTTCTGGGCTTTACTGTCACAGAACGTCTTTTTTTATCGGGTTTTATGGCCGGACAGGGATGTTTTTAAGTTTATTTAGATTGCGCCTGCACTCTCTGAATATTCTCTTAGCGTTCTCAAATTTAGGAACATTGTTGAATGTCTTTTTTATGAAAAATTTGTAACATTCTGTACTCGCTTGCCTAACTCCATTAATCCACCAAATCTGTGGATAACTTTGTGGACTATTCGCTTTGAATGCGCCCATTCATGCAGCCGCTTGACCGGCGGCGGAATTAGCGGAGATATAATAGAATTTCTATTTTCTATTTTATTTATAATAGGTTAAACAATTTTTGTCATGCGATTAATCGAGATCCTTGATGCGCGCGTTCAGTGCTGGAATCGCAATCGATTGCCGGTGAATAAGCATGCTGGCGGAGCGCGGCCGGGACAGCGTCGTTGGAACTTTCCGCGGACACCCGCGTCTTAGCAAATACGTTCGTTATGAACGTTCCCGCTCTCCCTCCCTGAGCGGGACTTTCTGCCCGGTATCCCCAACCGGGCCGAGTTGGCCCCGGTAAGTATTTCTCCCCTAGTTGCACCGGGGCCTTTTTTTATTCTACTGCCGGGTGCGCGCGAAGCGGCGCGCCCGTTCCAACCGTTGCCCACGGCAAACTTCGTGCTGCGCGTGTCAGCCGCGAACGCATGCTGTATCCTGTTGAGCAAGGTTAAAAATAAAAGCTATTTCTACCACGTGAGCCAATCTATAGCCTTCCTTGTCGTGGCACTGGCAATGGTGCAGGTCCCGGCCGACGGGCAAGCGAAGCCGACGGCGGGGGAGGCTAAGGCGGCGGTGTGCGCGGCCTGCCACGGGGAGCGCGGAAACAGCCAAAACCCCGAGTGGCCGAAGCTCGCCGGCCAGCATCCGAAGTATCTGGCGCAACAGCTGCGTGACTTCAAATCGGGGGCGCGCAAAAATGAAGTGATGAGTCCGATGGCGGCCCCGCTTAGTGAAACGGACATCGCCGATATCGCGGAATTCTACTCGGCTCAGAAACGACAAACGGGGATGGCGGACCCAGGGCTTGTGGAGGCGGGTGAGCGCCTATATCGCGGCGGTAACGCCACCACCGGAGTCCCGGCCTGCATGGCATGTCATGGACCCGCGGGCGCCGGTAATCCGGCAGCCGCGTTTCCGGCCCTAAGCAGTCAGCATGCGGCATACACGCGCAACCAACTGCACGCTTATCGCTCCTCGGAGCGCGAGAACGGACAGACGATGCAGGCGATCGCCGCCAGAATGTCTGCATCGGAAATCGAGGCGGTGGCGTCATATATCGCGGGATTACGCTAGAGTGGGATACGGATATTCCATGAGTTAATCTTTAAGGGGGATGTTATGCACGCAAAATTTCGGTGGGTAGTCGCACTTATGTTCTTTGCTAGTAACGGTTTCGCGGAACAACCGGCATCGAACGCTCGCTATCAGATCGGAAAGCATTATCAAGAAATCGTTCCTGCCCAGCCGGTCGCGACGAACGGGAAGATCGAGGTCATTGAGGTATTCTGGTATGGATGCCCTCATTGTTACGATTTTGAGCCCTATATTAACGAATGGGCCGCAAGCAAAGCCCCGGATGTCGAATTTCACCGCATACCGGCAGCCTTCAATAAAACATGGCATATCCATGCAAAAGCCTACTATGCCGCCGAGGCATTGGGGGTCGTCGATAAAATTCACTCTCCGTTTTTCAAGGCGTTGCACGAGTCGAAGCGGCGGCTGGACGATGAGGCGTCACTCGCCGAGTTTTTTGCCGAAAACGGAGTCTCGAAGGAAGCGTTTACTGAGGCGTTTAGCTCCTTTGCGGTGGATGCCAAAGTCCAACAGGCCCTCCAGACCATTAAACAGTATGGCATCGATGGCGTGCCTAAGGTCGTCATCAACGGAAAGTTTCGCACGCCCGGAGAAGTGAGTATCAGCTTTAGTGAAATGCTTAAGGTGATCGATTTCCTCATCGACAAAGAGCGCGCCGCTAAGCTATAAAAAACCAGCGGACGCGGCGTGCTTAGTCCTACTGTGTTACAAGGCGATCAAGGGATGCCCTGCGAGGGGGAATCGGGCGAGAAAGCGCAGTTTACACGGCAGTAAATGAGCATTTCGAGCCCGATGCTAACGAAGCAGGGCGCCCTTCAGCAGCTTGTAACACAGTAGGATTAGAAAGCGTTGGTTACCTTGACAAGCTGCTCCAATTTCTGCCGCGCGCTCCCTTGAGCGACGGTTTCCCGCGCTAAGACGATGCCCGCGGAAATTTCTCGGGCGACTCCGCAAACATAGAGGGCTGCCCCCGCGTTGAGTAGCACGATATCCAAAGCCGGCCCGGGATCGTTATCGAGCACGGAACGCATGCGCGCCAGACTCTCCAAGGTATCGCCAGCCTTAATTGCGCCGAGATCGGCGGAGGCGATCCCGAATTGTTCCGGCGTCAGGCGATAGGTGGCGATCGCTCCGTCACGCAATTCGGTGACTCGCGTCGGCGCGCTGATACTGATTTCATCCAACCCATCCTCACCGTGAACGGCCAGCACGTGGGTACTGCCGAGGTTACGCGATACCTCGGCTAAGGGCTCGGTCCAGCGCGCTTGAAAAACGCCAATAAGCTGGGCCCTCGCGCCGGCCGGATTCGTCAACGGCCCGAGGAGATTGAAGAGAGTGCGGATCCCCAACTCCCGGCGCGGCGCGATGGCATGCCGCATGGCCTGGTGATGCGCGGGCGCGAACATGAAACCAATGCCGATCTCAGTGATACAGGCGCTGACTTGCGTCGGGCTGAGTGCGATGTTAACGCCTGCGGCTTCCAGGAGATCCGCGCTCCCCGAGCGGCTTGAAACGCCGCGATTACCGTGTTTCGCGACCCGGCCACCGGCAGCAGCCACGACCAACGCACTGGTCGTGGATATATTGAATGTGCCTGCGCCATCTCCGCCGGTACCGCAAGTGTCGACCAGATGGCCGGTGGACGCTTCGACGGGCTCGGAGAGATCGCGCATGACTCGCGCCGCCGCCGTGATCTCCGCCACGGTCTCTCCTTTCATCCGCAACGCGACCAGAAAACCACCAATCTGCGCCGCGGAGGCTTGTCCGCCCATGATAAGTTCCATGGCCGCGCTCATCTCGTCTCCGCAGAGGTCTTGGCCCGCCACGAGTTTGGCGATGGCCGATTGGAGTGGCATACGATGCGCTATCGTCTAGTTTCCGGGCCGATAATACTTGAATATTAGGCACCTCCCAAAGTTCTCTCTCCTATTGACGGATACCCTACAATAAGGGTTCGTTGCCATCGTTACGGGCAGGGCTTTTGGTAGTCGCTGGTTAACTGCGGTGGCCCGCTATCCTTCGGATCTGCTTTTTTCGTGTGGTTGCGGTAGGATGAATGATGGGGTTTTTTCTACAGCGTCCTTAAGAGGCGGCTTGCGGGGAAAAGTCTGGGCGTAGGGGCCTAGCGAGATTGAACGCGGGCAACCGATGATCTGGGCGGATTACGCTATCCTCGCCATCATAGGCTTGTCCGCGCTCATCAGTATTTGGCGCGGATTGATTCGAGAGGTCCTCTCGCTCTTGGCGTGGATCTTGGCCATCTTGGTTGCAATGACGTTTATGCGGCCGCTCGCGGATCAATTGACCCCTTACATCTCGGTGCCTTCGGCGCGCTTGACCATCGCGTTCATGGCGCTGTTCATCGCGACCTTGTTGTGCGGGGCCATCATTAATTTCATTATTGCCAAACTAGTAATGAGCTCGGGCCTCTCCGGGACAGACCGGGTGCTGGGGATCGTGTTCGGGGTCGCGCGCGGCGCCCTCGTGGTGGCGGTCTTGGTGCTCATGGCCGGTTTGACACCGCTGCCTCAGGACCCCTGGTGGGAGCAATCGGTTCTCTTGGGCCGCTTCGAGGCCATGGCGCTGTGGTTGCGGAGCTACTTGCCACCCGCGGTCGCGGCCTATTTTGCGTTTTAGTCGATGCGCACGCCGCATTGTGGGTGGCTGGGAGGCGCTATACAATTCGACTCCGCGCGGCGCCGCCGAGCGGAAAATCGTTAGCATCGGGATAGTGGTCAGGCGAGGCGACAGCCTATGTGCGGAATCATCGGAATCGTAGCGGGCGCGAGCGTGAACCAGTCCTTATACGACGGGCTGACCGTGTTGCAGCATCGCGGCCAGGATGCCGCTGGCATCGTGACCTGCCACGAAGGGCGTTTGCACCTGCACAAGTCGAGCGGCCTGGTCCGCGACGTCTTTCAGACCCGCCATATGCTCGAGCTGGTGGGTCACATGGGCATCGGGCATGTGCGCTACCCGACCGCAGGTTGCGCGTCTATGGCCGAAGCGCAACCCTTCTACGTCAATTCCCCCTATGGCATCTGCCTTGCCCATAACGGCAATCTCACCAATGCCGAAGCGCTGAAACGGGAGTTGTTCCGGGACGATCTGCGGCATATCAACACCGATTCGGATTCCGAGGTGTTGCTGAATGTGTTCGCCCACGAGCTACAGCGTCTGGGGAAGCTCAAGGTGGATGCCGCGGATGTCTTTCATGCGGTCAGCCAAGTGCATAGGCGCTGTCAGGGCGCTTACGCCGCGGTCGCCATGATCACGGGGATCGGTATCGTCGGGTTTCGCGATCCCCGCGGGATCCGGCCCATCGTGTTCGGGAGCCGCATGAGCGCCGCCGGTCCCGAGTATGCCATTGCATCGGAAAGCGTCGCGATCGACACCCTGGGATACAAGCTCGTCCGTGACATCGAACCCGGAGAGGCGGTTTTTATCAGCGCCGACGGCACGCTCGAGACACGCCAATGCGCGGAGCATTGGTCACACGCGCCGTGCATCTTCGAGTATGTTTATCTCGCCCGGCCGGACTCGATCATCGATGGGATCTCGGTTCACAAGGCACGCATGCGCATGGGTGAGACGCTGGCGCAAAAGATTCGCAACACCTGGCCCGGTCACGATATCGATGTCGTTATCCCGATCCCGGACACGAGCCGCACCGTGGCCTTGCAACTGGCCTACGAATTGGGGCTCAAGTACCGGGAGGGATTCATCAAGAATCGCTATATCCCGCGTACCTTTATTATGCCTGGTCAGGCGATGCGCAAAAAATCCGTGCGCCAAAAGCTCAACGCCATCGATCTGGAGTTCCGCGGCCGCAACGTCCTCCTCGTCGATGACTCGATCGTGCGCGGGACTACCTGTAAACAGATCATCCAGATGGCGCGGGAGGCCGGCGCCAAGAAGGTTTACTTCGCCTCCGCCGCGCCGCCCGTACGCTACCCGAACGTATACGGTATCGATATGCCCTCGGCCGAGGAATTGATCGCCCATGATCGTTCCGAGGAAGACGTCGGCAAGATGATAGGCGCCGATCGCCTGATCTATCAGAACATCGAAGACTTGATCGATGCCGCCCAGCGCGGAAATCCCGGCATCACGATCTTCGATTCCTCGTGTTTTACCGGCCGTTATGTGACCGGTGATGTGAGCCGGGATTATTTAGAGCGCATCGCAGCACTGCGTTCCGACGAAGCCAAGCTCGATCGGTCCGGGGGCATCGACACGCTGACTGATTTGAACGCCGTCGCCGGTTGACACGGCTCGCCTGCGATCACAGAATGCCTCGAAGCCTCCGCACTTTTCGATAGCAACGACGCGAAATTCACTCGATCTAGCGCACTGGCGTCGATTAGGCCGATGTCTTTAGATTGACCTCGTTGGGGCTATGCTGTTTCTTGCCATCGTCTCGCCATCGCATGCCAAAGGAGACCGACAAAGACTAACCCCACTCCGGTAAGCCACGTCTGCTGCTCAACCCAGAATGCCAAGAACAGACACGCCGTCAGCCCAGAACCCGCAACCCATCCGGGATAGAGTCGCTGCTCCGAAGGCAGCCGCAGCGCCGCTAAATTGGTGAGAGCGTAATAGATTAAGACGGTGAAAGCGCTAAACGACCAGGTCGTTTTTACGTCGCCAATCAGCACCAGCCCCGCGATAATTGCGCCCACCGCCAGCACCGCCCAGTAGGGCGTTGTCTCGGCCTCATTCAGGCGCTCCAAAAATGCGGGCATGTCACGGTGTCGGCCCATCGCCAACAGCACGCGCGACAGGCCCAAGATGAGATTGAGAAGCACGCCCAGCATGGCCGTGATGGCGCCAACGGCCAGAATTTTAGAACTCAAAGGAATGCTGAATTGCTGCGCAGCGATTGCCAAGGGCGCGGCTTGCGCTTCGGTAGCGCCTTGTAGCGTATCGGCGCCCACCACACCGATCCACACCACCGCAACGGCCATATACAACACCATCGTCACCAACATCGTGATAATGATCGCCTTGGGAATAGTTCGCTCCGGATCGTGCACCTCTTCGCCAAGAGTGGCGATGCGGCTGTAGCCGGTGTACGCGACAAACATCAGCGCACTGGCATGGAACAATGCGCCGAGCGGACCGCTTTCACCCGTGCCAGCCGCGAAGAACGGCGTGAAGTTGACGCAGGAGACGGCCGGTAGTCCTATGACCACAAAGAAGACCAATGACGACAGCGTGACCGAAACGATGGCAATATTGGTGATATTTGAGCGTCGGATACCGCCCAGCCCGATAAGGGTGAACAACGCCACGGCTCCCAGCGCGAGCGGAATCAGGTGGCCACGCGAAAAGCCCAGCGCGTTCAGCAGGTAGCCGGCGAACCCCAGCGCGGCGGTCGCGGCCGATGCGGACTTGGCGATTAGGAACATCCACCCAGCGGTGAATCCCATCCAAGAGTTTAGATATTTGTATCCGTATTCATATGTGCCGCCGCTGACCGGGCGGCTGGCAGCAAGTTGGGCGCTGCTGAGTCCGTTACAGATTGCGATACCTGCCGCCAGCGCCACTGCCAGAATTATTGCTGGCCCTGCGATCCCCGTAGCAATGCCGATGCTCACGAAAACACCCGTCCCGACCATAGCGCCCAGTCCCATCATGACGGCGCCGAAGATTCCCAACTGCCGCTGAAGCTTGGACGTGGTTACCTGTGCCATGCAATGTTTCTCTAGTAGTCGCTGTAACGCCGCACGCATCAGCCTCCGCGGTAGGGACGCCAGTTACCCGGCGCCCCCCCGCACAGACCCCCGACCCAAACGCTATCTTTCAGACTCATACCCTCGTTGGAAACGCACACCCACGTTCAGACTCATACCATATTGGAAAAGACTGTCGGTTGACACCCGGAGGTTGATCTCCTAGGCTAACCATTGCGCCGATTTGATGTCAGCTTGCAGGCGCTTTATAAATTTGGCTAAAGCGATGCAACCTGCTTTAGCGCAAGCTATCGCGGGTTTTTTTAAATTTGGGGATGGCATGACCTCGGATTGCGACAATTGGGGATTCGATACGCGGGCGGTCAGGAGCGGGCAGGTCCGCACCTCCGAAGGGGAGCAAAGCGAGCCCATCATCGCCAGCTCCAGCTTTGTGTTCGAGAACGCCGCCCAAGCCGCGGCCCGTTTCGGCGGGCAGGAATGCGGGAATATCTATTCCCGGTTTACGAATCCGACCGTCCGGGTATTCGAAAAACGCCTCGCGGCCCTCGAAGGCGGCGAACGCTGCGTCGCCACCTCCTCGGGGATGAGCGCGATCCTCGCAACCTGCATGGCGCTGCTCAAGGCCGGCGATCACATCGTCTCCTCGCACAGCATCTTCGGGACCACGGTCGGACTATTCAATAATATCCTTGCCAAGTTCGGGGTCATGACGAGCTTCGTGCCGCTCACGGACTATGCCGCGTGGCAGGCCGCAATTCGATCCGAGACCCGATTCCTGTTCTTGGAGACGCCCTCGAACCCGCTGACCGAAATTGCTGATCTCGCCCGTCTGGCCGCGCTCGCACACGAAAAGGGGTTACTCTTGATTGTCGATAACTGCTTCTGCACTCCGGCCTTACAGCGGCCCTTCGAGCTTGGGGCGGATCTCGTGATTCATTCGGCGACCAAGTACATCGACGGCCAGGGCCGCTGCATCGGCGGCGCGGTCATCGGTCCGGAAGCCCTGGTGGCGGAAGGCATCTTCAATTTCCTGCGCACCGCCGGCCCCACGATGAGTCCGTTCAATGCCTGGGTGTTCCTGAAAGGCTTGGAGACCTTGAGCATTCGCATGCGCGCCCATAGCGATAATGCGCTGCGGCTGGCCGAAGCCTTGGAGCGGCACCCCGCGGTCGAGCGCGTCTATTATCCGGGTCTGCCATCCCATCCGCAGCATGATCTCGCGCGCCGCCAGCAGAGCGGGTTCGGCGGAATCGTCTCCTTTGTGGTTCGCGGCGGCCGTGAGCCGGCCTGGCGCCTGATCGACACGACGCGCGTGTTTTCCATTACGGCCAACCTCGGCGATACCAAGAGCACGATCACCCACCCGGCCACCACCACCCACAGCCGCTTGACACCTGAAGAGCGTATTCAGGCGGGTATCGGCGAAGGCTTAATCCGCATCTCGGTGGGGATCGAGGATAGCGCCGATTTGATCCGCGATTTGGAGCGGGGATTGGCGCAAGTTTGAACGGTGTCGCGCCGGTTTCTAGAGCGTAGAAATCGGCGTGCGCAAAACTGCGCTTGGCGCATGACTTACACGGCGCGCGGGTTGCGCATGTGAGTTTGCGCGTGTTAGATTGGCGCCGAGCTCGATCTCCAATAACCGCCCGCCTTTTCAAGCCGGCGGCGGTTAAAAAAACAATTTAAAATTCCAGCCCATTCTTCGGAGGATCCCCCACGATGGCCGGACGTAATTTCTTGTTTATCCCTGGACCGACGAATGTCCCGGAGCGGATCCTGAATGCCATGCATTTGTCGCAAGAGGACATGCGGGCGTTTGATTTCCCGAATTTCACGCTCCCGCTCTACCGGGATCTCAAGAAAATCTTCAAAACCAAGAACGCTCAGGTGTTTATTTTCCCGGCCTCGGGCACCGGCGGGTGGGAGGCGGCGATCACCAACACGCTATCCCCCGGCGACAAGGTGCTGGCCTCGGGCTTCGGTCATTTCAGTAATCTCTTCATCGATCTCTGCCAGCGGCAAAAGATGGATGTGCAGGCGCTCGAGGTCGATTGGGGTGAAGGGGTGCCGCTCGAGAAGTACGCCGACATTCTCAAGAAGGACAAAAACTACAAGATCAAGGCGGTGCTCGCCACCCATAACGAAACCGCGACCGGCGTCACCAGCGACGTAGCCGGGGTGCGCAAGGGGCTCGATGAGGCAAAGCACCCGGCCCTGCTCATCGTCGATGGGGTCAGCTCGATCGCGAGCATCGATTTCCGCATGGACGAATGGGGCGTGGATGTGGCCGTCTCCGGATCGCAGAAGGGCTTCATGTTGCCGACCGGCCTCGCCATCCTGTGTTTCAGCGAGAAAGCCTTGAAGGCCCGCTTGAGCGCCAAGTGCCCGCGGTGTTTTTTCGATATCGAGGACATGATCAAGGCCAACGCCAACGGCTTCTTCCCCTACACGCCGGCGACGATCATGTTGCGCGGCCTGCGGGCGTCGGTGGACATGCTGCTCGAAGAAGGCTTGAACAAAGTGTTCGCGCGCCATCGTCGCATGGCCGAAGCGGTACGCCGCGCGGTCGCGGCATGGGGTCTCAAGCTGGTGGCGAAGGAACCGAAGTGGCATTCCGATACCGTGAGCGCTATCTACGTGCCCACCGGGTTCGACGGCAACGAAGTGGTCCGGCATGCCTACCGGCGGTTTAACCTGGCGCTGAGCGTGAGTCTCGCCAAGATTGCGGGTAAGGCGTTCCGCATCGGTCATCTGGGCGATCTCAACGAGCTCATGATCCTCACGCCGATCACCGGCGCCGAGATGGCCATGAAGGACCTTGGGATCCCGATCCAGCTCGGCAGCGGGGTCGCGGCGGCTCAGGAGTATCTGCGCAAGACGGCCAAGGACATCAAGAGCCTGAAGCCGGTGAAGTAGTTACCGGTTCCTGATCCTAGGCAAGACTAAGGAGACGAGGTAGGCGAAGTCTATGAGTCACACACGATATGAACCAGCGCGCCAGCGCGTGCAACGCAGCGAGCTGGCGGTACCGGGCTCGAACCCGGGCATGATCGAGAAGGCGGCCCAGAGCGAGGCGGACTTTGTCTTTCTCGATGTCGAGGACGCTGTCGCGCCCGATGATAAGGAGCGGGCGCGAAAAAATATCATTGCCGCGCTTAACGATATCGACTGGAGCGCTAAGACCGTTTCAGTACGCATCAACGGTATCGACACCCATTATATGTATCGCGATGTCGTTGATATCGTCGAGCAGGCCGGACACAAGCTCGATACCATTCTCATCCCTAAGGCCGGGGTGCCCGCTGACATCTACATGGTGGACGCAATGGTCACGCAAATCGAGATCGCCAAAGGCATCAAGCACCGCATCGGCCTCGAGGCGCTGATCGAGACGGCGCTCGGCATGGCCAATGTCGAGGCCATCGCGGCGTGCTGCCGGCGGCTCGAGGCTTTGCACTTCGGGGTGGCGGATTACGCCGCCAGTTGCCGCGCGCGTACCGTCAACATCGGGGGACTGAATCCCGATTATCCGGGCGATCAATGGCACGCGGCCTTGTCGCGCATGGTGGTCGCCTGCCGGGCTTATGGGCTGCGGGCGATCGATGGGCCCTTCGGCGATTTCAACGATCCCGAAGGGTACAGGCTCGGCGCGCGGCGCGCCGCGGCGCTCGGCTATGAAGGCAAGTGGGCAATCCACCCGAGTCAGGTCGCGCTCGCCAATGAGGTCATGTCGCCGCCCGAGAAAGAGGTCACGCGCGCCAAGCGCATGTTGGCCGCCTTGAAGGAAGCGGCGAAGGCCGGCAAAGGCGCCGCGGTGCTCGACGGCAGGATGATCGACGCCGCCTCGGCGCGCATGGCGGAGAACATCGTCAATATCGACAAGGCTATCCAAGCCCGGCAGCGGACCAAGCCCACGGCCAAGTCGAAGAAAAAGTAGCGAGGTTTGTTTCCGATGGACATTCATGAATATCAAGCGAAAGAGATCCTGAAAGACTTTGGGGTCACGATCCCTGCCGGAGGGCTAGCCTACAGCCCCGAGCAGGCGGTCTACCGCGCGAAAGAAATCGGCGGTGAGAAATGGGTGGTCAAAGCCCAGATCCATTCCGGGGCGCGCGGCAAAGCAGGCGGCATCAAGGTGTGCTCCAATGACCACGAGATTTGGGAGACTGCGGACGATCTCCTCGGCAGGCGCCTGGTCACCCACCAGACCGGTCCGCGCGGGAAGGTGGTCCATCGCTTATATATCGAGGCGGCGACCCGTATCGAACGCGAGATTTATCTCGGCTTCGTGCTCGACCGCCAGTCGGAGCGGGTGATGGTCGTGGCCTCCGGCGAAGGCGGTATGGAAATCGAAGAGATCGCGCTCAAGAGACCGCAGTCCATCCTGCGCCAATCGGTGGAACCCGCGGTCGGCATGCAGGACTTTCAGTGCCGGGAGATCGCGTTCGGGCTGGGGCTGCCCGCGGCGATGGTTAGCCAGGTGGTGACGACCATCCAAGGCTGTTATCGTGCCTTTCGGGATCTCGACGCCACGATGGCGGAGATCAATCCCTTGGTGGTGACGAAGGATGGGCGCCTGCTCGCGCTCGATGCCAAGATGGCCTTTGACGACAACGCGCTGTTCCGGCACGCCAGTGTCTCCGAGCTACGCGACAAGTCGCAAGAAGATCCTCGCGAGATGGCGGCCGCGGATCGCGGCTTGAGCTACGTCGGGCTCGATGGAAACATCGGCTGCATCATCAACGGGGCGGGGCTCGCGATGGCGACCATGGACATGATCAAGCATGCCGGGGGCGAGCCCGCGAATTTCCTGGACATCGGCGGGGGCGCATCCCCGGAGCGGACCGCCAAGGCATTCAATCTGGTGCTTTCCGATGACAAGGTGCAGGCGATCCTGGTCAATATCTTCGCCGGCATCAATCGCTGTGACTGGGTGGCCGAGGGCGTGGTCCAGGCGGTCAAGAAGACCGAATTGAAGATCCCGCTCGTGGTGCGCCTATCCGGCACCAATGTCGAGGAAGGCCGCAAGATATTGAAAGCCAGCGGCCTGCCGATCATCATGGCCGAGACCTTAGCGGATGCGGCCGACAAAGCTGTCGCCGCCTGGAAGCAAGCGACCGGGAAGGCGTAACGCGGGAGAGTGACATGAGCATTTTGATCGACGAAAAAACAGCGGTCATCGTCCAGGGATTCACGGGCCAGATCGGGACCTTCCACGCGAAGGAGATGATGGAATACGGCACCAACGTGGTCGGGGGCGTCACGCCCGGAAAGGGGGGCGCCACGCACCTCGGCCGGCCGGTGTTCAACACGGTCAAGGAGGCGGCGGACGCGACGGGAGCCCAAGCGAGTATCATCTTCGTTCCGGCGCCCTTCGCCGCCGATTCGATCATGGAGGCGGCCGACGCCGGCATTCGCTATTGCGTCGCGATCACCGATGGGATCCCCTCCCAGGACATGATCCGGGTGAAGCGTTACATGCGCCGCTACCGGGCCGAAAACCGGATGCGGCTCACGGGTCCGAATTGCGCCGGGACCATTAGCCCGGGCAAGGCCATGATGGGGATCATGCCGGGACACATCTATATGAAAGGCATCGTGGGTATCGTCGGGCGCTCGGGCACGCTCGGTTACGAGGCTGCCTCGCAGATGAAGGCCCTGGGGATCGGCGTGACCACCAGCGTCGGGATCGGCGGCGATCCGATCAACGGCAGCTCCTTCAAAGACATTTTGGAGCTCTTTCAGGAGGACCCCGGGACCAAGGCCATCATGATGATCGGCGAGATCGGCGGTCCGCAAGAAGCCGAGGCAGCGCATTTCGTGAAGGACCACATGAGCAAACCCGTGGTCGGCTATATCGCCGGGCTGACCGCGCCCAAGGGCCGCCGCATGGGGCACGCGGGGGCCATCATCTCGGCCTTCGGCGAGAGCGCCGCCGAGAAGGTAGAGATCCTCCAGGAATGCGGCGTGACCGTCGCCCCGAGCCCGGCCGACCTCGGCTCGATGATGGCCCAGGTACTCAGGAACGTGAGCTGACGCGAAGCCTTAAGACATGAGCAAACTAAAAGTCATCGTGACGCGCCGCTGGCCGGCGGAGGTCGAAGCGCGGCTCAAGGTACTTTACGACGTCCAATTGAATACCGACGACAGGCCCATGACGGGCGCCGAGCTTCAAGACGCGCTGCGCGCCGCCGACGCGCTCCTGCCCACGGTGTCGGATGGAATCACGGCCGAGGTGCTAAGCACCGAGCCGCTCAAAACCAAGATCCTCGGCAACTTCGGCGTGGGTTTTAACCATATCGATATCGCGGCCGCCAAGGGGCGGGGTCTGGTAGTGACGAATACGCCGGAGGTGCTGACGGACTGCACCGCCGATCTCGCGATGACCTTGCTACTCATGATCGCGCGCCGGGCCGGGGAGGGCGAGCGCCACGTGCGGACGAAAGCGTGGACCGGCTGGCGGCCGACGCACATGATCGCCAGCAAGATCACCGGAAAGACACTCGGATTGATCGGTTTCGGTCGCATCGCCCGGGCGGTCGCCGCGCGCGCACACCACGGCTTCGGGATGAAGATCCTCTTCTATGATCCCTACCCGCCACCCAAGGAGGCCGCGGACGCGGTAAAGGCGACTCAATGCGGCACGCTCGAGGAGGTCCTCGCACAGGCGGATTTCGTCTCGCTTCACTGTCCGGGCGGACAGGAGACACGGCACCTCATCAATGCCGAGCGCTTGAAACGGATGAAACCCACGGCGTTCTTGATCAACACCGCACGCGGTGATGTCGTCGACGAACAGGCCTTGGCCGCGGGACTTAAAGGCGGGACCATCGCCGGGGCCGGTCTCGACGTCTACGAAAGCGAACCGCGTGTCACCGAAGAATTGCTCACCCTGGAAAACGTCGTCCTGTTCCCGCACCTCGGGAGCGCGACCCGCGAGACCCGGGTCGCCATGGGGATGCGGGTGCTGGAAAACCTCGAGGCCTTCTTCGCCGGGAAACCACCGCGTGATCGGGTGGTGTGAGCGAGAAACGGCGCCAAGCACGCAAGCGAAATAAGATCGGCGAGGGGGCGGGTGCCGCCTACACCCAAGATCTCCTCGATCTTCTTTTCGATCTGTTGTGCGAGGTCGTGCGCACACGCCACCCGGAGGTGGAGGCGGTGCTGCGCGGGCGCGCGTTGCTCTTGAATAGCGCGCCCGAGCTTCTTTTACGGACGCTGCAGGCCTGGGGGATCTGGTTCCAGCTCGTCACGCTCGTGGAACAGAACGCCACGATGCGCCGCTTGCGTGAGACCGAGGCCGAGCGCGGGGCGGAGCATGTTCCGGGTACCTTCGCGTTCGTTCTCGCCGAGGCAAAACGCGCCGGGATCGCGCCGGCTGTCATTCAGACCGTCTTGGAGCGGGCCCGCATCCAGCCGGTGCTCACCGCCCATCCCACCGAGGCCAAGCGGGTCACCGTGCTCGAAATTCACCGACGGATCTATCTCTTGCTGGTGGAGTTGGAAACGCCGCGCTGGACCCCTCGGGAGCGCGAGAATCGGATCGGAAAGCTGCGCAACGAAATCGAGCTCCTCTGGTTGACCGGCGAGCTGCGGCTCGAAAAGCCGACGGTGGATCAGGAAGTCGCGTGGGGACTGCACTTTTTCGATGAGGTGCTGTTTGAACGCGTGCCGGAGGTGATGGAGAAACTCGATCGCGCGCTCGAGCAATCATACGGAGGCGCGGGCTTCGCGGCCCCGGCCTTGCTTAAATTCGGTTCGTGGATCGGGGGTGACCGCGACGGCAATCCCTTGGTCACCAACGAAGTGACCCGCGATACCCTGCTCAGCAACCGCCGGGCGAGTCTCCACCGCTACCGGAGCCGCTTGAGTCATCTGGCGCGGGTCCTGAGCATCGCCGCTCATGCCGTCCCGGTTCCGCGCTTTTTCGAAACCGCTTTGAACACGACCTTGGCGCAGTTTGAGGACCAAGCGGTGATCACGCGCCGCAACCCGGGCGAGGTGTTCCGGCAATTCGCCGCCTGCATGCTGCGTAAGCTCGAAGGCACGCTTGCGGCGCCCGCCGCCGGGAACGCCGATCCCCGTTACGCCAGCGCGGACGATCTCATCGACGACCTCAAAACCATGGAACGTGCGCTCATGGACGCTCGTTGCGAGAGCTTGGCGAAGAGCCTCGTGTGTCCACTCAGGCGGGAGGTCGAGGTGTTCCGGTTCCGGACGGTGCGCTTGGATCTGCGCGAGAATTCGACCGTGATGACCAAGGCACTGTCGGCGCTGTGGCAAGCTCAGCACGGCGCCGAGTCGCCCGAGATCGGGTCGGCGTCCTGGAATCAGTGGCTTCACGATGAGCTTGCCCGGCCGCTCGACCATCCGGCCGAGTTCGAAGGCCTCAATCCACAAACGGAAGCGACGCTCGGCATGCTGCGCATGGTGCCGTTGATGCGGCGGGAAGTGGATCGCGATGCGTTCGGTCATGTGATCTTAAGCATGACGCGTTCGGTGGCGGATATCCTGGGCGTCTATCTGCTTGCGAAATACGCCGGATTGTTCGCCGATCCCGAGGGCGTGGAGCACTGCACGCTGCCCATCGTGCCCTTGTTCGAGACCATCGAGGACCTCAAGCGCGCACCGGGGATCATGAAAGTATTGCTGGCGGCGCCGGTGGTGCGGCGCTCCGTCCGGGCGCAGGGCGGGGTGCAAGAGGTGATGATCGGGTATTCCGATTCCAACAAGGACGGCGGTTTTTTCACCTCCAACTGGGAGCTCGGCCGGGCCCAATCGCGCCTTACCCGGATCGGCGCCGAGGCGGGGATCGCGGTCTCGTTCTTTCATGGCCGCGGGGGTTCGGTGAGCCGGGGGGGTGTCCCGACCGGGCATGCCATCGCGTCGCAACCGCCCGGCTCCATCGACGGACGCCTGCGGATGACCGAACAGGGCGAGGTGGTTTCCTTCAAGTACGCGAACCGCGGCACGGCCTTGTATCAAATGGAGCTGCTCGCAGCGAGCGTGCTGGAACATACGCTGAAATCCGAGCACGAGCGGGAGCTGCAACCCGACGCCGAGATTGATGAAGCCATGGAGGCCCTGTCGGGGGCTGCCTACGCCGCCTACCGGCGCCTGGCCGAGCATCCGGGACTCGTGGAATACTACCAGGCCGCAAGCCCGGTCGATGAATTGGTGCTCTTGAACATCGGCTCGCGTCCCGCGCGGCGCTTCGGCGCCAAGACCTTGAATGATCTGCGCGCCATTCCGTGGGTATTCGCATGGACGCAGAATCGCCACATGATCCCCGGATGGTACGGGGTCGGAAGCGGCATCAAGAATTTTCTTGACGTGCGGGGCGCCGAAGGCCAAGCGCTGTTAAAACGCATGTTCCATCACGCGCGGCTGTTCCGGCTTATCATCGACGAGGTTGAAAAGACCCTCCCGCAAGTGAGCTTGAGCATCGCCCGTGAATACGCCGAGCTGATCCCGAGCGCGGAGGTGCGCGAGGAGATCTATGCCATGGTCAAGGAGGAGTTCGAGCGCACTGTCGCGATGGTACATCGCGTAAGCGGCGCGCCGGATCTCTGCGTCCGCTTTCCCCGCTTTCGCCGGCGGCTCGCGCGAAGGCTTGTGATCATCGACCAAGTCGGCCACGAACAAGTGCGGCTGATTCAGCGGTTCCGCGGCGCCAAGAAATCCGAGCGAGAGCGCCGCCGGGAGCTCGTGCCCTTACTGCTTTCGATCAACTGCATCGCCTCGGGCCTCGGCTGGACGGGGTAGATACCGAGACAATGCAGCGCGTGGTCATGCGG
This sequence comes from Gammaproteobacteria bacterium, assembly GCA_050740455.1. Lineage (GTDB taxonomy): Bacteria > Pseudomonadota > Gammaproteobacteria > JACCXJ01 > JACCXJ01 > USCg-Taylor. The sequence goes on along the minus strand of JBOIDF010000063.1, from coordinate 952 downwards.
CCTCGCTATACGCTATCCAGCATACGCCCGCTTTAATTCATCAAAGGGGTCTCCACTTAGCTGTAGTGAGTTCACTTTCCGCTTCAAAAGGACATCATTGCCCAAGCCCTGACCCCAATATCTTGTAGTCACTGCAGCTAAGTGGAGACCCCCTTTTCATCAATGTCGATCTTCTTCATTTGAAGCATTGCCTCCATGGCTCTTTGGGATTTCTCAGCATCGGGGTCATTACTCCCAGAACGCAAAAGGTAACTTTCAGTTTGAACGTGTAGTAACGGGCTGGCGCGGCGCTTCGGTGCTTGATCTTCGTCTCAAGAGGTAATATGTTTATTGACATATGTCGCGATCGACCAAAGCGGACAAGGCACGGCAGTTGAACGCCGCACACCACCTGATCGAGCGCAAGCTTGCACTACCCGAGGCGGCACAGAACCTGTCGCGCCAGTTCGGTCTGTCACTGCGTCAGGCCTATCGGTACCTCGAGGAAGCAGCACGGCTCGAGCGACCCGTCGAGGTCATCGAGGCAACGGTGCCGATCACGCTCAAGCTCCCACCGACCACAATCCGCTTGTTGCGCGCGTATGCGAGAAGCAGCGGCCTGACCATTGGAACAATTGTGGCGCGCGCCTTGGTGCGACGCTCGAGCGGCCGGGGCTCGAGCGGGTACGGGATCTGGCCGCCGAAGGCCAGGCCGTGCTCGCCTATGCCCCCGATCGTCTGAGCCGCAAATATGCGTACCAAGTGCTGCTGATCGAGGAGTTCGCTCGGCACGGGGTCGAGACGCTCTTTGTGAAGGCACCCCAGGGCACGAGTGCCGAGGATCGGCTGCTCGTGCAGTTCCAAGGGATGATCGCCGAGTACGAACGGGCACAGATCCTGGAGCGCTCGCGCCGCGGTAAGCGGCATCGCGCTCGATCCGGCGAAGTCAGCGTGTTGAGCGGTGCGCCGTACG
>JBOIDF010000062.1:19629-22351 GCA_050740455.1 Gammaproteobacteria bacterium | reverse complement strand
CGGGAGGTCGCTCCGACACAGGCTCGCTGATCCCCGATCCCCCGCATCCGTAGTGCCACGCTCGTTGCGCACTGCCGTAACGCTATGATAATACGAAACTATCTTTGGAGCGGTGTAGAAGCTGAGTGAAGGACAAAGCAGCCTGGGCGTGAGGAAAAAAGATGCGAATATCGCAAAGCGGAGATGGAAAGAAAGGCCGCGCCGGAGGCGCGGCCATAAAGCGCGGGGGTAAGGACGAGTGTCCAGGCTAAACCTAAAGAACACTCGAATCTTCCACTACGATAGGTTGCCTGCCAGAGCGCGTTCTGATGGCGCCATGCTCAACGAACCAACAGATCGGTACCGTACCAGTCGACCATGACCTGCCGATAATATTCGGCCTTGCGGGTTTGCAGCTGTTCGAGGGGATTGAAATCGTCCGTCAGAGCCACACCTTGGGTCTCGTTCACCGCGACGATCCGGTCCTTCAGCCACGCTGCTTGCTCTGCTCGGAGTGCCGGGGAGTCGAGGTCGATGGGTCGGCCGGCCGCGAGAAAGATGAAATCGTTAAAATCCTCGCCAGGTTCGGAAATAAAGACCGAGTGATGGGGAAACACCTGCGCGATGGTCCGCCCGACGGACGCTAGGGCGGCATTGTGGCCGCCCCGCGAAAAGGCCACGAAATTGAGGGCGAGGATGCCATGGTCTGACAATAGCCCGCGCAATTGAGACAAAGTCTCGACGGTCAAGAGGTGCGCCGGTTCCGATCCTCCGGTGAAGCAATCATGGATGATCAAGTCGTAAGGGCCGGTCAAGCGACGGATTTCATAACGTGCGTCACCCACGATGGCTTGGCCCGTGGGTTTAAACCCAAAGTATTCGGACGCGGCGCTCGCCACGGCTGGATCGATCTCCAAGGTGTCGGTCACGATGCCGTAGCGGTCACGCAGCGCCGTTGCCATATGGCCCGCGCCCTGGCCAATGAGCAAGGCGCGAGTCAATGTCGGGCGCCAAGGCCGGGAGCAAATGAACGATCTCCTGGTAGGTGAGCCGGTTCTCGCCACTCGATATGCTGGCGGCGCCTATCGTCGAGGCATCCGACATGAGGAGACGGAGATCGCGTTCTCTTTGATCAATCACCCGCACCCAGCCGTACAGGCTTTCCCGCTCGGCGCGGATTTGAACAGTGTCCCCGCCGTTGTAAGCGCGCCCCGCGCCGATGGCTTGGGGCAGCAAGCCGATCCCGATCGCGGCCACGAGCACACACGGCAGCACGGCGGCGGTTCGCCCCAAGCGCTTTTGCTCATAGGTCGCCACGGCCACGGCTAGCGCGAACAGAGCTAAACCCAGACCGATGAGGATCTCACGTGATCCCACCAAGGGAAATAGAAAGAAGCCCAACAGCAAGGTGCCAGCAACGCTCCCGAGCGTGCTGACGGCATAGATCGAGCCGGCGCTGGTGCCAACACCGTCCAACCGTGACGTCGACAGCTTAATGGCATAGGGTCCGACCATTCCTAGCATGGTCAGACTGGGCGAGAACAACACCAGCGCGCTCACGAAGGCACCCACGCGCAGGCCTAGCGGGTCGGTCGCCAACAAAACGGGCCGGGTGACCCACGGGATTAAGAGTATAAACAGGGCGGCCAGTGAAATAACGAGTGAAAGTCCGGTTCGTTTCGCCCGGTCGGCCCACCGGCCTCCGGCAAAGTAGCCCGCGGCGAGCGCGATCAACGCCACGGAAATCAGAGACGACCAAACATACAGGCTCACGCCGTAGAACGGGGCGATCAAGCGCGTACCCAGAAGCTCGATCACCATCACCGCGGCTCCGGTCAGGAACACGGTCAGATAAAGCCCGGCACGTTCGTAGAGGTGCAGTGGTACGTAGGACATGTGCGTTCTTGATCGGAAAGGCTCGCCCGCCCTTCACGATTCATTGAGCACCGCGAAGGCCGGGCCATTTTGTGCGCCGCCGTATGCCACGACGGCCTCTTCCGTGATGGCCGGCGCCGCGAGCGAGCCACCGGCTTCACCGTGCACGTCTACCCAGAAATGGGGCAGACCCATATCCGCCAGCCATGCCGGGCCGGCAGCCTCCTTGAGCATGGCAATTGTCGAGGCGCTGCCCGCGATGAGACACAGATCTCCGACTACGCTGACCGACGCCAAGTGGCGCACCGGCCAACCGGTTTTCGGGTTGAGGATATGACCGTAACGCACACCGTCCAGCATGATGCAACGCTCGTAGTCGCCGCTGCTGGCAAGTCCGCCGCGGTGTAATGAGACCGTTTGTATGAGAGCCCCCGGGCGGCGGGGATGGCGTATGCCGATCCGCCACGGGCTGCCATCCGGTCGCGGCCCGATGACTTTGATGTCACCGCCTAAATTGACGTGGCCGGACCGCGCGCCGGCCTCCCAGCAGAGCGTTGCCGCCCGGTCGACGGCGTATTCCTTGACCACGCCGCCGAAATCAATCTCCATACCCGGGGTTGGAAATTCGACGGCCGGAGGCACCCAACGGAGCCGGTGCCACCCGACCCTGTCGAGTAGGCCTTGGATCTGTGCCCCGTCCGGCAGCTCGCCCCGATCAAAGCGCCACGCGCGGCGCAATATACCGGAGGTAATGTCGAAGAGCCCATCGCTCTCGTGATAGCAGGTCGCGGCGTAATTGAGCAGCCCCGCAGTCTCTTTGTCTACGGAGATGCTTCCCCCACGGGCTGCTACACGATTGATCTCCGAT
>JBOIDF010000062.1:0-19529 GCA_050740455.1 Gammaproteobacteria bacterium | reverse complement strand
GGGTGAAGCCACTCGAAGCTCAAACGGTTTTCCTTGAGCCCCGCGATCGGAACCTCGGCGCTGAGCCCGAAGCCCACGTCCCAGAACCGCCCGCCGTAGTTCTGCGGGAAGTCCACCGGGCTCACTGTCGAGTGCACGTCGTTAAACTCGCCCGTGATCTCCCCTTGGGTCGTGTAAACGCCGCGCACCGAAGCGGCGAGCCAGTCGAGCAGGCCGACGCTTCCCCAGGCGGTGGCCTGGAACTGATCGCCCAATGCATAGCCCGACTCGTTCTCGTCCTCGAGCCGATGGATGCCGCTCACTTGTCCCCCCCACGACCAGCGCCCCCGCGCGCCCGTGTAGGTGAGGTTCGGCAGCAGATCCCAGGTTCCGCTGCCGAGTTGCATGCCGTAGTGTATAAAACCTTGGTCGGTTTGATGGCTGCGTCTGAGCTCCTCGTCTACGGAGCCGGTCGGCGCGCTCACGCCCAGTCCCAGGTGCAGGTGATGCCCCTGGACATCCAACAGCTTGAAGAGCGCATACAGGGACGTGTCACCGATGCCGCCCGTGGCTTCGGTGTGGATCACATGGTGCTGTTCGCTGCTGTCGAGCTCTGCGCCTTCGAGAGCCTGCTGCGACATCTCCATGTCCACGAACTGCGGCATGAGCATCAGGTTCAGCCAGTCGGTCGGGGCGTACATGATGTCGATCAGGTGCATGTGCATGGTGTGCTCGACGGGCTTCACTTTGCATGGCACGGCGCCACAGCCATCGTTGGCGATGACGGCATCGCCGACTGGGTCCGAACCGCGCAGGATGTCACCGGACTGGCGGTGGTACATGTAGCGGTATCCGACCATGAAGTCGCCGGCCTCGGGCAGCATGTGGTCGAGCATCACGCCCGCCGGCGCCTGTCCATGTGCATGGCCGTGCGCGTGGCTATCATGGCCGCCGCCGGCCGATGGCAACGCCGCGTCAAGGCTGACATTCAACGCCGCATTGACTTGGTAGTAGCTGAAATCGGCGTAGTCGCCCTCAGCGCCTCCGCCCAGCTTGAGCTCGCCCTCATGGGTGTAATACTCAAAACCGGCCTCGAGACTGACACCACTGGCGAACTCCTTGCTCACCGTCAGGCCGCCGCTCAAGGCGCCATAGCCCGACAGGCGGTGGTCGCTGGAAAAGTTTGCCGGAAGCCTATTCGGATCGAAAGGTATTTCTTCGATGACCTCTCCCGTCTCTTCATCAATCACTACTGTGGAGAACGCTTGCCTGGAGATGAGAAACGGCTGGTAGAAGTCGGCGGCCCCTTGCGAGTAATACCGAACCCTGGGCGTGATCGTCCAGCCGCCACCCACCGGTTGGCCCCAGCTCGACTCGAAGGCGTGGGCGTCGATCCCCCAGTCATCGTGATAGAAGCGGTAACCTAGATGCAGGGCCGCATTCAATGGTTCGACATACTGCACATAGCGCGCGTCCCAGGTCCACTGATTACGCGTATCGGGCCGCTGTTCCAGGAGGGCGTGAACTTGCCCGTAAAAACCACCGGGAGGCGCCAGGAACTGTTGCTCGGGATCGATGAAAGCGACCTGCACTACCTTATAGGGGTTCTCCAGAAACCCCGTGCTGCGGGTATAACCGAGGCTGGTCTCGATGAGCGAGTCCTTGGTCAGGACCTGCGTCAGGCCGAAACGCGTAGCCCAATCCTGTCGATCGCCCTCCAGGGTATTAATCTGCAACGTCGTGTTGGGCACCGGGCTAATGTCAATCTGGTCCGTGTATGCGGAGGTATCGATGTAGGGAAGAGCATCGTGATCGAGTATAGCCTCGGTGTCGCTGGCGGTGTAACTCAAGCCCAGGTTCAAGGTGGTACGCTTCTGGTTGAGGTCCCAGCGCCCGCCCAGGCTGCCCCACCGCGATTCATAGTCCCTTTCCAGGGAAATTCCGCCGCCCACATCCAGCGCCGCCTCGTTCCACTCGTAGCTCAGCCCGAAATCCCCCTGCTTGCGGGTCTCGGGTGAGGCGGAAGAAAGCGTATGCACCAACTGCCCGTTTCGTTGAAAAAGCTGGTTACCTTCCTCATCGAAGAGGGGGGAGCCAAACTCATCCGTGCGTTCGGCGAGCGGGTTTAATTCCGAGTCGAGGAACAGATCACCATTGATGAAAGGTGTCGCCCCGGAGACCCCATCCGGGGATGTGGGACAATTCCCTCCGGAACAAGCAAAGCCGGCCCTGAGCGCCTGCGGCGCGGTGGCGATCGGCGTGGCGCCCGACCAGGTGTCCTGGACATAGCTGGCGAAAAACTTCAGCCGATCGAAGAGCGTGAGGCTAGCGCTGCCATGGAGGCTGTCCACCACGAGAGGATCGAATTTGCTCTCAACGCCAAAGAGGTTACGCTCACCCTCTTGGTAGCGGCCATACTGGAAGCTGAAATCGTCACCCTCGGCGGCATGAGCAGGTGAGGGAGCAAGGCCAGGCAAGGCCAGGGCGGCGGCCGTCAGCGCTCGCGAGGAAGGGCTTGCCTCCATCGCCGATTCCGGCCCGGTGGCCAACCGCCGCCCGAAGCGACGCGGTAAAAGACGCACTGCGAGGCGCCGAAAAGCGCCGCGCAGACTAGTAACAGCCACAGCCGCCACCGGCGGCGGTGCCACTCGCCAACGCAGCCTCGCGGCTCATATAGGTGTGCTTGCGTAAGGCGCGCAACGCGGGGTTGGGTTCCAAGGCCATGTGCGGCTTGGCGAGATTGCCGCGTTCCCACGGGGCTACCGGCGCGCAGCCCGGTAGCCCGATAGCCAGCCCAAGTAGAAGCGCCGTCAGCGCCCAGTTGGATTTTTTCATATAGCGCTTTTCGTCGAAGCGACCGAGCGGTGCTATCCGCCCTCGGGACGCTCCGCCAACAACTGTTCCACCAGCCCACGGAGCTGCGCAGCCTCTCCGCGCCGAAAGCCCAGGTGCACGTGGCGAATGATACCCTGGCGGTCCACCAGATAGGACGACGGCATCGCTTGGACGCCGAAGTCTCGGGGACACTGCCCGTCCGCATCGACAGCGACGGTGAAGCTGGCCGGGTGTTTTTCAAGAAAGGCCTTCGCATCGTCGGGTTTCTCATCCAAGTTGATCCCCAGAACGTGCAAACCCTGCCCCCGCAATTCGCTGTCCAGATCGTTCAAGAACCGAAAGGACTGTGCGCAGGGCGCACACCAGGAGGCCCAAAAATCGACATAAACAACCTTGCCGCGGAGTTGCCGCATGTCATAGCGCTGTCCATCGCCGACCGGCGTCAATGAACAGTTGGGCGCCGCCTGACCCGCCTCGAAGGCGTTGGCGTACGGATGAAGTATCACTGCCAGTGTGCTGAATAAGACAACTGTAATCTGTCGATTCATCTCGTCCACCTCGTCGGCGCGGCAGGAAGACCTCGCCGTTGGCCATGCCTTTCGCCATTCCAAGTACAGCGCGCGACCAAGCGCGAGCGTCACCGCCGGAGCGCCTCAACTACTGATTCTGAAGCGTGGTGATTGCCGTACCGGTATGACCCCCGGTTGCTGTTTGGCAATGGTATTCGAGCGTGTATCTCTCCGCGCCCTTTCTGGTCTTAGTGACCGTCACGTAGTACACCCCGTTGCCACCGTTCGTGCGGACCCTGGGACTATAGGCGGCGTTTCCATCTTTGGCATCCGTGGTATTCGTGGCGAGGGCCCCTTTGCGAACCTGAGCGCTCACCATTGGCTTTTTCACGGGATCTTCGTCGCGCACGCGTATCGCGAGACGGTATGTTGCCCCGCCACCGTCCGTGGAACACGTGACCCGGTACTGATCGGTTGCCCGCGCTTTGGACCCCAATGCCCCCGCCTGAGAATGAGCCGACGCAATACCGGTGTGTCCTACAGCGACCAGGAACGATGCGGTCACGAAAGCGTTTTTCAACGAAGCGGTTTTCATAGTGATGACAGTATTTTTCCAAGATGCGATTTTCATACTAATCTCCTTCAGTCGTTTAAATTAAAGAAGGGGGCTATCCACTTGAGGCACGTTACCCCCTACATGTGGTGGTCACATGATTCCGGTCCTCCCACGCTTTGTGGGTTGCTTGTGCAAAGTGGATAGCCCGCTTAAAGAAAAACGAGCCTCCCTCCCAGGCACCGCTACAGTACGCGACCGAGCAGTCGGGGACGGCGGGTGATGCACGGCTCTGTGAGGATCGGTTCTGCCGGTATGACGCCCATCGCTACCGCGCCGATCCCGCCGAATGTTCTATCTCCTTCAGTTTCATGGCAGCGAATACGCGCACCGTCTCATCCCTGTCAGCCAATGCGTCTTGAAGCAGTGCGGCGCCCTCCGCATCTGTCCCGGCACTGTCCACCGCCATCAGCCTCACCGAAGCGTCGCTATCGCCCAGGGCGCTGCGCAGTACATTCACGGCCTCGGCTCCGCCATTTTTTGCCAAGGCGTAAACACCCTGTGCGCGCGCACCCGCATCCCCGTCCATCAGCGCCGCGCGAAACGTTTCTTGCACGGCGGGATCGTTACGCTTGCTGCTCGCGGCAAGGCTGCCCAGCGCTTGCATGCGTGCGTCCGCATGCTCGGAATTGGTCATGTCCATGAGCGCGGCGAACCGTTCTCCGCGTGCCGCCGCGGGACCTCGACTCATCACCTGCTGTGGCTCCTTCCGTTGTGATTGCACGGCGACCGAGCTGCGCTCGCGGCTGGTCCCAGGCTCTCCCAGCAGCCATACGTCCGTGGGCAGGGCACTCCTCTTAGGCCCATCACCTCGAGGGGGATAGCGCAGGATCAGCGCTGCGTCACGACCCAATAGACACTCGAGCGCACGCGTGAACGTCATGCTAGGACAGGAGACCGTTACCACGCCCTGGGGCGCAACGGTGTGATGGAAGCGTATCCCCGTTTCTCTACGGAATTCATCGAGAACCTCTTTCCAAGAAGCCTGCGTGACATTCAAGGTCATCATGTCGCGATGGATATCGATATGCACCGATTTGGAAAGTCCCGTATCCGATGACGCCCGAAACGGCGCTTGAGGCGCTGGAATAACACTGCTGTTCCATAGCATCAATCCCGGCACCAGCCATAGCAGCCGGAAACCGGATCGCCGCCCGACTGTTCTTAATCCGCGTGCGCGTAACCTCATCGAATAAGCACCATGCATTGACGTATCTTCACTGGGCCCTAGCTCCATTCTCGTTCTTATTTTTCCGTGGCAACCGTCCATACGTTCACTCGTGCTGCAATCTTATGTCTCGCAGTTCGGCGTGTAAATGCGACAAATTGTCGCACCCCCTTCTTGACGATCTGTCGATAGAGGGGTGCGACAATTTGCCACATTTACAAGCGATGCTCAGTGAGATATTTTTTTAGCAGGGAACAGCGAGTCGATGCAGCTATGTACGACCAGTTGTTCCTGGGTGCTTTTTAGTTGGTAGAAACCAGCTATATCTGGGCTGTGAATCCATATACATAAGACGGGGACCATGTATGCCAAGCTTAAACATAAAAAGACTGACGATGTGCTCGCTGACGACCTTGATGTGCACCGTAGGGCCGAATGTCTTTGGCCACACCGGCGTTCAGGATGCGGCTGAGGCAGGGAAAAGGAGCTATAACGCTTTCACGATAACGCACGGTTGCGGCAGCGGCCACGACGATCCCACCCCCTTGAAGGTGCGCGGACAGTCCGCGGTGTTTCCATTCGGTGTCGCTGTGTGGACCGACCTCAGTACCGGTGAGGTCATAGAGACGGGGGCCATGGGTATCGTCAGCGAGGACGATGATTTCGTCGACCTCGGTGTAGGCGGCATCCAAGATAATGATCCCTTTGCCAAACAAGAGGAAGAGACGGATGACCTTGAAAACGTGCGAGCGCTCAATTGGAAACGCGGTGCACTAAAAACCAATTTGCTCGGTACGCCGCGGTTCCGGGTATCGGCGCCGGTAATTCTGGATAATTGCGTGTCGACATTGAGGGTGCGCATCGCGGTTGTCAACTGGTGTAAATTCGGAAAAAATGAAGGCAACGACCCGGTTAACGACCGGTCGGACTGGTGGTTCACGGGGCCCGAGCAGACCGGGAGCACGCTGTTCGTCGATCCCGATCTGGTGCAGGAGGACTTCTGGACGACGCTGACCGTTAACAACCCTAACGCCGCTTCGTGCACCGGCACGCCTCGCGAGGTGGCGGTGCAGCCGACTGGCGCGGACATCGATACCTTCCTGCCGTATAAGCCGTTTACCAAGGGACCGGGGCCGTATTGATCCCTGGCAGCGGGTTGGTAGGAGAGTAGGAAAGCGACCGGCGGCCGTAGCCGCCTTCTGGCCTCGCCGCGGCCGGTCGCTGCGTGGCTCGCGTTCCCGCGTGGTCAAGCGAGGAAGGTTTTCTCTATCAACGACCTAGTCAGGAGCAGAGAATGAAACGACAACTCTTAGTGTTAAGTATCGCTTTAGCTGGGGGGTTGGCCAGCGGTCTACCGGCCCGTGCTTTTGACCTTGGAAAGCACTTTGAAGTCACTATCACCAATCTGACCCGCGGTCAGCACAGTTCACGCCGATCCTGGTAGCGAGTCACAAGGCTGGCGTGAAGCTCTTTGTGCGCGGACAACCGGCTAGTCCAGAGCTCGCGATCTTGGCCGAGGAGGGGGACACAGCACCGCTCACCGGCCTGCTCACCGGGATGCCAGAGGTCCTGGATATCACCAACTCGAGCGCCCTGCTCAATCCAGGAGCATCCGTGACTATCAAAGTTAAGACGCGCGGCGCCTTTAACCATCTGAGCGTGGCGTCAATGCTGATCCCAACCAACGATGGTTTCTTTGCCTTAAATGGCGTGAAGGGACCTTGGGTTCAGAAGGTAGCGACCCACACATCCGTCGCCTATGATGCGGGCTCGGAGCGCAACGACGAGCTTTGCGCCTCCATTCCAGGGCCCTCCTTTGTCGAGTGCGGTGGACCTGGCGGCGGTGGCAAGCCTACGGGCGACGAAGAGGGCTATGTTCATATCCATGCTGGCATCCACGGAATTGGAGATCTCAACGCTGCCGAGCGCGACTGGCGCAATCCTGTGGCGCAAATCGTCATTCGCCGCCTGCGGTAGTCGAAGGGTCGCGCACCACTTCGAAGTTACTGAATCCGCTAAGACCGCGACAGCGACTGCGGTCGGGATAGAAATGCGGCGCGTGCGCGACCGAAACGGGTCGACGACCGTCAGTTGCGAGTCGATCTTCTGCCCTGGTTGCAGCTCTTCCGAATAGAGCACGGTGCAACCCGCAAGCAAGGCTGCGCAAATTGTTAGCTCACGCTACCCGAACGCAAAAAAGCCCCGATAAATCAGTGCGGTTGCTGATCTATACCCATGGAACGTCAAGCCAAGAAAGGCCATTTCTTCAGCTGCCGTGTTATGATTTGTGGCTAATCCTAGAGAGACCGTCGTCATGCCTACTGTTCAGAAGTTGGCCCCGATAAGCCCTGAAGACTACTTGGAAGGGGAACAACACAGCGAGATAAAGCATGAATACATCTCCGGCCAGGTGTACGCGATGGTCGGCGCAAGCCGCAATCATAACCAGATCGCGGGAAATCTGCACACCGCGCTGAATATTCATCTTCGGAACCAACCCTGCCAGGTATTCATTTCAGATGTGAAGGTCCGGGTAGGAGAAGCATTCTATTATCCCGATCTGGTTGTGACTTGCGACCCGCGCGAGTCCCGCGACTATTACTGCGAGTATCCGCTCCTTGTTATTGAAGTGCTATCGCCTTCGACCGAGGTACGAGATAATCTGGAAAAACGCGTGGCTTACCAAACGCTCCCTCGCTTGCAGGAATACGTCTTGGTCGCTCAGGATTCGCGCGACATCCGTGTCTACCGCCGTACGTCGGAGGGATGGGAGCTTGAGACGTGCACGGAAGGCGACACGGTGCACTTGCACTCGGTGGGCTTATCTCTGCCCGTCGAGGCAATCTATGAAAAGGTTCAATGGTGAATAAGTGAAAGGTACGGGCACTTCGCAATCCGGTTGCGGAGCTTGCAAGTTGGGAAGCAGCCGACAAGGCTGCGGATCTTGAGGGGTGGAAGATGCCGGGACGCCACGGGCACGGCGGCATGGGCGACATGGACATGATATAATCCCGAACATCCGCTCGCACCACTCCGCCCTTTGACGAAAAGCTGAGGTCAAGCATCAGTCTGATTTTCAGGAATTTATCGCCACCACCCGTTCGGCGGAACGCCCACAAGGGGCTTCCGCCCTACCATATCCGCCTTACGCGCGTTGACGCCGCTTCCCTCCTTGTGACGGCCTCTATATTGGATCAGCGACGATCCGGCTTCCAGCCGTTGGCGGCGCATGTCTCTACGAGAGCGCGTAGCCTGGGTTGAGCGCAGCGAAACCCGGGGAGGAGTTCTTCCTCCCGCCCCAGACGCCACGCGGCTGAAGCCGGCCTACTGCCCTAGTGACGGATCGCTCTCGACCGGTACCCCAAGAACGCTTCCCGATTCCGTAGCGCCATCCCGATCCTGCGGAGCACGAGTCGGCTGCGGATCGCCTGGGTCGGGATCTCGACTCAACGAACCGTCGCTCAGTCGATATCCGTAACGGATACGCCTCACCAATCCATCGGCTGTGAATATTCTCAATGGAACTCCAGGGCGGGTGATCGCGCAGCGGCCCGGCGTTGGATGTATCAGCTCAACCGGATTGTCGCAACCGCAGGGTTCCTGCTGGGCCAGCGCGCCGAATGCCTTCATCAAAACATCAATGCCTGCTCCTTCCCTAACATCCAGTTCGACCGCTGCGTTGCAGGCCCAATATATAAGTCGGCAAACAGGTACCCGGCGAAGCTGAACCAGAATCTCCTGAAGAGCGTCGACCACTTTCTTTTCCTTGACCTGGGAACCATGATGGAAGATGACCAGCTCGCCTATTCGTCCCCTGCCGTCGGCCAGCTCCGGATGAATTGCTCCGAATCTGCGTTCGGGATTGATGCCCCTTCGCTGAAACTCCTGAGCAGGTCCTAACACTCCATCGCTAATATCTCGCACTGATATTCGAACGAATGGCGCGGATGCTGATTCTATTTCCCATAACAGAAAGCAACCCCCAAGCGCCCGCGCGCGCTCGATCGACCAGGTTCGCGCACCAGTAATCGCGTCGTCGGTGCCGATCAAGATAACCAGGCGGCACACTCTGCACGGATCGCGACACGTCTCTTGTTTAGTCATAACTTCTCTCCTTCGTATCTAGTTTCAAATAGATTGCTTCGGTAGCGAACAGCCGGCACGTCTATGTGCCTTCTACCCCGTCTTTCGGCGCTTGCGCAACCACCAAAAGCCGACTAGCAGCATCAAGACGAGGCCGCCTATGATCCAGTAGTAGTACTTGTATTTCTCTTCGACCATCTGGCCCGTTATGATGAGCCCGATGCTCGCCGGCAGTTGTATGCCGTCACAAGGATCGGGATCTAGGGTCCAGTCGATCTGCAAGGATGTGGCGGGCGCCGGCGTAGCTCCCATCTGCGACAACGAGAAGCCCGCGGGCGCTGCGTTGACAAAGGGTGGACCGTTAACGGTTCCCAGAGCAACGGTGCCGGCATTCAATGATCCGTCGACAAAATGGCCGGGTATTGTCACTGTTCCATTGCCAGGGCACTGAAAACGCGCCCCAGGAAAATTACCGTCAAATGAGCTGCCGACGTAGTTGATCGTCCAGTTTGCACCGGCGGCGATCGCGGCAAAGTTCGAGGAATTCGCCCTAATCATGAATACGCCTGGATTGGCCTGCGAGCTGTTTTGATAGTACCCCTGCGGGATAACACCAGGGATCTCCGTTATCCTCAGTGTGACTGATTGTCCGGCTATTATTTCTTCGACTCTTCCGTACGTCTGGAAGGTTAGCCCGAGGAAGGTCGCTTGTCGAAAGTCGATGACCCCCCAGAGCCAGGTTCGAGTCGCCGAAGCCGTTGTCTTGTATGTTGTCCGTTGCTCCGAGGGCGTCGCTGAGAGTGACATCCAACGCACGTGCTGTTGACGGTGTAACAGCGAGAAGGAAGATGGGAATAGCCAGTTTCATATAGAAACGCATTGATCACCTCATTCAAGTAACTGATTAGCGTGTGCCGGATTCTGGCTGTCGAGCCAGAGCGCGCAGCCTTGGTGAAACCTATAACTGACAGCGCGCGCAGCCTCTTTCAAACAGGGCAGCCATGGACGGCCGTCCTTCCTGGTAACGCCTGCGACCGAGCTCATCCACTTAGCGATACGCGGCGACACTCGTCCGCCTAACCGCTACAGCGCAACGCCGGTGCCAGAAATAAAAAGACCCCGAGAGCATGCGCTAAGTGGCTGCTCTCATGGGGGTTTTAGTGAAGCTTCGGGTCTATCTGGGTAGATGTACAGAGTCTTGGCCTAACGGTATTTCGTAGGGGTTACGATATATCGTAGTTCTTAGGCTTCTTGGTGATCCCAAGCTTCTCCATACGGGATCGCAGGGTAGTGGGCGGCAGCCCAAGCACTCGCGCTGCCCCTCGCCCGCCGCTGATGCGCCAGGCAGTCGCTTCCAGGACCTTGAGGATATGCGCCCGCTCGACCGCTTCCAGCGTAGCAAGCGGTGGGGGCTCGGGGCTGATAGTGAAGGTATGAAACCCTTCGGCAAGCGCGAGCTCGGTTCCTTGGGTGAGGATCACCGCCCGCTCGATGAGGTGTTGAAGCTCGCGGATATTGCCGGGCCACGCATAGCTGCATAGAACGCCCATCGTCCGCTCCGGGACCGTCGCGATCCTTTTGCCTAGCTTGGCGGCGTAGGTTCGGGTGAAGTGCCGGACCAGCAGCGGAATATCCTCCTGGCGATGCCGCAAAGGCGGAACCGGGATGGGGAAGACTTGGAGGCGGTAGAAAAGATCGGGGCGAAACCGGCCCTGCCGGCAAAGCTCGGCCAGATCCCGGTGAGTGGCAGCGATCGTGCGCACATTTACGCTGAGGGTGCGGGTACCGCCGACCCGTTCGAAATCGCCCGCCTGCAGGACCCGCAAGAGCTTCGCCTGGAGATCGAGCGGCAGATCCCCGATCTCGTCCAGGAATAGCGTTCCCCCATCGGCGAGCTCGAAGCGGCCGAGCCTGCGCGACAGGGCCCCCGTGAAGGCCCCTTTTTCGTGCCCAAACAATTCGCTTTCGGCCAGCCCTGCCGGCAGGGTGGTGCAATCGAGCGTGACCAAGGGCTTGCTCCGGCGTCCGCTCAGAGAATGGATGGCGCGGGCGATCAGTTCCTTCCCGGTGCCGGTTTCGCCAGTCAACAATACCGCGGAGTCCGTTTCAGCGACGTACCCCACCATCGCCATAAGCTTCGTGAAAGCGGGGGAAGCCCCCATCAATTCCTTACTAGGATAGGCTGCTGGTACTCCTTCCCGCAGAGAGAGATCCAGGCCGTGCCCTTTAGCCGGGCCCGGCACCTGCTTTGGCCGGTAGGAATAAAGCGGATCGGTTCCAATGGGATCCTCGAAGCATGTTGGAGTACGGATCAGCTCTAGCGGATTCATAAATCGAGTCCCTCACACGTAGAACCAGGGCAGTGCCCGTCGTTATACCAACCAGGTTCCATCTCAAAACCGTCTCGATCCCTGAGTTCGAACGTTGGTATCCATGCTACCTGGACGGTATACGCGCGAGGGGCGTATGTAAGATGTATGATTTTTGTGATATTTTTCACATAGGAGCTGTGAAATTTTCACGTTAGCAGCGCAAGGGAAAGCGCAAACGGTAAACTCGGCCGATGACTGCGTCCCCTCACGCTGCCCCCGCGTTGCCTCTGGAATTGGCTTCGGAGGCGAGGCGGTATTGGGACCAATTCGCTGAGGCAATCCCAAGACCACCGCCAGGCACCGTGCTTGAGGAGGTGCACCGGCACAACATCATCCGCGTGTGCGCGTGCAGTCCGTTCGTCGCGCACTATTTCGCGAAGGATCCGAGGCGCCTCACGCAGCTTCTTGAGAGCGGCGATCTCGACCGCGGTTTCGGCGAACAAGAATATCCCGAACGGATCAAGCGTGCTGTCGCCGGCGCGCCCGACCAGGCGGCGCTCATGCGCGCTCTTCGCCAGGCGCGTTACCGCGAATTCGTCCGCATCACCTGGCGCGATATCACCGCAGCCGCCGATCTCGATGAAACGATGGGCGATCTCTCGCGCTTCGCCGATGCCGCGCTCGACGGCGCGCTCGGCTGGCTTTACCGAAGGCAAGTGGAGACCTTTGGCGTCCCGCGGGATACCGATGGGACGTCCCAGTCCCTGGTCGTGATCGCGATGGGCAAGCTCGGCGCCCATGAGCTCAATTTTTCCTCGGACGTCGATCTTATCCTTGCTTATCCGCACGCCGGGGAGTCGCATGGCGGATCTCTCTCGATATCCAACCAGGAATTTTTCAGCCGCCTGGGCCAAGCCTTGATCAAGGTGTTGTCGGAAGTTACCGAGGATGGATTCGTGTTCCGTGCGGACATGCGCCTGCGGCCGTTCGGCGACGGCGGGCCGCTGGTGTTGAGCTTCGACGCCATGGAGGCGTACTACGTGGCTCATGCGCGCGATTGGGAGCGCTACGCCATGATCAAAGCCCGCATCGCCGCGGGGGATAAGCCGACCGGCGCGGCTCTGCTGGAGCGGCTGAAACCATTTGTCTATCGCCGCTATCTCGATTTCGGCGCGATCGAGGCCTTACGCGCCATGAAACGATCAATCGATAGCGAGGTGAAGCGCAAGGGGCTTGCGGACAATATTAAACTCGGGCGCGGCGGGATCCGCGAGATCGAGTTCATCGGGCAAACCTTTCAATTAATCCGCGGCGGACACCGGCCGGCGCTGCGCGAGCGCCGCATTCTGGCCGTTCTCGAGTCCCTCGGAAACCTGAACTATCTGCCCGCGCCCGCCGTCGCCGAGTTGACCGAAGCTTACCGCTTTTTGCGCCAGACGGAACACCGCTTGCAGCAAGTCGAGGACCAGCAGACTCATGTCTTGCCGAGAGAGGAGATAACCCGGCAGCGCGTGGCCCTGGGAATGGGATTTAGCGATTGGCCGAGCTTTCATGCGGTGCTCGCACGGCGCCGGGGGCGCGTCCAAACCCATTTCAATGCGCTCTTGGTCGGGCCGCACGATCCCGCTGCCAACGGTCCGCCGCTCATGCTGGCGCCGCGGCCGTGGCAGGGGATAGCCGACACCGCATCTCTATTACGCTGGTTGGAAGGCACGGGGTTCAGCGATCCGCCCTCGATCCTCGCAAGCATCGAGAAGTTGAGTAAAAGCGGGGGCGTGAGGCGGCTCAGCAATACCGATCAAGGGCGGCTGGACCGGGTCCTGCCGAAGCTCCTTGAGGCCATAGCGCGGGTGGCCGAGCAGCCGACGGTGACTGAACGCCTATTGACCATCGTCGAGGCGATCGCGCAACGCAGCGTCTATCTGGTTCTGCTCGACGAGCATCCCGGCGCGCTCGAGCAACTGGTGCGCCTGTGCGCGGCCAGCCCCTGGATCGCGAATCGTATCGCCCGCCAACCGCTACTGCTCGATGAGCTCATCGATCCGCGCACACTCTATGCGCCGCCGCGGGTGAGCGATTTGAAGCGGGATCTCGCCGGGCAGTTAGCGCATTTCGCGCGCGGGGATCTCGAGCAAACCATGGAGGTTTTGCGGCATTTCAAGCATGCGCAGGTCCTGCGCGTCGCGGCGGCCGACGTTGCCGGAGTGCTGCCCGTGCGCAAGGTCAGTGATCACCTAACCGGGATCGCCGAGACCGTGTTGCAGGCGGCCTTGGAAATCGCGCGGGACGCCGTGGCACAACGCTACGGTGAGCCGATGTGTGGAGACGGCCCGGCGCGGCGCATGGCCGGTTTTGCGATCATCGCCTACGGTAAGCTCGGCGGCATCGAGCTCGGTTACGGATCCGACCTGGATCTAATCTTCTTACACGATAGCTGCGGCGATGCGCAGCAGACCGGCGGGGCGGTGCATCACCAAGAATTCTTCACCCGCCTGGGGCAGAGGATCATTCACATGGTAACCACGGCCACGGCTGCCGGAAAGGCGTATGAGGTCGATACCCGGTTGCGGCCGAGCGGGTCCGCGGGATTATTGGTCACCAGCCTCGATGCGTATCGGGAGTACGAACAAGCGCATGCGTGGACCTGGGAGCATCAAGCGCTCATACGGGCGCGCGCAATCGCGGGCGATCCGAATACCGTAGGTGAATTTGTACGCCTACGGCGCGCCATCCTCGGCCGGCCTCGCGATGAGGACCGGCTGCGGCACGATGTGCGGGAGATGCGCGAGCGGATGCGCCGGGAACTGTCCCGTGATGCGCCCGGGGTCTTCGATATCAAGCACGGGCAGGGTGGTGTCACCGACATCGAATTTATGGTGCAATACGCAGTCTTACGCTGGTCCGCTCAGCACGCGGAGCTTCTGGATTTCACCGACAATCGCCATTTGCTGGAACGCTTATCGCGCCTGCGGCTGTTATCGGACGAGGACTGCCGGGCTTTGCAAGAGGCTTATTTCGCTTACCGCGCCAAGCTTCACGCCTTGGCGTTGCAGGAGCGGCCGGCCTTGGCCGACAATACGGAATTCAGCGCCCAGCGCGCCAGGGTCGGTGAGGCATGGCACCGGGTGGTCGGGGCATGACGATGCGGGGAGAAAACGATGATGACAATGGCTGATCGCGACGGCCTCATCTGGATGGACGGGGAGATGTTGCCTTGGCGCGAGGCCAAGGTGCACGTCCTCACCCATACCTTGCATTACAGCATGGGGGTATTTGAAGGCATACGCGCCTATAAGACCGAGCGGGGGACAGCCATCTACCGCCTGCGCGAGCACATCGAACGCTTGTTTCGTTCGGCGCATATCCTCGGGATGCCGATGCCCTACGAGCGCGCGGCCTTGGCCCAAGTGTGCCGGGAAGTCGTGCGCGCCAACAGCCTTGAGAGCGCCTACCTCCGGCCCTTGTGTTTTTACGGCTCGGAGGGGATGGGCTTGCGTGCGGATAATCTGAAGACTCATATTATGGTGGCGGCCTGGCATTGGGGGCCTTATCTTGGCGCCGCGGGTCAGGAGCAAGGGATCCGCATCAAGACCTCGTCCTTTACCCGCCATCACGTCAATATCACGATGTGTAAGGCCAAGGCCAACGGTAATTACATGAATTCCATGCTGGCGCTGCAAGAGGCCTTGCAGGCCGGATACGACGAGGCACTGTTGTTGGATGTCGAGGGCTACGTGATGGAAGGCAGCGGTGAGAATTTCTTCATAGTGCGTGACGGCATCCTGTACACGCCCGATTTGACTTCCGCATTGGAGGGAATCACCCGCGCCAGCATCATCACGCTCGCCGGGGAGCTTGGGATGCGCGTGCAGGAGAAGCGCATCACGCGCGATGAGGTCTATATCGCGGACGAAGCCTTCTTTACCGGCACCGCCGCCGAGGTTACGCCGGTCCGGGAGCTTGACGGGCGGCGCATCGGCGCCGGGCAACGCGGGCCCATTACGGCGCGCTTGCAATCCCTGTTTTTCGATCAGGTGCATGGCCGCCGGACGGAACATCCCGAGTGGCTCACGCCCGTCGCTGATTAAAACAACCCGATGAATGATGCTCGCATCGAGCCGGAGCGACAGAATACACCGAACGACCGGCGCTTGGTTGAGATCACCCCAGGCGATCTGCCCGTGCACTGCCCCCTGCCGAGCATGAGTCTGTGGGATTCCCATCCCCGGGTATATCTGCCGATCGAGGCCACCGGTAAGGCCAAATGCCCCTATTGCGGCACCGACTTCGTGCTCCTCGAGCGCTAGGCGGCCCCTCGCGGGATGACAATCGCCGCTGAAGGTCGAGTGGTGGTTTGGCGTATTTGCGACGGGAAAACCGGGCACGAGCATCAAACCCACGGCTTGGTGCGGGCGCTCGGCCGTTTAATGCCCGTGGAGCCTCATGAGCTTGAGGCGTGTTCTAACCTCAGAGCGATCGGCGATTTTCTGTTCAAGCGTTTCCCCGCTGCTCGGTCGTTGCCTGATCCGGATCTCATTGTCGGCGCGGGGCATGCGACCCACTCCTCCTTGCTCGCGGCGCGGCGCGCCCGCGGCGGGCGCGTGGTGGTGTTGATGCGCCCAAGCCTGCCGCTCGCCTGGTTTGATCTCTGCCTCATCCCGGAACACGACGGGGTCCGCGAAAGATCCAACGTGATCTCCACCCGAGGCGTGCTCAATGAGATTCAAAGCTCCGGGCGGCCGCGGCAAGACCAAGGTTTATTCTTGATCGGCGGGACTTCAACCCATTACCACTGGGACGAGGGGACCGTTTTGACGCAAGTGCAAGCGGTCCTGGCCGCCTTTCCCTATCTGCGGTGGCAACTGAGCGACTCGCGCCGTACCCCGGCTACCACCTCGCGGGCGCTCGCTCGTCTCGGCACGCGCCAGGTTAGGGTCGTGCCGCATGCGGACACGCATCGAGGATGGCTCACCAAGGCCTTGGCCGCGGCCCAAATCGTATGGGTTACCGAAGACAGCGTCTCGATGGTCTATGAGGCTTTGAGCTCCGGCGCCGCGGTCGGATTGCTGCGCCTCCCGCGGCGCGGCACGAATCGCATCACCGCCGGAATCGACGCCTTGTTGGGCGCGGGTATGATTACCGCCTATGAAGCCTGGGCGTCCGGCGAGCCGCTGCGCGCGCCCACCCCGCCCCTCGCCGAGGCCGCGCGTTGCGCGCAAATGATCGTCGAGCGTTGGGGGCTCGGCTCCCCTCCCCGCCCGGTGATCGCGTTGTGAGGATCGGGTGAAAGCGTGCCGCTGACGGTAGTCCAGGTGCTTCCCGCCTTGGAGGGAGGCGGCGTGGAGCAGGGCACGATCGAGGTGGCACGGGAGCTGGTGCGGCACGGTCATCGCGCCATCGTCATCGCCGCCCGAGGACGCATGGCGTCAGAGCTCGAGCAGGCGGGCGCGGACTATCTGGACTGGGATATCGGCCTCAAATCGCCTCTAGCGCTTCGTTATGTGCTTCCGTTGAGGCGTCTCTTGCGAAGCCGCCAGGTGGATATCCTCCATGCCCGCTCGCGCTTGCCGGCCTGGATCGCCTACGCGGCGTGGCGGAGTCTCCGGCCGTCCTCGCGGCCCCGCTTTGTGACGACTGTCCATGGTTTATACTCCGTCAATCGCTATAGCTCGATCATGACTCGCGGAGAGCCGATCATCGCCATCTCGGCCACGGTACGGGCTTGCCTGCTGAAAAATTACCCAGGTATTGATCCCGCCCGCGTGCGGGTAATCTACCGCGGGGTGGATCCCGGGGTGTATTCCTACGCCTACGAGCCGCCCGCGGACTGGCGGGTGATCTGGGAACGCGAAATGCCGATGCTGAGCGGCCGGATGGTGCTGACGCTCCCGGCAAGAATTTCGCGCCGCAAAGGCCAGCAGGATTTCATTGAGCTGATTGCCGGCCTCAAAGATCGCGGCGTGCCGGCGCACGGTCTCATCGCCGGAGGCGCGCTACGCGCCTACCTTCTCGATGAGCTCCGGGCGCAGGTGGCCAGGCGCAAGCTCGAGGGCCATATTACGTTTCTGGGACACCGAACCGATGTGCGTGAGATCATGGCCGTATCGAATCTGGTATTTTGTCTGTCAAAGGCCCCGGAGGCCTTCGGCCGGACCACGCTCGAGGCGCTGAGCCTCGGTGTCCCGGTGATCGCTTACGATCACGGCGGCGTGCGCGAGATCCTCGCGCGCATGTTCCCCGAGGGCGCCGTCCCGGCGGGCGACCTCGGGGCGCTGCTTGAGAAGACCGTGGATTTTGTCTGCTCTCCGCGCCAAGTGCCTCCGAGCACTCCTTTTACGCTCCGTACCATGCTCGACCAGACCTTGGCCCTGTATGAAAACCCGGCCGGTTGATATGCTTTTAGGTTTTTATCGCCGGGTGACGGAACACAAGTTTGCGACAACTGAGCATGCGCAGCGTCGCGGCGCGGTCGTGATCCAACCCCTGCCCGGGATCGGGGATATGGTCTGGCATATCCCCCATATCCATAACATCGCCCGCGCCTCGCAAGAAGGCTTTGTCACCTTGCTTACGAAACGCCGATCGAGCGCGGATCGGCTCTTCGCCGCCGATCCTTATGTCAGGTCGATCTTGTGGCTCGATAGGAATCCGGGGCGGCATGACGGCTTCCGGGGAATGCTGCGCTTGGCGCGCGATTTACGCGCGCGCCGTTTTGCCGAAGTGTGGATCCTGCACGGCAGCGCGCGCTATGGCCTCGCTACTTTGCTTGCAGGCATCCCCCGGCGCATCGGTTATGGGCGGGGCTGGCAAGGGTTCTTCCTCAGCCATCCGGTTCGGCTACCTAAGACCGAGCGCCACGGCCACCCGATCGCCATGGCCGATAGACTGATCGATCTGACCGGGATCCCGCGCCTAGAAACGGAACCCAGGCTTATCCTATCCGGCCCAGCCAAAGAGAATGTCGCACGGCGATTCGGTCAGCTTCCTCGGCCTTGGATCGCCTTGGGCATCGGTTCCAGTGAACCTGAGCGGCACTGGGGAAAGGAGAACTTCGCGGAGCTTGGCGCGAACATTCTTCGGGATCATGGCGGCACGCTTTATTTGATCGGCGGCGAGCCGGAACGCGATATGGCAGACTGGATATACGATCGGATCTCCAGACGTGCTCATCCGCCGCAAGTTGTCATCCAGCATCCTATCGACGAGGTCGCCGCCCTGCTCGGCGCTTGCAGCGTATTGGTGGCTAACGACACGGGAGTGTGCAATATGGCGGTGGCGGTAAAAGTGCCGTCCGTGATCTTGTTTAACGGCCGCTATCCGCCCCTAGATTATTCGAGCCTCATCTCAGGTCTCGTGTCATCGGCGCCCGCGCTCGGTATGCAAGGGATCGGCGTCGCCGCGGTGCTGGCGCGGGTGTCTTCGGTGTTATCGGCGCGCTAAACGTGTACGCTTCGATCAAAGCATCGTTTTTCCGTTGGGGCTGGCTCCTGCCCTGTTTTTTACCCTTAGCTCAAATCCTAGGACGCGCCGTGTTTACGCTCAGCGCCATTTTCTTCCTAGCCTGGGCCTTGATCAGCGTTGTAGGCGAGAAACTCGAGGTCGAGCGCGCGATCGTAGCGCTGTACGGGATCTTAGTCGTTGCTTTCCTCCTCGGCGTACCGGGCGCCGCGGAGCCGGATACGGGATTCAAGGAGTGGTGCAAGTTTTTAGCGTATAGCTCGGGGTTTTTTTTCATCTTGGCGTCGTTGCAACGCGTCCCCAACGCAATGGAGCGCCTAATTACCGGCTTCGGAGTGTCTGGACTCATCGTCTTAGCTACACTCTATCTGATGCTATTCGTTCACGCCGGCGATGAGGACTTTCGCCCCAACCGGCACATGCTCGAGGACAATCTTCCGTTCCTAACACCCTTTATCCTGTATTACCTTCACGAGCAAGGCCCTAAACGTCCGGCTTTCATGGTGCTTGCGCTTCTGGCGGCGATAACCGGCTATATTGTGTTGTCGCAGGGGAGATCCGCCTTGTTAGGA
>JBOIDF010000061.1:0-22561 GCA_050740455.1 Gammaproteobacteria bacterium | reverse complement strand
ACCAGCGCGCACCAGACGATCGAAAGGCAAGGTGTCGCACGAACGTACGCATGGACCCAAAAGGCGGAGATGCCCACGCCCCGCACCGAAGTCACCGCATCGGTCCTTCACGGCAAAGTGTATGTCATCGGAGGATTCGATGGCTCCGCACGAACCCTCGCGACTGTGGAGGTCTATGATCCGGTCACGGACAGCTGGCACGGCGGCCCCGATCTGCCGGAGGCCCGCCACCACGCCGCGGCGGTCACGCTCGAGGATACGCTCTATGTCATCGGCGGTTTTGCGGGTCCAGGGTTCGAGCCCCAAGCCGATGTGTTCGCCTTGAAAGCGCGGGCGACATGGCAGCGGGTGGCCCCACTCCCGGAGGCGCGCGGGGCGCTAGCGGCGGCGGTCCTCGATCATCGGATCCTCGTGGTAGGCGGTATCGGCCCGCAGGGGCTTGCCAGCGATCTCTTTGCCTACGAGCCCGCGGGGGATAGCTGGATCAAGAAGACTCCCGCACCAACCCGGCGCGACCATCTCGCCGCCGGTGCGCTACGAGGTCTTTTCTATGTGGCCGGGGGTCGCGAGAGATCACTCTCCAGAAACCTTGCCGCGCTAGAATCCTACGACCCGATCAAGGATACCTGGCGTACAGAGCCTCGCCTGCCGACCGCGCGCGGCGGGGCGGCGGGGGCGGTCTTCGATGATCTTTTTGTGGTCATAGGGGGCGAGCAACCGGGTGGAACGTTCAGTGAGGTGGAGGCCTTCGATCCTGCATCCAATCGCTGGCTTTATTTCCCGCCTCTACCCACCCCGCGCCATGGGCTTGCTGCCGTGGCGGTGGGGAACATACTCTACGTGATCGGCGGCGGCAAACGGCCCGGTCTCTCTGTCTCGGGAGCCAATGAGGCGCTCGAGGCCCGCTGAGACCGCCTGCAATTCGAACCGCAGCGTCGCCATCGAATCGAATGAAGGTCACGCTCTCCGACATCCAGCAGGCCCGCGAGCGGATCCACACGGTGGCGATCCATACGCCACTCTTACCCGCGAAGTTCGGGCCCGCGAACGTCTATTTCAAGTGCGAAAACCTCCAGCGGGGTGGAGCATTCAAGATCCGCGGCGCCTATAACAACTTGGCCCAGCTCGCGCCGGAGGTCCGCGCGCGCGGTGTGATCGCCTACTCCTCCGGAAACCACGCTCAAGCCGTCGCACTGGCCGCGAAGCATTTCGGTGTACCGGCCGCCATCGTCATGCTGAATCAGTCGGTTGCAGAAAAGGTTGCCCGAACCAAAGAGTATGGCGCGGAGGTGATCTTCGGCGGCGACTCCTCCGAGACAATCAAGGGGCGCGCCGAAGAGATTGCGGCAGAGCGCGATATAACGCTGATCCCGCCGTTTGATCATCCCGGGACGATCGCGGGCCAGGGTACGATAGGGCTGGAGATTTTGGAGGACCTGCCCGAGGTTGAGACCCTCGTCGTACCGATTGGCGGCGGGGGACTCATCTCCGGAATCGCCACCGCGGTGAAGGAGATCCGTCCCTCGATCCGCGTGATCGGTGTGGAGCCCGAGGGCGCGCCCACGATGTGCGAGTCGCTTAAAGCTGGAAAGCTGGTGACACTTCCTGAAACGAACACGATCGCGGACGGCTTGAAACCCGCGCGCGCGGGCGATCTCACCTTCGCGGCCGTGAGACGTTATGTCGATGAGACGGTACTGGTGCCAGACTCCGCGATCGTGGCGGCCGTCGCCCAGCTCCTAAAGCAGGAGAAGCTGGTCGTGGAACCCTCGGGGGCGGCGGGCTTCGCGGCAGTGCGCTCGGGCAAGGTCGTTGTCTCAGGCCCGACCGTGTGCGTCCTTTCGGGCGGCAACATTACCGGTGCCTTGCTGAGATCGGTCTGATGTTCCGGCGGTGTTCCTCATTACGAAACGCATACCCTGGCGCCATATTTTTGTTACGGGCATGGGGCGTCTCCGTATGACGCCGGTCACTGGGATTGTATACAATCCTAAGAGAGCATGTATGCCAGGAAGGATAAGAGTGATGACGGCGGGGATCGAAGAGCCGGCTATTGGCGGCCATGCGAGTTTTTCCTCCAACGAAGCAATACGCTGAGGCAGCCAGCTAGTCAAATAACACGCGGAGAATGCTTTCCAAGAAACTCACAAAGGCCAGGAAACGCTTACTGCAATGCGGCTTCTTTGTGGATTGTTTGGTACGGTACACTGCTAATGTCCCATACGATCCCCCGGCTCGCCCCGGAGATACCATTACCTCCTTACGCCTATGTGCGCGGCCACTACCCGCATCCTACCCGCGACCGCGCCGGGCATAGCTTCGGTAACGCCCCGAAGTTCTGGGCGCAACCCGCTCCTGATCGATGGGAGGCGTGCCGTCCCTATCTGTATGGCATCGATCTTTTTAATCACGGGTATTTCTGGGAGGCACACGAGGTCTGGGAGGGGCTTTGGCACGCTTCCGGCCGAAAAGGGAGGACAGCCGATTTTCTCAAGGGGCTCATCGCGTTGGCCGCCGCTCGCCTCAAGCTCCGCGAAGGAGTCGAGCGCGGCGTGCGCCAGCACGCGGCACGGGCACAGGCGCTCTTCTACCAAGTAAGGCGAGAGTTCGGTCCCACAGGGAGGCGTTGCCTGGGATTGGATCCCGAGGTACTCGCCCGATATGCGACTGAGCTGGCCGCGATTCGCACCATGCCTATATCGAGTCAGGAAGCGCGTCCCTTCCTGCTCATCCCGCACCCGCTCGCCTCCTGAGCGCGTGATAGCCGGGCCACCGCGCTAAGTTCGCGAGGCCTCAGCGGCGAAGATCCTGGATACGCTGAACTCGCCCGCCTTGAGGCCAGTCTACGTGTTATTATTTGTGAGACAAAGGTGCTGCCGTTTGGTCAGCAGCTGATTGGAGCACCCGCGAATCTTGGATAATAGCCCGGAACACTTACCGATCATCGACGTCGGCCCGTTGATCGCAGGGACCGACGAGCGATGCACCGTGGCCGCTCAGATCGGGAAGGCCTGCCGCGATGAGGGGTTCTTCGATGCGATTCTTGTCTACCCGATACACTGCTTTGCGGCAGCGAAGCCGTGCCTTTTGATATGTAATCTTCCAGCCCGCCTAATGCGGGCGACGAGCGCATTGACCCGAATCTCCGCATCGCGCCCTTCGAGCGCCAATGTCTGCGTGAGCGCCTCGATTCCCGCTTTAGTTAGCACAGTTATAGGCCACTATGTTCGCCTGAGGCCGTCCGGCGCGGGAGAAGTTTACAATGCACCCGCCGGCATCCCGCATAGGCGCAAAGACCGCCCGCGAGCAGAGAAATGCCGTCAGGAGGTTGTTGCTGACCTCCGCATTCCAGTCATCAACGGTGTGGTCGACCACGGGCTTGTACCTTGTTAACCCGCCCGCCAGGTTTATCAAGATGTCGATGCGGCCATATTCCTTGAGCAGGCGCTCGACAAGCTGCCGGACCTGGATTTCCTGAGCGAGGTCCGCCGCAAGCGCCAGCACCCTCGCGCTCGCCTCGACTCCGCGTTAAGCTACTCGCCGGGCGGCGACCCAAACGATCACCACGTCGTGAACCCTGTCCCCGTCATTTTGGGAGGTGCGTTTGAGTGAATGTCCCTACCCCATCCCTAGCCCGAGCGGCGGAACTCTTGGCAGCGGGTGCATGGCAGCAGGCCCACGAGATCGTCCAGAAGGAAGGGTCGACGTTCGCGGCATGGCTGCACGGCATCGTGCATACCCTTGAAGGCGATCTCGACAACGCACGGTACTGGTACCGAAAGGCCGGCCGCGTCTTCCCCGGACGGGAAGCCGCACAGGAGGAGATTGCTGCTGCGCTTAAGATAGTGTGCGCAAAGTCGGCTCGTCATGAGCAATGAGCTGCGCGCGGCCTTCTGCTGTCCCTGGACCGCGCGTACCCGAACGGATGGCGATGGGGCCGCGCTTGAACGGTCGAGCGCGTCCACCGTGGTGTACCGCTGGTTGATGATCCTCCTGTCGGCGACAATGGGGTGGGCAGAAGCGGGGAGTGCGGACTTGGTCATGAAGAATGAGTCTCATTTGGAACAAAATGTCTGCGGTTTCCTCCGCGAACCCTTGGCCTTCTGGTCGTTTCGGCGCGCGGCTGGAGCGCCCGATGCGGAGCGTTTGCGCAGCATCCCCGATGTCGAGCATTTATCGTTCACGACCCGCGATGGCCGGAGCCTAGGCGGCTATAAGCTGCGCGCCGTTAAGCCCTGGGGTTATCTCCTGGTGGCCCAAGGAAACGCTATGCTGGCAGACCACATCATCGGTGAGTTTCAATTCTTTCGTGATTTCGGCCTAGACGTTTACCTCTATGACTACCGCGGCTACGGCTTGTCCGGTGGCAAGAGCCGGCTCAAGGCACTGGTTTCCGATTATCACGAGATCGTTAACGCACTCAATACCCGAAGTTACCGCCGTCGCTTCTTATATGGAATATCGATGGGCGGCATCGTCCTCTTGGATGCGGTTGGAAAGACCCGTGATTACGACGCTGCGGTCATCGATTCTTCTCCTAGTCGGATCTCCCCACTAGGTTGCCCCGAGGAATACGACCCCCTCCACCACCTCCCGAGTGACTGCTCGCGGATAAAGATCATCATCGGCCTGCGCGATTTGGTGGTCCCACCCGAGGACGTCCGGGATCTGGCGAGCATGGCAGAAAGCCGTGGAGCGGAGGTGTTAGAACAGCCTGATTTCGCCCATCCGTTCCAGGACCCGAGCCTTGAGATCCACCGCCGCCGGTTTCAGGAGGTGGCGGATTTTCTCACCCGATGGCGGCCCTGACGCGATGCCTGCCGCTGTTAATGGTCATCGCCGCCGGTGGCGCTTGTACCCCACTCGTCAAGGAAGCAATCGATTCATTTCCCGGGGCTGGACCGACTGTCTCGGCTTTCTTGCTGGTCGATCGCTGGCATGCCGGTGTGGCGATCAAGGTCTCCGATATCCCCGGCAACCTCGTGCCGGAGCGCCGAGATTTTACCGAGGCGCAGTATCTGGAGTTCGGCTGGGGCGACTGGGATTTTTATCAGGCGCCCAACGTCAGCTCAGGGGATGCGCTCAAAGCCCTGCTGTTCCCAAGCAAGAGCGTATTGCATGTGGTCGGTTTCCGCGGCCCAGTCGCCCATTATGCCCCCTACCGCGAGATCATCACATTTGATATACCCTCGCACGATTTCGAGCGCTTGGTCGCCTACATCGATAAGAGTTTTGCGAGAACGGACGGGGGCACCGCGCTGCCCCTCGGCCGAGGCCTTTATGGCGACAGCCGCTTCTACCCGGCGCGCGGAGCATTTCATCTCTTCAACACCTGCAATACCTGGGCGGCTCGCGCCCTACAGGCCGCCGGGTATCCCATATCATCGGCCATCACGGCGGATACGCTGGCCTCCGAGGCGCGCGCCTTCGCCGATGCCCCGCAATCCAAACCGGCGAGCCGTTAATGCAGGCCTCGAGAAGTCGTCCTTTGCCTGCAAGACGCGGCGGCGCGTCATCGCCGCGAATTCTAAGCACCGGCGCCGGTCGTGAAGACACTGTCAGATTACCTTCGGCCGGGGCTGGCGATAGTCTCCATCGGGTTGAATCCGTCCGTGCTGTCGGCCAAGAAAGGATTTTACTTCGCGCAGCCCCGCAACCGCTTCTGGCGCGCGCTCAATGCCTCCGGGCTCCTGTGGCCACAGCAGGGCGACTACGGAGACAGCGCTTGGTTTCCGCGCTTTCACGTCGGGGTCGGCGTTGGCCTATGAAGCGGCGCGCGCATGCCCGAATTCCAGCACGCGATGGGGCACCTGCTGCGAGCTCTTGGCGCCGCGCGAGACTGTGTGCGATCGCGCTGCTATTGATATGGCCCTGGCCTCTGCAGGGGCAGGGCGAGCGGGTTGCGGTTCTGTTGAACGTGCAGGGCATCATCGGACCGGCCATGGCCGACTACGTGCAGCGGGGCCTGCAGGCTGCGGAAGAGCGGCAGGCGCCTATCGTCATTCTACGGATGGATACGCCCGGAGGGCTCGATAGCGCCATGCGCGAGATCATCCGCGGCATTCTCGCATCGTCCGTTCCGGTGGCCGTTTACGTGGCACCCAGCGGGGCGCGCGCGGCCAGCGCCGGCACGTACATCCTGTACGCGAGCCACATCGCCGCGATGGCGCCCGCAACCAATCTCGGGGCGGCAACGCCGGTGCAGATCGGCGGGTTCCCGGGCGGGGACGGCGACCGCGGCCGGCCGGCGGGCAAGGAGGGCGATGCCGAGAAGGAGAAGAAGGCCCCTGCGGCCCCGGATGAGGGAGCGATGGAGCGCAAGGTCATCAATGATGCGGTCGCCTATATCCGCGGCCTCGCCCAGATGCGGGGGCGCAACGCGTCATGGGCCGAGCGGGCGGTGCGCGACGCAGCAAGCTTGTCGGCCGACGACGCCTTTAAGCAGGACGTGATCGACCTCGTGGCCGCGAGTGTGGGTGAGCTCCTGAGCAAGATCGATGGCCGCAGGGTGCATGTCCTCGGACAAGAGAAGGTGTTGCACACGGCGAAGCTCGATGTGGTCACGATCGAGCCGGATTGGCGCACTCGACTGCTGAGCGCGATCACCGATCCCAATATCGCCTACCTCCTGATGCTCCTCGGCGTCTATGGCCTGATCTTCGAGCTGGCGAACCCCGGGCTTATCCTCCCGGGGGTGCTGGGCGCGATCTGTCTGATCGTCGCGCTCTATGCATTCCAGCTATTGCCGGTCAACTACGCGGGTCTGGCGCTGATCCTCCTCGGTCTAATGTTCATGGTCGCCGAGGTGTTCGTGCCGAGCGCCGGAATTCTTGGCATCGGCGGCGTAGCGGCGTTTGCAATCGGATCGGTGATCCTGTTCGATACCGGAATAGAAGGCTTCGAGGTGGCTCTTCCATTGATCGGCGCCATCTCGCTTCTGACGCTCGGCTTTTTCGTCGGTGTGCTGGGCGCAGCCCTGAAGGCGCGCGCACGCCCGGTCGTCACCGGCCGCGAGGAGCTGCTTCACGGCATCGGTGAGGCGGTGGACGACTTCGAGGGGATGGGGCGCATCCACATCCACGGGGAGGACTGGAGCGCTCGCTCACAGGTCATGGTCAAACGCGGCCAGAAGGTGCGTGTCACCGCTATAGACGGCCTCAGGCTTGACGTAGAACCAACGGAGGAACAATAAGATGCAAATCTCGACGGCACTCATCCTGGTCGCCCTTGTCGCGCTGCTGCTGTACATGTTTCGGGTGCTTCGCGAGTACGAGCGGGGCGTGGTGTTTCTGCTCGGGCGGTTTTACAAGGTAAAAGGCCCGGGACTGGTGATTATCATCCCGGTGCTCCAGCAGATGGTGAAGGTCGGTCTCCGTACCGTCGTCAATGACGTGCCGACGCAGGATGTGATCTCACGCGACAATGTCTCCGTCAAGGTGAACGCGGTGATCTACTCGCGCGTCATCGATGCTCAGAAGGCCATTATCCAGGTGGAGGACTACGCCGCGGCCACGAGCCAGCTTGCCCAGACCACATTGCGCTCGGTGCTGGGCAGACACGATCTGGACGAGATGCTCTCGGAGCGCGACAGGCTCAACGCAGACATCCAGCAAATCCTGGATCAGCAGACAGATGCCTGGGGCGTCAAGGTGGCGAACGTGGAGATCAAACACGTGGACCTGAACGAGACCATGGTGCGCGCCATTGCCCGGCAGGCAGAGGCCGAACGCGAACGCCGGGCCAAGGTCATCCACGCGGAGGGCGAGCTGCAGGCGGCACACAAACTGACCGAGGCCGCAAAGATCCTGTCCGAGCACCCCCAGGCATTGCAACTGCGCTACTTCGAGACCTTGGTGGCGATCTCGGCAGAGAAGAACTCGACCATCGTGTTTCCGCTCCCGATGGAGCTGCTCACTCCGTTTCTGCAGGCGATCACAAAGAAAGCCGAATAGCGGGCACCGTAGGCGGTTGTCGCTAAACGCGCGCGGGGTTGCGTCGCCAATTCCTAGAGGATGCTGGTAAAACTGAGGACGAAGTGCTACTACCGGCAACGCGTATGATGCGAAGGAAGTCTTGGACTACATTGAAGCTAAGGCGAAGGATAGAGACGCCAAGCGCCCGCGTGCCAAGACATGGCAACGGTCCAGCTAAATCCCCGCGCGGTAACGGATCTCGAGCGGGTGTTTTCGACTTGGCAAGAGCTAACTTGCGCCTGCTGAATCGGTAGCTGAACCTGAACCGCAGCCGAAAAGAAGCTACGTTCGATAACTTGTCAAAGCCCTCCACGACTGCTCCGATTGCTACCGGCTGGAGCGAAAGTTACCGGGCGGGGTTCGCACTCGCTGAAAGACCGTGCCTTTTGCACGGCGCACGAGAAATCCGGGCTAGCGCCGGCCTCAGGGTTCGGCCTGGCCGACTGCTTCATCGTGCTGCCGGAACTGGGGCCGGGTAGCCGTCGGCACCGTCGTCGAGGTATCTAAGCATCGAGGTGATGTCGTCAATCTACCGCTGCTTCGTTCCAATCTTTGGCTAAGCGGTTTCCTTTTTCGACCGCCGCCGGCGTCATTGTTTCAGCCAGACGCTTGAGGGCCCTGTCGGCTTTCGGGTACCGGCCGGCGGCCAGTTTGTACCACATATATGCTTGCACATAATCTTGCGGCACTCCCTGTCCGGTTTCGTAGGAATAACCGAGGTTGAATTGACCCCGTGCGAAGCCTTGCTCGGCCGATCGTCGCAGCCACCTTGTGGCCTCATCGAGGTCCTGGGGGACCCCGATCCCGCGCAGATATGCGATGCCTAAACCGACCTGGGCCTCGGGGTGGCCTTGTTCGGCGGCCTTGCGAAACCAATAGACAGCCTGCTTCGTGTCTTCCTCCAGGCCGACGCCGCCCGCATACATGAAACCCAAGACCTTTTGCGCACCGGCATGCCCACTGTCCGCGGCTTGGCGGTACCATTTCGCAGCCGCCTGCATATCCACGGCGACACATTCCCCGTGTTCGTACATCTGTCCAAGCTTAAACTGCGAATCGAGGTTCCCCGCCTCGGCCCGCTCGTGGGCCTGCGCGAGGAGGTCCCGGCATTCGGGAGACGTGTCGGCGCACCCAGCGAGGCTCACCCATGCCAAACTGCTCGCCAAAGCGAGACAGCGGGCTCGTGTCGTGCCGATCAAGAACCGGAGTGCGTTCATGCACATCGCCGCACGCTGTCGAGCGCCATTTGTGGTACGCAATTAACTTCCGAACTCATAGTGCGATAGACACCAGTCGATAATCATAGCGCAAACCACCGAGCACAGGACCTGCAACTACGTTCTTATTTTCAGGGAACGTATGACGATGTGCGCTCGTGATCGCGGGCAACGACTCCGGAGGACTTGGGATCCCCGGGGCCGAGCGAACTTGTGGCCGTGCTGTGTTGTAGTACGACGCCCAAGCTTTGACGATGCGTAAAAGGTGCGAATGCGTGAATGGGATGAGGAAGTCCAGGCATTCTCGCCTCAGGCTTCCAATGACCCGCTCGCAAATAGCATTTGCAGGGGGTTACGATAAGGCCTTTCAGCACCCGTAAGCCAAGCTTCGTTATCGACCTGTCGAAATCCGCTGAGAAAGTGCTGTCGCGGTCATGGAGAAGATTGTCGTCCGCAAAAATAACGTGGCTCGTTCCATTCTAGGCAAACCTGCCTAGTTCTGCAGTTTGTTTGGACACCCACTGACCACTCAAGGCAACGTTTGAGGTCGCCCACAGCAATACTTGTATTTCATTCCACTGTCGCACGGACAGGGCTCGTTGCGTCCTACTGTCGCCTTCGCTGGGATTGCTTTGGAACGCCGCGGGTTTGTACCGGTCGCTTCGCGATACGGTAGCCAGTACGCGTGAATGACCGTCGGGGCCGGTCCGATGGCAATTGCGGTGAGAAAGCCCTCTGCCGCACAGACATCCATGGTCGACTCGGGCAGACCCTCCGAGAGCAACAAGTCATCGATTTCGGCGAATTCCTCCTCCCCTAGTGGCTCCAGCGACATCGTCGGCCGCTTCACTGCAGGTCGGGCCTCAGGCCGCTATCAGCCGGTAGTCGCGATATAAGTCTGACATTTCGACACGACTCACCTCACCCAATAAATCCCGGACGGCTGCGCAGATCGTCTCACGTCCAGAGAAAGCCAAGCAGCTCGTGCGGAAGGTTGGACGCAGAGCTGAGCGGTGCTCTGGTGAACCTCGGAGCGCACCAGCGCCCTTTCCCCGCAAGGCCCCTTTCCGGTCAACCTTGTAAAAGTTGCGCGCCTCAAATCGAATAGCACTGATACATCGTTTGACTATACACTTGGATGAGTCGACCCGAGAAGAATTCTTCTGCGGATGATGCTGAATACTAAAGCGGCTCGTCTCGCTACCAGCCTTTGCCTAGTGGCCGCTTCCACGCTCTTGCATGCGGCGGAGATGACCATTCCACTGACAGTCCGCTATGCTCTGCTCACCCAGGAGGTTGCCAGACAGGTCTATACCGATCCTGGCGGCATTGCGCGCGTCTGGCGCGAGAGCGACTGCCGCTTCCTGACCCTGGATCGACCGAAATTCGGCCCTCAGGGTGAGCGATTGCGTTTTTCCACGCACGGGATAGGTAGCCTAGGCGCGGACGTCCTGGAAAAGTGCCTCGGTCCCGGCCAGTGGCGTGGATATATAGAGTCGCTCATGGAAACCGAGATCACGCCCGAATGGCAGCTTAAGCTCAAGATCGTTGAGTCGAGCCTCTATGATGAGCAATGGAGGAAGGGATTGCTTTCAGGCCTGCTATGGGAAGTCACCAAGCGCTTTGTTCACCCGAAATTGACGGCTCTCAGCATCGATCTCGCGCCTCCACGCGATGAGGTTCTATCACTGCTCAAGGTCTGGGTTCCAAGCTCTGCGGCGCTTCAGATTAAGGCGATCCTCGATAGTGCCTTTCCGAAGAACGTAGAGGTACGTGAGCATGGCTTAGTGGTATCTCTCGTCATGAATGTGCCGGATCGCTATGTTCGACCCGCTCCCCCTCCGGCGCATCCTGAACCACCGCTGAGCCCTATGGAGATCCAGACTTATCAACAGGCGTTCGAGAGGTGGGATGCGTTCCTGGTCTTCGTCGTCAAAGGCTTCGGGGGAGACCTCGTCGACCCGGCTATCCGCGGGAAGTTGTTCGATCTACTTCTCGCCAGCCGCTACCAAGTCCTGCCTCTGCTCGCCGGCCTGTATCCCCGCAGTCAGGGTGACCCGGTTCGCCGGCTCTTTGTTCAGACGTGGAAAGGCCTGCATGAGATCGTTCAGGAGAGCGCGCAACGCGAGCTCTCGGGAGACAAATTGCTGCGCTATGTGGGCTTTATCGAAGCCGGTGACGCAGTAGTGACTTTAGAGCGGGCGGCCCCAGGGCTCGGGATCGAGATCTCGGCCGATGGGCTTCGCCGCCTGGCCCGCATGCTGCGACCCGAGGCGATTGAAGATCCCTTGCATTACGACCTCGAGCTTGATCCCGGCCTGCGCACGCTCTTTGGCCTTCCGCCCGAGATCCCTATCGAGGCCGCCCCTGAACCGGCGCCAAAGAGCGCTATTGATTGGATGTCTGCAGCCTACGCGGCAGGCGCGGAGGATGCCGTGCTCACTACCTTAAAAAAGCACCTGGATCGGTGGGTGCCGGAGACCTCGGAGCTCGATCGATACATTGCAGTGATGAAGCAATTGTTGGAGCACATTACCGGCACGGCCTTGCAAGGCAGTGCGCTCGACGAGGGCTACCAAACCATCTACCGGGCAATGATGCAGGCCACCGCTTTAAAAGAAAGTTGCTGGCGGCAGTTTGTGCGTAAAAAAAAACAAGTTACCTACCTCAGCTCGACCGCAGGGAGCCTTGGGCTCATGCAGATCAATCCGCGGGTGTGGCGCGGCTTCTATAATGTACAGCAACTTAAATGGAATACGCACTATAACGGTCGAGCAGGAGCGGAGATCCTGATGCAATATTTCAAACGCTATGGCATCGAGGAAGCGAAGCAGACCGGGCAGCGAGAGAATGCTGCCCGCGCGGCCTACGCGGTGTACAACGCCGGACCCGCGGAGGCCAAACGCTACCGTGCCAAGCATAGCACCGCACGGGAGAGAAAAGTGGACGGCGCATTCTGGGGCATGTACCGCGGGTTTACAAACGATGGCGAGCCGGATCTTCAAGAGTGCAAGTTGATTACCCATTCTGCACGACGCGGCATGGACTCGCCACTCCCTTCTTAGCTTCAAAAAAACGCAGGATGTCGGCAGCTCTGCCGTTGCGTCTAATCCAAGGGCGTCATTTACGATGCGCGTTAGGCGAGGACATCGAAGTTAATTCTGTCAATTCCAGACCGATCCCGCTGGGGCACTTCGCTCTAATCCAAATGGCCTGATCGCCAACCGGTACCCCATCCCATCCGGGTTCATCTCCCTGCGCCGACCACCTGTAGTCCGCGAATAATGATATCGCTAGTCATGTCGGCGCAAGTGCGTAGTCATGATGCAAGCCGCCCAGCACTGGCTTAGCGATCACGCGACCGAAGTCACTCCCAATTTCTTCTCTATTACAACGGCTATCGCGTCCATGGTGGCATCGAGGGTGTCACGCCAGAGGAGCGAGGCAGCAGTAGCAGACGGCCGTCACTGCCATTGAACAAGTTTTGCTGGATGTCGCATTGTCATGGTCTATTCAAAACACCTGTGGCGGCCTAGACTTGGATTTCGCCTAATATAGGCCAACAAGCTCTGGTTGACCGAACAAGTAGCTACTGGCTGATGACTCATACAGTATAAAAGGAATAAGCAACCCCTAGACGCAATGATTAGGTAAGCCCCTGGTCAAGCAGTTTAGGAGCGTACTCTAACTCCAAGACCCGCCTCGCGTGTTGAGGCTGAGGGGATGAGTAGCGAGACTCACTCTGTCCTCGTTTGCGTGCGGCTGCCGCCAGCGCACAAGCAAGTCCTACAGGCCCTCCGGCGTGAAGGGCAACCAGCCCGAATATACTGCCTGACACGATCATGTAGGGATTACTTCTCATTTATAGCCTCTCCCGGTCCGCGGACCGAGAGACTCTGAAGAGATCACGCGCGCTGCCCAGTATTACCGCCAGCGCTTCTTGTATGGCCTTTCGATGAGCGGCAGGGTGTCGAGGATTCTTTGTCACCCTACATCCAAATGCCTTCCCCGAGCTAGATCTGGGGCTTATTTTGCTACATATGGATTTTCGGGAAAGCCCAGGCAGCTCCCGTGGTAGGTCGTCTTCATTACTTCTTAGTCTGTTTCCACAGCCTCCGAAGATCTTCTCGTAGAAGGCCCGACACTTTCGCCGGATCCTCCGACATCAGTTCCCAATTAACAATGGGTCTACCCATTATCACTCTCCACATTGAAATGCAGACAGTGTCCCAGCAGCTATACGGCTATGGAAAGTGGTACTGCCGCACGCTTACGCCTTCCGCTTCCGTACTCATTATTGAGTCCCCAGCAGCCACGATGGGCAACAACGTCACAGTGCCCGACTACCGGACCGCGCAAGAACCGCGCGCGAGCATCGCATGCGACGCCGCGCACCGCGTTACTCGAGGTGCGGCCTATCTCTTCCCGCCGGGCTTCTTCGCGGTGGTGGGTTTTTTCGTCGGGCGTTTTCTTCGGGCTGCTCGCCTTCCGCGTGACCTTAGGGGGTGCTTTCGCAGTCTTCACCGCAGGTTTCATTGCTTTTGCCATCGGTATTGCTCCGGGGTTTGAGGGTATCAAAATCAGTTCAGTTACTTCGCCCGCTCATATTGTTGAGCACCTATCTTCATGTAGCGGGGTAACTCACGTTACCTATAGCTATGAATACTCAAGAGATCAAGGCGCTGAGGCAGATCGATTGTCGGGACCGATTAAAAACCCAGTATCATGCTTTACACATGCGTGCGACACTTACCCTGAACAAAGCAGTTCAGGGAGCGATGCTGTGATCTGGGGTGAGGCGTTGAGGCCCGGGATTAGTGGATAGTGCTCGACGGCCAGCGCGATGCCTAGGATCGCGAGAGCGAGCTGTATGGGTGCCGATTGCGGTCGCGAGCGCGACGGCGATGTGGGTCGGCGACTTGGGCGGTCCTTGCCGGTCGGCTGACACGAGATGACAGGTGGCGGTTTTTAAGCCGGGTGCGATTCCCAGAATCGTCCCTGCTCGTACATGTAACGGATTTGCATGTATTGGAGCAGCGATCCCATCACGAAACCGAGCAGTTCGGGTTTTTTGTAGAGCTCCCGCGTGATTCTTGACCCCATTTCTCGCTCCTGCGGCCCGAATCGCTCTAGTTTCGATAGAAGCGCCAGACTATCGTGGTCCCCGGCACGGAGATCCCCACCGGGATCCCGTTTGGCTTTAGCACGCCGGGGACCTCCGCGCCTCCCCAGTGCGGCCATGAACCGCAGAACGCGCTCTCCGAATGCAGAAGGCTGATAGAGCTTATTGCAGAGCCGTTGGATCCCTTCTAACAACTGCTCCCGCGTCATTTGGCGGGGAACGATGTTGGTATTCCACGGCGCGGCGGCAACCTCCGATGCCCCGGAGACCAAACGCCCCTCCCCCGCCATCCGTTCGTGAAGCGGGGTCGCCGCGGGGGCCACCAGAGCCCCCAGGCTGAAAATCGGGATGGGGGTAGACATGGCGAATTCGTACTGGCGATCGAAAATGTCCGGGCCGTCCGAGTCAAAACCCACGATCATGCCTGCGGTAACCGCGATACCATGGTCGAGGAAGCGCTGCACTTGATCGGCGAGGTTAATCCGCAGGTTCTGATGCTTCTTGGTCTCTCGTAGGCTGTCTTCGTTCGGTGTCTCGATGCCGATGAAAACGTGCGTGAGGGCCGCCTCGGCACACAGATCCAGCAGCTCCTCGTCTTTCGCCGCATCGATGGACACCTGGGTCGCGAAGCCAATCTCCCCGCGGTCACGCCGAGAATTCCAATCCCGCAATCCCGCTAATAGCTCTTTTGCTCGACCGCGGTAAGCCGTGAAGTTGTCATCGGCGAGAAACACGAAGCGGTGGCCAATCCGGTAGAGCGCATCGAGCTCTCCGAGCACCTGATCAACCGGTTTGTGCCGTTGCTTGCGCCCGAGGTATTGGATTACATCACAGAATTCGCATTCGAAGGGGCATCCGCGCGAGGTCTGAACCGTGCCCGAAAGGGCCCGGTCATTGGGATAAAGATCCCATCTCGGTCGCGGAGAGTGACTCAGATCCGGCCTGCTTCCCACGTACTCGGTTTTCCAGCCACCACCCCTGAGATCGGAAAACAATTCCTCGGCGATATCTTCCACCTCCCCGCGCACGAGAATGTCACAATAGGGACGAACGACCGCCGGGCACAACGAAGCGTAGGGACCGCCGATGACGACAAGCTTGCCTCTGTGGCGAAACTCCCTGGCGATGTTCCTCATGTGGCCCCACTGGGTGATCTTTCCCGTGATCCCCACCCAATCGGGGGCACAATCGAAATCGACGGGCGATATATTTTCGTCGCACAGCCGTACCTCGAAGTCGCTTGGCGCCATGGCGGCCAGTGTTACAACAGCAAGATCGGCCATCAGTGTCACGGGCCGAAACCCGTTGGCGGCGTAAACTTCCGCGCCAAAGTAGGTGGGAAAATCGCAAGCTGGGTTTATTAGGTAAATCGCCTTTGCCATTCGTCTAAGCCCCTTGATTTAGAACGGGCAGTGAAGCACTACACGATTGTGACTAGCTGAATCGGCGTATGGTTTAGTCTATCAATGACGGTGTTAGCGATGAACAAGAATGGACTCACCGGCGCGCAGACGCTCGCGCGGGTGATCCAGAGGCTCGTCCTGGAGCGATCGGGACAGGGCAATATCATGCGCACGCGGCCGCGCGAAGCCGGCATCGGGTTGCCGAATGCGATGGGTACTC
Source organism: Gammaproteobacteria bacterium (assembly GCA_050740455.1). GTDB lineage: Bacteria > Pseudomonadota > Gammaproteobacteria > JACCXJ01 > JACCXJ01 > USCg-Taylor. Next base: position 6,626 of record JBOIDF010000061.1, on the reverse strand, counting down.
GCACGGGCGGGTTGCGCGTTTGCTCGGGTCTGGTTTCATAGGTCGGCGCTCGTTGCGTGATGGGTCCCTGTTTCACGCCCGTCCCACTCTCTGGCACCACCGGGATAAACCTTGGCGTCCTTTGAACGGAGCATAACCGTCCATTTCCATCCTTCCCCAGGACAAGTGGATAATAGCAGGTGAACGCCTGCTTTGATCCATCACTCGGGCCTCACAACCCCAGATGGTAACCTAATCACAACAACCCGTAGAGCGGAAGAGCCGTAAGTTAGAGTCTACCACACGGTGTCGCCCAGATAAGCGTAAAGCTCAGGATAGCGCTGCCGTCGCATAGTTTTAGGGACAGTTTAAGTTGCGAGCTAACGGTCCACCCATTCGCAACTGTTCGTAGCCGCCGCTGCTGATGGAACAGAAAAAGCCAGCGATCGCAGTGACACGATCTCTCCGAAGCTGAGCTTTCAGAGGTCTACACATGCTGTTCAACCATCGCGATCAGAACGATGCGAAATGCTACGAAGTTAATCGCGTGATTGTACGGGAGTGGCTAAAACACAGATAGCGCGGTACAGATGGCTCCATGCGAGGCCGATCTGATTGTTGGTCTCGCTACAGAGATCCACGCCGGCAAGTGCCGCATGCCAGCGGATAAGACTCGTTCCGCCATCGCCACGACTTTACGATTATGACGCTGGGCTATGATCCACAGAAGAAATACTATGTCGGAACCTTCGTAGCGTCGATGATGACCTATCTATGGGTGTACGACGGCGGGACTTTAGACGGGGAAGAAAAGATACTGACGCTCAATGCTGAGGGTCCCAGCTGTACCGGCGACGGGAAGCTCGTGAAGTACCAGGACCGGATCGAGATAAAGAGCGACGAGCGCCGGGTAATGACTTCGCACACGCTAGGCGACGACGGGGCATGGCACCAATTCATGACGGCGAGCTATCGGCGGAAGAAGTAGTCCCGCAGGGTGGTTTTGCATTCACCTGTAAACCTGGGCAGGAGGATCGTCATATGAGCGTGCAACTCAACCACACCATCGTCTGGTGCAGTAACAAGCAGAAGTCGGCGACTTTCTATACGGATATTCTCGGCTTGCCGCAAGCTACCGTCTTTGGTCCGTTCCTTGTCGTCGCGCTCAGTAACGGTGTTTCACTCGATTTCCACGAGAAAGACGGCGCCATCGCTCTCCAGCATTACGCCTTCCTGATCGGAGAAGATGATTTCGATCAAGTTTTCGGCCGTATTCGCGAGCGAGGGCTCAAGTACTGGGCCGATCCCGGTAAGCAACGCCCTGGCGAGATCGATCGCGATGACGGCGGGCGGAGAATATATTTCGACGATCCCAACGGGCATTTGCTCGAGGTCATGACCCACCCCTACGGAAGTGGCGGGTAGTACCGTTTACCAAGGCGCTGTTGTTAAGCACGCCGGGGGGAAGCATCTTGTCGATTTTGGCGTACGCCACACGACTATGAGGTGTAAGAGGTGTAAACAGTAACGTTTAAGTACCACATTCTATAAGGAGGAAACTATGCGTCACATACAACTCACTCTCACCGGACTCTGTATTGTGCTGATGACATCCGTTGCCATCGCGAAGTGCAAGAGGGCGGAAAAACCGATGGACCCGCAGGCGATGATGGCGGTTTATGCGAAGCTGGCCCAACTTGGCGAGCCACACAAGTTGTTTGCGAGTCTGGCGGGGAGCTGGACGACCAAAACCAAGGAATGGATGGAGTCCGGCAAGCCACCAACGGTATCGAACGGCTCTGCGGAAATGAAGATGTTGCTGGACGGGCGCTTTCTCCAGCAGGAGTTCACCGGCCATATGATGGGACAGCCCTTCTCCGGAATCGGGATCGATGCCTACGACAATCTTCGCAAAAAATATGTCACTGCGTGGATGGATACCATGGGCACTGGGATTTTCATGATGGAAGGCACGGCGAGTGCGGATGGCAAGACCATCACACTGAACGGGCAGCATCCTGAACCGGGCGGCGGATACATGAAACATCGTGCTATCTGGAAGATAGTGGATAGCGATAATCAGACGTTCGACATGTATGGGACGCACCACGGCGGCAAGGAAATGAAGATGATGGAGATCACGTACACGCGAACTCAGTAGCGTGAAAGCGCCGCACTCTAAGCCATTAGGAGATACGAACATGCGATTCATGATTATTGTGGCTCTGGCCGCGGGCCGATCTGTTTTGCTTTTGTTCTTGCACCAGAGCCGACCGAATTAAATGTCTGACCGCACGCTATACAGGACTTGGGTTTTGGCAAGTAGCCTAATATGTAACGTCTTGTGAATGGCGGCTTAACGCCATTTCGGGCATTGCTATTGGCCGCAATGAAGGAACCTGACCAGGGGAGGTCAACGGCAGATTTGGGGTCGACTCCAGCCGTTGGCCATAAATCAGCGGTTCAGCGCTGTGCCTCGTGATCCATCGGCGGGCTGCTAATGCGCGCATGACTGAAAGTGTTCGAGTGTTCGGCGATCCTGAGAAAGGTACCCATCGTAGGGTGATGAAAAATAGCTATTCACCGGCGCGAAGCCGGTTAGCTTCCTTTTTTCCCCGACGATTTCAAGAAGGAACTCGTCAGTGGAAGAACTAGCTGCCTTGGCAGGCTACCAAAAGTCGCGAAGCCGTGGTGACGATAGAAGGCCGCGGCTTGCTCGTCCTTGGCATCGACGATGAGAGCGAAGACCGCAACCTCGGAGCGAACGGCGCGCATGACGGCATCCCAGAGCAGAGCGGCGCCCAATTTGCGCCCGCGATAATCCTTATCGATGGCCAGCCGACCCACACGCGCCACCGGAACCGATGGGTAGCGGGGAAGACGTTTCACGAGGGATTCGGGCAGGTGAGCCAAAGGGACACCAGCCGCAGCGAGCGTATAGTATCCGCCGATCCTGCTCGTGGTGAGTTCAATGGCCACGTGACAAGCCGTAACCCTCCGGCGGACATCCTGGGTGACCTGTTCTCGAAAATACCGATCCAATGCTTCGACGCCACTTGAAAAGTGGGCTCGGTCGTGGGAACGCCCGAGGGGCTCGATAATGAACGGCGCCGTCAACGCGCCGTATGGATCAACTTGGTATGGGCGGCCTTCGCACGTTTCATAGCGGGGTTCGGTGCGGGTGGGTTCAGCAGAAGCTCAACAAACCGGGTTTGGTCATCCAGCGAGAGGCGGATAAGGTTGGTTTCCTCGATGGTCCGCCAAGCGGCTTCTTGGGCGGCGACGACGACAAAATCGCTGACGCTGCGACCCTGCAGTTCGGCCGCGCGTTTCACGACCGCCAAGGCATCTCGGGAGAGGCGTGCTTCAAGGCGCGCGGTGCGCGTCGATGGACTGTTTTTCATATTTCATATTGTACGGCGCATAACCGTACACTACAACCCGTTGAAGAAACGACCCGGCTCACGTATCGGCGAACACTAAATGTGAGCACCTTTGAGCAGTGTCGGTGGTGCCCAGAGAAGGCTCCAAAAGTTGTCTAATAAATATTGGCGTATCTCGGTAAAACAGGTACTTATCTGCCTTTAAGTGCCCCTATTATTAGACAAGCACCTCTTTATTTTAGTAATTTATTCAAATAGTTGCGCGATTTCGTCCAGGGGACTGAAAATCCCTGTGTCGGCAGTTCGATTCTGTCCCTGGCCACCAATAAAAACAATAGCATGCGTGCCATTATTCACTTACACGTGGTCCGCAATTTCCGCCTTGGTCCGCAATTTTCTAAACAAACTGCCTTAAATACTCTTACTTGGTGGGGTCTACCTTGTCCCCCAGCCGCTCGCGAACGTAATGCTCCGTCATAACAACGGTCTTGTGACCGAGTTGTTTCTGGGCCGCGTGGAAAAGGACAGGGCACGAAGGCCTTTCCGCCCTACGAGTATCTCCTGCAACGCTGCAACGTCCAGGCACGTCCGACCCTCGCGCGCTCACTTGCGATCCTCCGCATCACTCGCTGGGTGACCCTGTGTCGACGGCTACGCAGTGTCTCGGGGCGCAATGCCGGGAATGTCTATGCCTTGCATGAAGAGCCCTTGGCCTTGGCCACGACCCTCTACCTCGACCCAAAGTACATGGACTTCTTGCATAACGCGCTTTGCCATCATCATGCGCACGTGTGCGAGGTCGCGCAGGCGATGCTCGAAAGCCTCCAGGAGCGCATCCAGGCGGGCGACGATGTCCTGGCTGACTCGGGCATCGTGCAAGCCGAACAACGCGTCGAGGCCATGGCCACGATCACCGGGCAAAACCCGGGCGATTATTTCGGATTTCGCCGTAGCGCCCTGTCACGGCTTCAGGCGTGGCGCCTACCATAGGCTAAATCATAGTGATCTCCCAATGTTACGCGGTGATTTTTGTCACCAAGGACGTGTGAAATATTGACACTCTTTCTTGGGCTATCCGGCGCCGCCTCGCTCTCAGCCGTTCCATGCAGACTAGCTCATGGGCAGCGTTGTCGATGGCAGGGGGAATAAGTCCTAGCGCAGGTGCAGATTCCGGCGCGTAGCCTGGTCAGGGCAACGGCAACGCATGCTCGACAATCAGTTGCGGGCTGCGAGACCCCTGGTATTCATTGATCGCCAGCCGGTATGCGAGCCTCACTCGCCGCGCCTCTAGAGTCCAGCCCGATTCCACGGCGTTGAATGCGATCCCTGCGACGCAATGCCTGCTTTGATCAGGCCGCAGGACGAACTTTAGGTGCCGGTCCGCAACCACTCGCGGGGCTTGCAGATCGAATTCACCGTCGAACAGCGGCTCGGGAAAGCCTTGGCCCCAGGGACCGGCATGCTCCAGGGCTTCGGCCATTTCCAATCCTAAAGCGCTTGCATCCAACTCGCCATCGGTATAGACCACATCGCGTAGCGTCTCCGGCGATATTCGCCGCTCGACCTCCACGTCGAAAGCGCGCGCAAACGCCGCTAGGTCCGCGCGCCGCAACACCATTCCCGCGGCCATGGCGTGCCCTCCGAACTTGCTGATAAGCCCTGGGTGCGCCGCGGCCACGGCATCGAGCGTGTCACGGACATGCACGCCCGCGACGGAGCGCGCCGAACCCTTGATTTCATCTCCCGAGGCCAAGGCGAAAGCGATCACGGGACGATTGATGCGTTCGCGGATGCGGCCGGCAACGATCCCCACCACCCCTTGGTGCCAATCCTCGTGGAACAGGCAAACGCCGTAGGCCATTTCATTGATTTCCCGCGATCCAAGGCTTGCCAGCGATCCGACCGCCTCTTCGTGCATCTTGGCCTCGATGTCGCGCCGCTCGCGGTTGAGGCCGTCGAGCCGCGCGGCCAGCTCCTTGGCCGTGCCTTCGTCCTCGGCGAGGAGGCACTCGATCCCAAGCGACATGTCCGCCAAACGGCCCGCGGCATTGAGCCTCGGCGCAACCGCGAAGCCGAGATCACGCGCGGACAGCCGCCCTAAATCGCGCTCCGCGGCCGACACCAAGGCGCGGATCCCGGGGACACAACGCCCGGTCCGGATCCGGGCCAGCCCTTGGGCCACGAGAAGGCGGTTGTTGTGGTCGAGCGGGACCACATCGGCCACGGTGCCGAGCGCGACGAGGTCCAGGAACGAGGCGAGGTTCGGTTCCGGTATTCCCTTGCCGGCAAACCAATGCGAGGCGCGCAGATGAGCGCGTAATGCCGTCAGCACGTAAAACATGACGCCGACACCGCAAAGGCACTTGCTCGGGAAGAGATCCCCGGGCCGATTGGGGTTGACGATCGCATCCGCTTCCGGCAGCGCGGGTCCCGGCAGATGATGGTCCGTGATCACGACCCGCACACCCGCGCGCCGGGCCGCGGCGACGCCGTCGACGCTGGAGATGCCGTTATCGACGGTAACGAGAACCTGGGGCCGGCACGGGAGAGTGATCGCCACGATCTCGGGCGTGAGACCATAACCATACTCGAAGCGGTTGGGGACGACATAACGCACATCCGCCGCCCCCAATGCCCGTAACCCGCGCACGGCGAGCGCACAACCGGTGGCGCCATCGGCATCGAAATCGCCGACCACGACGATGCGCTCGGCGCGTTCAAGCGCGCCGGCGAGCACCTCCACGGCTTGAGTCATGCCGCCTAACTCACGGTAGGGAAGAAGGCGGGTGAGCGAATAGTCCAATTCCTCGGCAGAACGCACGCCGCGCGCGAGGTAAATACGCTGCAACACGGGCCGCAGGCCGCTCATACGGCCGTCCGCCGCCGGGATGACGCGTCTGACAATCCGCTTATCCATCGTTTTGTAAGCTTACGGTGTAAGATTAGGATTTGAGCGCTGGAGCGCTAGAGCAGAGTTCGGTACGGCGCCCCACGAGCCACTATACAAGCAGCTTAGGTTGTGCTCTATTAATCGCTGGATCGGATGCCAGCGAGTACGGGCGACGTCAATCGTAATGTGTTTATGAATTTTTAGGTCATTTTATAACAGTTCATGGGGAGGGGGCCCATTTAATATGAGATATGCACCACCAAGGGTAATTCCTATGAACCGGACAAGTAGCATAGACAGTACTCCATCGGAAACGAAATGCGCGGCCTTGCTCTGCGAAGCCGCCAAGAGTCAGTTGGTGGTAATCGATATCC
>JBOIDF010000060.1:0-22597 GCA_050740455.1 Gammaproteobacteria bacterium | reverse complement strand
ATACAATCCCCTTTATATAAGAAGAGCTGATCCAACTTGACAGCGCCCGTGTGGTCGCGGTTTAGTCCAACAGACATTTATCCGTCATGCTGGACAGCGCACAACGGATAAATGCTTATTAGTTAGGCTGGACAGGGTCCGACGAAAATTGAACTAGCCGGGAGTAATGGCCAAGTTAGCCTTTATAAGCTATCGGAGGAGCGATTCGGCTCCTGTGGCGCGTGGGCTTCGCGAGGAGCTCAGAATTCGTTTCGGATCCGGGCGCGTATTTATGGACGAGGATACCATCAGCCCAGGGCAACGGTGGCCAGACAGAATCAGGTCGGCCGCTACGACGGCTACGGTAATGTTGGTTCAAATTGGCCCCAGATGGCTAGCGGCTTCAGATGAGTTTTGCCGCCGACGCCTTGACCAGAAAGGAGACTGGGTTCGGAACGAGCTTCTGTGCGCATTCAGCAATGGTGTGACAGTAATACCATTACTTGTTGCTGGTAATGTAACTATGCCCCCAAGAGAGGCGTTGCCTCCGCAACTAGGCCTGCTCGCCGATTGCAAAGCGAAGACTCTTCACGACGATTCCTGGCGTGAAAATGTAGAAGCCTTGGTAGACTTTCTAATAACCGATTTCGGATTTGTTGATATGGGTCTCGGTCGGAGGGTTACCTTGCCGACGCCCGGTAAAAAGAGCAAAGTGCCCCAGCTCACAGAGTCTCAGCTCGACCAAGAAGTGTCACGGCTTTATGGCTGGGAACCAGTCGAAAGCTTGATTCCCGGCGAATATCCACCCAAGACACGGCAGGAACTCAGAAAGACGTTCTCATTCCGTTCATTTGAGTCGGCCATGGAGTTTATGGGCTTAGCTGTTACGAATATTGTTCAGATGGACCATCACCCTAGATGGGAGAACCAATATAAGACGTTAACGGTGTGGTTTTCCACATGGGCAATCGGCCAAAGAGTTTCCATGTGGGACATAAAGGCAGCGAAGCAGCTTGATAAACTGTATGAATCATTTGCGGGTAAAGACTAAGCTAGGCCAGAAGCCTAACTTGATGCTTAACCCGGACAGGTAGAACCGATACTCGGGCTCTTCCTTCGCTTTGGCATGTAACACCGTCTGTAGCTTCTGAATACTGCTCGGAGTTGCCAGGGTCATCCCCAATCTCCTATCCCTCACCACGTCTTGCGTTGGTCTTGAACCGAGGCCCCTTCCCTCCACCGGCATTACCCGGCTTCCACGGTACTACAGGCCTCTCCGTCACCCCATCGCGCACGGCCTGACCCTCACGGGCATCCGTTTGGTCGCAACGCGCGGACCACGCCATGGGGCTTCCCGTGTTGCAGCGGTCTTCCTCTTGTATGCATGCTATCGCCAATACCCCGGCGGAATCCTTGGGTGCCCTCTTCGCTCGCTTCCCCAAGAATGACAGCCTTCCCCGAATTCTCGGTCGAGTCGGCTTCCGCATCACCCTTTTCGAGGCCTGCTCGGCGTTCACTCACGTTACGGCCTGCATACTCGCCAAGTCACCTAGCGTGACCCTCTACACCGAAGGCTTCAGCCGCTTCGTTACCTCCACGACTGCTCCGATTGCTACCGGCTGGAGCGAAAGTTGCCGGGCGGGGTTCGCCCCCGCTGAAAGACCGTGCCTTGGCACGGCGCACGAGAAATCCGGGCTAGGCCGCTATTTATAGGGTGCATCGGCCGCGCGGTCGGCCGCGATCTGCTGTTCCATGCGATTGCCGATGGCCAAGAGCTCATCCTTATGGATCGTCGCGTCCCCTCGGCGCTCAAAGTGGAACTCAAAGATCCGGGTCAGCACGATGGCGTCGGTCGGGCAGGCCTCCTCACAAAATCCGCAATAGATACATTTGAAGAGATCGATGTCATAGCGCGTCGTCCGGCGCGTTCCGTCTTCGCGCTGTTCGGAATCGATGGTAATGCAAACAGCCGGGCAGACGGCTTCACAAAGCTTGCAAGCGATGCACCGCTCCTCTCCGTTTGCATAGCGGCGCAGAGCATGCAGTCCCTTAAAACGAGGCGATTGTGGCGTTTTCTCCTCCGGGTAGAAGACGGTCACCTTGCGCTTAAAAAGATGCGCGCCAGTCACCGCCAGTCCCTTGAGCAGCTCCCAGAGCAAATAGGTCCGTAGGTAATGGGAGATCTTTTTCATAAGCCTTGCCATATCGTTCACTTATAATAAGAAGGCCAACGCTCGCAAATGCGATCGAAAGATCCTTGATCACATCCATATGTGGCAAGGGATAGACATTGATATCGCCCTTGATTTCGTGCAGCGGCTCGATACAGCCCAGTGTGTTTCGGCCGTTGCCACCCCGCTTCCTTCACGGTGACGCATCCCTGCCCTTTCCCTCCGGCATCATCTACCACCGGCATAAGGCTACGTCCAGTGTGCGTATGCGATTCAGAGGGTCTCCCAGAAATCGCCCTGTTCATGGGGCACTGAGCTTGAGGCTCATCACAACGCCCACGGTGACCGCATCGGTAAACACGTACCTGGCCAAGCCTCGACGACCAAGTCGCGGTCGGTAATGATATCGATGGAGACATTCTCCTGGCTCCTGCGCTCCACCACCACTAGGGGGGCCGGGGTGGCGCCATCAGCCTCGCGGCTGTCGGATTTCGGTTCTAGAGATCCCCCTGAGCGCTTCACCCGCCAGCTCCCCAGAAGCATGCGTAGCCAGATCTCCCAGGGACACCATACCGACCAAGCGCTTGGCACGATTTAACACCGGCAATCTCCGCACTTGGTTCTCGCTCATGTTTCGCAGCACCTCGTCAGGAGACTGATCATCAAAGCAGTATAGAATCTTGGGGGACATCACCTGCCGTGCCGTCGCACTGCCTATGTCTCCTTGCGCTACGGCGCGTAGCACGATGTCTCGATCGGTCACCATCCCAACCAGCCTATCGTTCTCCGCGACCGGCACGGCGCCCACGTCATCGTCGCGCATCTTTTGCGCCACTGTTTGCACGGTCGCCTCGGGATCGATGAGGTCTACGTCACGGGTCATGATGTCTCTTATTTGCATTTCTGGCTCCTCCTTTGCTCGCCCGCCCCAGGCGTCGAATTCTCGGATCGATGCCTCGGAATAACGGGCGGTAAGATGATTTTAGAGGCGTGGGGTTTCGGACTTTGCACGGCTTCTCGGTAGGCGCTTAGGGTGCGCTCGACCCAGGCACGCGCACTTTAGTCCGTCGCGACTCAGAAAACGGATACGTTCCGCCTCAATACTTCATTGCCCGCGGATATTGTACGATCCGGGAATGTGCTCTCACTCAAAGGCCTCCGGTTTTAGTACGCGTACCCTTGCTCGGCATCTTGATTATCCGGCACCGCCGTGCTCACCCTCTGCTCGATGTGTTGGCGGGTAATCGTGGAATAATTTGCTCAAGCATAATTGGTCTCCTAAAGGCGTTGGACTATCAATTGTAAAATGGCATGTACCATGCCATCCGAGCTCAATTCTCAAAACCCACAGAGAACAGGTGTTACAGGGATTTTCCACAACGAGCGAACGCGAATCGTGTTTGTAATTTTTGCAAGCTTTGTAAATTTGGGCACTTCGAAAAAATGGGACCCTCGACGAGACTTTACGCCGTTATAGGTACTTACTCCAACCGCCGTTAACCATCCCCGACGGCGGGTTCTACACCGACTTAGTACGGCAACCTCTCCGTTACCGGTGGCTTCACGGGCATCGTCCAGATCAGCGGGCCGGCGACCAAGCCGAAGCTCAAGCTGTCGAGTGCCCTATTCCGAGCGCAGGCGCGGATTCGAATCGGTAAGAGTTACATACGGCCGGTAATTGTTTCTCTGCCAGCCGTGTGGTCGCTGGGCTCGCCATTCGAGATGCCATCCTTCGGAAACTGCCCAAAGCCGCTGTAATTATTGAGCCTGGACAAACCGGGTTGAACAAGAAGGTTTTTTTGTGGCCGAGGCATCGGCATCCATCCGGTGGCTCGTCAGAGGCTCGGAGCAAATATTGCACGAGTGAAATCGATGTTCAAGCGAAGCTGATAGGAGGTTATGATGTTTCCCGGGCTTCTTCCAATGGCCCGTGCAGCTGTCGGTGGGGCCGCGATGTATCTGTTCGATCCCGACCGCGGCCGGCGCCGCGGGGCCCTCATGCGCGACCAACTCATCAGTGCGACTAGCCACCTCGATGATGCGATTGAAGCGACGGCACGCGATCTTATCCATCGCGCCCAAGGGCCTAATGGCCGAGGTGCGGTGGAGCATGCCGGGATGATCCAATTTGAACGGGTCAACGGTGGGACGCGGCTCGACGTTGAGATGAGCTATAGTCCACCCGGCGGCGTACTCGGGGATGTAGTGGCCAAGCTCTTCGGCGCTGACCCCAAGACTGAACTCGATGACGGGAAAAGCGCCACGCGATGCGGCCGCCAAGGTCTAACTTGGCGGATACCTCTCAAGAGATCTCATGCACGGTGCTAGACCTGAGCTAGACAGGATTAATTACCTTGTGCGACGCGACGGTTACGAGGCGGCGCGCGCGTGGGTAGAAAGAACCTTGAAGCTCTACCGCGAAGCGGTGAGCAAGCCCGGTAGCCAGGCCTCGAACGCCGCATACCGACCGCTGTTCGAGCAGGCGATTGGGGAATTTGAAGAGTGGTTGGCCAGCCAAGAGCAGCAGGGTTATGCCAGAGACGAATAGCATGGATTGGCTAGCCTCGTGCGCCAAGCGGCGCACTCTCTCACCGGCGCGGCCGACGATTACGACCCCTTGCTGGACCTGATCGGTGAGGCGCGGTACGTGCTCGTGGATGAGGCCAGCACCTACACTGGCACTGTGACCGCGGCCTCGGACTGGGACGGCCCGGCCGAGCGCAAGCGGGTTCGCCCAGCGCTTCGAGACAGCTACGAAGCACTTTTCCATGAGGCCGGACTCGCGCGCCTCTTGTTGCGCTTGCGGGATGACAATGAAGCGACCCGGTCTTTACGCTCGCCTCGGCTGGAACGGGCGATCGGGGTGATCTATCTGCCAGAGACGGAGCGGATCAGCCATTACTTCCACGCACGCCTGCCCGATCAATTCGATGCCGTGCTCCACTTCGATGCAACCCGCGCGGTCGAGCCATTGGAGCGCACCGCGCAATGGCAACCAGGGGAGCCCGTGGAAACCTACCCCTACGGCGTGTAGACACCTCCAATGGCCAATCGCGAAATCCCCCGCGGCCAATGGACCGCGTTCTTCGAGAGCTTCAGCCTGCAACACGAGGGATGGATCGTCCGCGTCGAGGTGCAGCAGGGCCCCGATAGCCAGTTGCTGGTGCGCGCGCTGCCTCTGGTTGGGATCGCGGTCGATTGGAAGGGGAGTGAGGCAGGCAGCTTCTTGATCACGCTCGGTATAACACCAGAAGGTCATTGGAGGCACAGGATCGTTGCGCCCGCGAGGGTCAGGCTCAAAGAGACTCAAGCCGGTGCGGTCGAGGCGGTGGAGATCGCTGCTACCGGGGGCGAGACCACCCTCGTTCAATTTCGTTCTGCCGTGTTGCCTGAGACCGTGGACGGCATCTTGGAATGAGCTCAAGGGGGAGTCCGTGTGCCGACGAGCAGCCAGCGGCGGTCACTTCGCCGCTGCGCCCATGGACGCCGCGCGCGTCTGGGTAGCGCCCGACGGCGCTTCGATCGCCTACCGACACTGGCGCCCGTCGAATCCGCGCGGCGCCCTAGTCCTCTTGCATGGTATCGCGAGCAACTCGACGCGCTGGTGGGAGTTCGTCGCGGACACTTCGCTCAAGGGATCGTGGAGCCTCATTCGCATCGACCGCCGTGGACAGGGCGGCTCGGTGTGGCGCGGCGCCACCGGCATGCGCGAGTGGTGCGACGACATTGCAGGCGTCCTCGATGCGGAAGGATTTTCGCGGGCGGTCGTTGGCGGCCACTGCCTCGGCGCGAACATCGCGGTCGAGTTTGCCACGCGCCATCCTGCGTGCACCTCGGGCCTCATCCTCATCGAGCCCCTGCCACGCGATTCGCTCATCGGCGCAATGCGGCGCACGGTGCGACTGAAGTGGCTGCTGTTGGTGTTGTCGGGAATGGCGCGGGCACTGAACGCGGTCGGGATCTACCGGCGACGACTCCAGCCCCTCGACCTGGAGAAGCTCGACCAGAAGACCCGCGCGGCGATGGCCGGGGGCCGAACCAACAGCGCCCTCGAGCTCTACGCCTCGCCGCTCCTCGACCTGGCCACGACGCCGAGCGGGAGCTACTTTCGCGACCTCCTCGCGGTGACGAGCGAGCTGCCTCCATTCTCGTCGATTTCAGCGCCGGTGCTCGCGCTGCTCTCGAAGCACAGCACCTTCACCGATCCGCCTGCCACGCACCGCGCGCTCGAAACGTTTCCCGATGGCGAGATCGTGGAACTCGAGGCGCGCCACTGGATCCCCACCGAGCAAGCCGCGGCGATGCGCGAAGCGATGGAGGGCTGGATCGTGCGGCGCTTTCCGAAGCCCTGAACCACAGCGTTCTGCGCAGCCGCTCCGGTCAACGCCATCCGTCGACCGCCCCGCCCGCTGCTTGAGCGGCCGCGCGATGAGCCCGTCTGCGAGACGGTCACCTGGTACAGGGTCAACTGTAGTTCCAACGCGAGTTGCTCGTGTTGCTTCCTCCAAGGCGTCACCCAATCACCCTGGAGCTGGCCTTTAGGAAGGAGGATGGCCGGTGACCTATTTCAACGGGCACATGCTGATCGCCTACCGCGCCGAGACGGCGATGGCAAATACTGCGCGAGAAGATGGCCCGCTATGACGATGCACGAAGTTTGCTCCGTGCCGTCTACCGCTCGGAGATCGACCTCTTGCCCAATGCCCAATAGAAGACCCTCACGGTGCGCTTCCATCGGCTCGCCAATCAGAGCTACGATGACGCCGTCCGCCATCTACGCGCCGAACTCAACCGTACCGAGCTGCTCTTTCCAGGCACCGATCTACGCCTCGTCTACGAATTGGTCTCATCACATAATCGGTGAGATCAGCAGGTCTGAAGGTGGAGCTTGCCGAGGCGTCAATTGACTTGGCTAGGGTGAGCGCCGCCTCTCCTTCTTTTTGGGCTTTATCTCAACCGAATAGCGCGTCAGCGGTGACTAGTACCATGCCATTTGCCGAAAACGGGCGTTTAAAATCCCTATTCTGTCCTTCATCAAGCCGTCCGCCCTTCTTTTTCCGGGCAAGGGCTACCTGGCCCCTGCGCTAAGACCCCGTGGCTAATATCGCAATACCGCTGCCGAAAGGTCTCCACCTGGCACTTCGCCCGGCTTGACAACGTACACGGTTCCCCGGTTGAGGTAGGTTTGCACTGCCGCAAGATCGAGCAGGTCCTCATTGTTCGGATGCGCCGCGTCGTGCAGATCGATCACACGTTTCTCTGCATCGAAGGTGCCCCATTGGCGCACGCCGTTGGCGAGAAACAAGGTCTCGATCCGACCATCGACGGCGGCAAGTAAGACCTCGGTGAATCGATTGGAGCTCTTTCCCTTGCTCGCCATGGCATAGAACTTTTCTTGCGCTTCGCTGCGTCTGGCATTAAAGCGAGGGCCGACGAGCTGCCAGGCTTGCTCGTGCAGCGCTTCACCACCTCGGGTCTCAGGACTTCCGGTGATCCCCTCCTCTAGCACTTCTGGATAGCCGCTCACGGCGCGGTAGATCGGCAACAAATAGTCCACACCTGCGAGAACAAGCGGCGCCCCGGTATGAGCGAGAGACTTCTTCAGCCCCTCATCAAGCAACGAGAAAAACTTGCGTAGCTCCATCTTGACATCGTCTTTCCCGGCGCCTTGGGCATGATAAATAGGCGAGCTGACATCGCCACCACCGGTGTGAAACTGCAGCTGTTCATCCGTGAGGTCATGGCCGAGCGCATCGGCAAGCGAGCGGGGAGCCTCATCGTCCAGTATGACTTCACTGATGTGATGGCGGCTGCCCTGAAATAACCGCACCTGGTTTTGGCTAAGGGCAAGCACGTAGAAAGCCCCATCTCCGCTGATCAGAGGAAACAGCGGCTTCAAGTGAAAGCGGTGCTCGACCACGGCCAATTCTTCGAACCTCTCCGCCAGGCAAAATGATTGCGCGAACTCCCGGGCAAGGAAAAAGGCAAGTCCGTCGGATTGGTGCTGCCAAAAGTCGTCATCCTGGAAACGCTCTTGCGCGGGATTCAACAGGGCTTCGATCTCCGGTTTTCTCATCTCTTGTTCCTTGAGTTGAGATTCAACCTCGCTTATCAGGTTCTTGAAGCGAATCGGGCCCTGTTGGATCTCGGCACCCGCGCGCGCGGTCGGCATAAATAGCGACACATGCGGTCCCTCTTCCCGATGCCCTGCCAGGGCGCGCAGCTCGTCGTTCGAAATCATCATTGCTCGGCCTTACTCGTGCAGTGCGAACTCGTCACGACTTCTCTTTCCGGTCGCAGAATTACCGCGGTGGCACACGAAACAACCGAGGCGCGAGATTAAGTTTCTATCGCGCCCCCAGGCCCGGATGTAAAACCAGCATGCGCAAAGCCGGATCCTCCGCCTCGGGGTTATCGTCCTTCTATCGCGAAGGAAATCTTGACGTTGAGCCGGTAATAGGTGATCCGATCGTTCTCGACCGTCGCCTCCATCTCCTGGATATAGACCGATTTGATGTTGCGCACCGTCTTGGCAGCCTCCTGAACCGCGAGCTGCGCGGCGTCCTCCCAGCTCTTCTCGGACTGCGCCAATATTTCGACAACCTTTAGCATAGTCATGGTCGCTCCTTCTTAATGGATAGCGGTCAAAGATAAATAACAGATCGAACAATAGTGATCTTGAGGTCAAGATTAGTACATCAAAACTCCAGCTTGAGAAAGACGTAGCAGGCGGATTACGGGTAAGCGCTTAGGCGTGTGCCGCCATCTGCCGGCAGGATTCGGCACAGCGCCGACAGGCCTCGGCGCAACGCTCCATGTGGGTGTCATCCTGAAACTGCTGGCAGTCTTCAGCACACTGCGCGCAGATGCCGGCCGCCCTGCTCTAGATAGTAAATGGTATTGAGACAAATACCGTGGCAATTGAGGCATTCTTTGATGCACTGATGCAGGGTCTCATTCATATATACCCCCAAGATTCCTTTGCCCGATCATTACGCAATTTGAGTGCGCGCTCACAGCAATCAAGATACGTTCGGCAATCTACATGCCAGTAGACCGCAGCGGTGATGTGCTAGACCTCCATCCAGATAATTTTTCCAATAGGACAGCGAGCTCGACTCATTACCGACCAACAAGAGAGTGCCATCAGTTTATTGGACCTCCATGGGGCATAGCATGTAAATTCTTACAAGCGACCGGTAAGTTTTGCAAAAAAAGCCCGCATCTTGTTATTTACGCCAGCAATTGCGCCAACGCTGGATTTCTCCATTTGGACGTGCTTGCTTCCGAGCGATGGCCGTCAGCTTCGGGTGGCGGAAGTGGCGCCAACTGGATAGGCATGGTTCATTCCTTTTGTGACCTTATGGCACGTTTTGTTCTACTACGCATGTGCCGCGTACGAGTCGAACCGGTCAATGAATGCTGTTTTTCCGTGAAAGGCGCTTAAACGGCTACCCTGTTGAGTTCCCGTTTTCTGCGTTTGTGAGAGCGGATGCCGGTCGGTAAGAGTCGCGTAATTCTTTCAGGTTTTGCCGCGCTCGGCTGTGCAGTTTTGTGTGGAGGCCGATGGTGCAGCAAACGTTCGTATAGCGTACTGGAGGTGTGACTGACCATGGTTGAGACGGTGAGCGATTTTATGGTGCAGCGGCTGGTTGAGTGGGGGGTGCATCGGATCTATGGTTACCCGGGCGATGGTATCAACGGCATCATGGGCGCATTGGCGCGCGCCGAGGAGAAGATAGAGTTTATCCAGGTTCGGCACGAGGAGATGGCGGCTTTCATGGCCTGCGGCCATGCGAAGTTTACGGGGGAGGTAGGAATCTGCCTCGCGACCTCGGGTCCCGGCGCCATTCATCTGCTCAACGGCCTCTACGATGCCAAACTGGACCACCAGCCGGTGGTTGCGATCGTCGGCCAGCAGAGGCGCGCCGCGCTCGGAGGCGATTATCAGCAGGAGGTGGATCTCGCCGCGCTGTTCAAGGACGTGGCACACGAGTATGTGCACGTGGTGACGACGGCGGCGCAAATGCGACACGTGGTCGATCGAGCGCTGCGGATCGCCAAGGCCGAGCGCACCGTGACCTGTATTGTGGTGCCAAACGATGTGCAAGAGCTCGATGCGGTGGAGAAGCCACCACGCGAGCACGGAACTATCCACTCGGGTATCGGCTATTCGTCCCCGAGCGTCGTCCCCGCGCCAGCCGATCTCAAGCGTGCGGGGGACGTGCTCAATGCCGGGAATAAAATCGCGATACTGATCGGTGCCGGCGCGCTGCATGCGGGCAACGAAGTCCTCGAGGTCGCAGAACTTTTGGGTGCCGGCGTCGCGAAGGCGCTGCTCGGCAAGGCCGCGCTTCCCGATGATCTCCCTTTCGTTACGGGGGCCATCGGGCTTTTGGGCACCAAGCCTAGCTGGGAGATGATGGACGACTGCGATACCTTGCTCATGGTCGGGTCGAACTTCCCCTACTCGGAGTTTCTCCCGCCCGAAGGGCAGGCGCGCGGCGTACAGATCGATATCGACGGGCGAATGCTTTCGATCCGCTACCCGATGGAGGTAAGCCTGGTCGGCGATAGTAAGGAGACCCTGCGAGCCCTTATCCCATCCCTGCGACGCAAGGACTACCGTGGTTTTCGGGAGCAGATCCAGCAAAAGGTTACCGAATGGTGGAAGACCCTCGAGGAGCGGGCGATGAATTCGGCCGACCCGATTAATCCGCAACGGGTCTTCTGGGAGCTTTCCCCCCGTCTGCCCGATGACTGCATCATCACCTCGGATTCGGGCTCGGCCGCCAACTGGTATGCGCGCGATCTCAAGATGCGCCCGGGGATGATGGCCTCGCTCTCGGGCGGGCTCGCGACCATGGGACCCGGGATCCCCTATGCCATTGCCGCCAAATTTGCCTATCCTGAGCGCACCGTGATCGCCTTGGTTGGGGATGGGGCAATGCAGATGAATGGCAACAGCGAGCTCATCACGGCGGTCAAGTACTGGAAGCGTTGGAGCAATCCGAAGCTCATCGTCTGCGTGTTGAATAACCGCGACCTCAACCAGGTGACCTGGGAGCAGCGGGTGATGCAAGGCGATCCCAAGTTCGAGGCCTCGCAAGATATCCCCGATTTCCCTTATGCTCGCTATGCCGAACTGCTCGGTTTCGTCGGCATCCGCGTGGACCAGCCCGAAGACATCGGGCCGGCCTGGGAGCGAGCGCTCGCCGCCGATCGGCCCGTGGTGCTCGAGGCGATCACCGATCCCAACGTACCGCCGCTGCCGCCGCATATCACGCTGGAGCAGGCCAAAGCGTATATCTCAGCGCTGCTCAAGGGGGACCCCGATGCCCTAGGCATCATCAAGCAATCCTTCCGCGAGGTGTTTCCTTAATGAAAAAAGGGCGGACTGGGAAGGAGCCTAGCAAGGCACAATAAAGGCCAAGCTCGAACAGGACCACCCGGTCTGAGAAGCAAGTAGTTAGCGAACATGAGTCGCTACCGGGACAGGCGTCATGCCGGGCAGGTGCTCGCATCCGCTCTCAGTAACTATGCGAGACGATCGGACGTCACCGTGCTCGGCCTGCCGCGGGGCGGGGTTCCCGTCGCCTACGAGGTCGCCAGGGAGCTGGGCGCACCCCTGGATGTCTTGGTCGTACGCAAGCTGGGAGTGCCGGGCCACGAGGAGTTAGCGATGGGCGCGCTCGCTTCCGGAGACGTGCAGGTAATGAACGAGGAGGTGGTCTCGGGGCTCGGCATTTCCCAGGGCGCCATCGCTGCAGCGGTATCTAAGGAGAGCCGGGAGCTTGCGCGGCGCGAGCGCGCCTACCGCGGTAAGCGGCCACCCTTCGACGTCTCGGGCAGGGACCGTTATCCTGGTCGACGATGGGCTAGCGACCGGCTCCACCATGCGCGCGGCGGTGGCCGGCTTAAGGCAGCGCGGCCCGGAGCGCATCATAGTCGGTGTCCCGATCGCCGCGCCCTCTACCTGCGAGGAGCTCGCCTCCGAAGTGGACGACATCGTGTGTGCAGTGACTCCTGAGCCGTTCTATGCGGTGGGGCTTTGGTATGCGGACTTCCGCCAGACGACGGACCCGGAGGTGCGGGAACTGCTGAGGCGGCTGCCCGATCGGCACGAGAGTATGCCGCGTCAGTAGAGGGAGTGTGAGTGCGGGCCAGTGTGGCGAGCAGGAATGATGGATGAGTCCGACCTGCCACCGGGCTGGACCTATTCGCCCTCGACCTACCTGCAGCGGCTGCCGATCATCGCTCTCGGCGGGGGCCGTGTGGCTCTTGTCGTATTAGGATGCAGATCCTTACGACGGCAATACAAGAACCCACGGAAGCGGATGATCGAGGGCAGACTCACCCTTGTGGGCGGATCTTTCTTTTGTCTATGGCGTTGGTTATGGGCACCCTTCGCCACCGGCCACGGTCGTCTCTTTGGTATTCCATCTCAACAGCGAGCAACGCCGCCTTGTGTGCCGCCTCTGCCATGCCTTGTTCGTCATAGTCCCCGGAGGCTGCACCTTGCTCCCAGGTCCGGTTATATGCCGCCCTATAAATTTCCTGCGCGCCGCGCGGAAACTCTTTGCGCACCGGTAACGGAAGATGTGACAGCTTCTTGTACGTCACCTGGGGGAGTCGGAGAATAAGTTTCTGCCGTCGATCTCAGGCATCGACAGGACGTGCCGCGACGCCGAACTGCAGGCGTTGCTCGACCGCGGCAATATACACGCCAGTAGACTCGAAGCGGTAATGTGCCACGCCTCCACTCATTAACCGATCAACAATGAAGCACTCTGAGTTATTGGAGCGGGTATAGTATGTAATTCTTACAACGACGGTAAGTCTTACAAGAAAGGTTCGGTCATTATGTACCGCCAACGCTGTCCTGCGTGATCTGCCAGAGCAGGCGCGCGGGTATATAAACTCCACGGCATCGAACGGAGGTCGTCATGGGCAGCTTGACCGAACGCAATCCTTCCTTGTGGGTGGGGACGTCGCCAAAGACCCTCTATCGGGCCTTGAGCGGCAAGCCGAGCTTCGACGCGATCGTGATCGGCGGCGGCATCGCCGGACTGAGTGCCGCCTACATGCTCCAGCGCGACGGGATGAAGGTCGCCGTGCTGGAAGCCGGACGGATCGCTTCGGGCGTCACCGGCTACACGACGGCCAAAGTGACGGCACTTCACGGGCTGATCTACTCAGACCTGCTGGAGCGCCACGGCGCGGAGCATGCTGCCGCGTATGCTGCGGCCAACAGCACGGCGATCGACCTCGTCCGCTCGATCGTCGACGCGGAAGGGATCGCGTGCGAGCTCGAGCAACAGGATGCCTACACGTATGCCGAGACAAACGAAGGCGCCGACGCGATCCGCCGGGAGGCGATAGCATGCCGCGAGATCGGGATCGATGCCGAGCTGGTCTACGACCTGCCGCTGCCCTTCCCGGTGTCGGCGGCCGTCCGGCTACGTAACCAGGCGCAGTTCCATCCGCGCGCGTATTGTCTCGGGCTCGCCGCTGCGATCCAGGGCGCCAAGGGACGTATCTACGAGCGCACCCGCGTTTCGGAGGTACAGGAAAAGGTTCGCGTCTGCCACGTCAAGACGGACCATGGGACCCTGTCGACGCCGACGGTCGTCGTTGCGACCCATCTGCCGTTCATGGGCGACGGCAGATATTACGCGAAGACAGCACCGAGTCGCTCCTACGCGCTGGCGTTCCCCGACGGCAATTCGTTACAGGGCATGTTCATCAGCGCCGAACACCCTGTCCGATCGATCCGTCCCGCGTCGGCCGGCGACCGCCGATGGCTGATCCTCGGGGGTGAGAGCCACAAGGTCGGACAGGAGGACGATACCGAAGCTCGGTACACAGCACTGGAGTCGTGGGCCGCAGAGCGGCTGCAAATGCGGGATCCGGCCTATCGCTGGTCAGCGCAGGACTATATGTCCGTCGATGGAATCCCCTACGTCGGGCGGCTGACCTCCGACCACGAACGCGTCTTCGTCGCGACGGGCTTCCGCAAGTGGGGTATGACCAACGGTACGGCGGCCGGGATGATGATCGCCGACGCGCTGGCCGGCCGTGAGAACCCATGGGCGACGGCCTTCGACTCGACGCGCATGCGGTTGGTGCAATCGGCTAAGAAGCTGCTGACGGAGAACCTCAACGTGGTCAAGCAGCTCATCGGCGGGAAGCTCCCGGTGAACGACCACACCCCCGAGGAGCTCGGCCGGGGCGAGGCGCGCATCATGAGTGTGTACGGTGAGACGCTCGCCGCCCACCGCGACGACGCGGGACGTTTGCATGCGGTGTCGCCCGACTGCACGCACATGGGGTGTCGCGTCGCATGGAACACCGCCGAACGCACCTGGGACTGCCCATGCCACGGCTCGCGCTTCACGCCGGACGGCGAGGTGAGCCAGGGCCCGGCGACGCAGCCGCTGAAGCCGCAGAGGATCCCCGGGAAGCGCTAACTAACGCGGCGCGGCACTCGTGCCGACCCGTTGGGTCGTGAAGCGCGAGCGTTCCTTGACGAGCGGATTTGTTGGCACGTTGAAGACAATAATGTGGTTTAGGAAACCAAGTCCACGCGCTGCCCGACCATTTTTTGGTTACTTGTTCAAAGGTTCCCTAGACAATTTCAGCGAATACTGAGGAGACTGTGCGCGTTGGCGAAAGCGCTCGCCATAGATCGGCATCCCGGTCGCGAAGCAAATAGCAGGGTGCCGTCTCCCAAGAAGGTCTTAACCATTTGTTGTGCGACCCATTGGGCCGGAACGGGACTCAGCCCGATCGGCGTGGCCTATGAAACAGGCCGCGCAATTCGTCCTTGGCCTGCTCGAGGATTGCGCGGCGCTGCTTCGGAAGGTTTTTCCCGGCGCGATTGATATAGAAATTCAGCATCGACATTGCCGATCGAAACGGATCGCTCTTGCGGCGTTGGCTGTGCTCGGCCGATTGCTTGAGCGAGCGCGCAATGCTCTTAGGATCCGGCTGCGCAAATACCCCTTCCTCCAAATCGAGCGCGTTGCTTGTTTCGGTCACGCGCTGGGACCAGCGAGTGTTCGTGTCGGGCATGGCAACCTCGTATTGTTTTCGACATACTGATTTGGCCTCGCGTTTTTTTCGATGTTCTGCACCGGCAACGCCGAGTTCAGGCATGCTCGTTTCCAGGGTCCATGATCCGTAAACTGAAATCGGGGAAGTACCGTCTATACTCGCGCAAGATAGACCCCCAGACCGGGAAGGCACGGAAGCTCGGCACGTTTCGATACGTGCCAACAGGCCGAACTGCACGAACGCGAACTTTTGTCATGGTGAACAATCAGATCACGCAAGACAGGCTGTGGGGAGCGAACCGATGCGCGGAGTCGATGATCGTCAGTTATATATCGCTGGATGCCCGGGTGCCGGAGGAGCATCCGTGTCGGGTCTCGCCTTACTTAACGCAAACTCGCCTCAGACCCACGAGTCATGTTACTTTCTTTCCAACATAGTCGATGGTCAGAATCGGGCACGTCCCCGACAGGACGGCCAAATGACCGCCCAGCTCGCGGGGCGCTATGCGACTCCCGACTACGGGACGCAGGCACGGCAAGCCAACTGCCATCATGCCAAAGATCCTGAAGATCATGGAACGGACACTAGCCCCCGATTCTGCGATCACCGGTTCTGGGGATAGGGTTTATTTTTTTCGCATTTAACTTGACTCAATGCCTACAAGATCGGTTCAAACAAGGAATCTAGCAAGTGCAATCGCCGCCACGCTAGAAGGGAGTTACTGCGGCGAATGCTTTTATGACCCCAACAAGAGGAGTGTAATCATGACCAACGACGAGATAATCTCCACACTTGATGACTTGATTGAAACCTCCAAGGATGGCGAATATGGTTTTAACACTTGTGCGGAAGATGTGAAAGACATGCAACTCAAGAAGGTCTTTACGGCGGCGGCTCAGCGATGTGCCGAAGGCGCCAACGAACTGCAAGAACAAGTACGCCGCTTAGGTGGAGATCCGGACAAACATAGCAGTGTCGCCGGGACCCTCCATCGCGCCTGGGTGGATATCAAAGCGGCAATCACGGGCAAAGACGAGCAGGCTGTGCTTGAGGAATGCGAGCGCGGAGAAGATGTGGCGAAGAAGACCTATGAGAAAGCCTTAGCAAAAGGCTTACCGGACGATATCCGATCTATCGTTCAGCGACAGTATCAGGGAGTAGTAGAGAATCATGACCGCGTGCGGGATTTGCGCAACCAGTACCGGAAAGCGAATTGAGCGGTGCAGCCGACCGCCATGGGTCTCACGGGGCACTGAGCTGTGCTCTTGACTAACTGTCAAAGCTTCGCCAAACCGATGGACGTGAGCACAATTGAGTTAAGGCCCAGTTCGTCCCGCTTGTCGAGTATTCACGGAACGCCCCCGATGTTTCGTAATCGACAATATCGGCCGCGCCAGGTGTGATAGCCGCGCCGGTGATCGTGATGGCGCCCGGGCGGACAAGCCGAGATCTTGGCGATCACCGTGGGATCTCGATGGCGGCATCGCGCTTGCCTCACTTCGGGAGACAACTGGTCTAAAACTGGCGCGACCCGAGCAGATGCCGGAACCAGGGCAACGGGTATGTGCACCAGACCAAAACTGACTGCGCCTTTCCAGATAAAAGCCCCCTGTTGGCTGGCCTGAAGCCAGACGTGGACCCCCCGGTAGCTGGACAGGATGGAGGAGAATTTAAGTGTCTTCTGCGACGATGGTAGAGAGTGTGAGAGGAGCAGAAGATGAAAAGAAAACGCAGAAATCATTCGGCGAGTTTCAAGGCGAAGGTAGCGCTGGCGGCGGTGCGGGCTGACAAGACGCTGGTGGAGTTGGCCGAGCAGTTTGATGTGCATCCCAACCAGATTCAGGATTGGCGGCGGAAGTTGCTGGACAACGCCGCTGAGTTGTTTGACCACAATGGGCGTTCAGGCGAGGAGAGGGAGCACAAGCTTAAGGAGCTGCACGCCAAGATCGGGCAGTTGACGATGGAGCGGGATTTTTTAGAACAAGGGCTCGAACGGATTCACGGCCCGAGCGCAAGAAAATGATCGACAGGGAGCAGGGATTGTCGGTCAAGCGCCAATGTCAGCTGTTGGATTTGAGCCGCTCGACGGTGTATTACCGGACGGCGCCGGTGTCCTTCGATCATCTGGAGCTGATGCGGCTGATTGACGAGATCCACCTGAAGCACCCGTTTCTGGGCAGCCGCCGGAGCTGCGATGCCCTGTACGACCGAGGCGATCGGGTCAACGAGTTATGATTGAAAGTTGTGGATGAAGGAGTGAAGGAGGCGGCGTATTCTTGATGGTCTTCAAGGTCATCAATTCCTACTAAAAGGAGTGAATACGCCATGAGTGAAGATAAAGTAATTGCGTTAAAGAATCCAGGGACACCGGTTCCGGTATCGGATGTGTTAACGGATGTGCTGCGGGAGGGTGCCCAACGGATGCTGGCGGCGGCGGTTGAAGCGGAAGTTGCGGTTTTCCTGGACCGTTTCATGAGTCAAGAGACGGCGGACGGACGGCAGCGTGTGGTGCGTAATGGTCATTTGCCCGGGCGGACGATACAAACGGGGGTTGGGTCTGTAGCGGTGACCATGCCGCGGATTCGGGATCGAGAGAAGGCGATTCGGTTCAGCTCCTCGATTCTGCCGCCGTACCTACGGCGAACCAAGACGTTGGAGGAACTATTGCCCTGGTTATACTTGAAGGGGATCTCGACGGGTGATTTCCAGGAGGCGCTGACAGCCTTATTAGGCCGGGAGGCGCCGGGCTTATCAGCCAGCACGATAGGCCGGCTCAAGGCGGTATGGCAAGACGAGCACCAGCGCTGGTCACGGCGCGATCTATCGAACCGACGTTATGTGTATTTATGGGTGGACGGTATCCATTTCGGGGTACGGCTCGAAGATGCGGCCCAGTGCATTCTGGTGGTGATCGGGGCCACGGCGGAAGGTAAAAAGGAATTACTGGCGCTCGCCGATGGCTATCGGGAAAGCGAGGCGTCGTGGCGGGAGGTGCTATGGGATCTGAAAGCCCGGGGCTTATCAATCGACCCTCATCTGGCCACCGGCGATGGGGCCTTAGGGTTCTGGAAGGCGTTACCGCAAGTCTTTGGCACGACCCGAGGCCAACGTTGTTGGGTCCATAAGACCGCCAACGTGCTAAACAAGCTGCCTAAGAGTCAACAACCCAAGGCCAAGGCGGCACTCCAAGAGATCTGGATGGCAGCTACCCGGCAAGCGGCCGAGCGCGCCTTTGATCATTTTTTGACTCTCTATCGTCCCAAGTATCCGAAAGCCGCCGAGTGTTTGGAAAAAGATCGAGGGTCACTATTGGCCTTCTACGATTTTCCGGCAGAGCACTGGATCCATCTTCGGACCACCAATCCGATCGAATCAACCTTCGCCACGGTTCGGCTGCGCACCGATAAAACCCGCGGCTGCGTGTCTCGAGAAAGCATTCTGGCGATGGTGTTTATGTTGGTAAAAAGTGCCGAGCGACATTGGCGGAAACTGTATGGAATTCCCCGCCTGGCTCAAGTCATCGAAGGAGCGATTTTCAAGGACGGTGTGTGGGAGGACGCGGATAGAATCGCCGCCTAAATTTAGATCCATGCATACCCAACATTTGACTATTTCTCCGGGTCAACCGCAAGCGGGTGCAGCGCCTGATGCGCCAATGGGCATTGGCGCATTGTATCCGAAGCGCCGGACGAGCCAACCGGGCCAGGGCCACAAGGTCTATCCGTACCGGCTCAAGGGACTTAGCATCGACCGGCCTGACCAGGTGTGGGCGGCCGATGTGACCTATGTTCCGATGGCCAAGGGCTTTGTCTATCTGGTGGTGATCATGGACTGGCACAGTCGCAAGGTCCTGGCGTGGCGCTTGTCCAACACCTTGGATGCCGATTTCTGTGTCGAGGCGCTGGAGGAGGCCTTGGCCACCTATGGGCCGCCAGAAATCTTCAATACCGATCAGGGGGCTCAGTTTACGAGCACGGTGTTCACGGACGTTCTCAAGGAGGCCGGCGTCACGATCAGCATGGACGGCACGGGCCGCTGGGTTGACAATGTGTTTGTCGAGCGGCTGTGGCGCAGTCTCAAATATGAGGACATCTACCTGAAGGCCTATGAATCGGTCGACGCAGCGCGGGCGGGTATTGGTGCGTATTTTCGGTTCTACAACGGCGAGCGCCGGCACCAGGGCCTGAGCCGCCGAACGCCGGACCAGGTCTACGCCGGTGCGGCATCGCCATGGCCGCAGGCGGCGTGATCACAGCATTCCGGCGGTATGTGGGGTATAGGTCGAAGAGAGATCGTCGCTCCTGCGCAATCTGAGGAGGTCGATTTTTCCTCACCCATAATGAAACGGGCAGATAACACTTAAACCCTTGTCCAAAAATCGGGGGTCCGTTACTGCCTTTACTTCAGGCCAATACGTTTGCGCATCTGGGCGCTAATGGTTTGTTTGCTGCTGGAGTATTCCGCCCAGGGATCCTCGCCCAGATCAGCCAGGCGCGCATGCAGGTTTTTGATATTCCAGGCGTTCGCACCTTTGATCTCAGCGACCTCTTCACGATGGATCGGCACGGAGACAGGCAGCCCTTTACGGGCTCGCACGGCATAGGCTGCGATGGTGGTAGCGCCCTGCCCGTTTCGCAGGTAGTCGATGAAGATCCGTCCGACCCGATTCTTCGGTCCCGACACTGCCGAGAAACGCCCAGGCACTCGCTTGGCTATATGCTTGACGATGGCATGGCTGAAGTCCTTGACCTGGTCCCAACTGTCTTTCGGCTTGAGCGGCACGACGATATGAATACCCTTGCCGCCGCTGGTCTTCAGGAATGAGACTAATCCTAGTTCGTCGAGTACGCCCAGGGTCATCCGGGTCGCTTCCACCATGCACTTCCACGGCAAGGCCGGATCAGGGTCAAGATCGAGAATGAAACGGTCAGGTCGCTCCAGATCGCGGGTGGTAGCGTTCCAGGTATGCAGCTCGATGGTGTTCATCTGTAGGGCGCCGATCAGCGCTTGCTGGTTATCGATGATCATCACCGGCTGCCCGGAGTATTCCTTGCCCAGGATGGTGATCCCTGGAATCGAGAGGTGCTCGGCATGTTTCTGAAAGAACAGGTCGCCGCTGATCCCTTCCGGGGCGCGTACCAGTGCAACCGGCCGGTTCGCTAGCTGCGGAAGAATCCACTCGGCGGTCTGCGCGTAAAACTTGGTCAATCGCATCTTGGTCGTGCCACTGGTGCGGTCGATGATGCGGTCCGGATGGGTGATCTTGATCTGCTCGCTGGCCTCAGTGGTTTTCTTGGCTTTTGCCTTGGGCTTATCGACTTTTTTCGCCGGATTTGGTTTCTCTTGGCTGATCCGTTTCGCTGGCTTGTCATCGCGCAGGCCGTGAAAAACCGAGTGCCGGACAATCCCCTCGCGGGTCATTTCTGCGTAAGCCACTTCAGCCAGCAACTCAGGCTTCAACCAGTGCACGCCTTTGGCATCGAAGCCTGTGGGTGGATTGCTCATCGAGGCGCGCTTGATTTCCAACCGCTTCAATTGAGCATGGATCGTTTGCAGTGTGGCTTCATTGAACCCCGTGCCGACTTTTCCGGCATAACGCAACTCACCGCTGTCAGGGTCATGCAACCCAAGCAGCAGCGCACCGAACGCACTGCGTTTACCTTTAGGCTCGGTGTAGCCAACCAGCACGAATTCCTGGCGATTCTTGCACTTGAGCTTGATCCAGTCACTGCTGCGACGGGAAACATAGCTGCTTCCCGCACGTTTACCGATCAAGCCTTCCAGTTTCATCTGGCAGGCACGTTTCAGCATGGACTCCGGGGATTCGTTGAAGTCCTCCGAGAAGCGCAGCCCCTCATTTTCGTGACGCTCGAGCACAGCGCTCAGCGCTGCACGTCGCTCCTCCAGCGCCACTTCGCGCAGATCCATGCCGTTCAGGTAAGGCAGATCGAACAGGTAGTAGACGATACTGCCGCTTTGCTCTTTTTCGAAGGCATTCTGCAAAGCCTGGAAATCCGGGCGACCGTCCTTATCGGCCACGATCACCTCGCCATCTAGCCAGGCGGACTCCAATCCAAGTTTTGCCAGCGCCTCTACCTGACGGGGCATCTGGGCCGTCCAGTCATGACCATTGCGGGTAAGCAGCCGCACCTCGCCGTCCTTTATCTGCGCCATGATGCGATAACCATCGAACTTGAATTCGTAACGCCAATCACCACTTGGAGCGGAGTCAACCAAGGTCGCCAGCTCCGGCTTGAGGCTCTCAGGGATGGCCGCCTTTTGGGCACCGGCCAATGTTCCTTTCTTCGCGGCTCGCTTCGGTACGGAGGGTTTCTTGACTGCCTTGGGTCTCGCAGTCTTGGCCGCTGGCTTTTTCGGCACGAGGGTGCGATCGCTGAGCACACTGTCGAGTTGATCCTCGAGGATGTCGTATTCCTCTTCAGGCCGCGCAGCTTCATCCTTGGACTTGATGAGAAACCATTGGTCCTTTTTCCCGGCCATGTTCGTGCGCACCAGGTTCCAGACTCCACTGAGCTTTTCACCTTCCAGCCCGAACTTCAGCCTGCCCTTTTTATAAGCCTCAACCGGATCCTCCCGTGGGTGCCAGACACCCCGGTCCCAGACGATGACCTCGCCCGCACCATAATGCCCTTCAGGAATGCTGCCCTCGAAGGTGGCGTAATCGATCGGGTGGTCTTCGACATGTACCGCCAGGCGACGCACCTTCGGGTCGAGACTCGGTCCCTTTGGCACAGCCCAGCTTTTCAGACCCCCTTCCAGCTCCAGTCGGAAGTCGTAATGCAAGTGACCGGCGTCATGCTTCTGGATGCAGAACTGCAAGGCATGGGCCGCAGCTGAACGTTTGCCCTTGGGCTTCGGCTTCTTAGCGCCGGACGGTTCAGGCGTGGCCCCGAATTTGCGCTTGCGGTTGTATTCTTCGAGTGACTTGCTCATGAGAAACACCTAAGGCTTGCTCTTCAAGGTAGAGAGCCGCCCGCTGCGGCAAAAGTTTCACCGAATCTATGCCCATGGGTGCCCCGCTCATCTCAATTCGAATCACCGATAGTTTCGTCTGTTGGTCCCCGGCCAGGGTCCGAGTTTGAGGCCAGGCTTGCCGCTCAGGCCATGCTCGCCGCCAGTCGGAAATTTTCGCGCAGGACATGGAGAGATCACGACGCATTTACCTACGAAGCTGGCAAAACCGCCTGTGGCGGGAAAAATTCATCGAATACACATCCTCGCTCCTCAGCTCGCAACTCTAACAGCTAGTGTAGTGTCTCTTAAATGTCTATACAAATGATCGAGAGTGCGCTATTCTCTGCTGATACGCGGAGGGCGGAGTGTGCACATGGCTCGATCGGTCTTGAAGTTGGAATTGAGCGAACAGCAAC
>JBOIDF010000059.1:0-22844 GCA_050740455.1 Gammaproteobacteria bacterium | reverse complement strand
AACCCCGCTATTTCAAGAATAACCTGCCTGCTACGCGGCACTACGTTTCAGGCACCATCCAAGTCCGGCCATTGATTCTCCTGAGGTTTTTCCTATTCGCTCAGCTTGGACTGTAGAAGACGAGTCTAACCCTTAACCCAAGGATTGAAACGACCACTTCGGGTCTCAATGCCTATAGATTATGCCGCTATACCCTCAACAGTTAAACGATGCACATCGGTCCGCTGGCTCGCGTGTTCGAATGTGATTGCGCAGACATTTCCCTCGGTGTCGACATCGAGAACTGTGTTCTCATCAAGATCCCTGGATTCGGCGATATCCCTGTCACGGAACTCGATGTAGAGCGTGTCTGTATCGTCGAAATACTTGACTTTCATGGCTTGTATCCTCGGTCGAAGAATGCGTTATGGACTGTTTCCCTGTCCGATAACAGGATCTGCCTTCATGTTCACCTATTTTAGCCCAACGGCGAATTCTTCCGTCCGCTTGGATGGATTCCAGCTCTGGGGATTGGACAACTCGCTGAATCCATTCGTCCTCGATTATCGCACGGTCTGGCCGGATTCGAATGGCTTGGAAGTATTTCGTAAACTTCACTTTGCGGTAACCTTCTCGGCATCATGATATAGAAGGCCGATCCGTCGTCCCGCTAGGCGGCGGGTCCTAGGGGGTTGAGGCGGGCGGCGCCGGCCGTATTATATAGCAAGGCTCGAAAGGCCTTGATAAGGAGGGGGATTGTAGAATGGGGACTATTCGCCGGTATAAAATCAACGCGCTATTGCAACAGTTCTCTCACAACACGCCCTCCTGCTCGCCCTTGCGGTCATGAGCAAGCATCCACTCGGCGAGTTCTCCTAAGTCCGCCGGTAGGGGCCGTTGCCGGAGCCGCTGCAAGCGCTCGCGGTCGCTACTTTCGAGCGGCCTCGTGCTAGGGAGCGCCGCCAGAGTTCGAACGTCCATACACCAGGGCTCCCAGGCGAGCCGCGCCTCTTCCCAAAGCCGGCCGGCCTGTAGCGCGATCTCGATCCCGGCGGGATCGGGATCGCAGGCGATCCGGGCCGGGGCGGGCAGGAGTGTGATGAGATGCTCTACGCTTTCCAACCACCAACTCGGAGCGAAACCGGGCACCCACAGCACGGCGGCCTCGGCGCCTGAGAGGCGGGCGACGCGTTCGAAGCTAGTGCGGTTCTCCACCACGCGCCAATGCCGGATAGCGCCTTCGATGGCAATGCAGCGTTGGATCGTTGCGGGCGTGAGCGCGATGCAATCGGGGACCGCGCGCAGGTCGAGCCGCTGCTCGCCCCGGCACAGTGTAAACGGCGCGCGCAACCAGAGCGCCGGTGTGTGCCTCTGCACGCCCAGGCCGGCCAGATCGAGCTGTGCATCGAGCCAGTCCCACTCCGCCTCGCTCAGCGACTTGGTGCCGCCGCGCGCATAGAGCGCGAAGTCTCGCCGGGTGCCGAAGCGCTGCCCGTCGATCCAGCCATCCAAGGCCCGCAGCAAGGCGAGCCGGTCGAGCGCGCGTTGCGGCGGCTGGCTCGCTAGCGGCGCCGCGATAGCTGTAAGCCTCGGGTCGTGAAAGGATCGCGCGGTCTCCTCCTCAAAGCGGCGGGCGAGATCGTCTCGCCGCGGCAATCCCAGCGAATCTTGCATCCGCCCGAGGTGCAGGAAGTTGATCCAAAAAGGCTGCCAGCGGCCCTGCTCGCGGCTTTCCTCCGCCTCGAGCCAGCCGCCCCGCAGCAGGCTTTCTAAAAGCTCGTGGGCGGGCTGGTAGTTCGCATAGCCCGCGAGCTTGAGGAGCGTGTCCCACTTCACCCGCTCCCCATCACGCTTGGCCCAGAGCAGGAGCAACCCGCGCCAGTCCGCGGGCAAGGCGTCGAGCTTTGACGGCTGCTCCGGGAAAGCGCGGCGCAGGCGGCGGCCGCGCAACGTCACCTTGGCGCCCACGTCCAAGCTCTGCGTGCGGATCCCGTGCGGATCCGGCGGCGACCAGCTCACGGGGCCTGGCGGATCATGATGGCGACGGGCGGGGCCCAGCCCTCGCCCGGCGATTTCTTGTAGGTAACGAGCGTCAGATCCGTGGGATCGAAGATGTTCACGTTGTGGCTGATGGGCGTCGTGATGAGATACTGAGCACGGGTGGATTTCAGGAAACCCGCGACGCGATCGATGTTGAAGATATCGAGATGGGCGAAGGGCTCGTCGATGAACACGAAGCCGCCCGGCTGATCTTCCTCCATCATGAGCCCAATCAAGAGAATAAGCGACTTCATCACCTGTTGGCCGCCGGAGGCCTCCCCATCGTTCAGGCCCACGACACCCTTCCGGTCGAAATCGAAGCCGACCGCAAGCCCCGCTTGCGCCAACACCAGGTCGTCGTTTTCGAGGTGCGGAGGCTGGCAGTGCACCTCGATACCGGCCAGGTCCCCCAGTTGCCGGATGTTCTTGCCGTAGCGCCTGACCGTGGCGCGCAGCACGTTGATGTACTCGCCGCGCGCCGACTCGGTGAGTCCTTGGGCGCGCTCGTTGGCGCCACGGCGTTTGTCGGTTTCCAACTGCATGGCCGCAAGATCGGCCCGGAGTTTGTCACGCAGCGTGACTACGTTCTCATCGGTCTCCCACTCCTCGGTCTCGAAGCGCCGCTCCAGCTCCTTGACGCGAAAGCCGACGCTGCTTTCGTTACGGTATTCCGCCCGTAGCGCCTCCAGGGCTTCGCGCCCGCGCCATGCGGGCGGCATGCTTATTCGTTCGTGGCGCAGTTGCCGGATGCGCTTGACTTGCTCTTCCCGTGGGGATCGGAGGTTCTGCGCCATGGCGGCGATCTCGCGCTCTAAGCGTTGTTGCTGAAACCTGGCTCGATCCAGCGCATTCTGGGCTTCATGGCGCGCGTCCACGGCTGCGTCCCGCTCGCGGTTTGCGGCGGCCAACCGGTCTCCGGCTTCTTGGGCCTGGTTCCGCTGCTCGGGAAAGCGCCGCTCGGCGGCCGCGAACTCCTCGGCGCGCGCCGCCAGCATTTGCGCCGCGTTCAGGCCGTCGATGGCGGCCTGTTTTTCCAATATCGAGCCATGCAGCCCGTGCCGCTTTAGCTCCAGCCGGGCGAGCTGTGACTCGATCTCCCGCGACTCCGACTGGCTCGCCGCGAGGCGCGTACGGCGCGCCAGCTCGCCGAAGTGGTAGTCTCCCTCCGCGACCGCGATGTAACGCCCGCCGCGCCGCTCGCGCTGATAGCCCTGAGGGGTGATCCAGTCCTGGGCGGCAGGCAGGCGGGCTCCGGCTTGCGCATTCTCCACCCGCTGTACCCGGTTCAAGAGCGTGAATAGCCACTGCGGGGCGGTTCCGGTAAGGCGCACCACCTCCAGGATCGAGCCGCCCTCGGGCACGGGCGGCTCCGTCTCGGCCGCGGTGATAAAGTGGCGGTAGCGCAGCCGCTCGCCGATCCCCCAGGCCGTGACCCGGTCGGACTCGCGGGTGAGGAGGATGAGGCAGCGGTAGGGCGCGAGCACGGCCTCGACCGCACCCTGCCAGAGGGGGTCCGCTACCTCCACAAGCTCCGGCAACAGGCGATGCTCGATACCCGCGGCATCGAGCGCGGCGCGAAACTCCCGCAGGAATTCCGGCGCGGGCGGCGGCCCGGACCGCAAGGCCGCGATCAAGGCGGTCAGCTCCTCTAGGCGGGCACGGCTGTGCTTCCATTCCAGATCGATCTCGGCCAGCGCTTGCCGCTCCAGGCCGAGCTCTTGTGCGAGACCCGCCGGGTCGAGACCGTGGCGGGACTCGGCCATGGCCACCCACCGGTCGCGTTCTTCGAGCAACGCAGAGGTCCGGGTCACGGCATCGCGCGCTAGATGGAAGCGCGACTCCGACTCGGCGCAGGCCGTGCGCGCCGCCTCTTCCCGCCCTCGGGCAGCGAGCAGATCGCGCTCCAGACGACCGATTTCCGCCTGCACCTCGGCAAGCTCGCGTTTCTTCTCGCGCCTCTGTCGGCGCTGCCCCTGCAACTGGACGCGGGCCCCGGCGATGGACTCCACAAGCTCGGCGTAGCGCAGCCGCGGGAGGACCTCGGCCGAGAGCCGGGTGTGCTCATCCTTGAGATTACGCCATTCAATGTAGCGGTTGACGCGCGTGCTCAACGCCTCGACTTTGTTCTCCAAGGCCGCGAGGTTATTGCTCATCTCCCTTAGCTCGCGCTCGGTCTCGCGCTGTTGCGCCTTGGCTTCCTGATAGGCATCCAAAACCTGCTGGTCGCCGAAGACCTTGAACACCAGATCCAGGAGCAACTTGGGAGAATACTCGCAGAGCTTGTCGGTCTCGCCCTGCTCCAGGGCCAAGACCTCGGCCATGGCGGAGGTGATCCCGGCGTTGTCGAGGCGGCGCTTGTAATCGTGGAGGCCCAGCCACTCGCCCGAGGATTCGAGCGACTCTATCGCCGCCTCGCCGGGCGCGATCAGGTACTGGCGCTGCCAGTCGCCGCCCTGCTTGCGGATGCGGCAGGCCAAGGTCACCACATCGTCGAGGATAGGGAAGAAGGGGTGGCGGCGGTTATTGATACGCCGGTTGTCCACCACAGCGCGCAGCCAGGAGAACGCCTCCCCGGAATGGCGCGCGTAGTTCTTGTAGTTGCGCTTGCCGGAGCACTCGAGCGCGAACAGCGTCCGCAGGCCATCGAGGAGGGTTGTCTTGCCCGAGCCGTTTGGCCCCACGATGGTAATGATCTGCGCATCGAGCGGCAGGCTGAAACGCCGCCAATAGTCCCAGTGCACCAACTCCAGCGAGTGGATGTGGAACATCAGATCTCCTCGTCCGCATCGGAAACGACGGGCTCGACCTCCCGCGTCAACTCACTGCGCCGGGCGAGCAGCTCCGCGAGCGCGCCGTCGATGATGCGCCGCTCCAGCACCGGGTAGTCGAGCAGGAGATCGAGCAAGGGCCCTTCATGAATGATCTTGTTGCGGCGGGCGATGAACCCGAGGCGCGAGAGAACGCCGAGGTTCACATTGAGACGCATCTTGCCGCCGAGCTTGTCGCCGAAGTCCGCGAGCAGCGTGGCCTCGGCGATCGCCCCCGAGACTTCCTCGCCGCGCGGCATGGGTTTGGCCTCGCCGAACATATCTCCCTGGCCGGCATCGCCGCGCTCGCGGCGGGCGATCTGGCGCTCGCGTTTGGGCAGGATCATGAGGGCCCATAAGATAATGAGCAGCGCCACGCCGTCCTTCTGCAGGCCCATGTTGTTGTTCAACCACTGCTCCTCGGTGCCGAACACGGCCTCTTCCAGCTCCCGTTTGATCCCCGCCGCCACATGACCGGCGTAGGGATTATCGAGCAGCTCTAGGCCGCAGTTGGACAGGCGCAGGTCCAGCTCCTGGCGGAAGGCCTCGTCGGTGAGCGCCCGCCGCGCGAGGGGATCCTCCCTTGGCAGCGCGCGGTGCGCCAAGAGGCGCGCAATCAGGACTTGAATATCACGGTCCACGTGGGTAGGTCCTTCGAGCCTTTAGGCGAGGGGAACCGTAAGGAGCTTACAGTGCGGTCAGCGTGGCGACAAGCTGGCTCTTGATGGTCTTGGTGTCGATGAAACGCAGAGGTTCCTTACCGCACTGTGCCGCCATTGCGTTTACTAGGAGCGCGGTACGGCGCAGCTTGCCCATCTCCGAACAGGTCCTCTGACGCGGTTTATGTACTACTTGTATTGCCTCCATGTTGAGATTACCTTGTATTGCTAGGGTCACCAATCGTAAAGGTCGTCATACATCATGCAGGTTCCCCCGCTTTCTGTAATTTACTGGCCGATACAACAGTGTTAGTGGCTGCGTGCAGTATGAACCCCGATTTATTACCTAACAGCGATACCGCAATCGGTGCCGATCCCGATTTGCCTCCCCCGCCCGCGCGACCAGTGCCCGGGGAATGCTGTGAAGGTGGTTGCGATTTGTGTGTATGGGTGTATTACGAACGTGCCCACGAGCGTTGGAACCAGCAATGCGAGGAAATCAAGGCAAGGAAAACCGCCTTAAACCCGTCCAACAGGTCGGCATCCAGCGATGGGTTGCGGGAACTCAATTGACCGCTGCGGCTATGGTTCGAGCGGGTAACGCCCCAATTTTTGGGCAGCTAACGCGGATTATAAGTGAGGCCTTCTGTTTTATATTTGATAGGCAAGAGAGGCATTGATCTCAATGACGACAAAAGCATGGCGTACTGTGGTTCTTGTGCTGCTTATTTCTTTCGGACTTTCGGCATGCAGTGAGCACGTGTCATTATGCAAGGAAGCGATGAATGTGAGATCCGATCAGCTTAAAGTAACCGACCCGACTCGAAACAAGTTTCTCGACGAATGCCGTAGCCGAGGGTATTCATATACTCCCGATCAATGGGAATGCATTATCAAGAGACTGAAGCAACGGGAAGCTTACGACAAAGCGATCGGCGCGTGCGCGGGGTCAGGGTAAAAACCCTTGCGTGGTTGAATCCGCCATGCTCCGAAGGTCGTGGTTTACGGGTCAATCTCTTCCCTCGCCTATCAGAGGCGCGAGCATGCCCTCGCTCAGCTCCCCCACTTCATCGCGGCCCACTGGGCGGCGCTCATTGGACAGGGTGAGCGTAAGCGGCACGCGCGCCAGCTCCGCCACCGGCCCGGCGAACGCCTCCGACTGGGCATCGCCGACCAGCGCAAGCAGCGACAGCCGGTAGGCGGCCCGGCCGAAGCCTCCCCCCACGACGGCATCGGCCAGCGGGGTCTCCTCGGCGATGCCTTGCAGCGTACTCAAGAACTCGCGTAACAACTCCAACCGCTCGCCCTCGATACGCTGGGTTGCGGGTGCCTCTTGCGGGGGCGGCAGGGTGCTGGCCGCAGCCTTTTGCCGCTCCCTCTCGAGCAACTCGTATTCCGCGATGTCCAGCATCTCCTGCGGGGTGACGAACAGCGGCTCGGGATTCGCCCGAAGCGCCCCGTGCAACAGCGCGCATAACGCCCCGCGGTCGAGCCCGCGCAGCCAGTGGGTGACATCCGAGGAGGACAGCCCGCTCTCCCCGAGATGCACGCGCTGCCGCTCGAGGCTGTTCAGCGCCCGGCCGAAGACTCCGGTCATGCGCAGCATGCGGCTCTGCGCTTGACCGATGGCCTGGGCAATACGGTAAGAGGCCGTGTCGAGATCGCCGCTCGCGGTCACGGCGCGCATGATCTCGGTGCCTTTTTCAATCCAGTGAAACACTGATTTGAGCTTGTCCTGCGCGCGCCGCAGCCGGAACTCCGATCCCCCGAGCACCGCCTGGTCGAACTCGTTTTGCAGCTCGTTCAAGCGCGAGAAGGTGCTGGAGGGTTTCCGCGGAGACCTTGCCGATGGCCTGGCCGGCCGCGACTTGCGCGGTGATGAAACCGAGCTCGGCGTCGGCCTCCCCCGCGAGCGAGAGCAAGTTGGCGAGCGCCGAGAGCGCGATGCGCCCCGCGCCGCTCAACTGATAGACGCGCTCCTCGCCGTCCCAGACCAGGAGATCGTTATCGCGCAGGCGCTTGAGCACCGTATCGAGCTTGACCGGATCGAGATAGGCGAAATGCCCCTGCAGTTCCTGAGGGCTCCAGCGCGGGGCCTCGGCGCGGGCGCCGATCTCCCGCAGAACCAAGAGGCGCACCAGCACCTCGTCCTCGCCGCCGCGAAACAGCGTGATGAAAGCGTCGAGCGCCTCCCGCGCCCGGAGGAGAGGAGAGAGAGCCGGTAGGTCCCCCGCCTCGACCCCCGGGGCGAAAAATTCCTCCAGCAAGGATGCGGCCGGACGGGCTTGCTGGGTGGGTGCCGGGGAGGTAATCAAACGTTCGCGCATTAAGGCTCGACCCTGGAAGTCTGTCCGAAAAATGTCCCTTCGTACACCATTCCTACCCCTCGGTGGAGCATCCATCGGTCTCATGCGCTGATAGGTAACCGCCGGGTGCGGCATTTTACCGCATTTGCACGCTTAACCGCGTGAGGTCAAATCCGCGAACGCGGTTGACGCGCCCAAAGCGATGGTCAAAAGAGCGTTAGAGGCATTGGGTTTTCGAATCGTGCGGGAGGCAATCATATCGCCATGGAACGCAAGCAGGAAATCCAGGATTCTAGCCATGAGGAAAACAATGGCTGCGAAGACGATAATGGGAAGCAATATTTTTTTTCATGACTAGTCATCAACAACCAAGCTCAGCCGCACGCCGCTTCTTGGCGCGTTCGGTGGAGCGCAACGTTATGCCACACCTATCGGCGACCAAGACCAAAGCTTGGATGACTGGTAGTACCGCTTTGTGCAATGCACAAGGTGCGGGGCAGACACGATCATAGCCTCGGAACGACTGGGGCCGAGCAGCATCGAAGTAAGCAATTCCTAAATCGGCGCAGGGGGACATATGAGCAGCTTGCGGATGAACCGGCGTGAATTCATCGCTGCGATCGGCGCGGCCGCCTTCGCGGCGATTGCGAACACCAGGGCGGCACAGAGCCCGTCGGTCGCCTCGGCCGGGATACAGAAGCGCGCGATCCCTAGTAGCGGCGAACAGCTGCCGGTGATCGGCATGGGCACGTCGGGCACCTTCGACGTCGGCGCCACCGAGGCCGAGCGCGCGCCGCTCATCGAGGTGCTGCGCGTGCTCTTCGACGGCGGCGGCACCCTCATCGATACCGCGCCCAGCTACGGCCGAGCAGAGACCGTGACCGGCGATCTGCTAGAGCAGGGCGATTGGCGCCAACGCGCCTTCCTCGCCACCAAGATTTCCGCGAGGGCAGGCGGCGCGCAGGCGCAGTGGAACGGTTCGCTGGCAGACCTGCGCAGCGACAAGGTCGATCTCCTGCAGGTGCATAACCTGGTCGACTGGCGCGAGAATCTGGCGTTCCTGCGCGAGCTGAAGCAGGCCGGGCAGATACGCTACCTCGGCGTCACGCATTATCAGGATCACGCCCACGACGAGCTCGCCCGGATCGTCCAGGCCGAGCGCATCGATTTCGTCCAGGTGAATTACTCCGCCGCAACGCGCTCCGCCGAAAAGCGGCTGCTGCCGCTGTGCAAGGAGCGCGGCGTTGCCGTGCTGGTCAATCGTGCCTTCGAGGATGGCCGTCTGTTCGATAGGGTGCAGGGGCAAGAAGTACCCGCCTGGGCCGCCGAGATCGATTGCCGATCCTGGGGCCAGTTGTTCCTCAAGTTCGTGCTGGCGAATCCGGCGGTGACTGCGGTCATCCCGGCCACCTCCAAGGCCCGGCACATGCTCGACAACCTCGGCGCCGGTGTAGGCGCGGTCGCCGATGCCAAGTATCAGGATCGGATCGCGGCACTGGTGTCCTGAGAGGTTGTCAGAAGAATCGTCGCGAGCGAACGGAAGTCGCTCGCCGCCAACGGAATTCCTGCAGCGCCTGCTAAAAGCCGATCGTGGCGAGCTGCCGGCCGTCGTTGCTGGCTTCGGCATGTTCTTCTGCCTGTTCGCCGGATACTCCATGCTGCGGCCCCTGCGCGAAACCATGGGCATCACCGGCGGCGTGCAAAACCTGCAATGGCTGTTCACCGCGACCTTTCTGACGATGCTGCTGGCGGTGCCGGCCTATGGCGCGCTCAGTGCGGCTGTGCCGCGCGCGCGGCTCATTCCCTGGGTCTACGCGTTCTTCATCGCCAATCTCGTGGCATTCACCGCCGGTTTCCGCGCCCATCCTGAAAGCGTCTGGCTGGCGCGCGTGTTCTACGTCTGGTTGTCGGTATTCAACCTATTCGTAGTCTCGGTGGCCTGGAGCCTGATGGCGGACGTATTCCGGCCGGCGCAGGCGCGGCGCCTGTTCGCCTTGATCGCCGCCGGCGCCAGTGCCGGCGGACTCCTCGGCCCGCTGCTCGCGGGCCTGCTTGTCGGCATCATCGGTCATGCAGGGCTGGGCCTGTTCGCCGCCGGACTTCTGGGACTGAGCCTGCTCGGTGTCGGCATTCTGCTGCGCTGGCGTGCACGCGCCGGCGCCGGAATGGAATCGGGCACCGAGGACCCAGAGCGGCCGATTGGCGGGGGTATCTTCGCCGGCTTGTCGCGCATCGCGCGTTCGCCCTACCTGCTGGGCATCAGCGCTTTCGTCGTGCTGCTCGCGACCGCCAGCACCTTCTTGTATTTCGAACAGGCGCGTCTGGTCGCGGAGACCTTTCCGGATCGCGTGCGCCAAACCCAGGTGTTCAGCGCACTGGACGCGGTGGTCCAAGGGCTCACCATTTTCACCCAGATCTTCCTCACTGGCCGTCTGGCCGCGCGTCGGGGCGTCACCGTACTGTTGACGGCGGTGCCCGTCGTGATCACCGGCGGGCTGCTGTTCCTCGCCTTCATGCCGGTGTTCGGCGTGCTCGCGGCGGTGATGGTGCTGCGCCGGGTCGGAGAGTACGCGCTGGTCAGGCCGGGCCGGGAAATGCTGTTCACCGTCGTCGATGCGGAAACCAAATACAAGGCGAAGAACGTCATCGACACGGCGGTCTATCGCGGCGGCGACGCGGTCAGCGGCTGGGTCAAAGCCGGAATCGACGCACTCGGCTTCGGCGCCTGGCTCGCCGCGCTCCTCGGCGCGGCGCTGGCAGCGCTCTGGGCCGGCGTCGGCTATTGGCTCGGCCGCTCGCACGACGCGAAGCAAGAGGGGTGCTGCACACCTGTGTAAAGTACAAACCCGGCATTTTGATCGGTCCCCTCTTGGCCAGGCTATGGGTCTGGAAATGTTCGGTTCTCTCCCGTCCTCGACCCCTAGACCGACACCTACTTTTTCCGGTAGACGTTTAACCCAATCTTCTCCTCGCGTTCAGGGACAGGCACGTTCCCCTCCGTAGAGGCGATGATGATGGTCTTGCCTGAGGAAGAGGGACCGTATTCTTTGGAGAGATCGATGTGGATAGTCAGAACACTCCCCTCGACATGCATCTCGACATTTTTCATGGGTTCCTCGAAAGCGGTAGCTGGATTAGTTGGATTGCACCAGTCCCATCATAGACCAAGGTCT
Source organism: Gammaproteobacteria bacterium (assembly GCA_050740455.1). GTDB lineage: Bacteria > Pseudomonadota > Gammaproteobacteria > JACCXJ01 > JACCXJ01 > USCg-Taylor. The sequence goes on along the minus strand of JBOIDF010000059.1, from coordinate 11,880 downwards.
TGCCATAAGCGCATGAAAGCATTGGCTTGGCATCACGCATCGTTGTTTTCTTGTGTCAATGTGTGTATTTGGTTAGGATGTATAAGGGTTTTTATTGCTGCCCAGAAAAAATAAAAATCCGCGCCTAGCCGGGCTGATTGTGGTGGTCGTTGGGCGGTAGCTGGCCGGCCGCCGCCTTCATAGCGCCTTTCGCAATTATGCTCATCGTTATCCCGCCGCAGTGTAATAGCGCTTCAAACCGCCCCGCCGCAGCCTGCACCGGCTCGTGCGCTGAGGCATGATTGAGATTGGCTGAAGAATAGCGCTAATCCCCTAGTATTTGGAGAAGAAACAGGTGTCTCATAACGTTACCCTGATCACCACGATTGCCGCCGGCTTGGGACTTGCCCTGATTATGGGCTTTATCGCCGTACGTCTGAAACTGCCGGCTCTGGTCGGTTACTTGATCGCCGGCGTGATGATAGGTCCCGCCACACCGGGTTTTGTCGCCGACGTTGAGCTGTCACGTCAACTCGCCGACATCGGTGTAATGCTGCTGATGTTCGGTGTCGGGCTGCACTTCTCCCTGGAGGACCTAATGGCTGTTCGCCGGATCGCTGTGCCGGGCGCAATTGCCCAGATTGCGGTTGCGACCGCGCTCGGTATGGCTGTCACAACCCTTTGGGGTTGGAGCTTTGGCGCAGGCATCGTGTTCGGTCTCTCTCTCCGTGGCGAGCACAATCGTAGTCCTCAGGGCGCTGGAGGACCGCGGCGCTCTTGAGTCCATCAACGGCCGCATCGCCGTCGGCTGGCTCGTGGTCGAGGACTTAGCAATGGTCTTGGTCCTCGTGCTGCTCCCAGCCCTTTCGGGATGGCTCGGCGGCGACGCCGCATACGGCGTTGCCGAGAGAGCAGGAGACAAGCATCTCCTGACGACGCTTGCGCTTACGCTCGGTCAAGTTGCGGTCTTTGTCGTACTCATGCTCGTTGTCGGCCGCCGCCTCTTCCCATGGATTCTCTGGCAGGTCGCTCGTACGGGTTCGCGGGAGCTTTTTACCTTGTGCGTCGTGGCGGCCGCCGTCGGCATTGCCTATGGCTCCGCCGAACTTTTCGGCGTTTCCTTCGCGCTCGGGGCGCTTTTCGCCGGGATGGTCATGAGGGAATCCGCGCTAAGCTACCGGGCCGCTGATGAGTCTTTGCCGCTTAGGGACGCTTTTTCTGTTCTGTTCTTCGTATCGATCGGAATGCTGTTCGATCCAGAGATGCTGATTCGCGAACCGCTGCGGGTGTTAGTAGTCGTCGTGATCATCGTTTTCGGCAAGTCATTGGCTGCCTTTCTTATCGTCCTCGCCTTCCGCTACCCACTCAACACGGCGCTCATGGTATCGGCGAGCCGGGCGCAAATCGGTGAATTCTCGTTCATCCTGGCGGGCCTGGGGGTTTCCCTGAAGCTCCTGCCGGTGGAAGGCCAGAGCCTCATTCTGGCAGGAGCGCTGATCTCGATCGCACTCAACCCTCTGGTGTTCCGCGCAATCGAGCCCGTGCAAGCCCGGATTCGATCCCGCTCGAAGCTTGCCCGCGCCCTGGAGCGGTCGGACGATCCGCTCGCAGAGCTTCCGATGACTGTCGACCAGAATCGCCTTACCGGGCATATCGTACTGGTGGGCTATGGCCGCGTGGGACGGCGGATTGGTGAAGCGTTGGCCGAGCGCGGCGTGCCGTTTGTCGTAGCCGAGCAGAATCGTGAGCTTGTCGAGCAGCTACGCGAACGCGGCGTGCCGGCCGTCTCCGGTGATGCCTCCGATCCGGCGGTGCTTATTCAGGCGCATATCGCGCGGGCGGGTATGTTGGTAATCGCCACCCCGGATACGTTTCACGCGCGGAAAATGATCGAGATCGCGCACGCACTCAACCCGGCTGTCGAGACGGTCGTGCGTACTCATACCGAAGAAGAGGCAGGGCTCCTCCAAACGGAGAATGCCGGGAAGGTGTTTATGGGCGAGCATGAACTCGCACTTGGCATGACCCGCTATGTGCTCGAGCGAATCGGGCCTGGAGCTGAGAGAACGGCAAGCGGCTGAGCAACCTATCCCGACTTCCGCAACTCGACGTAAAAAATCGGCAACTGATTGATTTAACGATCACGCATCCTCAAAGGTCGGCACTACAGGCTGATTTCTCGGTGAACGCAGCGCCGTCAGGACCTCCCCCCCGAAGATGCCGATTATTCTACCCGGTTGAGCTTGCTCAAACGCCACGTCTCCCAGGTGGTCCGGCATATGCCTGCCGGGAAGCCAATCGGCATCCCGGCATAACCGACGGGAGGTTGCCCTGTGGCAACGGCGCTTTTAGGAGCATCAGCCGAGATGACGCCGATTGGGTAGGAAGGTGGGTAAGCCTCCCTGCTACCCACCGCTCTACTTCGGTTGTGGCACGATCCTTAGATAAGGCCGCGGCGATTTCCAGCCACCTGGAAATTTCTCCTTAGCTTCTGCATCGGAAACCGCCGGGACAATGATGACGTCCTCGCCCTGCTTCCAATTCACCGGCGTTGCGACTTTGTGCTTGGCTGTTAGCTGCATCGAGTCAAGCACCCGCAGCACCTCATCGAAATTCCGACCCGTGCTCATGGGATAGGTGAGCATCAACTTGATCTTCTTGTCCGGACCGATGACAAACACGGAGCGCACCGTGGCATTATCGGCCGCCGTTCGCCCCTGTGCGCTGCCGCTGGCATTGGGGTGAATCATATCGTAGAGCTTCGCCACCTTTAGATCGGTGTCCCCGATCAACGGATAGTTCACCGCATGGCCTTGAGTCTCCGCAATATCCTTGGACCATGCGGTGTGGTCGCTGACCGAATCGACGCTCAAACCGATGATCTTGCAGTTGCGCTTGTCGAACGCCGGCTTGAGGCCTGCCATATAGCCAAGCTCGGTCGTGCAGACCGGGGTAAAATCTTTCGGATGCGAGAACAGAATAGTCCAACCGTCCCCGATCCATTCGTGAAAGCGGATCGTTCCTTCCGTTGTCTCCACGGTAAAATCTGGGGCTTCGTCGCCTATGCGTAATGGCATGGTTCACCTCCAAAGAGTTTTGTTAATAGGTCGTCGTGCTATCCGCCATAGCCATAGCACGCTTTCAAGGAAAAGCCTTCCCACCCTACTTTGAGTCGGACCTCCTCGCCCAAAGTTCCCTGCCTAAAGAATACCCTCAAAACTTTAGCATCGCCCTTGAACCGACTGCAAGCATCCTAGGAATGCCCGGCAAGGCCAAGAAAGCGTCGCACCTATGTCCGGGTCTTAACTAGCAGTACACTAGAATCGGTGCTTCGCCTTGATCCGAACCATACCACCACTCGATCGAGCATACGGCGATGGCGATTGCGAGCAACGCAGCAGAGCGTAAAAGGCCCGGCCGGACCGGACAGTTCGCCAAAAAACTGTTGCTGCAAGCCGGTGCTTTTATCAGTCTCGCGATCGTGTGTGGCGCGCTCTGGGTCGTTTACCGCACCCTAAAAAAGATCGAGCTGGCCGAGGTCCTGGAAAACTTTCAAGCGTTACCTTGGACATCGGTATTTCTGGCGCTCGGAATTACAGCCGCCAGTTATGTGGTGGTGACGGGCTATGATGTAGTTGCCCTAAACCACATCAACCGTCCCTTGTCCTATCCGCGCGCCGCGCTTGCGGGTTTCCTCGCCAACGCCTTCGGCAGCAATCTCGGCCTCCCGATGGTCACCGGCGGCGCCATCCGCTACCGCCTGTATTCTAGAGGCGGTTTAACTGCGGTCGAGATCGCCGGGATCACGACCATGTACGCGCTGACCGTAACCTTGGGGATCGGTTTTATCCTCACCCTCTCATTGCTGTTCGGGAGCGCGGAAGCCACGGCTTTTTCCCTGCCTCTCGGAGTGAAGCGCACCCTAGGCGCGGTGATGCTGGGCCTGATGATGGCGTATCTCATCGTTTCCGCCATACGGCCGATGACGATCCGGACGCGCAACTGGTCGCTGCGGCTGCCGTCGGCCAAAACGGCCTCGGCGCAAATCGCCCTCGGCGCATTGGATCTGATGCTGATCGGCTCCGTAATCTACGTGCTGCTGCCGGAATACCCAGGAACGGACTTCTTCGGTTTTCTGGGGGTATTCGCACTGGCCTTGCTGGCAGGGGGTGTGAGTCACGTGCCGGGGGGCATCGGCGTGTTCGAGTCGGTGATGCTGGTCGGCCTACCGGAGATCCCTCCCGCGGCGCTGCTCGGCGCGATCTTGTTGTTCCGTTGCGTCTATTATCTGGCGCCCCTCGGCATTGCCGCCGTCATGCTCGCCGCTCATGAAGCGGTCGCGGAACGCGCCCAGTGGGTGCGTGCGCGGGAGTCCGCGACGGATTGGCTTGAAGTGCTCGGACCGCAAATCATGGCTGTAGTCATCATCTTCGCCGGGATGATGCTGCTTTTCTCGAGCGCCGTTCCGGCGCCGGCGGGACGCCTCGGCTTGCTGAGAGAGACGGCGCCGCTGACGCTGGTGGAGGTTTTCCACGCGCTCGCGGGCGCCGCCGGGATCGGGCTCGTTATCCTGGCGCGCGGCTTGTCGCTCCGTCTTAGCAGAGCCTATCGTTTGATCGCCGTTCTGCTCGCGCTGGGGATCATGGCTTTTTTTCTCAAAGGCCTGATCTATGAAGGCGCGTTCGTTCTTGCCCTCACGCTCCTGGTGCTATTGGCGACGCATCGAGAGTTCCGGCGCGAAGGATCGCTACTCGATCAGGGTTTTCCGGCGGAGTGGGTCTCCACCGTGATGGCGATCCTCGCCGTGACCATTTGGCTCGGCATCTTTTCGTATAAACAATTCGCCTATTCCCACGAGCTCTGGTGGCAATTCCAGTATGAGGCCGAGCTTTCCAGATGCCTCCGCACCTTAGCGGTGGTTGTTGTCCTTGCCGGCGCGACAGCGTTGGCGTATCTACTGCGGGCCGATCCGGTCCCCGACCTGCCGCATACGGCGAGCGTCGAGCAGATCCGCCGCATCGTCAAGCAGGATCCGAATGCGCGCGCGAGCCTCGCCTTGCTCGGCGACAAGCGCTTTCTGTTCAGCCATTCTGGCCATGCCTTCATCATGTATCGGGTGATGCATAAAAGCTGGGTCGCGCTCGGTGATCCCGTCGGTCCGCGGGCCGAGCACGAGAACCTGCTCTGGACGTTTCGGGATCTCTGCGATCGCTATGGGGGGTGGCCGGTTTTTTATCTCATCGATGCCGAAAGCTTGTCGCGCTATATCGATCTCGGGTTGTCGGTGCTCAAATTGGGGGATGACGCCCGCATCCTGTTAGAGCGCTTTTCGCTCCAGGGAGCCGAAAGAGCGGCGCTCCGAAAAACTTACGATCGCGTGCTTGCAGAGGGCGTCGGCTTCGAGATAGTCAGTTCGGCCAAGGTGCCCGCATTGATCCCGGAAATGCAGCGCGTCTCCGAGGAGTGGCTGGCGCACACGAAGACCTCGGAGAAGAGCTTTTCCAAGGGCTATTTCGATCCCGCTTACGTGGCCAACTTCCCGTGCGCCGTGGTGCGCAAGGATAAGCGTATCGTAGCGTTCGCGATCCTGTGGGCGAGCGCCAACAAAGAAGAATTAGCCCTGGATCTCGTTCGCTACCGGCCCGATGCCCCCGCTGGCATCATGGAGTTCGTAGCGACGGAGCTCATGTTGGGCGGCCGAACACGAGGGTATCGCTGGTTCAATATCGGGATGGTGCCGATAGCGGGTTTGGAACGCCATGCACTCGCTCCGCTTTGGCAGCGGATCGGACGCATGATTTATCGTCAAAGCGAGCACTTTCGTGACCATGAAAGCTACCGGCGTTTCGCGGGACAACTCGGCCCCGTGTGGCGTCCCAAATACCTGGCTTACCCCGGTGGCCCCAGAACACCGCGTATCTTGCGAGACATCGCGAGTCTCACCACCTACGCGAAGGTTTAAATGATGAATGGGAAATCCAAGCGCATGCCGAATTTCCATGTCAGGCATTGGAGGGTGTAGGTCGGGAAGGTGCGTCCGACTGCGCCCCCTCGAGGGGGTCGGGCCGTTTCATTCACGCAGTGATATGAGGACGAATGGCCTCTAACGCTTCCGACTCCTCGAGCCGTGCGTGATACAGATCCCAGCGCAACTGCACGTTCACCCAGAAATCGGCGGACATCCCAAGGAACCTCGCCAACCGCAGGGCAGTGCTCGGCGTCACCCCCCGGCGCCCATTGATGATCTCATTGATTCGTTGGTAAGGCACGTGAAGCGCCTCTGCCAGCTCTCGCTGGGATAGTCCCATTGGGGTCAAGAACTCCTCCAAGAGCATCTCACCGGGATGAGTGGGAGGACGATGAGTTGGGATGCGGATCATGGCTCCTGCCTCCAGGGGTCAGTGATAGTCCACGACTTCGACTTTATCCGGGCCGGCGTCAGTCCATACGAAACAGATACGGTACCGGTCATTGATACGAATGCTGTGCTGCCCTTCGCGGTTGCCTCTCAAGGCCTCCAACCAATTGCCAGGTGGGATCTGCAACTCGTTTAGGGTAGTCACCGAGTCAAGTTGATCAAGCTTCCGTGCGGCAAGCTTCCACAAGGGTTTGGGGCAGGTCTTGCGTGCCGCTTTTGTGTTTTTACCGTTGAAGATATCCTCTGCACCTTCATTTTTGAAGGATACAATCACCTTGACATAATAGCACGGAAGTCATGCTAACACTGCGCGGCGCTCAGCGCGCGGCCGGGACCTGACCGAAGCCGCCTGCGGAGCCTGCGAACGCGAAGCGTCGGAAAGCCAGGGCCAGGGACCGCGAAGCGGCGGAGTCCCAGGGACGGGGCCGGCGAATCCAGGGAAGGATGCTTTCTTCGCCCTGCTTGGCGCGCCGAGGAGGTAACACCTTCCGCGAGCATCTGCCCGAAGTGGCGGAGCAGCGGCGGGGGCGGAGATGCGGCATGACTAGGAAATCCAAGCGCATGCCGAGTTTCTATATCAGGTATTGGGGGGCGCAGAGACAGCGCATTGTCGCGCGAGGATTGTCCGCATCCTAGTGGAGTGTCACAGAAACACGCCGCATAACACAGCCCGTCATTCCGGCCAAGTCCGCGCAGCGGACGCGAGCCGGAATCCATGCGGAGCATAGGCCGGCGCTGGATTCCCGCTTCCGCGGGAATGACGAATCTGGTTTTTTGACGCCGGCTGTGTTTATTGGCTTATTGGAGTTACAGAACACTAGCTGGAGAGGCCGGTTGTTGCAGGGTACCGAGGCGCCGGAGAGTTGGGGCGTAGAGGTGGCTCCGAGATCAGGATGGGTGTAGTGGGGCCAGTGCGGATTTTCCGGGCGGACCCAGAACGCCGCGTATCTTGCGGGACATCGCGAGTCTCACCACCGACGCGAAGGTTTAAATGCGTATTCCGTTATTTCTCTATACAGGTTTCACGGGTTAAACCTACATGCTCCGCGCTTGCGCCATCGAGATGGTCCTGATAATGACGCTGTACCAGCCGGCTCACGTGGACTTGGGCGAATGATTTTTTGCCCAGTAATTCATTTGCATAACGCTCAAATTCGGCCTCTGCGACCGGCTTTTTGATGCTGCCGAGTCTACCGATAGAATCCTCATATTCTGAAGCGTGATCGCGGATGTTTTGGGCGATCTCCTCGATTTGGGTGGTATATGCATCCACGAGTCCTGTGTCGCCGAGTCCCTTGGCAATTTCGAGATTCTGCCGCTTGAGATCGATTTCCTTGAGCTCTCGGCAAGCAAGCGATGCTTTCTCCGCCGCGCCCTGAATTAAAATAAAACCGGCCTCATGATCCTTGCGTAGCATTGCTTCCTCGTCCACAACGAAGCGAACGGGTTTGCTGAAATAAATCCCAGCCCCGACCGCTACGATTAGGCCCGCCAACGCTGCTGCAAGCCTCCATTTCGCGGGGGTGATGTTAGTGCCGGAGGCTTGCTCCTGATACTCGTTTTCAGGTAATGAACCCCGGGTACTAATCATCGTGTCGAGGGCTTGATCGTCCACGTTCACCGGCTGAGAATCTGCGCCGGTGACTCGCTTTGCTCCGAGTTTTTCCAGCCGCCGCACGATTTTTGCCACGTCGGCTTCCCAATCTCCGTCACGCAGCTTGAGCGCGTTGAGTCCGGCGAGCTGGATCAACTCTTGCCGGAGCTCGGAAGCGGGCGGCATCTGCGCGTTTTCCAGGAGCAGCGGAATGATCGCTGCGCCGTCGCGCATCGCGTCGGCGATCTCAAGGCGTACTGGATCGTCCGGCTTGTCGAGCCGCCGGTTTCCGCCCGCGTCGCGCACATCGCTCCACTTTTGTCCAATCAGTACGAGCAGCACCGAATCGCGGTCGATCTCGTCCAGCACGTGCTGCTTCCACGACACACCTCCCTCGATGCTTTCCTTGTCGCGAAATACTTGCGAGTCGCCGAAGTGGCGGCGCAGCTCGCGACTTAGATTTCCCGCTACATACTGATCGGGTTCTCTGCGATAGTTGACGAAAATCTTTCTCATAGCTCACCCCCGTGGCCATGGGGATAAAACCCGCTGTGCCACAAACCGGCATTGTAGGTGCGGGGTTTCATCTTGTAGCAGGGTCGCGCTTAGAGTACATCAATGATCGCACGCGTTCGATATAGTGCCCGGTGTCGGAAACCTCCTCGGGCAGAGGATGCGTGGGGGAGATCCCCTGTCCATCGTAGCGGGTGCCATCGGGAGTCGCTAGCTGTCCCGTGGTCAAGACCAGCGCCGATCCATCGCTCAACTCGAGGATGTCTTGCTTGGTTCCTTTTCCGAATGTTTGTTTTCCGATCGATACGGCCCGGCGATTCTGCGTTAGTGCGGCAATGAAGACCTCTGCCGCGCTGGCCGTGGCCTCATCCTGCCAAAGATAGATAGGAGTTTCCATATTCAGCGGAGCGTTGTCGCTTTGATAGTGTTTCGTGCTGCGGCCCGTTACGGAAACAATGCGCGCCCCCGCGGGCAAGAAGAGCTGCGCGGAGTCAATCGCGGCATGGAGATCGCCACCCCGGTTAGCGCGTAGATCGAGGACAGCCGGCCGATCTCTTGCCCAGTCTGTGACAAGCGCCGCGAGCTTGCCCTTCGTACCGCGGGTGAAGGTGCGGATCCGAATCACCGAGATCGAACCGAGTTTGCGTTGGGATACCGTCTCGATGCTCGTCATCGCCCGCGTCAGGATCACCTGCCTTTCGCTTCCGGCGGGAGTGACGATGACTAACGCTAACCGGCCTCCCGGCGCACCCCTAGCGAGGGAGCCGAGCGCGAGTAGCGATTTTCCCGCAACCGGGACACCCTCGATCCTCTTGAGGCGGTCGCGCGCGTGGATACCGGCCTTTGCCGCTACACTCCCCGGAACGGGAAAGCAAAGAACGTTGCCTTCGGCATCCTTCTCGATCTCCATACCGATGCCAACGTAGCTGTCATCCTGAAGACGCTGAAAGTTACGGTATTCCTCGCGGGTGAGATAGCCCGAGGACACATCTTTTTCTGCCAGATACACGTTCAGCGTATCCCCGACGATCTGGGCGGTGGTTACTCGATGAGGTAAGAACGCGGCTGTCTCTCGGATTCGTGTCACGGCCTCGATATAAACGAGCAATTCCTTGTCGGGGAGGCGGAACGTGTGACCGGCGCTCTGCGTATTTTCCTTGGATCGACAACCCGTGATAGCGGAGAGCGAGAATGCTAAAGCACCAAAAAAAAAGATAAGCACAATGCCACGCTGTTTGCGGTAATCGGAATCTCTCATGAGATACCCCCCAGATACAAATAAAGACGCGGCGCTGCTCCTCGTCGAAGAAGCGCCTGCCCAGCAAAGAGATGCGCCTTCTGAAGCGTACCGGCACATCGCGTTAACGCAGGCCCAGTTCTAAATACGTTTTTATTTCCTTCTTCAACGCGTCGATGCGTTTGTGTTTAGCGTCAGGGGATACCTGATTGTCGGCGGTCAGCGTGCTCACTTGATGTTGATATTTCCGTAGCGCCGCGTCCGCATGGGCCCGGTCCTGACGCTCGCGCTCGGTGTGAGCAGCCATACGGGCATTACCTTTTCGCAAGGCCGCGAGCCGGGAGTCGAGGTCGCTTAAGCTCACCTGCTGGGTTTCAAGCTCCCGCAACAGTCGGTTTTTTTCCTCCATAAGCGCCCGGTTCTGCTCTTCCAAGCCCGAGAAATGCTGCTGCTTTACAAAGATCCGCTGCTCCGCTTCGTTGGTCTCGCGGCTGAGTTGCATCAGGGCGCTTTGTTCACACCCGCCCATCGACCCCAGAACGACGACAGATAAGCATAATCGCGCCCACATACTATACTTTCCTCCAGCTTGTGGCTGCGGCTAGTGGCTATCTATATGCGCTGGCTCAAGGACGCTAGCGTCGTGGTATTCGTCTTCAACTGGGCCAGTTGGCCTTCCAGCTGCGTGATTTCTATGTCCAAGGGATCCGAGAGACCTGTCTGCTTTGAGCGAAACCGCTTGAGATCGTCTAACTGGTCATTGGCGAGCTTCAACTGGTTTTCAGCATCTTGGACTTTTTTGCTCATATTCTGGCGCTCCGCTACCAGTTGCTGTTGCGTGATCTGTTGGTTTTTGTATTGAGCCGCCAGCGTATTGACCTTGGCCGCCGAGTCGTTGATTTCGCTCGCGAGTTGCTCATTGTATTTTTGAGTGTCCCCAGTTACACCATGGGCAAAGGCGACGCGCGCGTCGAGCTCGTTTTCTTTTCCCGCGAGATCGGATCGGCGTTTAGCAATGTTATCCGCATACGAATAGCCGGCAATGCTGCCGAGAAGGGCGCCGACCCCCGCGCCTATGGCGGCGCCCCGCGCGCCGTCAAACGCGGCGCCGAGACCGGCGCCGATGAGCGCGCCAATGCCCGCTCCCGCGGCAGTGCCCTCGGTACGCGCCTGTTGGCTCTGGGTCGCGCAACCCGCGGCCAGAAAGGCGACCAGTACAACCGTAAACAAGCGTTTCATAAGCTCATTCCTCCGTTACATTGCCACAACGCGAATTGCGCACTAATCAAATTCAGTATGTACGATTCTGCAGGAACGACAATCGACAAAATCACAATTTTGTCGTGAAAAAGTCGCAGAACAGGTTATTTCGACTATGGTTATAGTAAGGCGGCTAACGAGGACGGGTGCGGGTGTCGGTAGCGGGTAAGGAGGATTAATGCGGTCGCGAATTAAGATCGGGATCGGCCTAGCGTTCCTGTGTGCATCGTCAGTGGCACAGACACCGCTCGAGCCGGGAGTCCGGGTAGGACCGTTCTTAGACAAAATTCCGGAACAACAGCGGTTGCTGCTTATGATTGTCGTCGCGGTAGTCATGTCAGGCATCGCATTTCTGTTCAGATCCCAGCTAGGGAGTCTGATTGCTCAGCTCGGCGGCAGAATTCGCGGGATTCGTCTTGGGACGCTAGCGGTGACGTTCGGAGACGAGCTAAAGGAAGTCTTGGACGAGCGCAAACATAATCCCGGATTAGCACTCGCGAGCCCTGATTTACCGCAGGGTGGAGCAAAGGGCGCGGATGCGGGCGCCCGAGATTTGGTATTGGAAAGCTGGGGCCGACTCAAACAGGTTGTCCGCGATGTGGCCGAAGCTCGCATGGCTCAACCGAGCGCCCTCGGTAAGCTGGGGGAAGCGGTCGGCCTACTCGTGGGATTGGGGATGCTTTCGACAGACTACGCGCAGCAAATCAGGCTGCTTCATGATCTCGGGCAGAAAGTCGCCGACAGTAAGGGTAAGTTGACCCTAACGTTGCATAAATTTTCGTTGTTGGGTGATTTCAGGCGGCTTTCAGAGCCGCTAGGTAATGCAACAGTTCCTCCTGAACGGCTTGGTTAGCTGACATAGTGAGGGTGAGCTGTCCT
>JBOIDF010000058.1:0-23271 GCA_050740455.1 Gammaproteobacteria bacterium | reverse complement strand
ACAGGCGGCGCAGCTATCGAGCCAGTGCCGCCGCCCGCCATCGCCGTGGCGGGGGATCGCGGCCGAATCCGCCTCGATGTGGTGCTGAGCTTGGAGAGTCTCTTGGAGCTTCGCCAAGCGACACGTCTGCGACTAGCCTTAGCAGCGGTCATCGAAGAGAAAAACGGTTCGCTTTCCTACTGGGCGCTGGCGCATCCGCGGCCCGATTTCCATCATGCGGACGCTTTCGCGCTGGTATTCGAGCGATCCGGCGTTTTGGCAGATTGGTACCGCCGGCTATGAGGTTTGGTATCGACCGACTGCTGGAAGAACCTGCGCTGCGCCGGCCGCTCGCCGGCCGCCGCGTGGGGTTGCTCGCCCACCCGGCGTCGGTGACCCGAGATCTCACCCATTCGCTCGATGCGCTCGTGGCACTTGGCGATGTCCGGCTCAGCGCGGCTCTGGGACCGCAGCATGGGCTGCGCGGCGACAAACAGGACAACATGGTCGAATCGTCCAATTTTTACGATCCGATGCACGGCATTCCCGTCTTCAGTCTATACGGCGAGGTGCGCCGTCCGACCGCGGCCATGATGGACGCTTTCGACCTATTGCTGGTCGATCTGCAAGACCTAGGCTGCCGCATCTATACGTTCATTACGACCTTGCGCTACGTCTTGGAAGAGGCCGCAAGACACGGTAAGGCGGTATGGGTGCTCGACCGACCGAACCCGGTAGGACGCCCCGTGGAAGGCCTGCGCTTGCGTGCGGGTTGGGATAGCTTCGTCGGTGCCGGCCCTCTGCCCATGCGGCACGGCCTGACCATAGGCGAGCTGGCGCGTTGGTTCGTCGAAACTTTGCGCTTGGATGTGGATCATCGGGTCGTGCCGATGGACGGCTGGTTACCCAACCAGGGACCCGGCTACGGCTGGCCGCTCAGCGAACGCTGCTGGGTTAATCCTAGTCCCAATGCCCCCAATCTCTGGATGACGCGTTGTTATCCGGGTACGGTCATGCTCGAAGGCACCACCTTGTCCGAGGGCCGGGGTACCACACGCCCGCTGGAACTATTCGGCGCCCCCGACCTCGATGCTCGCGCGCTCCTGGCGGAAATGCGCTCGCTGGCGCCGCACTGGCTGCAAGGCTGCCATCTGCGGCCCTGCTGGTTCGAGCCCACCTTTCATAAACACGCGGGCACGCTATGTGCCGGCCTGCACGTGCATGCCGAAGCCAGCAGCTATAACCACCATGCTTTCCGACCTTGGCGCCTGCAGGCCCTCGCATTCAAAGCGCTGCGCCGGCTGCGCCCCGACTATGGACTGTGGCGCAATTTTCCCTATGAATATGAGCACGATCGTTTGGCCATCGATGTCATTAACGGCAGCGAGCTGCTGCGCTCTTGGGTTGATGAGCCCAATGCAACCTCGGCCGATCTGGAAGCTTTGGCAGTACCTGATGAAACCTCCTGGATCGAGGAGCGAGAGGCGATGCTCCTTTATTCTTGAAGCGCTGCTACCGGCCGATCGGTTCTACACTGCACTTCTGCCATTTCATCCCACCTATTTCGCCATGGCCGCTCATTTTGGTGATCGATTCTGGCTGTCTTCCGCCTCCATACCTACCAAAACATGGCCGAGTGTGAAATCCTGCGCGAACCAGCCGGTTACCGCCTCGCCGTCGATGCACTTCTTGGTCCTGCGGCCGGCGAATTCGGAGCGGGAAGCGACATCGGTCGTGCCGCCTATCTCGTTTTCATGGCGCGTGATGAGCACCCCGTCCTTGGTGATGACGAGGTCGTGGCTCGATGAAATCGGCGCCCTGCTCGATGGCCATAGCGTAGGCCATGAGGGTGTGCTCGGGGAGATAGCCGCTCGCCCCGCGATGGGCGATGACGACGGGCCTCGCCTCGCCGTCTGTCGCCACGTTCATGAGGATCGCGATCCCGATTAGCCACACGCCCCAATACTGTAACATAACGGCGATGCGCTACCTCCTCGCCCTCGACCAAGGTACGACCAGCTCCCGCGCCTTGCTCTTCGACGAGCACGCGGCGTTGCTGGGGATGGCCCAGGAGGAGCATTCCCAAGGCTATCCGCAGCCGGGCTGGGTCGAGCACGATCCCGAGCGGCTCTGGGAGACCCAGCTCCGGACGGCCCGCCAGGTGCTGGCCGAGGCCCATGTGAGCGCACGCGAGGTCGCGGCTATCGGGATCACCAACCAGCGCGAGACAACCTTGCTCTGGGAGCGGGCGAGCGGCCGGCCGCTCGCGAAGGCCATCGTCTGGCAGGACCGCCGCACCGCGGGGCACTGCGAGCGCCTGCGGGCAGCGGGCCTCGAACCCATGATCCGGGACAAGACCGGGCTCCTCCTCGATCCCTATTTCAGCGCCACGAAGCTCGCCTGGTTGCTCGACCAGCCGGGCGCGCGCGCCCGAGCCGAGCGTGGGCAGCTCTGCTTCGGGACGGTCGACAGCTTCCTGCTCTTTCGGCTCACGGGCGGCGCGGTGCACGCCACCGACTGCTCGAACGCCGCCCGCACCCTGCTCTTCAACATCCACACCCTCGCCTGGGACGAGGAGCTGCTGCGACTCTTTGAGATCCCACGCGCGCTGCTCCCCGAGGTGCGGCCGAGCGCCCATGTCTTCGGCGGAACAGAGGCGGGGCTCTTCGGTGCGCCCATTCCGATTGGCGGGATAGCGGGCGATCAGCAGGCGGCGACCTTCGGCCAGGCCTGCTTCGAGCCCGGCATGGTCAAGAACACCTACGGCACCGGTGCGTTCCTCCTCATGAACACGGGCCACACACCGGTCGCCTCGCGCCACCGGCTCTTGACCACCGTCGCTTGGCAGTTGGGGGTTGAGGCGCGGCCCACCTATGCCCTCGAAGGCAGTATCTTCGTGACCGGGGCGGCCGTGCAGTGGCTGCGTGACGGTCTCGGGCTCATCCGCGATGCGGCGGAGACCGAGGCCCTGGCCCGCTCGGTCCCGGACAACGGCGGGGTGTATATAGTCCCGGCCTTCGTGGGATTGGGGGCACCCTACTGGGACCCCGAGGCACGTGGCACTCTCACGGGCCTCACGCGCGGGACGGGGCGCGCCCACCTCGCGCGCGCCGTGCTGGAGGCGGCGTGCTATCAGACCCGCGACGTGGTCGAGGCCATGCAAGCGGATGCCGGCACGCCGCTCTCCGAGCTGCGCGTAGACGGAGGCATGGCGCGCAACGACTTCTTTCTGCAGCTTCAGGCCGATTTGCTCGGGATCCCGGTGGCGCGTACCGCCATCACCGAGACGACGGCGCTTGGGGCGGCCTATCTTGCCGGGCTCGCCACGGGGTTGTTCGAAAGCACAGAGGCAATCGCGCTCGGCTGGCGCCCCGAGCGGCGTTTTGAGGCCGCGATCTCTCAAGACCGGCGCGATGCGCTCTACGCGGGATGGAAACATGCGGTCGCTCGGGCGCGCCTCGGGATCATCACCTGAAACGTCACATGAGCTGACCAATCACTGCGAGCAGCGGGGACGTGCCGATCCTGCCTCCGCTCATCACGTCCTTCAGGATACGCTGTTATCTATGTCTCCGGACTAAACTGCTACCAATGTGTTCGGACCGCGCCTTCCGTGCGAGAACGGTAAGGCACGGCAGGCGCTTCACCGCACCTGTGTATTTGGCCAGCTTCCGAATAAAGGCATCCGGAAAGAGCTTAAGCAGAGCAGCACGCAGATCGATACTAAACGCCATGGCCATCGGGCAGGCCCTCCCTTGATTGTCTTGCTGACTTCCAAGGATACCTGAACGATGGCCGTTCGGCGACAAAACGTGGAGAACTCCTGAGGGGCAAACCTCACTACTGGAATCAACCGTTTATAAAAACCAAGGCAAACCACAGGGGCTTGACAAACGGAGTCCTCATAGAAAGGTCGGTGTAGGATGCGAATGATTTCCGATCTAGCTGGGCAAAGGAGCCGGTGGCCAGCCGCCGGCCGAAGTGTGCCCGCGTCCGCCCGGCTCACGTTTTTACGGTTGTCCGATGGCACGCCATAATTCCGGCGAGAACGATCGCGCCGCCGAGCGCTTGCTGCACGCCAAAAGGTTCGGCGAGCAGCCCCCAGGCAAACACCGCGGCTGCGACCGGCTGCACCAGCAGGGTGACCGACGAGAACGATGCCGGCAGAAGGGCCAGCGCATAGGCGATCAAACCCTGTCCCGTGATCTGGCTAACGAAAGCAAGCCCCAGCAGCACCGCCCAGCCACGCCCGCTTTGCGGCCATAGCGGCTCGTCGAGCAGCAGCACGACGGGTAGCAAAGCTGCGGCGCAGGCCAGGGTGCTCCACCACATCACGTCCACCGTCGACACACGCTGCCGCAGGCGGCTGACGCTCAGCAAATAGCCTGAGTAGAATACCGCAGCGACCACGCCAAAGCAGTCGCCCCACACAGTCTGCGCGCTTACCGTGAAACTGTCCGCAACCAGCACCGTTGAACCGGTGACTGCCAGCGCCAGACCGGTCAGAAAGCGCTGGTTAATCCGCTTGTTAAACAACCACACCGAGCCCGCAGTGACGAACAGCGGCGAGAGGTTGGCGAGCAGGGTGGCGTTGGTGACTGAAGTAAAGCGGATGGACTGATGCCACACCGCCAGATCGGCGGCAAAAAACACACCCGCTAGCCATAGCCGGCGTTGCCGGTGGGAGCTGCGTTCAGAAGCGTGCTCTGCCGAAAATACCACAGCAGCCCCAAAACCGGCACAGAGAGGGCGACGCGCCAAAACGCGGCTGCGGTGTAGCCGACGTCGATGAGACGCACGAAAATCGGCGCAAGGCGCCGGCGATGAGCGAGGCCAGCGCTTTGCCGTCTGTGTGAGTAGGAGGCCGCTTCAAGAAAGTGGGATCATACGATTAGGTCGTCGCACCATTGTTGTTCCCGGTCGAACCCTCAACCCAAAGCACGGGGCAAGAAACCTCAGTGTGGGCCACAACAAAAAAGCCTCGCTAGACGATGCCGTTGTGTCGTAGCCCACCTTAAGCTCCTCCTTGGGGGGATTTGGGCTAATAAGTGCCAAAGGTCATGGCGCGCAGCTGGGCAAACCCGTACGTGGGCGCGACTGTCTCGACCACATGATTGCCATCGATGAGCGGTACCCTACCAGGCTGTTTTGTAAGACATCAGGACAACACGGACGACAGAGGCGAACGCGCTTGACAAGCTGAGCGCACAATGATAAGAGTCACCTCAATCGTGAAAAGCTTGTTACTGTAAAGGTATTTTTGGCGTCATGGAATAACCCCAAATACTCGAAGCTGAGCGAGGAAAATTTACAGCTGTGAATGTTTCACTCCTGTGAACCATCGAGGTATGCCACAGACGGACGCGTCCAGCTCGTAAATGACATTGGATAAATTAATTGACAAATTAAAAGATTTAGATCGAAAGCTATTTGATAAATTTGGTCATTTATATTATGCGTCGTTAGCATACCTTGGTATAAAAGTACTGGATATTACATCTACTTCATTATACCTTCACGAACAAAATAATCTTAATGCGGAGGCTAATGATCTTACTAGAGATTTGATGGAACAATTTGGCATTAATGCTGGGTTGATGATAAAAAATGTTCCTATGGCTGCAATTATTTTAGGAGGGGCATACATGCTGAATAAACTCGGTCCTAAAATTGGATTAAACAAACATCTCGGGTCTATTTTGGTATACCTAATTAGTTTACTTACCGTACAAATTGTGATAAATAATTTTGCAGTCTATTTCGGCGTTTACGGACGAATCTAATGTATAACATGAGACATTTCGTTCGAACCGCTGTGATCCGCAATAACTAACCTCACGCCGGCACGAGCGCATGATCACGATGCAAGCCACCCAGCATCGGCTTGGCGATCACGCGAACGCATTCACCGATCTGGTGACGTTTCGATTGTAATGGGGCTGGAACTTCGCTAGGCGGATCGGGGACACCTGGTCCGAGCGATGAGTGTGCCATAGAAACTCAACGTCCCACACCCCACCTCCTGGTAGCCCGACGGACCGCAAGTGTGTTTGCCTTGCTCCTGGGCGTCCTGGCGCTTTTGTGTCCGTGCCCCGTCCTTCATCGCGACCATCACCCCATCGAGGGAGACAGCCATCGTGACGGCCTCCGGGGGGACCCTCTCCTCTCTGCGTAGCGCCGCCTCGAACCGCTCGCGCTCCCCTTCCCAGCGCCCACTCAGTTGCTTGGGCAGCCGGTCGAGGCTCGATGTCGAGGGCGTCATATTCCCCAACTCCCGGAATAAATCCTCCCCTTCCTGCGGCGTCAGATGCGCCACCACAAAGGCCGCCTGCCGGGCCGCGAGCGGCGTCCACCGCCCCTCGACCATGCCCGCCCCTAGCTCCAATGGGCACACCGTCCGCTCGCCTTCACCCCCGCGCCGATACAAACTACGTGTCACTCGCACTGGGCCCGCCGCACTCGTATAGCTCTCCTCACAGCGCACCACCTGTCGATACAATTCACCCTCGATCGTCACCGCCGGCAGGTCCACATCCAGACGGGCCAACTCCTCGGCCAACACCTCCCGTTCGACCTCCACGACGTACTGGTGCAACTCGCGCTCGAAACGTTCCATATCACCCCACGGCTCTTTCGATGACCGTCGCCCGGCGATGAACGCCTGTAGCCGCTCCACGGCGCTCAAAGGGGTGACACGCGCGGTGCATTCGTGTGAAACTCTCATTGGGGCAGCCCTCCGGATCTCGGTTTGTTTGACAACTTCCTATTATCCGTGAGATCTCCTGCCCCTTCATCTCATCCATCCACCAAACAAAACTGTCATATTACAGGCCCAGTGGACCGCCTAACTCCTTGATTCATCCCTCAGTGCTCGATCTACGCCCAACGGCTTGGGAAGCAATTCGACGGCCTCAGCGATAACCAAGTCTTGATGCCTTTCAGGTGTGGCGTGAGCGATACGAATGATCAAATTGCGCGCTATCGGGGTAATGACCTCGCCAAGATCGGGGCAAATTAGAGCTTGCGGAGAGCTCAGACGGCGCGGTATGCTGGATTATACGCGAGACCTGATTTGCATTAATGATCCTGCGTTATCGGATCTTCGCACAGCGAGATAAAGCTCTTACTGTCTCCGCTGTCTTCGTGTTATCCAGCTAACAGACATCGTTGTTTGCCGCGCATTAAAAGTGACAATCGTCTAAAAGGAGGAGAGTGCCGTGAAAATTCTCAACCCACGCACGCATGGCTATCTTGATTATGTCACGGTGATTCTATTTCTAGTCGCCCCAACGGTTCTCGGGTTGACCGGAATACCCGCGATGCTTGCCTACGCCCTGGCTATCATTCATCTGGTAATGACTCTTGTCACGGATTTTCCTTTGGGGGTTGTCCCGTTCATCCCCTTCCCGATCCATGGTTGGGTAGAGCGTGTGGTAGGACCGTTGCTTATTATCGTGCCCTTTGTGCTCGGCTTTTCGACTGATTTGGCGGCACGAAATTTTTATGTGGGGATCGGCGTTGTCATCGTCCTAGTCGGATTGGTCACCGATTATAAGGGGACAGAAACACAAACTTGAACGGGCCCAGTAGGCCTGGCGCCTCTAATCCCGATGTTGGGGACAACCTCATGGCTCGAACTCGCTCCGGTCCGTAATAGAAACGCTCGGTACGAGTTCCGTGAGGAGGGTGGTAGGGGTTGCGGTAACTTCGCGATCATAGAAGTCGGGTTCGTCGAACCCGAATGGATAAAAACAATACCTGGTGGCCATACTGCAATCGCGCGAGTAAGTCTTAACGGCGAGAGCCGTACCACGTTAAAGCTTTACACATTGCGACCTTCCAAATCTGATCAGTGGCTCACAAAAGTAAAGACGGAAGGCATGGACGAGGACCGCGTCTTTCTCCACGGTATGCTTACCTATGACTATTTTTTTATGGTCAAAGCTCTACGCGACCGGGACACGGGGCGGTGGGCCAAACCCAGTGCCTGGCAGCAGATCGAGTTTCCGATCGCGATGGTGGTGTTTGGGGAAAGTGAGGTCGGGGCGCGGCGAGAGGAGTAAAAAATGGGGCATCGGATTGGACCCGATGCCCCGGTGCTTTTTGGCCAAGCCAGCAGGCACGGACGCTTTCACGCGCCCAACGATTTGTAGCGCCAGAGACGAGGGAAACTGAAGTCGGCGTCAATCAACCTTACTGAGCTTATTTGCAAACTTATCCCACAACGGGTTCCAGGCAAGGCCGACGATGGCCCGGTGGTACAAGAGGCGGTTCAATGCAAAGGAGTGTGTCGCCTTAAAGCGGATCATCGGCGTAGATGAGACTTCGCCACATATGAGCGGCGGGGCTAGTGTCGTAGCCGAGTCCTTCTTTTGGCTGTTTGAAGTGCTGGCCTATGATGTCTATAAACGGCTCAATCGACACCTTCGCAGTGGGATCGAAGCTGTAATCGTCATGCAGCGTAATCAGGCGCGCTTCCATATACCAGGGGTGATTCCGCGCATAGGTGTATGCTGATTTGATGTACGGGGGAGGCACGTAGTCTTCCCCGAAGATACGGCGGTACATCTGTGGGTACTCGTACCCAACCGAAGGGTCCGGGTAGAAACGGAGCGCTTGATGGTAGCGAATCGCCCAACTCACCTTCTTCGAGACGTAGGGCTCGACAAGCTGTGCGCTCCACCATCCGTGATTGACCATCATGATATTCATACCAATGTCGTGCAGCAAACACGCTAGGATCGTTTCTTCCGGGCATCCATGGTTCATGGCTCGGGTCGCGCTTTGCATACAATGGCTGACTATTCCCGGCACAAACCGGAACGTGAAGAAGTCCGCCAAGGTTGGCTGGGGGCATGGGTTCAAGCGGTGTGAGCGGCCGCGACGGATATGAGGGACCAAGCGACTGTGCCACAAAGAGGCAGCCCGCTCCCTGCCGGTACGTATTCGTCAACAGTGGTACGCAATCCTCTGTGTGGTGCTTTCCGACTGTCATCGGGTGTTCCAACGCGGGATTCGCGTTTTCCTCTACGGTACATTTCATAAATATATAACCATAGAATAGCTCGATATCAGGAAACCGCGCGCGGGCGAGCCCAAGCTTGAGCTTCGTTTCGTTAATATTTATGGAGAAACGGACTTATGTGCACTAAGCTTGTTATATCCCCCTAGAACACTAAATCCTACCAAGTGAAAACGCGAGGAGGAATACGATGGCTATCTATGTATTACTGACGACCTTAACGCCAGAAGGCCGGCAGACCCTGCACAAAAATCCCGATCGTTTAGTGGAAGTGAACAAAGAAGTCGAACAGTTTGGCTGCAAAGTCATCGCCCAGTATGCGGTTCTGGGTTCATACGACTTCGTGAGTGTTATAGAAGCGCCGGATAACGAAACGGCGGCCCATCTCTCGGTTGATCTCGGATCACGAGGTACAGTGAATATTATGACCATGCCCGCTATGCAGGTGAGTGACTTCTTAGGGAAGCTCAAAGGGGCGAAACAGATGGGGCATGGCTAAGATTCAAAAATGAAGGCGGCGGTACCGGTAGGGATTACGAAACACCCGAAATAGCACGAGTTCCTACGATGCTATTTCTTAGCTCGGCGCCTCCACTCCCATGGCGGTACCGGTTTCGGATCTCGCCAAAGTCCCCCTCTCGCTTCACGTGCTGCTTGCTCAAGTTGGAAGAGTTTTTGATTTTTCGCATACTTGCGGTACACCCACGCGTAACCGGACCGGACAATGGTCTCCTTGAGAGTATTTTTCGAAAGCTTGGCGTCACAACAAGGGCTGTGGCGGTGGCCCATGCACTAAACACGAGAATCTCACGCTGATTGTAAAGAACTCATTGCGAATTCCATTAGGTCCGGAGACGAGACCATGGCCGAAATTGCCTCGGTCCACACCGTTTCAAATATGGCTCCGTAGGGAGCACAATGCACATGCCTAAAAGCGATTTGAATAAACGGGCACG
The DNA here is from genome assembly GCA_050740455.1 of Gammaproteobacteria bacterium. GTDB lineage: Bacteria > Pseudomonadota > Gammaproteobacteria > JACCXJ01 > JACCXJ01 > USCg-Taylor. The sequence goes on along the minus strand of JBOIDF010000058.1, from coordinate 13,314 downwards.
ATCGTGAACGCTATCCCGAAGGCACAAGCCGAAGCAAAACCGGTCGGCATTTGGATACGGGTCTCCACCGAAGATCAGGCGAGAGGGGAGAGCCCGGAGCACCACCAAAAACGGGCACAGGCTTACGCTGAAGCAAAGGATTGGAACGTCAAGGAGGTCTACCACCTCGAAGCGGTAAGCGGGAAGGCGGTCATGCACCATCCGGAAGCCAAGCGGATGCTTGACGACGTCAAATCGAGCCGCATCACCGGTCTCATATTCTCCAAACTCGCACGTCTTGCTCGGAATACACGAGAATTGCTTGAACTCTCGGACATTTTCCGTGAGTACGGAGCCGATCTCATATCGCTCCAAGAAGCCATAGATACGACTTCCCCAGCTGGCCGCCTCTTCTACACCATGATCGCTGCCATGGCTCAGTGGGAGAGGGAGGAGATAGCAGAGCGGGTTGCCGCCTCCGTCCCCATACGCGCCAAGCTGGGGAAACCCCTCGGCGGTGCCGCTCCATTTGGTTACCAGTGGAAAGAGAGGAACCTCGTCCCAGATCCCAAAGAAGTGCCGGTACGGAAATTGATCTTCGATCTATTCTTGGAGCACAAGAGGAAAAAGACCGTTGCCCGACTCTTAAACGAACAGGGCTATCGCACCAGGAACGGCTCCGAGTGGAGCGATACAACGGTGGTACGCCTGATTCAAGACCCGACCGCTAAGGGAATACGCCGGGCAAACTACACGAGAACCACGGGCGAAAAGAAGCACTGGAGCTTGAAGCCCAAAGAGGAGTGGGTACATATTCCTGTCGAACCCATTATTTCCGAAGAACTCTGGAACCAGTGCAATGCCATCCTCGATGAGAGAAAAAGAACCAAGAAGCGCCCCTCACGAAAAGCCGTCCACCTCTTTACTGGAGTCGCCTATTGCACCTGCGTGCACAAGATGTACGTGCCCTCCAATACGTCGAAATACGTCTGTTACCAGTGCCGAAACAAAATACCAGTCACAGACTTAGAAGGTGTCTTCCAAGCGCAGCTCAGGAACTTCTTCTTCTCGCCGGACGATATCGCAGAGTACCTGAATAAAACCGATACGGTGATCAAGGAGAAGGAAGAACTCCTCACACATCTTGAGGATGAACGGATAGAGGTCGAAGGCGACATCGAACGGCTTTTCCAGCTTTACTTTGCCCAAGAGATCCCGAAAGAAGGGTTTGGTATAAAGTACCGTCCTCTTGAAGAGCGCAAAAAGCAGCTCGAAGAACAAATACCCGCTCTTCAGGGGGACCTTGATTTTCTCAAAATCCAATACCTCTCAAGCGAGGAGATCGTGACCGAAGCACGAGATCTCTACACCCGCTGGCCGAAGCTAGAGCAAGAAGAAAAGCGAAAGATCATAGAGACCGTCACGGAAAAGATCGTGATCGGTAAAGACGAGGTGGACATCCACCTCTGTTACCTTCCAAATGCCTCGGAAATCATGGCACGAAGGCAACGCAATTTCACACCTACGTGGATATCGGCAAGACGGTGTTCGGGGGCCTCGTTGCCTATTACCAAGACGATGTTCCAAGGGTATTCGCCGGGGTGCACGATGCGGCGCTACAAACCGAATTTCGAGCTGCGAATGAGCAAGCGATGCGGGTCCTGAAGGAACTGACGCAATGGTTCGAGGCACAGCGTGCGCAGGCCACAGATGACTTTGCCTTAGGCGCCAACCTCTTTGCTCAGATGCTGAGAGACACCGAAAGAGTGGAGGTGTCCATCGACCGGTTGGAGAAGATCGGTCGTGAAGACGTCGATCGTAACCTCCGCGCCCTGCGTCAGGCCTGTGCAAGCTTCTCGCAAAAAACCATTCAGGAGTGCATCGCCGCCGTACAGACAGACAAGCCGAAAAACGGCGCCGTCGACGGCGCACGCCAGCAGCTCCCTGAGCTCAAACGATTCGTGCGGGCCAAGGGCGTGGTAACCATCCCGGGTCCCGAGGAGGCGGAGGTTGCCGAATCCCCCCTTATCATCGCTGGAGTCCTGCCTATATCGATATCCCGGGTGCCTTCGATAAGGGGCTGCCAGCCGTCTACTATGTCGCCCCACCGGATCCCGCGTGGTCCAGAGCGGAACGCGAGGCATACATCCCGGGTAAGGTCACCCTTCTATTCATCTCGGTCCACGAGGTATGGCCAGGGCATTTCCTGCAGTCTCTGCACGCGAGCCGCTTGCAGTCTAAGCTCGGGCAATTGTTCGTGAGCTACGGCTTTGCCGAGGGATGGGCGCACTATACCGAGGAGCTGATGTGGGAGACCGGGCTGGGTGAGGGTGATCCGAAGATCCACATCGACCAATTGCTCGACGCCCTGAGGCGCGACGTACGTTTTCTCTCCGCGCTCGGGTTGCATACACGCGGTATGACATTGAAAGAATCGGAACAAATGTTTCGCGAACTCGCGTATCAGGACCCCGGCAATGCCAGACAACAGGCGGCACGCGGCACCTTCGATCCGGCCTATCTAAACTACACCCTGGGAAAATTGATGATCCGAAAGCTGCGCGAGGAATGGACCTCATCCCGTGGCGGACGCAGGGCCTGGCGGGCCTTTCATGACACATTCCTCTCTTACGGTGGACCGCCGATTCCGCTCGTTCGGAAGGCCATGCTCGGACCCAATGCCGGGCCACCGGGCCCTCCATGCCGGGTCAATTCCCTACCACAAAGCCCTCGTCGACAGAAACACAAACCAGGCGAGTCTGCTCGGCGTTATTGAATCCCTTAAGATTGAGGTGCCCGTAGACCCAGGCCGGCCGGGGAGGCAACATTTCTGATCTCGGCGTCTCTGCAGCTCGCTACATTCTGGACAACGGGATCAGGTCCCGATCTATCCCCCGTGGCGCGGGCCGCGCGGTAGCTTTGCATCCACCTTGCTAACTCTTTCTCGAGGTCTTGGCATAAAACGCCGATACGACCCGCTCCACCTTGTGGCTTGCGCACTTCGGGCACGCCGGCTTCGCCTTCCCGTGCACTGCGAGTTGCTCTACGAGATGGATTGTCCTGGCGATTGTGGCGGTGCTCACTGTCGCTGCGGCCGTTTTTTATTACGGGCGAGGCCCGCAACCAACGGAGACGGCGAGCGCTCCGCCGCCCCAGCCGTCAGCGCTGGCGCCGGAAACCGCTCAACCGGAGATCCACTACCCCGTTCTGCCGCCCGAAGCGCCGGAGCAGGCGACGCCGCTGCCCGCGCTCGACGAGAGCGATCAAGCCGTGCGGGACTCTATGAACAGAAGCTTCGGCAAGGCGCCCGTTGAGGCCTTTCTCGTCCCGACGGAGATCATTCGACATTTGGTCGCGACGATCGACAGCCTGGACCGCGGCCCCGTGCCGCTGCACTTCCGCCCCGTGAAGCATGTCCCTGGGCTGCCGGTGGTCAACGCCAAGGGCGAGACAATCATCACCTTGAGTCCGGACAATGCGAAGCGCTATGAGCCTTACATCTCGGCACTGCGCGCAGTAGACGCCAAACGGTTCGCGGATGTGTACCGACATTACTACCCGCTCTTTCAGAAAGCCTACGAGAACCTGGGCTATCCGGGCCGCTACTTTAACGACCGGCTGATCCCGATCATCGACCATTTGCTGGCAACGCCCGACATCAGCGAGCCCATCCAGCTCGTCCAGCCCAAGGTGCTTTACCAGTTCGCCGATCCAGAAGTGGAAAAACGTTCCTGGGGCCAGAAAACCCTGATCCGCATGGGACCCGCGAACGCGGCGGCGGTCAAGGCAAAGCTGCGCGAGATTCGGGCGTCGATCGCCGTCAAGGCTGATAAGCCGTGAATACTCAGCCCCCTGTGGATGAGCGATAAAAACGAACCTGTCTGTGGCGAATTATAAATTCTAAGTGAATGCCCCTACCCCCTCCTTAGCCCGAGCGGTGGAACTCTTGGCGGCGGGTGCATGGCAGCAGGCCCACGAGATCGTCCAAAGGGAAGAGTCGGCGTTCGCGGCATGGCTGCACGGCATCGTGCATTCCCTTGAAGGCGATCTCGACAACGCGCGGTACTGGTACCGAAAGGCCGGCCGCGTCTTCCCCGGGCGGGACGCCGTACAGGAGGAGATTGCTGCTGCTCTTAGGATAGTGCGGGAGAAGACGGCTCGTCATGAGCAATGAGCTGCGCGAGCGCTTCTGCGGTCCATGGTCGATACCGCACGCGTACCCGAACGGATGGCGATGGGGCCGCTTTTGATTGGTCGAGCGCTACCAGGATGCTGTACTGCTGGTTGATGATCCTCCTGTCGGCGACAATTGGGTGCGAAGAAGTGGGGGTGCGGACTTTGCCATGAACACTGAAGCGGATTTGGAAGCGACTGTCTGCGGTTTCCTTCGCGAACCCGTGGCCTTCTGGTCGTTTCGGCGCGCGGCCGGGGCACCCGATGCGAAGCGCTTGCGCAGCATCCACACAACCGCTGCAAGGCCAGGCTTGAACCCCAAGCCGTAAACCGTCCACGAAACGGGGGGAAGTTCAAGTTATCGTTTACGACCCGCGATGGCCGGAGCTTGGGCGGCTATAAGCTACGCGCCGTTACGCCTTGGGGCTATCTCTTGGTCGCCCGGGGGAACGCCATGCTGGCGGATCACCTCATCGGTGAGTTCCAGCTCATCCGGGATTTGGGCCTAGACGTTTACCTCTATGACTACCGCGGCTACGGGTTGTCCAATGGCAAGAACCGGCTCAAGGCACTCGTTTCCGATTATCAAGAGATCGTTAGCGCACTGAATGCCCAAGATTACCGCCGTGGTGTCGCTGTGCAAAGAGGCGATGAACATGAGAGCCGATCAGCTTGGTGTGACTGACAGAGATCGGCAGAAGTTCGTAGACAATTGCCGCAGCAGGGGGGGGCGGTCTACGCGGCGGATCAATGGGCATGCATCGGGGAGCCTGCCGAGCGCACACGCCTCGCAGCGACGTGATTACCATCGCCACTGGACGCCCGTGCACCTTGACTTCGTCGTTGACGATGTCTGGGCCGCGGTCCAACGTGCGTTGAATGCGGGAGCCAAGCTCGAAGGCGAGGTCCAATGCCACCCTTGGGGCTATCTCGGCACAATGAGCGACCCATTCGGCCACGGGTTCTGTCTATTGCAGTTCATAGGCAGCGGTTACGATGAGGTCGAGTCGACGGCCTCCTAGACAGAGCGTTATATGAAGAAGACATACACCGGAAGCTGCCACTGCGGCGCGGTCCGCTTTGAGGCGGACATTGACCTGAGCGCGGGTACATACAAATGCAACTGCTCGATAAGCACTAAGACGAGATTTTGGCTCGCCGTGATTAAACCGGATGCATTTCGGCTGCTCGCCGGCGAAGCGGAACTTACTGAGTATCTGTTCAACACCAAGAACAACCATCACTTTTTCTGCAAGCACTGCTGGCAAGCTCTATTGGTGTCGATCGGGTTTTTAGACCATACGGCACCACCCCATGAACCTGAAGGGAGAACTGGATATACAAAAGATGAGAACGTTTTATCAGATACAAAATTCCGTACCTGACGAGGCAGGGACACTCCGTCTAAAGATTGAAAAGCTTGCGAAACGCGGCGTCTCTCTCCGTAATTTTTGGACGGCTGCTTGCGCATCGAACATAATGCGGCAAACAAGGTGCATCGTTAATACAGCGAAACGGTGGAACCGTGCGGGAGGACAACCCCGGGCTGCTCGCGGTATCGGTCGAATCCGAAGACGCGTTGGTATTGCGGCGCCAGGAGCAGTAATCGCAGCCAGCGGCGGATGCTGGTGCTGCCGAGCGGCCGCTCATCTGGGGCGCAGGCAAGCCAGTGCTTGAGGATCCCACCATAGACTTTCGCGAAGCAGCGCCGGCGGATATGGATAGGGTCAAAGCCATACCATTCCGGCCGCTGGCCGACCAGCGTAATCCGTCGCTCAAGCGCAAGCTCGCGCAGCCCTAGGTTCATTGCTCGCGCCCGCTCAAGCGCTTCTGGCAAGCTGAGGCGCTGTCCTGGGAAGAACACCGCTCGCAAGATCCTGTATCCTCCTGGCGATAGACGTTCGAGGCGATGCACCGGTAGAGTGGTGATGATGATCCGGGCCCGGTGTTCTGTAAGACGCTCGACGCACCAGCGGACCCATCCGATGAGCTCCCCAGCGGAAACGCCGTAAGCGATGTCATTTCCTAGATCGGTGAGCAGGGCAAAGGTAGGCAGCGTCGGTCCCGTCGCCAGCTTATCCCAGAGGCCGCACTGGGTGATCCCCGGTAGGCCGCGGAACAGAACCCGGCTATAGACGCCGTACGACCGGCCATGACCGGCGGCAATGAGGAGCCTGTTCGGCCTGCCGCAGATGTGCTCCGCGGCCTCCACCGCGGTTGCGAGTGCTCGCGTTAGATTGCTGGCGCCAACTAACACGATCTGGTTGACGAACTTTGCGGTGCCGTCCATTGCAACGCTTAGACGGTCACCCTATCCTGAAAGCGCGTGCAGAAGGCTTTCACTAACGGATGTTCGACAATGGACGGTGGGTCTCCTCGAGCCGCCGCCGAAAAGGAAGCTCCGGCCCCGCCGGGACTCTTTGGCGAAACGAGCAAGGCGGACGACTGCTCGTTTTCTTCGGCCAGGGCGTGTCATGGCTTTTTCCCCGTCAGCAGCCTTTATCCGTATTGATCACATCCAGCAACGCGGTCAATCCGTCTCGGCGCCCGGCCGGCCCTCCGCCACAACGAAGGAGCGAAGGGTCGAGATGCCGGCAAGGCTGTCCGTCACGTTGTCCATCGCGCGTAGCCTCACCCGGGCGCGCGAAGGCGTCATCTCGATGGTGACGTAACCGCGACGGGAGTAGTTCCCGAACCGGATGTGTGGATTTTTGCTCTTCACGGCATCGACTTCTACGTCGCGGCCAGGCGGCTGCGACGTGATCGAGGTCCCGACGATCTCCGTCGCGACGGTCGGTGAGCCAGGGTCGTCGAAGTCGGGCTTGAGGTCGCTGATCCAAAACGAGTGAATGTCCCCGCCGATGACGAGCGGGTTGGGTGTGCGGCTCGCGTGAATGTGCTCGAGAAGACGCCGTCTTGCGATCGGGTAACCATCCCAACCGTCCGTCCAGAAGGCGCGGCGCGAGCCACGCGGGAGGGGCCGCTGCGCCATCCGCGTCTGCTGGGCGAGGACGTTCCACCGCGCCCGCGCTTGCCCGAGGCTTCCAAAAAGCCATTCCTCCTGGACCGATCCGAGAAGGGTGCGCGAGGGGTCTAGCCTTTGAGGACACTCCTCGACGATGGCCGCGCCGCCCTTACCCGGGTTCGGGCAGACCTGGTGCGACCGGTACTGGCGATCGTCGAGCACGTAGAAGTCGAGGAGGCTGCCGAAGGTCACTCGCGTGTGAAGGCGCATGTGGGGACCGAAAGGATGAGCGCTACGCGGCAGCGGCATGTGCTCATAGTAGGCGCGGTAGGCGGCGGCGCGGCGCGCGAGGAACCACTCGGGCCGGTCGAGATCCTGCGAGCGCTCGTTCGCGTAGTCGTTGTCTACCTCGTGATCGTCCCAGGTCACGATCCAGGGAAAGGCCGCGTGGGCGGCTTGTAGATCGGGGTCGCTCCGGTAGAGCGCGAACCGAGCGCGGTAGTCCTCGAGCGTGATCGGCTCTGGGGCACCGTGTTTGCGAACATGGTCAATGCCCCAGGACGATTCGTAGATGTAATCGCCGAGGTGTATCACCACGCCGAGCTCTTCGGAGACCATGTGACGGTACGCGGTGAAGAAGCCTTGCTCGTATTGCTGGCAGGAAGCGAAGGCGAAGCGGATGCGATCGACCGCGCTCCCTGGCGCGGGCGCGGTGCGCGTACGGCCCACGCAGCTAGAGCTGTCGCCGGTGCGGAAGCGATACCAGTACGGGCGGTCGGGCTCCAGCCCTTGGAGCTCTACATGGACGGCGTGCGCGTAATCGGGCGATGCGATCGCCGTCCCCCGCTGCACGACGCGTGTGAGCTTTTCGTCGCTCGCGACCTCCCATGAAACCCTGACGAGCTTCGGTGGCATGCCACCGCCTTCGAGCGGATCCGGAGCGAGACGCGTCCAGAGGACGAATCCGTCTGGGCGCGGGTATCCCGAAGCGACGCCGAGGCTGAAAGGGTCTCGCGCAAACCGGGCCTGCGGGCTCGCGAAGCCGAGTCGAGAACCCAGAATGAGGCCCGCGGCGGCCGAGCTCGTTCTCAAAAGGAAGTCGCGGCGCGAAAGCCACGGCACGCAGCGTCTCGTATGAGCCATGCCCTTCATTTATGCCCGATCGTAACGCACAATGAGCTTGTCCGATTTATATTCTTGCATTGACCACCTCCAAAATTACCTTTCGCGGATCCAATTGAAATGGGCAACGCGGCGCTTCGCGGTGACGCCGTGCATGCGCACTTCTGAAAAGGTCAGCCGTTCGATTCCCGCGACGAGCAAGCGCTCCTGCGCTGCGGAGATAAAATCGGGCTGGTAAAGGAGCCCTGCAGGCTCTTGTGCCATCACTCCGGATTCAAATACGCGCGTAACTGCCGCGCAAAGCGCGGTCCCGTTGCTTGCTCTTCGTGTTTGAAAAACACATAAGCGTCCTGGTATGAGCTACTCCTCGAACGGAGCTACCCTCCTAAAAAGCTTGAACAGGGTCAAGTCATAGACGATCTTCAATCCGCCTGCGGCGATCAGCGGCCAGCCGAAGCTCGACACGCTCAGTAGGTAGCCCGCGAGCAGCGGCCCTACCGCCGAAGCGAGGCTGCGCGGAACGCTGGTCACGCTCGCCGCAGCCGCGCGCTCGTGTTTGGCGACGACCGACATCACAAATGCCGAGCGCGTCGGCACGTCCATTTGCGAAAGCAGGCTGCGTGCGAGCAAGAATGCGATCACGATCGGCAAGCTCGGCGCAAACGCGGTCAATATGAGCAACATATTAGCCGGGAGATGGGTGAAGACCATGGTGTTGACCAAACCGAAGCGCCCGGCGATGCGCACCGCGATGAGATAAGAAACTGCAGACAGAATCCCGCTCCAAAAGAAAATCGTGCCGGCGAGCGCGACCGAAAGCTCAAAGCGCTCGAACAACCAAAGCGCGAGCAGGGATTGCACGACAAATCCTCCGGCGAACGCATCGAGGCTGAACAACGCGGCCAGCGTATAGACCCTTTTTTTCGAGCGCGAAAGCGCAGAAGCCGGAGCCTCGTGCGCGGGCACGCTATGGTTCGAGAGCCCGCGATAAACCGCGAGGCAGATCAAGCCGAGCGCTGCGTATAAGATGAACATCGCTCGCAGCGCATCCTGGGCATTCGCCGCAAACAGCGAAGGCAAGCCAACCGCGAGGGCGCCTACCGCAGCGACCAGCGTACCGACGATGGCATAAGCGGCGAAGGCCGCAGTACGACTCTGTCTTTCAATCGCTTCGGAAAGCTTGGCGTGTTCGAGGGGCAGAAACACGCTGACGTCACCGCTAGAGGGATTTAAAGTGCCGACGACGGCGATCGCCAGCAAGATCCAAAAGTCGGTGAACGCTGCAAAACCAAGACCCGTCGCAGTCATCAGCACACACGCGAGCATCAATAATTTGCGTTGCGCAATACGGTGCGCGACGTGGCCTACGGCCAACGTCGCCAGCCCGGAGCCAAACAGGGTGCCGGTGGCAATCGCGCCGATTTGAAACGCGCTAAAACCCAGGGTTTTTAAATAAAACGGCAGCAGTAGACTGACGTAGCCGTCACCGAAAGCGCGCACCGCGCGAGCACCGAGCAGCAGGCGCAGGTCGCGATTGCTGGCGACGGATAAACTCACGCTAGGTGCGCCGGCAAACTCCGATGCAGCTTAGGCGCCGAGGGCGACGAGGAGCGCAGGCGCGTGAGGTTCGGCGACCGCACGGTTGTGGAAAGCGGCGAGCGGGCCTGCACCCAACACAGTCTTCACGCGCTATGTGATCATGACTTCATCCATAAACCACGTATCGCCCAAGCATCCTGCACGCTTTCGCAGTCGCCTCGTGTATACCGGACCAAACTTCTGGCACCAGAGTCGAATGGACTCATAGCTGACCATGATGCCTCGCTCGGCGAGGAGATCCTAGATATCCCTGAAGCTGAGCGTGAATCGGTAGTAGAGCCATAGGCGTAGCTGATGACTTCCGGCGGGTAGCGGTAACCGTCCATCGGCACTATCGCATCCAGGTAGTCACCCCTTTTCTCTACCCCTTCTCAATCAGCACGTGGAATGGAACAACCCACCGACCCGTTCCTTTTCGCACAACCGGTTGTAAAGGCTGACGGCCTTCTCAGTCTGAAGTACATGGGTCGTGATCCCTTTCTGTTCGAGGAGCCGTAGTGTTTCGGGACACACCCGCAGGTAGTTCAGGATCCCTTCTGAAAGGACGATGACCTCGGCACCGTTATCCACTAATTCCTGCACATCGGCCGGTTGAATGCCGGGTACATGATGGGTCCCTGTTTCACGCCAGTCCCACTCTCTGGCGCCACCGGGATAAACCTTGGCGTCCTTGAATGGAGCATAACCGTCCATTTCCATCCTTCCCCAGGACAAGTGGGTAATAGCAGGTGAACGCCTGCTTTGATCCATCACTCGGGCCTCACAATCTCAGATGGTTACCCAATCACAACAACCCGTAGAGCAGAAGAGCAGACACTCTAGCCGAAAATTCTGACGACGTAAGTTAGAGTCTACCACACGGTGTCGCACAGATAAGCATCGGCAAAGCGCAAGCGTCGGTCACCCAGCGTCTCACGAAGGATGCGATTTTCTTCCTTGAGATAATCAATGACCTCTAGTTGCTGACGGTTAACCCATCCGGCGAATACGAGGAGCAGGAATTGGAGAGGTGGATAAAGTTCGACCATGGGGGCGGCATTATAGCAATCGGGCCACCACCCATTTCAATCACTGCTGGCGGGCTCTATTGGGGTAGATCGGGTTTTTGGACCATACGGGGTCAGTCATGGATAACGCAAGCCGAATCAACGTGCCGAGCCGGTGGGGACTTGGCAGCGTCGGTTCCATATGAGATCGATGAGCGCCCTCTACGGACTGAGCCGCTCTGCCAGGTATTTGAGGCTTAAGGGATACCGATATTCAATGTCCGAGTGGGTTGCGTCAAAGAGCTCGAAGAAGACATCTGTAACACCAATCGCGGCTAACGCTCGACGGAAGGCCTCCGCCCCGAGATCGAGGAAGAACTGATCCCGTTTCCCCGCGTCGATGTAAATTGCCCTCATTGAACGAAGTGCCTCGGCGTGGCGTGCCACCATCCGGACAGGATCCCAGGCCAGCCACCGCTCCCACACTTCTTGGATAAGTTCACCGGTCGCAGGGTCGTACGGAAGGCGTACCGTCCCGTCCTCGTCAACCGAATAGCAGGCGGCCATACACCAGTCATTCAGAAGATGTGAGTCATTTTCCTTGGAGAAGGCCGGACGGTTTCGAAAGTCCCCCCAGAATTTCTCGAAGGAGCCCTGGTAATGATCTCGAAGCGCCCGAACCGATGCCCGGAAGTCGGGGAGATAGCATGCCTCAAAGAGGGCATCGCCAGCGTGAGTGGCAAGACCTCCCCAAAGATCCGGCCGGAGCATGGGCGTGACCATCGCTCCGTATCCGCCACTTGACTTCCCGGCGATTGCTCGATGGTCGCGTATGGGCAATGTCCGGTATTGACCATCTATCCAGGGCACAATCTCCTCGCAAAGGTAGGTGTGATACCTCCCTGTCGCCGGTGAGTCGAGGAACTGGCTTCCGCCCAGGGAAGTCCAGCAGTCCACCCACACGAGGATACAGGGGGGTGCTTCGCCCTTGGCGAAGAGCTCGTCCGCCAGCTCGGGAAAGTTTTTCCTCAACGGTGGTCGGTTGCGCCACATGTCGAGCTGGCCCGTGAGCCCTTGGATGAGATAGATGGTGGAATACCGCCTCTCGGGTTCGTCGTCATACCCCGGCGGGAGGTACACCCACAGCGGGCGCCGGTGCGGATCGCCTAAGCGGTTGCCTTTAAGCACCCCGCTTTCAAACACGATTTTGTCAAACCGACCTCGAGAGTCAATTGACCATGGCAACATCGAGCCTCCCAACAGTTCGAAGGATAGATCCTGTGAAGGGTCGCTTCAGGTTACCCTTGGTGACTTTCACAAACCAGTAACAAGGAGACCAAAGATGAGCAGCGGCTGTCCATCCGGTTGAGCTTTCCGGGATATTTATCGGCCCCAAAAGTTTCCGATCCTAGGCCGAGGACTCGGATGTTTGACAACTCACTAGCCGTGCCTCTTGACGAAAAAGGGCGTTTATTTTGCCTATGCCCGCGATGATCTTACGCCACCCATTTGATGGAACAGCCGATACTCGGAAAAATCTTACCGGGGAGCTGCCCCCGGCCGAGCGCGGCGAGGACTGCGTTCTCCAGGCTTTTCTCTTTTACTGCTTCCGGCTTCTGCCAGTTGTCATTGATCCGGCCGTGATAATACAGTGCTCCATCCTTGAAAAGATACGGGTCCGGCGTACACTCGGCTCCGTAGGCGCGGGCCGCTTTCTGGTCTCCGTCGAAGAGGTACGGAAAATTCAATCTGATGGACTCTGCGTAGGGTTTCATCGCCTCGAACCTGTCGTCGGGAAACGCCGGGTTGTTGTTGGGATTCACCGCAATGGCCTGGAATCCGTCTTTTGCATAACGCTTTTGGAGATCGATCAAGGTGGGCCACGAGGCCTTGGCATACGGACAATGATTGCACGTGAAAACAACAAGAAGGAGGTTGTCTCTGTAGTCCAGGATATTCACGGACCTGCCGTCAACATCCGGCAGCGTGAAGGGAATGAGCGCAGTGCCTGCCGGCATGGTCTTTGATTCAACCGCCATATCAATACCCCGCTTTCTGAAATGCCTGTTCGAGCGCAATGGAACTTCCGCGGAACAGCATAAGCCCCCGCGCAAAAGGAGCATCTGCCGCTTTGTATTCGAAGTGTAATGGTATGCGATCAAGCCTGTTTTATGCACCGGCCCTGTGTACTGCGGAAAGGGTTCTGTCAAATTGAGGGATCCGAGACGTGTATTTTCGGGATCGGCGGTTTTCTTAGTTAACAAACACAGGTGGTCTGTCGCCAGATCGAATACGAGCGTGCACGGAACAGTCGGTAGTGGTGCGCGCGCATTAAGTGACGACCCCCTCGGAAGAGGTTGTGCAGAGAAATAGTCAAATGTTGTGTACGAGGCCAGGTCAGGCGGCGATTCTATCCGCGTCTTCCCACACGCCGTCCTTGAATACCACTCCTTCGATGACTTGAGCCAGGCGGGGGATTCCGTACAGTTT
>JBOIDF010000057.1:0-23971 GCA_050740455.1 Gammaproteobacteria bacterium | reverse complement strand
CGTAAAGGGGCTGTGTCTTGGCATACTCGGCAATCCTCGTTCGAGGCAAGCATAGCCAAGATAGCCAAGAAACCGATAAGTGGCAACACTAATACGTAGCCATATTTATGAAAACGAGTACTTAGCCATTCTTTACATGCTCACCCATACGTCAGTGGAGATAAGGCCGACGGCATTCCCGGCCGGTCCCGCTCGGAATCGGGGCAGGACATCGGGGCTTTCTATTCTTGTATATCATCTATATCGTGGATAATATGTAAGGATGATAGTGCGCCGTGCCGCCGCTATTGTTCGAGAGGCCTTGGCGAGACAAGCTGCGGTCGCCTTGATCGGGCCGCGCCAAGTCGGTAAGACCACGCTCGCACTGACCATCGCCGAAGAGACTGCATCGCTGTATCTTGACCTGGAGGCGCGGGAAGACCGCGCCAAGCTGACCGAAGCGGCGCTGTTCCTGCGGGATTACGAGCATCGCCTGGTCGTGCTCGACGAGATCCATCGGATACCCGAGCTGTTTCAGACCCTGCGCGGCCTCATCGATCAGGGCCGCAAACGCGGCCGGCGCACAGGGAGGTTTCTCATCCTCGGTTCGGCCTCTCTGGATCTATTGCGCCAAGCGGGTGAGAGCCTGGCAGGCCGGATCGCTTATGTGGATCTGGCGCCATTCGATGTCCTGGAAACGGTGAGCAGCGACTCCGACCTGACGGCACTCTGGGTACGAGGTGGTTTTCCGGATAGCTACCTCGCCCACGATGACCGGCAAAGTCTGGAATGGCGCAAGGATTTCGTTCGCACCTACCTGGAGCGGGAGGTGCCGCTGTTCGGGGGGCGCGTGCCGGCAGAAAGCCTAGAGCGTCTGTGGACGATGCTGGCGCATGCTCAGGGCGCCCTTTTGAATGCCTCGCGGCTTGGGGCGGCGTTGATGATCAGCGCTCAAACAACCACCCGTTATATCGATCTTCTGGCGGATCTCCTGCTGCTACGCCGCCTGCGGCCCTTCCACAGAAATATCGGCAAGCGCTTGGTAAAATCGTCCAAGGTGTATGTCCGGGACAGCGGCATCGTCCACGCCCTCTTAGGGATCCCCGATTACAATGCGCTCGCCGGCCATCCGGTGGTCGGAGCGAGCTGGGAAGGTTTCGTCCTTGAAAACCTGCTCGCCGCTGCGCAGGCCCATGCCACCGCGAGTTTCTATCGCACCGCTGCCGGGGCCGAGATCGATCTGCTTTTGGAAACCCGTGGCCATGGCCTGTGGGCGATAGAGATCAAGCGGGGGCTCTCGCCGAAACCGGGAAAAGGCTTCCACATCGCTTGCGAAGACCTAACACCGAGCCGGCGTTTCGTTGTCTATTCCGGTTTTGATCGCTATCCGATCAGCACTGAGACCGAGGCCATCGGTCTGAAGGACATGGCCACGCTCCTCGCGGCTCTTTGAATCTCGGATACGCGCTACGGGAATGATTCAAAGGGTTTTTCAGCGCGTCCTTAGCTATTCTTTACATGCTCACCATACGTCCAGTGGAGATTGATGCCGACGGCATTCCCGGCCGGTCCCGCTCGGAATCGTGGCAGGACATCGTAGCGGAGCAATAAGCTAATCAGCTTACGGCGTAGCTCCGAATCCTCGATTTCGTTGAAATAACGTTGGTTCGCGGGCAAGAGCGCCAAGGCGAGCACATCGCCTTCGCTCAGCACCGATACCATGGTCGCAAACCCGCCGTCGAAGCATTTGTTCAACAAGCCCTCGATATACTCGACATGGGTCGGGATCGCCAAGATCTGTTTATCCGCGCGTGCTTTTGCTAGCGCTCGCCTCTCCGGGGTGAGGGATCGCCTGATTTCCGCGAGTCGTTGCGGCAGGTCCGCGAAGGCGCTGCGTTGATCCGCGGGAACATTGGCTAGCACCTGATGCACCCGCGCCTCAGTGTCGATGACATCGAGGAGCACCCGGCGCAATGCGCGATTCGGCGCGTGGATGACTTCCGCATGCGCTGAGGCCGGCGCCGTGTCCGGGCTGTTCCAATAGAAACTCCCGCGCGGTTGCAGCACCTCGGCGAAGCTATCGATCAACGGCGGCATCGCCTTCGGGGGTACGAGGTGCAACACCATGCTGGCATAAATGATGTCCACCGATTCCGGGGCGATGATGTCGGAAATGAGCCGAATCTTACCGCTGTCCGGATCCGTGAGCGAATGAAAGTCGATAAACGTGAAGGCGTTGAGGAGATCAAAGGCCTTGGCGAACCAGCCGCTAGGGAAATCGAAAAGCAGCAGCTTGAAGTTGATGCCGTTACGCTGCATTCGCTGTATCAAACCCGTCTCCCGGAGGCCCTTGATCAGCTCCAAGGTCGCGAGACCGGTGCCCGCGCCGTAGTCTACCAGCGTAAGTTGCCGCGATGTACGGCTCGGGTTGAGGCAACGGTCGAGCCGCCGTTCGATGTCTTCGAGTAAACCATGTACCAGCATGCCGGTGCTGCTGGCGCACCAGCGCCGCGGGCGCGTGAGATCGTGGTCGTGATAGAGAAAGCGGTGCAAGGCTTCGCCATCGAGGGTGTCCTCCGATCCGTCCGGTCGCCAGCTCGCCGGGCCTCGCGGCGGCGCTGCGCGCCGGCCCACCACTGCCGCCGGCTCCGCGCTCTTGAACCGGTTAAGGCTGATGGCGACAAACGGAAGCCGCGAGGGATATACCCTTTGCTCATGGGAGACGGCGCGCAAACCCGCCTCCTCCGCAAGCGACATGAACGCTTCGTAATCGATAGGGTATTGGTTCGAATACCCGTGGTAGGTATCGAAGGCGGTGGCGTGGGTTTTGCCATTGTACGCCGCGGCGATCGGGGGATAGATGTTGTGAGCCTCGATGACGATGAGGCCGTGCTTCCTGATGAATGGCGCCCAGCGCCGGAGATGCTCGACCAGATTCTGTTCGAGGAGTTGGTTCGGAATCGCGTTGCCGGTCTCGCCGGCATAAGCCCCTGTGGATAAAACTAGGTGTTTGTCCGCGCTGGCTTTATCCCGCGGTTCCGTATAACGCCGATTGTGATCGATGAAAGCGCGGATATGCAGGCCGTCCACACTGTCGATTCCGCGCTCGCCTAAGGCCTGCGCGAAAAGCGTGGGATCGGTCACGTCGCCGAAGAGGGTGATGTTCGGAACCCCGGAGGTCTCAAGGGTGCGGCGGGCGGCTTCCAGCGCCTTGGCATTGTAATCCGCGCCGATCATCAAGAGCGGATATTCGCCGAGGTGCCGGCCGCGCAGAGTCGTGGCCGCAACGATCTCATAGATGCGTTTAAGCCAGATCCCATCGCCGCAGCCCATATCGGCCACGAAGCGCGGTTGCTCCGCAAGCGGCTCCCGATTGAAGATCGCGATCAGGATCTGCTCGGAATCCTCGAAATAGGGGCGGTGGGCGACACCGCTTGCCAGCACGTTCAGGCTGCGATCGACATGCGTCTCCTCGTGACCTGGCGCGACATGGGTGACGTGGTGGGAAGAGTCGAAGAAGAGGCTCGGCAACCGGCAGAACATCGGCCAATATGACAGCGTGAGTCCGTAATGGAGCGTGAACTGGCACGCTACCCGTCCAAGCTCCGTGAACAGGTAGCGCCGTCCCTCCGGCAGGACCCATCCCAAATGCTCGATAGCCGCGAGGCCCGCGCGGAGGTTGTCGTGCGGCCCGGGGAGTCCGTCACAGGCGAACTCCTCGCCTTCGAGCAAGCCGCGCAGCTTCGCTGCAATCATGAAGGGGCTGACCAATATGCCGTCGAGGTGCTTGCGGATGATCTCATTGAGCCTCGATTCTTGGTCCGCCGGATCGACCACGGCGAGATCCCAGTCTTGTATGCAGCGCCGGGATAGCCGGGCGTAGTGCTCGGCACTCGCCGCGTCGAGATCCCTTTGATGAAAGAGATACCGCTCCATCGGGATCCCCGAATAAGCAAACTCCGCAACCTCGGCATACAGCGGAAAGGTTTTCGCCGCAATCTCGCCGAGCGGCGTCACCTCGAAGACCATCGTATCGCTTCCGGGAACGCCTGCTCGCGTGATCCAGCCTTGAGCCGCGAGACACCGAAGCGCGACATGAAGGTAGCCGGGGTTGCATGAATAGCGGTCCACAAGCTCTCGGAACTTCACGCGCCCGTGACTGATGAGGTGCGTCAGGAGGCCATGTTTTTCCAAGGCACGGATCGTGGCTCCGATGACAATTCCGTCGTGGTGAAGAAAAAGCGTCCGCAACAGCGAGGGCGCGGCGGTCGAAATTTTCGTGGTTTGTTGTCGGAGGTGGCGAGGGACCGCAATCACATTCATCCGCTTCAAGTTTGTTCAAAGGTGAGATAAGAAAGGCGCTGTCTCGCGTTCAGGCATAGTTCCTCCCGTGTGAAGTTGGGCATTACTCGAACATAGCCGTGAAGCGGCGCTGCATCTCTTCAGGTGAGACTTTCTCGATCTCGTGCCCAAGCATCCATTCGTGTCCGAAAGGATCGAGCAGCGTCCCCGACCGCTCCCCATAAAACTGGTCGGCCAGCGGACGAAGCACGGTTGCGCCGGTGGCCACGGCCCGCTCCGCCACCACGTCGGCGTTAACGACGTGCAGGTGAATGGACATCCCCGTGCCGCCGATGGATTGCGGGCCGAGAATGCCGTATTCGGGATACTCGTCGGCAAGCATGAGCGTGATACTGCCGAGGGAAAGCTCCGCGTGCCCGATTCGCCCGCCGGGTTCGGTCAACCGGAATAACTCTCTTGCCCCAAATGCTCGCGTATAGAACTCGATTGCCGCGGCGGCGTTTTTAACGCGAAGGTAGGGAAAGACTTCTTTGATTTCGCTCGATGATCCTTCGGTGACAGATTTGACTTCGTTTGCCATTGATTTGCTCCTTCAGATTGATTTCGATATCGGATAGACGGATCGTGGCCGGATTGCGCGACAGCACATCGGCATTGTAGTCACCCCGGCGATGCAACGCACACCAGCCGAGCACGGTGAATTTATTAATAGGAGGCGCCCGTGACTAAAGTAACGCGAGCACTTTGCTCAAGGGCCGGCTTATAATCCACTAAACTGTCCTCGCCGCAATGAGGAGAAGCGCATGAATATATTCAAACTGCCCGATTTAGGGGAAGGCCTGACCGAGGCCGAGATCGTAAGCTGGCATGTTCAGGCCGGCGACGAAATCAAAGAAGACCAGCCCTTGGTTTCGGTCGAGACCGCGAAGGCCATCGTCGATATTCCTAGCCCTTTCAGCGGCCGAGTGCACCACCTCTTCGGTAAGTCAGGCGACCTCATCCATACCGGCGATCCCCTGGCTGAATTCGCGCCCGCGGGCGAGCCAGAGAAGGTCAGGGGCGCCGCCGACGCTGGTACGGTCGTCGGCCAGGTGGCACGCAGTGAAACGGTACTACGAGAGCAAACGAGCGGTGTCGGCCCGCACCCCGGCGGCGGGCTCAAGGCGACTCCGGCGGTGCGGGCGCTGGCGCATCGCCTGGAGGTGGACCTCGCCATCGTCACGCCGAGCGGCCCGGACGGAACCATCACCACGGCGGACGTGCAGCGCGTCGCCAAGATCCTGGCCGAAGTGGGGCCTTTAGAACCCTTGCGCGGGGTGCGCCGCGCGATGGCCCGCACCATGGCCTCGGCGCACGCGGAGGTGGTACCGGTGACGATTTGCGAGGACGCCGATATCCACGCCTGGCCGCCGGGCAGCGATGTGACGTTGCGGCTCATCCGCGCGCTGGTCGCCGCCTGTCAGTCCGAACCCGCTCTGAACGCCTGGTACGACAGCCACGCGCTTGGGCGCCGCTTATTAAAAAAGATCGAGCTCGGGATCGCCGTGGACACCGAGGAGGGCCTCTTCGTGCCGGTGTTGCGCGATGTCGGCAAGCGTCCGCCGGAAGACCTGCGCCGTGGACTCAATGCGATGCGCGAGGCGGTCCGAAAGCGCACCATCCCCGCCGAAGAGCTTCGCGGTTACACGATTACGCTGTCGAACTTCGGGACCTTCGGGGGCCGCTATGCCAACCCCATCATCGTACCGCCGACGGTCGCAATCCTCGGCGCCGGCCGCATCCGCCCGGCCGTAGTCGCCTCGAACGCTCAACCGGCCGTCCATACCATTATTCCACTGTCTCTGACCATCGATCACCGCGCCGTGACCGGCGGCGAGGCCGCGCGCTTCTTGATGACCGTGATCAAAGACTTGGAAATCGCTGTATAGCTGTATAAAAGAGGAAATCAACGGGCTGACCGCGGAGTCTAAACGCCGGTCTGTCACTGCGAGGGCAATCACGATGGGAGCGCTGACCACGGGAGGACTCGAGGGCGTCGTCGCCGCACGTACGGCGATTTGCACGGCCGAGGCCGCGGGCGATAGCCTCTATTATCGCGGCTTTGATGTGGCCGAGCTCGCGGCGCAGGCGAGTTATGAAGAAGTCGCCTGCCTGCTGCTCTACGGCGAGCTGCCCAACGCCGCCCATCTTAGCGATTTCCGCATGCGGCTGGCAGGTGCGCGGGAACTGCCGCCGGACCTCGAAACGCTTCTTGAACGACTGCCGGCCGCGGCTCATCCGATGGATGTGCTGCGCACCGGCGTGTCGGCCCTAGGCTGTCTCGAACCCGAATCGGCGGATGTCCCTGCGCTGGCGGAACGGCTATTGGCGAGCTTGCCCGCGATGCTGCTCTATTGGTATCAGTTCCACACCCGCGGTCAAAGAATAGATCTCGGTTCTCCCGCGGCCGATTTCGCTGGGCATTTACTACGCCTCTTGCATGGCCACGCAGGTGAGGAAATCTATCGCCGCGCGCTGGAGGTGTCACTCATCCTCTATGCCGAACACGAGCTCAATGCCTCGACCTTCGCGGCGCGCGTCATCACCTCGACCCGGGCCGACTTCTATTCCGCCATCGCGGGCGCCATCGGCGCCTTGCGCGGACCGCTGCACGGAGGGGCCAACGAGGCGGCGATGGCCTTGATCGCGAGCTTTGCCGGCGCCGACGAGGCCGAACAAGGGATCCTCGAACGGCTGGCGCGCAAGGAGCTGATCATGGGCTTCGGGCACCGGGTGTACAAGCGCCGCGATCCGCGCTCGCCGATAATAAAAGAGTGGGCGCGCCGGCTCGGGGAGAAGGCTCGCGATACCCGGCTTTATGCGATCGCCGAGCGCATCGAAGCCGTCATGTGGCGCGAGAAACGCCTGTTCCCGAATCTCGATTTCTACAGCGCCCTGGTGTACCGCGCCTGCGGGATCCCGGCGTCGCTGTTCACGCCGATCTTTGTCATCGCCCGCAGCGCCGGGTGGGCGGCCCATATCATCGAGCAACGGCAAGACAACCGGCTCATCCGGCCGCTGGCCGAGTATGTCGGTCCCGCGTCGCGAGCCTACGTACCGCTCGCGGAGCGGCCATGACGAAGGTAACAAGCGCCGCCATGCAAGACCCGGATCCGTTCCTCGGTATCATCGGCGATTACGTTACCGGTCACGAGCCCCTCAGCGAGCCAGCACTCAGCGCCGCCCGTTATTGCCTCATGGATGCGCTCGGATGCGCTTGCGCCGCGCTACAGAACCCCGCGTGCCGCCGCCACATCGGGCCGGTCGTGCCGGGCGCGATGCTCGCCGGTGGGTCACGCGTCCCGGGAACCGGGCTCGAGCTCGACCCGGTGCAAGCGGCCTACTGCATCGGTTGTCTCATCCGCTGGTTGGACTACAACGATACCTGGCTCGCCGCCGAATGGGGACATCCCTCGGATAACCTGGGGGCTCTCTTAGCGTGCGCGGATTACATCAGCCGCCGGCGGCTCCTCGCCCGCGGCGCCGAGCCCTTGCTCATGCGTGAGCTACTGACGGCACTCGTCAAGGCTTATGAGATCCAGGGCGTGCTGGCGCTGACCAATAGTTTCAACACGATCGGAATCGATCACGTGATCCTGGTTAGGATCGCCTCGGCGGCGCTCTGCACCGCGTTGCTCGGAGGCGGCAAGGCAGAGGTCATGAACGCCGTGTCTCAGGCGCTATTGGATGGGGGAAACTTGCGCGCCTACCGTCATGCGCCGGATGCCGGCCCGCGCAAATCCTGGGCCGCGGGCGATGCCGCGGCGCGCGGGGTGCGACTGGCCTTGCTGACGCTCGCGGGCGAACCGGGCTATCCGCATGCCTTGAGCGCCCCCCGCTACGGCTTTCACGCAGCGTTGTTACGGGGAAAGTCCTTGGGTCTCTCCCGCGCGCTGAGCTCCTATGTGGTCGAGCACATCCTGTTCAAAGTGGCCTACCCGTGTGAGTTCCACGCGCAGAGCGCGGCCGAGGCGGCGATTAAACTGCATCCCGATGTTAAAGACCGGCTCGCGGACATCGACAAGATTGTGCTCGCCACCCAAAAACCCGCCTTGCACATCATCGACAAGCGCGGGCGGCTCGCGAATCCCGCCGATCGCGACCACTGCCTGCGATACGTAGCGGCGATCGGTCTCTTATTCGGGGAGTTGCACTATCAGCACTTCGAGGACGAGGTGGCCGCCGACCCGCGCATCGACGCGCTGCGCGCCCGGATGGAAGTCATCGAAGATGCCCGTTATACGCGTGATTATTACGATGCGGAGCGGCGCACGGTGGCCAACCGTGTCACCGTTTACTTCCAAGATGGCGTCCAAGCCGAGAGTGCCGTGGAGTTTCCGCTCGGCCATCCGCGCCGCCGCCTTGAGGCGCTGCCGCGGCTAAAGGACAAATTCAAACGTAACATACACGAGATATTTGCACTGGCTAAGAGCAACGAAATCGCCGGGCTCTTCGAGGACAACGAAGGCTTGCAGCGCCTTTCGGTCAGTGACTTCATGCAACTGTGGGTTCCCAGTCGAGCCAGTGGCAGCGGCTTCACACTCTACTAGTGAGCTATGGGGCCGTGGTTTCGCTACTCGATAGGGGTGAATACTCAACCGTATAAAGTATCGATCGGCTTGCACCGCAAAGATAGGGGGTAATACGCAATCGGGTAAAATATTGTTCGGGGCCGCGGTCCTCGCGTTGCGCTATGCCGAGGCGCAAGCGCAGAATCTCCCCATTGGCTCAGGTGTAGTGGAAGCCGCCTGTAAGACGTTGGTGCATGCCCTTGCAATTCGCTTGCTTCGATTTCCCGCTCAGCAAAGCAGCGTTGCGCCTCGGTTTCCAGGTAGTCACGAGCGTTTAAAGTGGTTCAAAACCGTCCCGGAACCGGGGGCCGGCCTCAGTGCAAGACCTCCTTGAACAGTTCCAGCATCGCGGCCCAGGACTTCTTGTCGGCCTCCGCGTTGTAGGCGAGCGCGTCCATGCCGGCCTTGTCCGCAGCCGGGTTGGTGAAGCTGTGCCTGGCGCCCTGGTAGCTGACCACTTGGAACTTCGCGCCCGCAGCCGTCATCTCCGCGTTGAAGGCCTCCACCTGCTCGGGCGGGATCATCGGATCGGCGGCGCCGGTGAGCACGAGCACCCGGGCCTTGACCTTCCCCTTCTCCGCGGGACTCTTCGTGGCGAGCGCGCCGTGGAAGCTCACAACCGCGGCCAGGTCGGCGCCAGCGCGCGCCCGGCCGAGGACTACGGAGCCCCCGAAGCAGTAACCGATCGCGGCGATCTTTTTCGAGTCGACGCGGGGGCCCTGCTTGAGAAGCTCCAGCGCCGCGTCGAACCGTGCCGCGAGCGCCGCCGGGTCCTTCGTGGCCTCGTTCATGAAGGCCTCGGCGTCCTTCGCGTGCGTGGCCACCTTGCCCTTGCCGTACATGTCCAGCGCGAAGCCGACGTAGCCGGCCTCCGCGAGTCGCTTGGCCTGGTTCCGGGCGTGCTCGTTGTGGCCCCACCATTCGTGGACCACCAGTACGCCGGGTCGCTTGCCCTTCGTCGCGTCGTCCCAGGCGATGAGGCCCGCCAGGACGGTGTCGCCCTGCTTGTAGTCGAACTCCCTCGTCTTCACCTCGGCGGACGCCGCCGGCGCGAACGCGAGCGCCGCCGCCACCGCCACCGCCAACATTCGTCTCGTGTGCATACATCGTCCTCCCTAGCAATCAAGTTTCTCGAACAACGACAGCAAGCGTAGTCAGCTAATAACAAAGAGGCGAGAACGGTCAGCAAGATTGTGAATGAACGAGATAACTGATATTTCAAGCGCTGACCCGTTAATCACGGCAACTGCTTGCTGCGGGACGCAAGCACGCTGGGACGCAGCAAACGCTCGCCGCGCATGACGTACAGGATAAAGACGCGGGAGATCTCTTGACGATAAAAGACTCGGCATGGTGGCTCGACGATCTGCCTGTAGCGCCAACCTTTCAGTTCTTGCGGCTTCGAGCCGCTCTTTGGATGGTCTGCTAGCTGCTCCACATGCCGAAACACCTTTTGGACTAGAAGCTTGGCCGCTTCCGGATTGTCCAGCGCGATGTAGTCAGCAATGGTATCCACATCACTGAGCGCAGGCTCGGTCCAAATTACCTCAGCCATCGAGCCATGCGTTGTTTAGCCTGAGCATGGGACAAGGTCCGCCCCTCCTCAATCGCTCTCTCTCCGCGCGCGATCCCTTCAAGCAGGCTCATGCGACGCTGTAGCGCCTCATACGTCTCAACGTCCACAAGGTAGGCACTAGGTACGCCGTGCTGCGTAATAAGGATGGGCTCCTTGTCCCGCTCTAACTCGGAAAGGATCTCCGTGGCATGACGCTTCAGTGTTGTAACAAGTTCGGTGCGCATAATAGTGATACTAAAATATCACAAGACCCGGTGCAAGCCCGTGAGGCCCAACGGGCCGCGCTAACGAGATTTCGAAGGCGCTTGCGCCCGAGGAGTCTCGTTCGGCAACTCGCGGCCCGCTCGATCGGCCCAGTCTGGAGCCGCTGTTCAGATAGGATCAGACTCCCAGAAAGTACCAACGCAACCAGCGTATCCGGGAGGTCCATCTCCAATACGCTTATCCCGCGGTTCATCACGAACGGACCATGGCCGACGCATTTCGGGCACTGACTCGGCGCTGTTTTTTTCGAACTGTCGAAGTAGCGTTCCCTAAAACGTCATTGTCATGGCGGCGCATGTTGCCCGACACAACCAACACCGAGATGAATCCATGAAATACCTACTTTTACAAATACGGAAACGAGACCGCGATGATGAACCTGCCCAAGGAGGAGGCGCGCCAGATGCACGGCGCCTATATGGCGTACACCGAGGCGATGAAGAAGGCCGGCGCTTACGTCGGCAACAGTCGAAGAGGTCGGGGTCTTGTTAAAGAGGTCACGAAGACCAGCGCATATTGAGTTTTCGGGACGGACAGGGGTTACTTAATGCTTCGCACGAACCGCAGAAACGGTCTGCACGCCGGTCTTAGTCGCCCTATTGGTTTTCATGACAATGGGTGGCTCGATGAGCTCCGCTTCGGTCGCTTCGGAATCTTCCGGATCGGGAACCAGTTCCGGGCCGATCCCGCTAGTGCGAGGTTTCCATTTGCGGGGCACCCTTCTGATACCGATTGGATAGATAGTCAAATCGCCGTTGGAGTTAATGTGCAACCGCAGGAAGTTTTTCCAGTCTTGGATACCTAGCGAGGAAAAAGCTTCATTACCGTGGCGACCAAAAATGTTCAACGATACCAGGAGGTAAAGTCCCATGATCAAGGAACCTACTAAAAATCCGAGGACAAAGATCATCAACCAGGCGAGTAATATGCGCGCATCTAAATGAAAATTAAAGCTAGACCAAGAGATGGAGAGGCGCCAGCCTTCCGCCGACAAATTGTTGCCGACAAGAGAGACGCAGATGAGGGCGATGTAAAACGCCGCGCAGATATGCGCGATCGCATGCAACCCGCCACCAATGAATCGGTGCAACTTTTTGTGAGTATCAGTGAAGAACAGAAACCCTACAAAAGTAAGTATCGCGAGCAACAAGGTCAGCGGGCTGTCCAGCATGCTTCGGATGGCGATACCCACGGCGTTACTCGGGTGATAATTCAGGGCCAGTAAAGTAGGATCATCAACACGCTGGCCAACGACGAGCGTCAGGATCATGTATAGCGCCGCGGTAAGTAATCCGAAGGTCCAACTCTGATTGCCCATCAGAAAGAAAAAAGGAAAAGTGAGATTGCGCCAAGTGAGATTTCTCGAATCTTTGGTCGATGGAAAGCAGCCTTCTAGCTTAAACTCTCGTTCTTCATTCTCCAGCCCCTTTTCAACGATCATCTCCAGGCTTTGACCGTCAAGCCTCCCTACGTGAGTAGGATGGAGAAAAGCGCCCCCGCCGCCGGCCGTGATCTTTTGCGTTGACTTGTCTTTGATCTCCTCATAGCGGCGGTAGTGGTGAAGGTCGCCGGCAATGAAAACCGCCACGCTCTTGCCCAGTTTCTTTTCGAGCAACTTCAAATTGCTCTCGCTATAGATAGGATCAATACCTCCGTATTGCGCTGCCCGAATCCAATGAGGCTCGGCGTGGCAAAGAATAATGCGGGCAGGGTCACCAGTTTCCTCAAACTGCTTATCCATCTCAGAGGTAAAGCCCACAAAGTAATCCAGCTGCGGTTTGTCGATGTCGGAGCCGAGTTGCACGTCCGTGCCGAGCAGCCACCAGTTGTGTGGAAGTTTCAAAGCGAAATAGCTGCGAGCCTGCCGGGTGCGCCAACCGGCAAACCAGCTCCGGGCCGTGAAGAGCCGAGTAAAGGCCACGAGACTGTCATACCAGTCATGATTGCCTGGAATAGCAAACACGTGAGGGCACGCCTCAGGCGAATTTCGGAGGGCGGTCTCATACGGAGCGACTAGCCGATCGTTGTACTCTTGGCGGCTGGCAGTTGGATAAACCTCATCGCCGCCGAAGATTAAAATCTCCCCTCTTTTCGATTCCGCTGCATACTTCTTCCCTGTATCCCGGTCCGTGTATGTGAAGGTACGCCCCGCGGGCTCAGCCAGGTAATAAGCGATGGCATAAGTCGAATTCCAGCCATCGCCGACGTCCCCGGCATAATCTATCCAGATTGAGTCTCGCGGATGCGCTCGATCAGGCTCCAAAAGGTCCTTGCCGTCATCCAGATAGTAGCAGGTGTAATCATATGCTTCCTGTTGATACTGCCCGGCGGCCATCGCTTCGACGATGCGATGATCTGAGTGGCGGCCAAAGATCGTGGAAATGGCCACCTCGACTGCTGTTTTAGCCAACTGACCTGGCGCATACCATCCGACCATTGACTTCTTTTTTGGTGGGGTATTCATCTCATGATTCCCTCAGCGCTTAGCTGATGAGACTTTCTAAGCAGTGACGAAGAACAGGGTTGCCGGATATGAACGATCAACTCCTCGCCTTCACCGGCGACCTGCTTCAGGCCGAGCGTGTCTACATGGTTCAACATATTGGTCTCCTTCACTTGAAGTTGTTGCGTTGAGAGGTTTGAGTTCGGTGGCAACGTGTTGTTGCGTCGTCATGATTCTTCCATGAGGACGCGCACCGCACGCTCAGACCTATACTAAGACCTTGAAACCGCCGTAGACCATGCGCTTGGTGTCGAAGGGCATCGACTTCGGATCCATCATCTTCGCCAGTCGCGGGTCCTCCATCACCTTTGCGTTGACACGATCGCGATGCGCTCGCGATTTGAATACGATCCACGAGAACACCACGGTCTCGCCGGGCTTGAGCTTGACGCTTTGCGGGAACGACGTGAGCTTTCCCATCTTCACGTCGTCGCTAACGCATTCCCGGTACTCGAGGGCGCCGTGCTCCCGCCAGATCTTACCGGCCTTCTGCGCGATGCGACGGTAGGCCTGCAGGTTCTCTTGCGGGACGGGCAAGACAAATCCATCGACGTATTGCATCTGAAACCTCCTTAGGTTGCTTCCATAAGTTGACTTTGAAGCTTTTAAGCATTCTCATCCGGCCTCCATTCAGACGCAAGCCAATCCCCAAGCTGCGCCGCTGGAACGATCCGTCACCGCTTCTGCATGGCGTAGAACAGGCAATCGCTGCGCGCGATCGCCGCAGACACGGCCATCATGACCGGCACCATCGCGCGCCGGATGCGCACCAGCCCATCCGCGCTCGTGAACAGCTCGGCGCTCACCTCGACGCCGTCGCCGCCGCGGGCATCGAACGGCCACGTGCCCGGAGGCCCGAGCCATCCGAGCACGATGCCGGGCTCGACCGGGTCGAAGTTGTGGCGGTCGATGTCACTGCGCACCGTGAGGTTCGCTCCCTCTACCGGAGCGTCACCGAACGCCAGGCGCACGTCGGGGTGGACCCTCACGCGAATGGGACGATGCAGGATCTCCATAGCCTGCCACCGCTCGGCGCGCACGCTCAGGTCTTCGACCGACAGATAGCGCTCGAGGCCGGCGAGCGCGACCGCGTCGGCGACCGGGTCCTGGGCTCGCCCGCATTCGACTACGATGCTCGCCGTGAAGCGCTCGGTCGCTTCGATCAACGTGCCGAGCCGCAGATCGCTCAGCATGTAGCGATCTGCGAACAGGCCCGTGAGGCCCAGGTGAGCCGCATCCGCGACCGTGCCGACGCCGTACGCGGGGCTGCGTCCGCTGTTGTTGTGCAGGTCGAGGAGCGCCTCCGGTCTCGCCGCCTCGAGCCGCTCGATCAACTCCCGCGCGCGCTCGCCTTCGAGCCCCCAGAACGGCGGCGAGAAGCAGCGGTTCGCATCACGGGCGTGCGGTAAGGCGCGGTGCGACCACGGAGGCGCGGCGAGCGCGGCCTCGACCGAGCCGATGTAGAAGACCACGTCGGTTGCGGGCGCGACGCCGGAGCGGAGCCAGGCGTGAACGGCGCGGACGCCGCTCGGCTCGTTTCCATGGAGCAGCGTCGTGACGATCCTAACTCGCGACCGGTCGCGCCCGGGAACGCGCAGCAGCGTGGCGCGATCGAGCTCGCGCAACCAGTGTTCGACGCTGCCCGGCAGGTGCGCGAGGCGCGCCTCGTCCAACCACTGGATCCGCTGCGTCATGGGATCGGCCAGGTATGCACGGGCGCGCCGAGCTCGGCGTGGTCCAGGTACTCGCCGAGCATGCACGCGAGCGCCTCCTTGCGCCCGAGCTTGTCCTCGATCGCGGCGAGCCGGCTGCGCTGCCATTGCGCGCCGGTCTGTCCTGTGCTGGCGCGGCGCCCGATGATCGTGAGCAGCCGCTCGCACTCGCCGGCGTCGATTTCTGCGTGCAGGAGCCCGCGCTCGGCGACGGGCAGGAGCTCGTGCACGAGCTCGCGCGCGCCGATCGCGCAGAGCCCTTTGCCCTGCGGCCAGAGCAGCTCGGCGGCGAGGCCGTGTTGCGCGGCGCGGTAGAAGTTGCACTCTGCAACCTCGAAGAGGACGGAGTCGAGCAGCGCGGGGCTTCGCGACAGCTCGAGCGCGAGGCCCACGAGGAACGTCGCGCTCGCCATCATGTCGGCGACGGTCGGCCCCGAGGGCAGCGCGCGCATCTCGATGCGCAGATGACCGCCTTCCGCCGGGTCGTAGACCGCCCGGTTCCAGCGCCACACCGTGCCCTGGTGAAGCCGCAGCTCGGCGAGCAGCGGAATGCCACCCGCGCGCGTGACGGCGAGCGGGTCCTCGTCGGTCATGACCGGCAAGAGCGGCTCGTGCAGCTCGACGCTCTCCTCGAACAGCTCGAGCGCGCCGCGCTTCAGCCAACCGAGACCGAAGCACACGCGCGGCACCCCGCGCCGCGGCCCGTGGTTGGGCGGACGATCGTCGACGGTCTGCTTGAACAGGGCGACGCGCGTCTCCTCCCACAGCCGATGGCCGAGGAACGTCGGCGAGTTGACCGACACGGCGAGCGCCGGTGCGGTGGCGAGCTGCACGGCGTTGTACACCGCGGCGAACTCGGAAGGGTTCACCCGCAGGTGGATCTGCAGCGAGGTGTTCGCGCCTTCGTAGGTGACGTCGTCACAGTGGATGTCGAGCGGGTCCTCGCCGTCGATGCGCACGTGGAAGGGCTCACCCCGCAGGCGGCGGATGCCGCTCGACAGCGCACGATAGCGCGGCAGGTCGGTCATCGCCGAGGACTCGAGGTCTTCGGCCGTGAGCGTCGGCAAGATCCCGGTCAGCGCGATGCGCGCATCGTGCACCCTGGCGATGGCGCGCAGGCGCGCCAGACACTCGTCGAGCTGCTTGCCGAGAGAGGAGAACGGTGTCCCCGTCAGCGCGCTCGGGAGCGTGTTGCACTCCAGGTTGAAGCGGTTGATCTCGACCGTGAAGCGCGGGTCGCACGTGTCGGCGAGCACGCGTTCGTTGATCGGCCGCGGCCGGCAGTTTGCTCCGACCATCGACATCTCGAGCTCTGCGCCGAGCGACTGCGCGCCGACCCCGAAGCGTTCTCGCGAAAGGAGCTCGGCGAGCGCCCGCACGTCTTCGCGCAGGCGCTGCGAGAAGCGCGCATAGTCGTCTTCTTCGAAATGATCTCTATCGATGTTCAGGCCCAAGCTCGCATCCTGTGTGAACGATAGGACATCCAACGCGGTGCGTAGATTTTACAAGCACCCGTCAGGATATGGAAAGTAGCGGATTGCGCACCCACAGGGGGGTGGATTGAGGGCCGCTGGCGGGCGCGACCGAGCGGCGGCAAAGCGTGGTGATGGCGCTGTTGTCGTTGGCTACTCGAGGCTAAGTTGGTAACCTTCGGCAGGCAGCGCTCCGGTTATTGGAGTGACTCCCCTTCCTAGGAGTCACTCCATCATCACTCCGAGGTCACTGCATCGATCCCGTACTCCCTGAAGGGTCAGGTGCAGCCGGCGCAGTGCCCTGATCCGGCGCAGTGTCCGGCGCAGTGCTCTGATCCGAAGTATTCTTTTGCCAGTCGGGTGAGTCCCAGTTTTCGCAACCGGCTATCAGCAACGCAGACAACGCCACGGTTGGCATCAGTAATCTCAGTAATCTGTTCATGTGGTCCCTCCGTTTTGCATCGCTTGTTTAAGCTGGACCCGCCCCGGAGGCCGTCAGATTACGGCCCGGGCGGGTCGGTCCTGCCCGGCAGCAAGCGAGGCTGCCGGATCCAGGCGGTTAGCTACCCTCCTCTCCGGTCTTAGGCACGATGGCCGCATATTCCTCTTGACTCAACAGGCCATCGGCGTTCGTGTCCGCCTTGGGGAACGCATCGACGAGGGGCGGAAAGTGCGTGGCCTCCGAAGAGCTGATGGCGCCGTTGCGGTCCACGTCCAATTTGCCGAACTCAGGGATCGCCGTTGCCGATCCTTCGGGTGTTTCGGGTGTTGTCGACTCTTGCGGAATGGCACTCGGGTTCGCCGGGTCCATTTGCTCTTCTGCCATCACTAAGCCGGAGCTACACAGTAAAACGATTGCAGCAGGAATAAACGCATTGGTTAATTCATTGGTTAATTTCATGGTGACCTCCTTTGAAGCCAAGGTTCAGGATTTTTTCACAATCCGCGGGCGACGCCCGCTCACGACACTTGCCTCAAACCGTGTACCAGGTCTCGGCTACTCTAAAGTTCTGTCATGCATTCAAGAGGATAGAAGAACCCTTCGGCACCGAAACGGCGGCGGCATGAGGATCGAAGTGTGGCTGGTCGGCCATAAGCCGAAGCCCTGAATTCGACAATTGGCTGAAAAATCGAGACAAACCACCTGTGTCCTTGGGGACGCGCCCTAGTTCGAGGCGCGGAACCGATCGGGATCTAAGTGGTAGCGGCGCAGCAACTGATAAAACTTGCTACGCTCGCGGCGGGCGAGGCGCGCGGCGTGGCTCACGTTGCCCTGCGTGGTTTGCAACAGTTGCACGAGGTATTCGCGCTCGAAGCGCTCCCGAGCGTGAGTCAACGAGAGCATGTCGGCCGATTTCTCGCGCAGGGCCGATTGCACCAGGGAGGCGGGGATGATCGGGGTAGTAGCCAGCGCGAGTGTTTGCTCCACGATATTCTGCAACTGCCGCACGTTGCCTGGCCAAGGCGCCTCGATGAGGAGGTCCATGGCCTCGGGCGCGAATCCTCTGACTGGCTCATCGGTGTCCCCTTGAAGTTTGTTCCGGAAATGGGCGGCCAAGAGCGGGATATCTTCGCGGCGTTCTGACAGCAACGGGATAGTCAGCCTCACGACATTCAGGCGGTAATAGAGATCCTCCCGGAACCGGCCGTTCGCGACTTCTTGCTCCAACTCGCGATGGGTGGCCGAGATGATGCGGACGTCTACGGGCACGGTGCGGGTCGACCCTACCGGCCGCACCTCTTTTTCTTGCAAGGAGCGCAATAGCTTCGCTTGGACGCCTCGCGGCATGTCTCCGATCTCGTCCAGAAACAGGGTCCCGCCTTGGGCTGCCTGAAACAGGCCTTGGTGGTCGCGGATCGCGCCGGTAAAGGATCCTTTGTTGTGTCCGAACAGTTCGGATTCGAGGAGCGATTCGGGGATCGCCGTGCAATTGACAGGAACGAAGGGCCGGCGCGCCCGGCGGCTGGCCCGGTGGATCGCCGCGGCTAGCAATTCTTTTCCGGTGCCGCTTGCACCCTGAAGGAGCACACTCGCCTCCGATTGGGCGACCCGCCACGCTTGACCGAGTAGTGCCTCCATGGCAGCGCCGCGGGTGAGGATGTCGCGCCGCCAGTCAGAGTCCGCTAGGTCCGTTTCCTCCGGTATCCGCGTGGCGCCGATGCGCAGGGCTTTGTTGACCGACTCGAGTAGCTCTTTGCTGTCATAGGGTTTGGTCAGGTAACCGAAGACGCCGCGCTGGGTTGCTCCCACCGCGTCTGGGATCGTCCCATGCGCTGTCAAGATCAGCACCGGGAGGGTGGGGTGTTGCGCGTGGATGAGTTCAAACAGAGCCATTCCATCCATGCCCTCCATCCGCAGATCGGTGATCAGCAGCTGGGGCCTAAAGACACATAGGCGCGCTAAAGCCTGCTCGCCGCTCGCGACAGCCTCGACCTCATAGCCAGTCGTGGTTAGGCGGATCCGCAGCAAGTGCAAGAGTCCCGGATCATCATCGACCAACAGGATCCGCGGTTTATTCGACATCATCTAAAGGCAGCGCTGGCGGCCTTTTCCTCTCGGTGATGGTCTTCTCGATCGCCTTGATGGCGTTCAGTTGCCGTTGCAGGGTCCAGCGTTGGTTCTGTTCGGCCTGCCACCGATGCTGCAAGCGTGCGTAGGCCTGATCCTGCGCGTCGCGTTCGTCGAGAAGAACGAGGAGAAGCTCCGACAAGCCCAGGTACTCTTGAGGGACGCGCCCTGCAGACAATCGGCGGAGCAGCTGACGGGCCCGAGCTTCGTCCTTGAAGCTTGTTTTGGGCAGCAGTAACAGCAGTCCGAGCCGCAGCTGCTCCAAGGGGCTATATTCTCGGGCAAAGGTATCTTCCACGCGCCTGAGCTCTTGCTTTTGTGCCTCCCGGGACTGTGCTCGCAGCCATCTCACATAAGCGAGGAGTGAGGGCACATCGACCTCTGCCTTCGGGCCGTTACGCTCTAAATCCAGAGTCGCCAATTGCCCCGATGGCGGGATAGTGATTGCGCGGCGTTCGACCACCGAGCCAGTCGTGCCGCAGCTGCTCAGCAAGAAGACCATGTGAACGATAGGTATCACTAAGCGGGCTCGACAAGCGCTAATCATGGCGACGATCGTCCTCGATCTAGGGTTTGGTTTCTTCCAAGGGCAAGATGACCCGCAACCTGGCTCCCTTGTCCGCATCGTCCACATCTACCACCTCGATACTGCCTCGGTGCGCCTTAACGAACTCCTGGGCAATGGCAAGGCCCAGGCCCGTGCCTTTGAGGTTCCCACTCGGAGCCGCCCGACCCTGATAGAAGGGATGGAAGACCTTATCGCGTTCGTCCCGAGCAATTCCAGGCCCTTGGTCCTGGACTTCCAGCACCACCTTCCCCGGACGGGACTGGAGCACGATCCGAATCTCTCCGCCGTCTGGTGAGTATTTTATTGCGTTGGACAGCACATTGTCTAAGACCACCCGGAGCCGCTCGCTATCCCCGTTCACCGAGGCTGAGTCGAGCAGCTTTTCCACCCGCAGGTGTTTCGCCCGCAGCGCTACCGTCTGGACATCAATGACGTCTTCAACCAAGCGGCCGAGGGGGATCGGGCGGTTGTTAAGAGCCAGATCCGAGGTCTGAGCAATAGCGCTGAAATTCAGCAACTCTTCTATCTGTCGCTGCAGCTCGATACCACTCTGACAAAGGATCCGCACGATCTCGGCCTGCGCTGTGTTAAGCGTTCCCACTGCTTCATCGACCAGCAACTCAGCACCCTCGCGTAGGGCAGCGAGCGGGGTCTTAAGCGCGTGGGACACGTGGCGCAGGAACTTGGTCTTCTGGCCGTCGAGATCCGATAGCCTCACCCGCAACCAGTCCAGCTGCCGTCCGAGCTCCTCGAGATCTCTCGGCCCGGTGAGTTCCTCGACGGGCACCGACCAGTCTCCCTGTCCGAGTCTACGTATCGTCTGCTCGAGCCGCCGCATCGGTCTCGCAATGAGGACGGTACCTACGAGCGCGATCGCCACCACCGCAGGGATCACGGCAGCCGCCTGCCAGAAGAGCAAGTGCTGCACGCCAGCGGCCCCTGCCCGCATGGTTTCCACCTCACGCCCGATCGTCTTGCTGGTCTTAGAGACGATGGACCGGGCATGCTGGCTCAGAGAGGCGAGTTGCCCACGTGCCCGCTGCAGTGCTGGAGGACCAGAGCTCGATGTGCGCAGAATCTCATGGAAGTGCTGCTCTTCCGCCACCAGCTCGTTCAGCCTTGCACGCTGCGAGGCATGGAGATCTTGTTGGCCAAGTTGGGCGATCGACTGCTTTAATCGATCTCGCTGTGTGAGGTAAATCTTATATAGGCTAGGGTCGCCTAGTGATTGGAACTGGCGAGCGTTGCGCTCCAGCGCCGTGACCTCTTCGAGCAGCGTCCGGCCGGCCTCGACGATGCGCACTGTCTGCACTACCGCCTCCCGGCTCTGTATCGCCAGACGGTCTAAAGCCATCTTCGCGCTGATCAGCACCAGGATCAGCGGGAGCACGATTAGGGAAAATACAATGAGGAGCAGCTGCTGTACGGAAGCTGGTCGGTAGAAGCTTGACCTCCGACTCATGATGTTAAACGGGTCGCCTCAGCAACGCTGCCGTGCTAGCAGCAGTCGGACTTTCACGATGCGCCCATCGCCCGCCTCCGATAACAACCCCCAAGGCTGGAACGAGTGCCAGCTCTTTACCCATTCGTTGGTTCGCACATGCGCTTGTTTGTCTATCCAATCGGCAACCGCTGTGCCATACGTTCGAATGTCTGGCGACGAGTCTTCATTTTCAGGGAGATAGACTATGGATCTTGAGCGCCGAGGAAGGCTTCCCGGGCGACGCTTCGGTAAAGGTTACTGATGGGTTGTGTAAATTCCGGCGGTACGTATCAGCCGATAATCCCCGATTCCGGACCGAAATTACGCCTATTTGGCAGCTTACCGATCCAGTCGTATCTTCCCTTTTGAAGATAAAAGCCCTTTTAAAATCCCTCGGGCCTTGCCGAGTTCCTGCCTTGAGCATCGCCTCGATTCGGCGAAGCGCCGCCGCTCTCATTCCTGCACCTCAGTGAGCGGTCGAGCAACATCTTCGAGGCTTTTGCGCTCGGCATCTACCCCGATCCACGCTTCGATCAGGCCTGCGGCGATCATGAGAATGGCGCCGATCAGGTAACCGATGAGTACGTTTGCGGCCTCGGCGGATTCAATGAGACTCCCGAATACAAGCGGCCCGGCGATCCCGCCCACGCCAGTCCCGATCGCGTAAAAAAAAGCGATCGCGAGCGCTCGCGTCTCTATGGGAAAGATTTCGCTGGCGGTCAGATAAGCCGCGCTCGCTCCGGCCGATGCAAAAAAGAACACGAGCATCCACGCCGCAGTTTGAGTCAGCGGCGTCAACACGCCTTCCGTAAAGAGATAACCTGTGATTGTCAGCAATACTCCGGAAAGAATATACGTTCCGGAGATCATCACGCGCCTTCCCACCGTGTCGAACAGTGGTCCGAGCAGCACGGGACCGAGGAAATTGGCGATCGCGAATGGAATCAGATAGCGCGGCGCCTCGCCCGAGGGAACACCATAAAATGTTGTCAGCACCAGGACATAAGTGAAAAAGATGGCGTTGTACAAAAAAGCCTGGCCGGTAAACAGCGAAAAGCACAACAGCGAGCGTTTCGGGTAGAGCGTGAACAGCGTTCGCGCGATCATGACGAAGCCGATCGTCTCGTGCGGGCAAATCGTGATCGTCGTTTGCGGTTCGGGAAGCGGCCTGCCCGATTCCGCCTCGATCCTTTTTTCGATTGTAGTGACCAGCTCTTCGGCCTCTTGTTTGCGACCGTGGATAAATAGCCAGCGCGGGCTCTCCGGGACATTGCGGCGCACGAGCAGGATGCCGAGCCCGAGTAGCGCGCCCAGACCGAAGGCGAACCGCCAGCCGACATCGGCGGGAAAAATACTCGTATCGAGCAAGACCACTGAAAGCGCGGCGCCGAAACCGGTGCCGACCCAGTATGAGCCGTTAATCATGAGATCGACCCGCCCGCGCACTCGTGCGGGAATCAGCTCGTCAATGGCGGAGTTGATCGCCGCATACTCGCCGCCGATTCCGGCACCGGTGAGAAAGCGAAAGAGGTAAAACCACCAGGCGTCGAACGCGAGCGCGGTCAGCGTGGTCGCTGCAAGATAAACCGCGAGCGTGATGAGAAAGAGTTTTTTGCGCCCGTAACGGTCAGTCAAATAGCCAAAGAACAATGCCCCGGTGACCGCGCCGGCAATGTAGACCGCAGCCGCAAAACCGATCTGAGAGGCGGAAAGCACAAGCCCGCTGCCGGGCTCGGTGATGCGCCCCGCGACAGCACTGACGATGGTGATCTCCAGCCCGTCGAGGATCCACACCGTTCCGAGACCGATGACGACGAGCCAATGCCAGCGCGACCAGGGCAAGCGGTCGAGCCGCGCCGGCACTTGGGTTCGGATAGATCTGCTCGAATCACGCATGGGTCACGTTAGCGTCGCGCTTCTTCGTCGATGTGCCCCTACATTATCATGGCTGTTCCTCGAGAGCCGCATGATATCGGTCGAGAACATTTCGAAGACCTTCGGCGGGCAAGCCGCGCTGCTGCCGACGACGCTCACTTTCCAAACGCGAGCGACGACGGTGTTGATCGGGCCGAGCGGCTGCGGCAAATCAACCTTGCTGCGGCTGATCGCAGGTTTGATCGTGCGACAGCGGACGTATAGCAATCAACGGAGTTGGACTGACTGCCGGCAACACGGACAAGGCGCGTCACGCAATCGGCTACGTCGTCCAGGACGGCGGGCTTTTTCCGCACTTAACCGCGCAGCAGAACGTCAGTTTGCTTGCACGTTTTCTAAAACGCCCCGCGAATTGGATCGCTGGGCGCGTCGAATTCTTGTCCGCGCTGGTAAACATTCCTAAGAATGCGCTCGCGCGCTATCCGCAGCAGTTGTCGGGCGGGCAGCGCCAACGCATTTCACTCATGCGGGCACTGATGCTTGATCCGCCGCTCATGTTGCTCGACGAACCGCTCGGCGCGCTCGATCCCATCGTGCGGGCCGAGTTGCAAGCTGAGTTGAAGACGATCTTCAACGAGCTTGGCAAGACGGTCGTCTTCGTCACCCACGATATGAACGAGGCCGCGTATTTCGCCGATGAGATTGTGCTCATGCGTGATGGCGAGGTCGTTCAGCAGGGAGCGCTCGAGGATTTGCTCCAGCGTCCGGCCGATCCTTTCGTGCTCGAATTCATTCGCGCCCAGCGCTCGATCCTCGCCGAACGAATGGCTGAAATGTGATGCGCACCATGATTCGTCACGTAATTAGTTTGTTCACGCAGTTTTCAATAATCGGCTTTGTCGCGGCGCTCGTCGCCTTGCCTGTGTTTGCCCCACGGTAAATTTGTTCTCCGTCCGCCCCGTCAAGCATAGATAGCCGTGCAAGTGTTTTTTGTCATCCGCAGGTAGTCGAAGACCAAGCGCACGTGACGGGTGAGCTCCCGCATCTTCTGCGCTACG
>JBOIDF010000056.1:0-24177 GCA_050740455.1 Gammaproteobacteria bacterium | reverse complement strand
TCTCGCGCCGCGACCGCTCTACAGCGATTCTGCGGTTTGTCCGCCGACTCAACAACCTCGGCTGCCAGGTTCAACTCACTCACAGGCCGCGTGAACCAATCAAGACACAAAGAGCTTCTTACTAGGCTAGGCGCAGCGAATAGTCATATGGATTTCGCCCCTGGATCGGGATTACCGCGGCACCGCTCTTGAGTGAGTCCAAAGTAGTCCACCCAGGCCCTGCACCATATTTTCTTGGGCTTTGAGGTGGAATAAATCGTAAACATCAATGAACATCTGAACGGCGAGGGAAATAGAACTCCTGAATCGGGATCTCGAAGAGTCGGGACAAACGCCGAATGAGCAAGCCTCCTACTATTTCCGGCAACTGATGGCGTTCGATGATGTCGTCCTTCTCTAGCTGCGCGTATTCGTCACGTGGCGTAACGGTAACGCCATGTCGATATAGCACATCAAGCACCTGTGCGCGCGGCAGGGCGCCTTCCTTGTCGCCGTGCGGGTCTGAGGGGTGCGGCAGCTTCACGCAGCCTTCTGGTAGTAAGCAATCTCCTTGAACGGAAAAACGAGGTTCTGATCCCATTCCGGGATCGTGTGAAGCGTCGCCAGTGTTAGCTTGACGTCCTTCGCTTCGAGTAGTGGTTTCCAGGCCTCCTCCGGAGCGAATCGGAGTAATTTATCGATTTTCCCAAACTTCTCGAGGTGCCCGTGAATGGTCTCCCGCAGTC
Organism: Gammaproteobacteria bacterium; assembly: GCA_050740455.1. Taxonomy (GTDB): domain Bacteria; phylum Pseudomonadota; class Gammaproteobacteria; order JACCXJ01; family JACCXJ01; genus USCg-Taylor. The sequence continues at coordinate 23,452 of JBOIDF010000056.1, read as the reverse complement.
CGTTAACGAAACGGCGTTTTACGTCATCCAACGAGGTACCGCTGGCAGCAAAATCAATCTCGATGCCTTGAGCGAACCATAACCCCTGTGTGTCGGGCTGGATGAGCACGCGTAAAGCTGCAACGAAAACGGCGTGGTTATCCTGCTGCTGGATATGCGTAACACTGGCTTGCATGACCTTTCTCCTCATGGTAACGCTCTATTTCCCGCCTCATTAACTATCCGGCTTTTGGATTGCCTCCGCAAGCAGGTTGTGCGCATCAGGCTTAACGGGTAGTCCGCATTAGGCTTATCGGGAACAGAGGCACAGGCCTTGCCAATTTGCTAGGTTCTTGCTGTGCTCTAGCACGTGTGCGCAGCACTGCGCTCTAGCGCCTCTTACCACCTCGTATCGCCACCACGTCCGCACCCTTTTTCAGCCCGTCCAGATAATCGGCCCAGTGCTGCATCATCTTCCGGCGTTCATCCAAGTACTCAGCCCGGTTGTAGGCCGCCCTGATCCGATTGCGCTCGGTGTGTGCGAGTTGACGCTCGATCACGTCCGGCTTGAACCCTTGTTCATTTAGGCCACCTCGTTCAAGTCTTGGAAGCACTCAAGCGCCTGGCGCGACAACGGCACGATGTGCGGATCGCGCATCTTCATGCGCTCGGCGGGAATACGCCACTCGGCGCGTGTGAAATCAACTTCGTCCCAGGCCGCCTGCGCCAGCTCTTGCTTACGCACGAAGGTAAGAAGCAAGAGCTTGATGCTTAGCTTTGTTTGGAGCTTGCCGGGATCCGCATCGAGCGCCTCGATAAAGGCCGGTATATCGCGAGCAGCAAGCGGTGCGTGGTGTTCGACCTCGGGCATGACCAACGCTCCCCTGAGACTCTGTGCCGGGTCATATTCTGCCCGCAGGTTGCGGATCGCGTGCTGGTAGCCCTGCGACACCACAAGCCGCACAAGATACCGTCAAGGATACCGGCAATACCGTCAGGATGTCAATGGACGACGCGGGACGCCTATGGAAGGATAGTTATTGTTATAACAGCAACTTACAGCTTGTTAGCGCACGTCCTTGGATGCTAATAGAAGTGACTCTACATAACGCGCAATGAGGTCGACTTCGATATTAACGGCCATCCCGGGGCGATAGCCGGCGGCAACGGTCGCCTGGAGCGTATGCGAAATAAGCATAACATCGAATGCGGCGCCCGCGGCATCGTTGACGGTGAGGCTCACGCCGTCCACGGCAACGGAACCCTTGCGGCTCAGGTATTTCGCCAACGCTTCCGGTATGCCGATTCTAAGCCGAACCGCGGATCCATCCTGAATGCGATCCGTAATCGCGCCCAGGCCATCCACGTGACCGGTCACGATGTGGCCGCCGAGGATCCCATCAAGGGTGAGGGCTTTCTCCAGGTTAACCCGGGCGCCGGGCCGGAGCTGGCCTAGCGTCGTTCGAGCGAGTGTCTCTCGCGATAAGTCCATCTCGATACGGCGGTCACGATAGCTGAGCACCGTGAGGCAGCATCCGTTCACCGCCAGGCTATCACCGCTTTGGAGGCGGCTCAGGTCGAGGCTCCCCGGATCGAGCGCGAGGCGGGCGGTCCCGTGACCGGTTTGCAACGCAATGACGTGTCCTAGCGCTTGGATGATTCCCGTAAACATGGGGATGACTCGAAACTTAGAGCTTGTGAAGATAGTTTACCCGCGCGATCACCCGCACATCGGGTCCTAGGGTGCGGGTATCGAGAAACGACAGTTCGATGCATTCCGCCATCGTTGCGATCGTATCGAGGCGCGCCATCGGCAGCGCTTGACTTCCCATCAGCTTGGGGGCGATATAGATAACGATCTCATCGACGAGACGGGCTTGCAGTAAGGCGCCGTTGAGGGTGGGTCCCGCTTCGACCACGATCTCATTGAGATCCAGTCTTCCGAGATGGTTGAGCACCGATTCGAGATCGAGGCGCCCTCCACGCATCGCGCTCGCGATGATCTCGGCGCCGTTGGTAATGCCCGTCGCGGACTTATCCACGCCGCTCCCCGTAAAAACCAGAATGCGGCCCGGTTCGGACAGCATCTTCGCAGTCCCCGGAAACCGCAACCTGGAGTCTAGAACAACGCGCACGGGACGGCGGAATTCCGCCGCTCGGAAAGGGCTCCGCACCGTGAGCACGGGATCATCCGCCAGCACCGTGCCGATGCCGGTCATGACGGCGCTGCTTTGCGCCCTTAAACGCTGCACATCGGCGCGCGCCGGACCGGAAGTGATCCATTGGCTGGCGCCGGAGTGGAGCGCGACTCTGCCATCGATGCTGATCGCGATCTTGGAGGTCACAAAGGGCAGGCCGTATTGCATGCGTTTGATGAACCCGCGATTCAGCGCGATCGCCTGCTCCGCCAGCACGCCGGTCTGTACAGGTATTCCGGCTTGCTTTAAGGCGAGCAAGCCGTGTCCGTTGACCCGCGGGTTGGGATCGAGCATCGCGGCGACGACGCGCGCGACGCCGGCTCGAATCAGCGCCTCCGTGCACGCGGGCGTTTTACCATGGAAGCAGCAAGGTTCCAGATTGACATAACAGGTCGCGCCCCGCGCGCGTTCTCCCGCGGCCTTGAGGGCCAGCACTTCCGCATGGGCTTCTCCCGCGAACCGGTGCCAACCCTCGCCGACGATGCGACCCCGGTGCGCAAGGACACAGCCAACCCGGGGATTGGGATGGGTTGTGCACAGGCCGCGGCGCGCCAGTGACAAAGCGCGCGCCATCAGCCGATAGTCCTCCGCGGAGAAATCAAGCACGGGGCGCTAACTCGCGGGATCCTTCCCGAGACGTTCGATCTCGTCGACGAACGCTTGGACGTCTTGGAAGCTCCGGTACACGGAGGCGAAACGCACGAAGGCGACGCGGTCCAGGGACCGCAACTCTGCCATGACCAGATCCCCGATGAGCCGCGAGGCCACCTCCCGCTCACCGCTGGAGCGCAATCCACGTTTGATCTCGGCGAGTGCTTGCTCGACGCGCTCGCTCGGCACTGGGCGCTTTTCGAGCGCACGCAGCAGACCGATGCGAAGCTTCTCCTCTCTAAAGGGTTCCCGGCGTCCATCGGACTTGATAACGCGCGGCAGGTTCAATTCCGCCGCTTCGTAAGTCGTAAATCGTTCTTGGCAAGCCGTGCATTCGCGTCTGCGCCGGATCTGATCGCCGTCACCCACGAGCCGGGAATCGATGACGCGGGTCTCGGGCTCGGTACAGAACGGGCAACGCACGCTACCGCCTGCCGCGAGGCTCGGGGCGAGTTGCCCTACCCGCCTCCGCTACGCCTGCGCCGCCCGTCGCGGAATTTTGGACCGCTTCTAATTGCCGTAGACGGGGAAACGTCGGCATAACTCAGTGACCTCCCCTTTAATACGCTCAATCACCGCTTTGCTTTTGATGTTCTCGATGATCTCACAGATCCAATTGGCGACCTGAGTACACTCGACCTGTTTGAAACCGCGCGTCGTCACCGCCGAAGAGCCGATGCGGATACCGCTGGTAACGAACGGGGGCTGAGGATCATTCGGTACCGCGTTCTTGTTCACCGTGATGTGGGCGCCGCCCAATGCCGCGTCCAGCTCTTTGCCGGTGATCCCCTTATCGACCAGGTCAATCAAAAACAGGTGATTGTCGGTGCCACCGGAAACCACCTTGACGCCGCGCTGCAAGAACACCTGCACCATGGTTTTTGCGTTCCTAATGACCTGTTCGGCGTAGGCCTTGAACTCCGGTTGCATCGCCTCCTTGAAAGCGATGGCCTTGGCGGCGATGACGTGCATGAGCGGCCCCCCCTGGTAAGCGGGGAAAACCATAAAGTTGATCTTCTTTTCGATCTCGGGGTTTTCCCGGCCCATGATGAGACCCGCGCGCGGGCCGCGCAGCGTCTTATGGGTAGTGGTGGTGGTGACATCGGCAATATTCATGGGGCTCGGGTAGAGGCCCGCGGCCACGAGACCGGCCACATGGGCGATATCGGAGACCAGGTAGGCACCAACTTGATCGGCGATATCCCGAAAACGTTGCCAGTCGAGGAACCGCGAGTAAGCCGAAAATCCGGTCATCACGAGCTTCGGTTTGTGCTCAAGCGCGAGGCGTTTCGCTTGGTCGTAATCGATCTCTCCGGTTTTGGTATTCAAACCGTACTGCACGGCCTTGAATATTCGACCCGACACATTGACGCTAGCGCCATGGGTTAAATGCCCGCCGTGGGCCAGACTCATACCCATGATCGTGTCGCCGGGGGTCAAAAGCGCGAGATACACCGCCCCGTTGGCCTGCGATCCGGAATGCGGCTGCACGTTGGCAAAGCCGGCACCGAACAACTGCTTGGCGCGGTCTATGGCAAGCTGTTCCACGATATCGACGTACTCGCAACCCCCGTAGTAGCGTTTACCGGGGTAGCCTTCCGCGTATTTATTCGTCAGCACCGAACCTTGGGCCTGTAACACCCGTGGGCTGGTGTAGTTTTCGGACGCGATGAGCTCGATGTGATCTTCCTGCCGGCGGCGTTCGCCCTCCATGGCATTCCAGATTGCATCATCGTAACAGGCAATAGTCATATCTTTCTTAAACATAGTAAGACTCCGTGGGCTGCAAGCCGAAGAGATTATCAAATAAGCTTAAGCCTGAGAACCTGAAAGAACCCCGTGGGAAGGCATTGCGGTGTTCTTCCCGCCGGCGGTATCTTACTCAGTAAGCAGATCTGGGGCTAGGATGCAGACAAAAGGGCGGAGGCTGGGCTGGGGTGGATTCAACGCCAGAGATAAAAATTGGAATTGCTGCCTCCGGCGTCCTTGCGAAGGGCAGCAATTCCGGACCGCTTAGCGGTTACTGCGCGCTGCTGGGCATACTGACGTCAAGACTCTCGCGGTTCATCTCGACCGTCTTCTCGCCAATGCCTTGGACCATCACCAGATCATCCACGGACTTGAACGGCCCGTGCTTTTCCCGATACGCGACGATCGCTTCGGCCTTGGCCGGCCCTATGCCTTGGAGTGCGTTTGCCAAGGTTGCGGCATCGGCACTGTTGAGATCAACAGACTCTCCGGCAAAGACAAGGGCGTTGAACAGGAACAGAGAAGCGAACAATAGTTTCTTCAGCATAGGACTCCCTTCCAATAGAAGTGGGATTTCGATAGGATGCTTCGCAAACGGCGCCAATATCGGGTCGCCGTTGCGAAGCGTTTTCGCCTGCCGGCTTGGCGTCGCAAGACGGTTGGATGGCCGTGGGGCGCTTACTGCAGGCGGTTAACGTAGCGGATCGCGAAGCGAAATCTATAGGGGCTAAATCGGTGCATCGTCAATGAGAAGCACCGAATGCGACTCGTATCACAGAGCCTCGATTCCAGCGTGTGGAACCGGCGTCGGATTCGGGCCGTATCCTCAACCGGGTTACATGGTGAAAGTCACGCCGTCTATCAACACCCCCGCAAGCAACATGCTTGCCGTGGAGCGCCACTCGTAGGTCCCAGGATCGATGATAAGCTCGCGTTCGGCAGTGAGACCTATCAGTCCGTCGCCCAAGAGATGATAGAGGGTTTCATCCATGCGCATCGTGGTGATCGGGGCCTGGAGCGCTCCGCCCTCGACCCAGAAGCACGCGAATCGCGTCGTCGCGGTCACGCGACAGTCGTGGCGATCGGAAAAATTGCAATACCAAAGATTGCCGATATAAAGTCCCGTTTCAAGTTCTTCCAGGAGACCCAAGGACGAAGGGAGCCGCCCGCTTTCCATGACCAGCGACATGGGCGTTTCGCTTTCGGCGTTGAGCGCGATCCCATATTCAGCAGCGCTGCGTTGATCGGCGAGACAAGCGACGAAACGGCCGCTTTCGATCAGGCTTACCGCACCGGGTTTTTGAAAACCCGAGGACGTAAATTGTGGATTTAGACCGCGCGCATGCTCCTCCGCGAGCGTGACGCTCGGATGCAGAGCCTTCTCATGGCGCATGAGTTTGATTAACGGTGTGTGCTGGGTGCGCAAGCTTTTCAAACTAAATCCTCCCCAACCCAAAAGTCCCAGGATTTCGCCGAGCGCCGGAGGCGCAAGGAAAGCGCGATAGCGCCCCGGCGCGAGGGCCTTGGGCGGGCTGTATAACACCTCAAGGTGCTCCCGGACCCGCCCAACCGCTCGCCGCAAGTCCTCGGTCTGCCAGACCTGACCCGCGTAGCCGAGCTTAACGGATTGCCCGTTATCGACATGGCAACTGCTATCCAAATGAAAGCTCCCGGTAGAAAACCAATTTGTCTGGCCGAGGCTATTTGCAAACCCTCGATACAGGGTCCCGTTAGCCCACAGTCCCACGAGATCGAGTCCGTCCGCCGCCGCCAGGATTTCCGTGAGCGCGTGTTTACTGTCCGGTAAGTCTACGTGGCGATTATCCTCGGTGCTGCATACGGCGGTGGCATACAGCAAATAGGGATCATCATGGACGAAATCGAGTTGTAACCGCAGCTCGGAAAACAGCTTCTCCAGGCGCGAGCGGTTGTGCGTGAGATCGTGGGTCAGGGTACAGGCGCCCTGGGCCTGGCGCCGGCCCCGGATCAAACCCACACGCAGCTCACTGTGCAACACGTGGCCGGCCTGCCGGATCCGTCCGCGGCTCAGGCGCACGAAATCCGAATCTTCGCCCAAGAAGTTCACTAAACAGACTTCATCCGTCCGCGTGAGCGCGGCCGCCATGGCACGCACGGTCTCGAATTGCCCGCGCGGGTCATGCATTCGAGAAGACATCGACGTCGTGGAAGACACCAGCGGGCGCCGCGTGCCCGACATGGATGGTCTGGTTCGGTTCGCCTTTCCCGCAGGTCGAGAGCCCCATTACCCGCCAGGTGCCAGCATCGCCCACCGCGCCAAGGTTGCGCCAGAAGGTCGCGGAAGTGCCGCGATAATTGGGATTTTTTACCAGGCCTTTCACCTCTCCGTCCTTGATTACCCATCCACACTCGCAGCCGAACTGAAACTTGTTTCGCTGGTCATCGATGGACCAAGAGCGATTGGTGTTCATCATGATCCCGTGTTCGATGCCCCGCACCAGCGCCTCAAGCGGGCTCGTGCCGGGTTCGAGATTGAGATTGGCCATCCGATCGATCGGCGGGCGGTGCCAGTGTTCGGCGCGCGTGCATGCGACCCCGGCGATTCGGGCTCGAGCCTGTGACGCATGACCACCGAGCGGCCGTTCGAGGATACCCGCCCGGATCAAGTATTGGCGTTCCGCCGCGCCGCCCTCGTCATCGAAGGCGTAGCTCGCGAACTGCTCCGGGCAAGCGGGATCGAAGGTCACGTTCAATAACTCCGATCCGTAACGGTAGTGACCGAACATGTCCAAGGTGACGAAGCTTCCACCCGCATAATTGCGCTCGTCCCCGAGGATGCGATCAAGCTCGATCGGGTGGCCGATGCTTTCGTGGAGCTGCAGGATCAATTGACCCGGCAAGAGGAGCAGGTCCATGCGGCCGGCGGGGCAATTCGGGGCTTCGAGCAACAGGAGCGCCTCTTCGGCGATGCGCGCGGGCAGGCTAAAGAACCCCAGCTTCTCGAGTTGTTCGAGGCCGCCTTGGCGGCCGCAGTCCGCCCCGAAGCTACGGCGTTGTGTATCGACACCGTTGCTTGCCACGGCGACCAATTCCGGGACGAGATCAGTCCATTCTTGCTCGATCTTAGCGCCCAGGCTCGTGCGCAGAACCGTGCGCGTGTGACGCAGCCGAACGCTCGCCTGCCAATCGACGATTCTCTCATGGCACTTGATCTTCCCGGCAGCCTCCATCAGGGCGGCGATGAGATCACCGAGAACATTGCTTTGCCAGGGTTGCGCCGCGGTATAGACGCCGCGCCGATCGATCCGCGGTAGGTTCTGGGTCGCAAAGAGCGCCCGGGGCGCCGATGCACGGGCCCATTCGCGGGCTTCCAGAGCAGCCGTTCGCAGCCCCTCGCGAGTGACATCGCAGGTGGCCGCGTAGCCCGCGCCCTCGCCTTCAATCACCGTGATAAAGGCGCCCGATCGCAGGCGTCTCTGCGTGGGTTCGAGGACATTTTGCCGCACCGGGATGATCTGTTCCTCGCTCTCGGTCCAGCGTAGCGACCAGTAATCGACCGGCGGCATGGTGTCGGCACGGAGATCGGGTAGTGGACTGTTCATGCTATTGGCGGATGCATATGAGGCATTCCAGACTAGGCGTAGGGATCGATGATCGCGGAGGACGCCGAGGTCCTCAGAAACCCCCGCGGCTAGGCCGCCACATCATCGGCGAATGCGATGCTCATTTCAACGGGTTTACCCGTGAAATAACCTTGCGCGTAGTCGATCTCGAACTGTGCCAAGAGGTTCAATACCGCACCGCTCTCGACGTGCTCGGCAACAGTTTTCTTCCCGAAGGCTTTCGCAATCTGTCCCATGGCTTTCACCAGCGCCTGATCATCGGGACGATCGACCAACCCGCGTATAAACGATCCGTCGATCTTGACATACTCCATCGGTAGCTCTCTTAGGTAATAAAACGAGGAAAACCCGCGCCCGAAATCATCCAGCGCGAACGCGCACCCGAGATCCCGGATCGCTTCGATCAGGCGCCGCGCGCTGCCGAGATCGGCGACCGCGGCGGTTTCCGTCATCTCGAGAATGATCTGTTTCGGATCCAGGTTCGTTTCATAGAGCAATCGTTGCACGAAGGAGAGGAGCTCGGGATCGTTGAATGCGTGCGCCGAGAGATTGATGGAGAAGGAGATGTGCCGTCCATGGCGTTTGAGGTTAGCCAAGCTTCGCATCGCATCCGAGAGCACCATGCGGTCTATGGCGTGGATTAAACCCGCCCGCTCGGCGACCTCGATAAAGTTCGCGGGGCTGATGAGGCCCCCGTCGTCGCCGCGCATCCGCACCAAGACCTCGTAATGACAGGTGATGCCTGAACGGATGTCCACGATCGGTTGCACGAAGAGCACGAACCGCTTCTCGGCGAGCGCATTTTCGACCCGTTCTTTCCACAGCACGCGCTCTTGCATCAGGCGCTGCCCCTGATCTTCGAACGAGAATACATGCCAGCGTCCCCGTCCCGTTTCCTTGGCCTGATACATGGCCAGATCCGCGTAGGTGAGCAGGTCTTTAACGTTGGATCCATGTTGGGGAAACAATGCGATGCCGATGCTCGCGGACACTTTGTGGATCTTGCTGCCGAAGCGAAATTCGGAGTCCTTGATATGCTCCAAGACTTTCTTCGCGACCTGGCTCGCCTCGTCCGCCTCCGCCCGGCCCAGGATGATAGCGAATTCGTCTCCCCCGAGGCGGCCGATGACATCGATTTCTCTCAGTACCTGAGGCAGAGATCCCCCCAGGTCTTCGAGCAAACGGTCGCCAGCGGGATGGCCGCTGGTATCGTTGACGTATTTGAATTGGTCGAGATCGAAGAATATCAGGGCGCCGCTATGCTCGTAGCGCTTAGCGCGCGCAATGGCTTCCTCCAGCTCTTCTTGCAGCCGGCGGCGGTTGAAGAGACCAGTGAGCGGGTCGTGGTCGGCGAGCCAAGCGAGCCGCATTTCGGCCCGCTTGCGCGCGGTGATGTCCATTCCGACCGAGAGAATCATGGGATCGTCCGGCGCTCGTCCCTTGAGCCGGGAGTGGTGCCACACCACTTGTAAGGTAGAATCGTCCTTACAGCGCAAATCGCATTCTTCTTGAACGTGCGCACTCGCACCGGATACAAGATCCGCGAGATGGCTGGTCTGTCCGACGGTTGGTGGGTCGCGCGCCAGCAGGGAGAGGAACGATCGCCCGAGTAGCTCCGCGCGAGAATAACCGGAGAGTGTTTCCGCATACGGATTGGTCATGAGGATTTCGTGGTGGCGGTTCTGGGTCAGGATGATGACTTGGGCCGTGTACAACACGTGGGTGACGAAATCACGCTCTTGCCCAAGCTCGGTGACCCGTTCGGAGAGATCCTGGCTCTTCTTCGCGAGATCGCCGTGCAAGGTCTCGAGCTGTGAGGAGAGGGTTACGGCGGTCGTATTGAGGACATCCACCTCATCCCGAAGCCAACGGCCCGCGTGCATTCCGGAGATCGCCGCTCGAACCTGAGCGAAGGCGGATTCCGCAAGCAGCGGCAGATTCAAGGCCGCGCGCTTGAGGCGGGACATGGGCCCCCACAGGACCGCGAGCAACAGCGATTCAGCCACGAGTAGTCCCGCGATACCCAGCGCGATATTCCGCTGCGTGGTTTCCCGGATTTCCTGCACCTGGCCGGTGACCTCGGCGATCACGACGAGATGGGCCTGCGCCATCTTTGGTGATCCCGCGAGCGGCACCAAGCGGACTTCGAACGCTTTACCTTCGAGGGACTCGTAGATCGCCGCCTCAACCGGCTGCGAAAATGGAAAACGTGAGGCAACGGTGTTGAGCAGCGGGATATTGCGCGCGGCATTGCTGACCGCGACGACTCGCTGGCGCCAGTTTTTAAGAAATCGTGCGCTGTCCGCGCTCCCGGGGTTTGGAACGGGGCTCGATGCGATCAAGCCCATGTCGGCGCCCGAGACGCGTTGGAAGTCAAGCACCACGTCGGCGAGCGAAACCCCCAATACCATGGCCCAGGATCGATCCCCTGGACCAAGAACGGGGATCACCGCGAACTGGATGCACTCGTTGGCGCAATCGTAAAGCTCTTCCGGCGTCTCGTTCTCGATCACGCGTTCAACCGTTTGCGCGAGGCCCTTAGCGCGTGTATCACCCGGGCGCCATCCGCGTGCGATGACGGTGTGGCCGGGATCCGAGAACAGGACCAAGACCTCCATGCCCCTATCGAGCGCAAGATTTGTCCACAGACGATCGAACCCGGTTGCCATGTCAGCGCTAGGCGAGCGACTTAGTTGCCGTTGTATATCGGGAAGTGACGCGAGTACGGTGCCGAGCTGTCGCAGCCGTTGACTTGACTGGTCAAGTAAGCCTTGCACCTGGCGCGCGTACTCTTGCTGAACACTGATGCGCCGCTTTTGGAACTGCTGATTTAAGGCGAAGTAGTTAAGGCCGGTGTAAGAGACGGTAACGGCAACCAGCACGAGGCTGCTCAAGATCAGGGCCTTCCACTTAAGACTTAAGAATCGATCCCTCCTCTTTGAATGAGCCATGCCCGACTAAGCTCGATAGAGGACCAGAAACGCGAATAGATCTCCTTCGCGTTCTAGGGCGCTCGGAATAGGGGCGTTCTCGATAGGTAAGCAAGCACTTCCGTTCACGTGCCGGCATTGGGCGCGCAACCGTATCGACTCCGTCGTAACATACGCCGCCCCTTCAGTCCTGCCAAACCGGTTCAGCATCTTGAGCACCGACCTGAATGATGGGGACAACATGCGAGCAGCATGTTGGGCTTTTCCAGGTTAAGCATAATGCCTTCCAACACGTACAATCAACCTGCGCCGTCTGAAGACACCCCTAGCCGCTGAGAGCTTGTGAAAAAAAGTCGCGAGCGAAGGGAAGTCGCGTTCCGCCGGAGCACAGGAACCGGAGTGTATATTGAATTACATGAGGATTCCGAGCACCGCCGGAACGCGAGATCCCGAGCGCAGTAGATTTTTTCACAAGCTCTGAGTCCGTCCTGCCTGCGCAGCAAATGGATCGCAACCAGCTCACGGCTTGCGACCCGAGACCATGACCAGCGTGGCGCTGCAAAAAAAGCCACCCTCCGCCTCGACCTCCGCCAGACTTGCATGCCAGCATTCCAGTTCCGTGGCGCTGAGCAACCCGAGATTTAACGCCTCCCGTTCAGTCTCATCCAGCGCGGTGAGCTCCCGCACCTGTGCTAACTCTACCAAATAGACCGGGTAGAGATTGATCTGGACATCCGCTAAGCGCTGCCGTCGGAAGAGATGGTAGAGCTGGCGGCCAGCGTAGCCATTGTACAGCAAACGTTCCGCATGGAGGCGTTGCAGCCGGCGCTCGATCTCAACCTCCTTGCTGTGCATGGAGAGCGTACCCCAGTCCGTATCCAAGACCACTATCCACCCGTCTCGCCGGGTCACGCGTACCATCTCCTTCAAGGCTCGCTCCGGATCGGGTAAGTGCTGAAACAGGCGCTCGCAACGGCTTGCATCGAAATACTCGGACCGCACCGGCAAGGACATGGCGCTGCCCCGTTGATGCGATACCCAGGTGCTAAGCCGTGCCTGCCGCGCGCGGCGGTCGGCCGCAATCAACATAGCCGAATCGCTATCGATCCCAAATACCATTCCCGCGGCGCCCACCCGTTCCGCCAGCGGCAGCGTGTCCGTGCCGGGGCCGCAGCCGACGTCGAGAACCTTGTGACCGGGCTCGACGCGCATCCGGGCATAGCTCTGCTCCTTCACTGAGCGCAGCAGTTGCTCGGCGCATCGAAGATAAGCGCGGTCCACATAACCTTTCGCCTGCGTCATTGGGCCTCCTCGATCGTTCAGATATCCGCAGTGTAGCGCTCGTGCTCGCTATGGATGCAATGCCGCGGCGGCGCATGGCGCTAATTAGGTGGCACTCGGGTGCGGATAGGCCGGGCGGCGGTATCTTAAGGATAAGCACCTAGCGCCTGCATATTGACGAGCAGTGTACCATTCGACATACTCGTAAAATATTTATTAACCAGCCTTGAAGCTAGCTTGAAGAAAGCGGGGAACGCTAGTCATGGCGTCTGACAGTGCGTGCACGCTGGGGACCACTGCCGTTGAGTCTATTTGCCACTAGGGTCCCGCTTCGGGACCGCCTGGACCATCATGCCGGCCTTAGCGAGCCTGTCGCCCCGGACGCAATGCAGCGTTCCGCGCGCCAGCGTCGGTCGTTGATATTCGTCGCGTTCCTGCAAATGAACACTGACCCAATGCCGAGGGGCATTGACGGGCCTTTCGGTTCGCGAGTTTTCGGATGAGTCTGCCTCACGATCTTGTCGCTCATTTTAACCAGTACTTTGAGATTGTGCCGGCCGACACTCCCGATCTCTTGGAACAAGCGTTCCGCCTGCGTTACCAGGTCTATTGTCACGAAGGCTGCTTACCGGGCTTTGATCCGCTGGACTATCCCGATGGACTGGAGCGCGACATCTACGACTACGAGCATCGCTCGGTACACTGCCTGCTTCGCCACCGGCCGACCGGCGCCAACGCGGGAACGGTCAGGCTGGTGCTCGCCGACCGCGTCCGGCCGGATGCGCCATTCCCCATCGAGGTCGCGGCTGGAGAGCACATCGACCGGGACTATCTAAGCAAATTCTATGCGGCCCGCGGCACTATCGCCGAGTGCTCCCGGTTCATCGTCGCCAGACCGTTCCGTTCCCGGCGAGGGGAACAGCAGTGGCCGGATGGGATGGCAGAAGAGGGCCTCGACACCGGCCGCGGGAACGACGAACGCCGGGTCCAATCGCATCCGGTCCTTGGTCTCATCAAGGCGGGCATGATCATGAGTTGGGAGCAACAGGTTCATTATGTGTACACGGCGATGGAGCCGCGGCTGGATCGACGACTGCGCCAGTTCGGATTGGAGTTCCGGCCGGTGAGCCCGCTGATCGAATATCACGGACCAGTGCGCGCTCACTGGGGATTCCTGCCGGAATTCCTCGCGCGTGTCCACAAGCTGCGTCCCGAGGTATGGTGTCTGCTGACCGAGAACGGTAAGATCTGGCCCGCGCCACGCGATGATGCCGCCAGTGCAGCACAGCACAAGGCGAGTTAGGCGAAATACATTGAGGAGGGGGATTGCTCGGGCGTAGTAGCGCTGAAGTTGGTGCTGCGCTCGCAACTCACATACCGCCCGATGGCAGTTTCAAGGCCCTTGCCTTCCACTCCTCAACGAACCACGCTTGCTATAGGTTTTGCGGTAGTGCTGCGCCACGGAGTTGTCCTTGTTAACTGCGCGCGTCCGGCACTCGCCAGCGCATCGAAGGCGGGGCGTACCGACTCGGCGCTCCGGGCATGGGCGCTGTGTCTGATCCTGCTGTGCGGGTGGCCAGCCCGAGCAACCGCGGAGGAGGTGGTCGTCGCCGTCAATCCCGCCGCACCCGCGGGCGAGGCGATCGCCAGAAATACGCTTTCAGCCATTTTCGGCATGCGGTTGCGTGCCTGGGAGGACGGTACGCCAATTCGCGTCTATGTGCTCCCGGACCATCATGCGGTGCATGTCAGGTTCTGCAAGCAGATCCTCGGGGTCTTTCCACACCAGTATCGAGCCGCCTGGGACCGCCTCGTCTATTCGGGCACCGGCCAGGCGCCTCTTGAGGTGGCGAGCGAGGAGGAAATGCGCACAAGGCTGGCAGGCACCCGCGGCGAGGCGCCCGTCGTGGTGGCCAGCGAGGAGGAAATGCGCACAAGGTTGGCGGGCACGTCCGGCGCGATCGGGTACCTAACGCGAAAGATGATTGATGAGAGCGTCACTGTCCTGCCGGTCGAGTAGCAGCGCGCGGACGCCCCAAAACTTGCCGTGGTGGCCGGCGCTAGTCCTCTGGCCCGGTCTGTGCGGCCCGGCGCTTGCCCTCGAGCTTTTTGAAGGCTTTCAAGTGCACGGCTTTCTCAGCCAGGGCTATTTCCTAACCACGAACAACAACCTGTTCGGATCGAGCGAGCGCGGCGGAAGCCTGGACTTCACCGAGATCGGGGTCAATGCTTCCTGGGTGCCGCAGCCCAACCTACAGTTAGCGGTTCAGATCTTGTCGCGGCGCGCTGGCGAAGCGGCAGAAAACGAACCGGAGCTCGATTTCGCGCTCTTGGACTACACAGCGGTGGCGACCGAGGATCGCCGGCTCGGAGTCCGGCTTGGACGCGTGAGGCTGCCCTTTGGTCTTTACAACGACACGCGCGATGTGGCCTTCACCCGCCCCAGCATTCTCCTGCCTCAGTCCATTTACAACGAGAGAACTCGCGAGCTGACTGTCTCCGCGGACGGTATCATGTTATACGGCGAAGAACGTAGCGCGTGGGGGAACCTGGGGCTCGAGGCGGGCGCTGCCTTAGCTCGCGTCGACAATGAAAATTCGGAGTTGGCGCTCCTGCAGAGGAACTTTCCAGGCGATCTGGAGAGCCGCTGGTCGTTCATCGGACGTCTGATGTACTCGACGCCGCGAGAAGCCCTACGGCTCGCGGTAACCGGAGTTCGTTTGGAGACAGATTACAAGCCCAGGCTTGCTTTTCCCAATGACCTAGGGCCCGGGAAAGACCTCTTCGAGCCGGTGATCTTCTCGGCGCAGTACAATGCGGAGTCTTGGAGCCTGACCGGGGAGTACGCCAGACGGCCGATCAAGCACGAGGGATTCTTGCTGCCCGGTTTCGATTTCGACATCGTGGGCGAGAGCTATTACGTTCAGGGGATTTACCGCATAGACCCGCGCTGGGAGATGGTGGTGCGTTACGATGTGCTGTACTCTGATGTCGACGACCGCGACGGAAGCAAGACCGAGGCCGCTACCGGGCTACCCTCGCACTTCCTGTTTGCCAAAGATTGGACTGTCGGCGTCCGCTACAACATCACTCCCTCGTTGATGGCGCGGGCCGAGTACCACAATGTCTACGGAGGGACGTTGTTCTTGTTTCCGCAAGACAACCCGGATATCTTCGCCACGGAGAAGAAGTGGGACATCTTCGCGCTGCTATTATCTTATCGGTTTTAAGGGCGAATGAACTGCCCCCGTGTCACGCTGAGGGTGAGCCACACATGGCAGACCCTTTCCCGGCAGGTGGGGGTGCCGGCCCCAGGCACGCGGTTTTTTATGGTGGGATGCGAATGAGGGATATTGGCGGCACTGCTCTCCCGGAGCAGACCCCCCCGTTGCTGAATCGAGACTGGCGGTTTTATACGGGGATGGCGGCTCTGGTACTGTCTTTAGTAATGCCCCTCTTCGCTTTCCTAGTGCCTCTTCTCGGCTTATCCCTTGCCCAATCTGCCGTCATCGTCGGTCTCTTGATCGCAGGCGGTCCCGAAGTAGTAGGGCTTATCGGCATCGCGCTCTTGGGCAGGAATGCCTTCCAGTACTTCACCTACCAAGCGAAGCGGGCATTTCGCTCTGCGGTTCTGGCAACACGCGTCTCCAAAAAAAGATATTATATCGGGCTTACGATTAATATGACGAGCTGGATACCGCTATATCTTTACGGTTATTTCCCGACCTGGCTCCCTTCGGGCGATGCGAGGATTTATATACTGGCCTCTGCGGGTCTGAGCTTCATATTGAGCATGTTCATCATGGGCGGGGAGTTCTGGGAGAAGCTTAGGCGTATCTTCATCTGGGAAGGTAAGGCTTGAGTTTCCGGGCCGAGAGAGTCTTCGCGCATTACCTTGGTAGATACGTTTTACGACCGCAACGTAAAGCTCATCGTGTCAGCCGGCGCAGCGCCGGTATCACTCTACCGGGGCCGGGGCTTGCAGAACGCCTTCCAGCGCAAGATTAGCCGCCTGGAAGAGATGCAAACTCACGCATACCTCGCCAAAGACACCCGCCCTAAATTTCGCCTCAACGAAGCTGTTGACATCGATAACAGCCTATAATATCCTGCGTCGCAATCTTGTTGCATTAAAGCAACATATAACTGAAATAGATAAATAAAAGCAACATAAAAATAAGACCTTTGTTCGATCACGGACAATAGGTTAAAAGATGATAGTGATCTTGGATAGTTCATGTAGTATACTAAGTCAAAGATTTAATGATTTGTAAAGAATACAATTAATACCCTTCATCCCATGAACGCATTAGAAAATCGTGCGAACGCTTCAAACGAGGCGGAGATCGCGTCGGTGCTGAGACACCACTATGGCGATGGCGATCTTTATTTGCCGGAGGGGACGCCGGAATCTGTCGTCCATAAGGCGATCGCCATGGGTTACTTGAGTGAGGACGGTTATCTCACCCGCAAGGGGAGGGATCTGCTCGCACAGCATGAATTTTGACGCCTACCGGGGAGGCCAGTAACCTCCCGGGAACGACGACACCGCTGCCGCTTGCGTGTTCGTCACCAGCCTTGGGGCTGACCGAGTCAGCCCCATTTTTTTCTTGCGCCTTTCGTATTGCCTCTTATACTCCGAGGTGCGTGGCTAACAAGAAAACTTGTGAGGTAGCGAATGGCAGGCTATACAACCCAGGATATACGAAACATCGCGCTGGTGGGACACGCGGGAGCGGGCAAAACGACCCTGGTTGAAGCGATATTGGAACGCGTGGGTGCGATTAAGACCGCCGGAACCGTTGAGCGCGGCAACACCGTCTCCGATCACGACCCCCTGGAGAAAGCACATCAGCACTCGTTGAATAGCACGGTCCTCGGGTTCGATTATCAAGGCAAGCATCTCAATCTCATCGACACTCCGGGTTATCCGGACTTCATCGGGCGAGCGCTCTCGGTCCTTGCGGCGGTTGAAACCGCGGCTATCGTCGTCAATGCCCAGACCGGAGTGCAGATGGTCACGCAACGCATGATGGCATGGGCGCGCGCGAGGGAGCTTGATCGGCTCATCGTCATCAACCAAATCGATGCAGAAAACGTCGATCTCTTCGGTTGTTTGGAGCAGATCCGGCGCGTCTTCGGGGATGAATGCTTGCCCATCAATCTCCCCGCCGACAACGGCCGATCAGTCGTCGATTGCTTTTTCGAGCCCGCCGGAGAAGCCACGGATTTCTCCTCGGTGGCAGAGGCGCATACTAGGCTCATCGACCAAGTCGTCGAGGTCGATGACGCGCTCATGGAGCTTTATCTCGAACAAGGCCAAGCGCTCGACCCCGAACAACTGCACGACCCGTTCGAGAAAGCCATGCGCGAAGGGCATTTAATCCCGGTCTGTTTCGTTTCCGCGCGGACCGGGGCCGGGCTTGCGGAGTTACTCGAGATCCTGGTCAAGCTGATGCCCAATCCGCTGGAAGGCAATCCGCCCGCCTTTCTCAAAGGCGAAGGCGCGAGCGCCGAACGCGTCGAGATCACGCCTGATCCCACCCGCCACGCATTGGCGCACGTCTTCCGGGTGGCCATCGACCCCTTCGTGGGCCGTTTGGGGATGTTTCGTATTCATCAAGGCACCATCACCAAGGACAGCCAGTTGTTTATCGGGGATGGCCGCAAACCGTTTAAGGTTGGACACCTGTTTAGGCTCTTAGGGAAAGAGTCGAGCGAGATCCCGGCCGGGATCCCGGGTGACATATGCGCCGTAGCCAAGGTCGACGAAATCCACTTCGACGCGGTGTTACACGACTCCCACGAGGAGGACCACATCCACCTCAAGTCGGTCAGCTTCCCGTTGCCGATGCACGGTCTCGCGATCGCGGCGAAAAGCCGCGGAGATGAACAAAGGCTCTCCGATACCCTGCATAAGCTGGAAGCGGAGGACCCGAGCGCGCGCGTCGAGCACAACACCGCGCTCAACGAGACCGTGTTGCGCGGTCTCGGGGATCTCCACGTGCGGGTCCTGCTGGAAACCATGAAAGAGCGTTTCCACGTCGAGGTGGAAACCCGGCCACCCAAGATCGCTTACCGGGAAACGGTCACGGCGCCCTCCGAAGGGCACCACCGGCATAAGAAACAAACCGGCGGCGCGGGTCAATTCGGTGAAGTGTTCCTGCGGGTCCGCCCGCTCGATCGCGGTGAGGGCTATAAGTTCGTCGACGCGGTGGTGGGCGGGGTCATACCGCGGCAATTTATTCCCGCCGTCGAGAAGGGGATCCTCCAGGCGATCCAGGAAGGCGTCATCGCTGGCTACCAAATCCAAGACCTTGAGGTTACTTTGTATGATGGCAAGTACCATCCCGTCGATTCCAAAGAAGTCGCCTTCGTCGCGGCCGGCAAGAAGGCGTTCAGCGAAGCTTTCAAGAACGCCAAGCCCGTGGTGCTCGAGCCCATCGTCGACATACGTATCACCCTACCGAGCGCGAATATGGGCGACATTACTGGTGATTTGTCCACCAAACGAGGGCGGGTGAGCAATACCAGCGCCTTGCCCGGCGGGCTGATCGAGATCGCGGGGCAGGCGCCTTTGAGCGAATTGGAACAGTACCAATCACAACTCAAATCCATGACCGGCGGGCACGGCAGCTATGCCATCGATTTCAGTCATTACGATGCGGTCCCGGTGAGGACGCAACAGCAATTGATGGCGGCCTTCAAGCCGCAAGCGGCTGAGGATTAGGAAAGCTCTGCGAAAGTTACCGCGCAGCCTATCTGCCTTGTCGCGTGCTCGCTCGTCGCTCGCCTATCTACCTGTGATATGTCTCGCGACTCGCTCCGCGGCTTCGCGCATCTGGGCTTGCTCGCGACACTTTTGCAGAGCTTCCTTAGGAGCCCGTATGTACGTTTACTGGGCATGCGCGTCTGTTTTCTCGTCTCAAGTAATCCCCTCTTTAGGACGGAAACGGTCCATTGCGGTGAGTATTTGAATGACTCTCTAAGCATCGGACGTCACTAATGCAGATGGCAATCCGAGCCCAACGATCCGCAGGACGGCTTCGTGGGTAAGCCCGGCGCGGATCCAGGGCTACCCCCCCAGATCCCGCCAGGGTTCCGGTTGACTGGATCCGCCCTACCTAACGATGTGTGTGCCGCCGCTCCATATGCAGGTGCAATGGCTACCCTTGTAACGCCAGAAATAGATCATGCGCGCATCCAGGTATCTATCCGATTTCGCCACTGGGACCCGAAACGGTTGGCCGCTGGTTTTCTCGAACACTGCGATCGGCTGTTGTGTGCACTTGTCCACCAGTACGGGTTCGCCGTGCGGGTTAATTTTAATTTCAGCGGGATGATTGGGATGCGACGCATCGGAAAAGTCGTTCAACACCTCGGCAGACTCCGCGTCAAGAACATTAAGCTTCCCATAACGGTCCACGAACATCACAACGTCCGCGCCCGCGTCTCGGATCTTCCTTTCGATGCTACCCATATCGTCCGACATTTCCCCGGAGCGCATTGGATCGTGCTCAACAGCATGTGAAGTTTGCGTCATATTCATTCCCTCCAAAGAATAATGGGGTGTTCTTATTTGCCAACCTCCATCAATGGTTACCGTCCTGACGAAGGCTGCGTACAATCACAAATATAAAACGTTGGCTCTCCAAAAACTGTGAGAAAAGTCGGATTTAGAGTGTGAAATATTACCCAAATGCCGCGTGCGCTAAAACATCCACAGGTTGATCCGCGCGAACACGGCTCTAGACGGTTGGAAGCGTGGGATCTGTTGTGCCCCGGCATTGAAAGAGTTTTGATAGGTAAACTCTTCGTCGAAGAGATTCTTAATGTCCAAGCTCAGCAAGCCATAACGTTTTGGTAAGCGATACCCGATGGCTGCATCGACAGTCCAAAAGCGATCGTGAGAGCTTGATGGATCCACCGCCGCCTTCTGGTCGACATAGGTAGCGCCAAACTTGGCGAAGACCCCCGTGGGATGGTAGTAACTCACATTGAGTGGCACGTAGTGGGTTTGCAATTCCGGCAAATCCCGATAGACCCTTTCCCCAAAGGATGACACTTGCCCGCGTTCAAACTCTTCGAATTGGTATTCGGCGGCAAGCGCGAAACTTGGCTGGGGTGCCCAATGGATGTAGGTACGGTATAAGCGCTCGTCCTGATCCTCGGCGATACGATCCGAGTATACGCGTGTGAGATCGCGCCACGATAGTTCGAAACCACCGAATAAGTCTCGTGAAAAGCGCTGATCCAATCCAACACCGTAGCGGGTTGAATCGGTGCCATCGTCATCGTCGAAGAACTGATTGAATCCGGCAAGCTGCGTCGGCTCCAGGGTCTGATCCGTCACAAAGAAGCGCTTGAGCACTCGGAAGGCCGCAGCGCGCAGCGTGGTGGATGGCAGAATATTCCAGACCAATCCGAACTTAGGGTTCACCGCGTGCCTATCGATGTGAAACGAATGAAACGAGTCGTAGCTCATACCTAGGGTAAGCGTTGCGGTGGACCCTAGCGAGACCGGCGCGTAGAGGTAACCGTAGATGTCTTCCCGGTGATCGACGGTGCTTCTCGGCGGTGAAAGCTTGTCCGGCGGTGTTCCGGGAAGCGCGCGTTCGGACCTGAGTATCCCGTTTCGGGTCCTGTCGTAACCAATCCCGGCAATGGTCTTAAACCGCTCACCGCCAAATAGGTGCTGGATTTCGGCCGCATAACTACGGATCGGGCTTTCCACGATAAATGTTATGTCGTTGACTAAGTCTGGAGGAAAATCAATATCGAAGTCCTGCTGTCCTAAGTTGTCGCTATCGCTATAGATAAACGATGCGATGAGGTGATGGCTAAGAGCGGGTTGGTAATGTGCGCCGATCCGCGCAGAGTCTTGATCGATTTCCTGGCGAAAACTTGGGTCCGCCTCGTGCAGGGTGAGATCGACGTCACCGGCCTCTTGCTCGCTACGGCGTAGTTCCGCTTGCAAGCTCAGGTGGGGCGTCACCGCCACTTGGCCAAACGCACTATAAACATTACTCTCAAAGTCATTGTTAGGGCGAAAACCATCGGTCTCGTAATGAAACTGTCCCAGACTGCCCGAAAACCGATCATAGATCCCGGAGACGACGAAATCATCGGCGACGGTCTGGTTGTTACCGTAGAGCACATTCGTTTGCAGTGCCGTCCCGTTACGCGTGAACAGCGGATTGAATTCGTAAAAAGATGTGCTCGAGGGACCTGCATCTTGGAGGATCGCGAGGTTCGCGACCGCGAGCTCGGATTGCAGCGGCGTGACATTGAGCGGCTGCAAGAGTTGCGACTGCAACAGCTCGCTGACGCGCGCGATCTCGTGGCGTTGTAATGCACTGTAGGAGTCGGCGAGAAAGCGGTGCGCCGAAAAGCTGGCGGGATCGGCGGTGACGGATTTCCATGCTTCGACCCGTGCCCGCTGCTGAAATCCGAGGTCATCGTAGATCCTTGCGAGGTTGGCGCTGCGCGCCGCGAGGTCCTCATCGAGCAGGAGCTTGGAGCGGTACACCGCTCGGTTATCATTCAGCTCGACGGCCTTCTGCAGATCATGCAGCGCCTCCACCGGCCGGTTCGTGGTCTGCTTTTTGATGGCGTCGTAGAACCAGGGGGTGGGGTCCTTGGGGTCGAGGAGCTTGGCCTGCTCGAACTCCGTGCTCGCGAGCTCACCCCGCTTCTGCTCGTAGTAGGCCTTACCGAGGTAGCTCCGAACCAGCGAGTTATTGGGATCGAGGGAAGCAGCCGTCTCGATCTCTTTCGTCCCCTCGCCGACATCGCCTTCTCGAATCTTCGCCAGCCCGAGCCCGAGCCGGGGGAGGGGATCGGCGGGGTCGAGCGCCATGGCGCGTTCGAAGGCGCGCTTCGCGGCATCGACCTCGATGCGGGTGAGGGAGGCGAAACCCAACACGGTCTGAGTACGGGCGAGGTCGGGGTCGAGCGTCTCGGCCTTGGTGGCGGCCGTAAGGGCCGCGTTCAGATCGCCGCGGGAGAGCTCGAGCTCGGCCAAGCGCGCCCATACGAGCGCGTCCTCGGGGGCGAGCCGAGAGGCTTGTTGCAGGCTTTGGTGGGCTTTCTCGATCTCAAAGGCCGACTGCTCGGCATAGGAGCGGGCGACATAAGGAGTCGCCGAGCCCGGGGCCAGCCGCACCGCCTCCGCGGCGAGCTTCAGCGCTTCTGCTCCTTCGTTCCGCACCACGGCGATGACCGAGCGCAGCGCGTAGGCGGTGCCGTTCTTGGGGTCGAGCCGCTCTGCGGACCTAAGGTCTCCCTCCGCCTCGGGGACGCGGCCGACCGAGAGCAGGAGCCCCGCCCGCAGGGTGTGGTAGCGGGCATCGCGCGCACCCTCCGGCACCCCATCGAGCGCCGCGAAGGCCGCCGTGAGATCGTTTCGGCGATAGGCTAGCACCGCCGGGCGCAGGGCCTCGGGGTAGGACTGCGGGCGGCTGTCGAGAAGCGGGGGATAATAGAGGGCCCATTCGACCGCCTGGCGCGGTTTGACCACGATGCGCCGCTCCGGGACGCGGCCGCGCGTGGCTGCAGCAGCCTCCCCGCTCGCGATCAGCAACTGCCCGAGCGGGTTATGGAAGCGCACCCGCCCCTCGTAGACCCATAGCTCCGCTTGGGCCGGATCGACCCGGAGCGCAAACTCGGTGCCTTCGGTGCTGGCATTCACGAAGGGTGTGCGGATATTGAGCGCCCGCGGCACACGGCTGATGATATGCATCGCCCCGCGCAGAAACTCCAGCCACCCAGGCTTGTCCGGTTCAATCGCCCGCAACGTAATGACACTTCCTTCATCGAGGTGGACCAGCGTCTCATTCGGGAGCTGAAGCACCGCGCGGCTCTTGGCCAGCAGACGCACCTGCTGCCCGGCGCACAGGACTTGATTGAGCTGAACGTCCCGCCAGTGGGCTCGATCATGCCCGCTCACCTCCACATCCCCCTGTACCGAAATTACGCTGGCCGCGGCGGGCTCGCAGGATTGGGCACGCGCTCCGGAGGAGCAGGCTAATACGACCCCCGGTATCGCCAAGAGCACTTCCCA
>JBOIDF010000055.1:0-24221 GCA_050740455.1 Gammaproteobacteria bacterium | reverse complement strand
CCTGGGGGCGGACGCCGACTTCTCGCAACTGCTGATTACGGGCGTGCTCGCCCACTCCCTTGAGAAGAACACTTTCGTCGGCGGGTTCGAATTCGACTACACCGCCGACGGCGTTGCGCCGGTGCAGAACCGCTTTCGCGCTGGCGGATTTACCGAGTTGTCCGGCTTTACGCAAGACCAACTCAGCGGTCAACAGGTGCTGCTGCTGCGCAGCGGCTACTACCGCCGTTTGGGCAACGTCAAGTGGCTGCCCGCCTATGCCGGCGTCTCGCTCGAATACGGCAACGTTTACGAGGACCGCCACGATATCAGCCTGGCGCCCGGCGAGGCATTGCTCGCCGGGTCGGTGTTCCTGGGTATGGATACGGTGCTCGGCCCGGTGTACCTGGCCTACGGTCACGCCGAGCAGGGCAACGACAGCATCTACCTGTATCTCGGCCGGTTGTTCTGATCGAATGGGAGGCGATTCGACCCGTGTCCAATATTCCAGGGCAGACCGGCGCTTGGCGTTGTTCGTATTCTTCGTTTCATGGATGGGTCCTGTGCGGGCTTGTTCAGGTGGCAAGGCTCAGCGTTCGGTCGATCAGCCAAAAGGCGGCAACGCTCCCGATTGCATAGGCGGCCGCCGATTCCGACGCGGCGTACGCGGGTTTCGGATCGATGCCGAGCCGGCTGAGTCGCCTGCCGATAAAGGCCACGCCTGTCAGCGCGGCCATGACGGACGCGATGAAGAGGAGTTGTCCGAGCTCGACGCCGACATTGAAAAGCAGCAGCGCGAGAGGAATGGCATTCTGCGGGAGGCCGACATCGTGGAGCGCGCCGGCGAAACCAAAGCCATGCAGCAATCCGAACGTGAACGCCGCGACCCACGGCCAGCGCTCGGTCAATCCCGACCGGCCCTGGCGACGCTGGACGATCTCGCAGGCCACGAACACAATAGAGAGTGCGATGACCGCCTCCACCGGTGGTCCCGGCACGCTCACGAATCCCAGCGTGGCCGCGGCCAGGGTGATGCTGTGTGCCAGCGTGAAGGCGGTAATGGTGCCGACAAGTCGCCGCCAGCCTTTCACCAGGATGAGAAGCGCGAGCACGAACAGGAGATGGTCGATGCCGAGCAGGATGTGCTCGACGCCGAGCTCGAGGTAAGTGCGGATGATCTCCAGCGCATGCGGCACGGCTTCCACCACGAACGACGGCGCAGACGGCGTGAGGCGGATGACTTGCGTGGTTCCGTCGCGGCGGTCCACGCGCACGAGCACATCGGTCATCGTCGCGCTGAGGCCGGCGATATGAATCGTGCCGCCGGTCAGGCCGCCGGCGCGCTTGATGCTCCAGCGTTCCGCAAAGGCGCTGTTGACGAAGGAGGCACGTGGCTCGGTCAGGTTGGTGGTGCCGGCCGGGAGCTCCAGGTAGAGGCCGAGCCGCAGATCCTCGCCTCGACCAGGCACCTTCCAAAACACGTCGTAAGTCTCCGGCCCGGTCTGCTTGAGCTCGAGATAGGCAGGCCGGACCTCGTGGGCGAGCACCCCTGCGGCGGAGGCGGCGAGCAGCAAGAAGACGAGGAGGACGCGTTTCATCGCCCGCTCTCCGCCGCGAGCTTGTCCGGCGGCTGCGGGCGCTCAATGGTCACTGTGTAACGTTTGAGCAGCCTTTGATAGAACTTCTCGTTGGCTTCCAGCCGCTCGGCGTTGGCCCACTCGCGCCGCACGGCTTCCCGCACTTCCTCCAGCGCGGGAACGCGTCCCCCCGTGCGCTGGCCGACGAACACCAGATGCACGCCGTAGCCCGACTGCACCGGCCCCTGCCATTGGCCGGGCGAAAGCGCACCCAATTCACCCGCGAACGCTGCGCCGAACTGCTTCGCGACCTCGCTGCCCGGCACCGCCTCGAACGTATGGTTTAGCAAGAAAGGGTCGCCCAGCGCCGAGACATCGGCTTTGGCGCCGGCCTCGTTTAACTTCGCGAGGAGTCGCTCAGCGTCGCGCGCCAGATGTTGGCCGTGGCGATCCGGGTTGAGATAGACCTGACTGAACGTGAACCGCCGCTCGACGCTAAACGCCTCTGGGTGTGCTTTCAAATACGCGCTCAACTCCTCCTCGGTGGGCTCGGCTTGGGCAGCGACGTCATCGGTGACGAATTCCATTTTTTGCCGAAGACGGCGGCGGATGACGATGTCGTCCTTGTCCAACCCGAGTGCCATCGCCTCGCGGTAATAGACTTCCTCGCGAATATAGTCGTGGATCAAACCCTCCAGCTCCCTGTCCGTGGGCGGACGTTGCCAGGTGCGAGCGAAGCCGAGCGCCAGCGACTCGATCTGCCCCCGAGTGGCGAGGATCTCTCCCGGCTCGCCGCCGGTGCGCTCGCCCTCGAGGCCGAAGGCGACGAACAGTCCCGCCCCCAGCAGAAGGAAATGCACCAGCGGTTCGCGGAGGAATTTTTTCATGTGAAACCTCACGGGTTCCTACCTCGCCGGCGTATACCAGATAGGAGAGATGTAGGCGCGTTCGGTGGTGGTCATCGGAACCTCGGGCGGCATCTTTACGCTGAACCTCTTGGCGTCATACGCCGTCCAGCGCGGTGTCGGGATTTCGATGACGCGCCCGTAGTAGAAGGCCCGCTGCTCGGGATCGAAGTCCGGATCTTTCCACACCGCAAGCAATTCGGGCGCGCCGATGGTGTTGGTCCAGGTCGCATTCTCCACGTCAACAGTGTCGCCGACCGCCGTCTTGCAACGGCCATCTGCGCCGATTTCACGGGCGCCGGACACGGCGACATCGTAAATCTTCTCCTGCACCTCGCCCTTCGCGTCGAGCCAGCCCTTGATGATCTGGTAGCGATCGAGGTTCGCGCCGATCGGGTCTTTCAGCGCGGCGACGAGGAACGTGGGCGACTTCCCTTTCGGTGCGTCGCTCAAGTCACCGCCCATTGGAACGCCCTTGGTGTAACCGACCTTCGCCGGCATGCGGTTGTTGGCGTCGCTCGGCTCTAAATCCCAGCCGCCGAAGAAGCGCACGACCATGCGCGGACCGCTGGTGGCGTAGGTCTCGCGGCGCTGCATGGCGTCGAAAAGCGCCTCGCGCGTGTTCTCGGTCGCCCACACCCCGGCGTAGCCGGAGGCCGTCTGTTCCCAGCCCATGATGACGGCCTTGCCCGTCTTGACGAACGGGTGCGTCGCACGGGTCGCGCTCGGCTCGGAGCTGGAGGTTTTGCCGAAGAAATTATCCTCTTCGACGGCGGGGAGGGCGGTGTGGGCGTCGGTGCTGCCGACGAGACCAAACTTGTAGGGATTCGCGCCGAGCTCGGCTTCCATCTTGAGGCCGTTCTTGAGCGCCGCGCGGGCGTACTCGAACTCCAGCATCGCCGGCTTCTTGAGCTCGGTCAGGTCGAGGTTGCCCTTGTCCCAACGCTCGAAGTTGGCGAACTCATCATTGGGCGAGAGGAACGGATGCGTTTCACCGTCGCCCTTGATCTGCGTGGCTTCGTAAAGGCGTTCCCAGCGTTGATGATTCTCGGCATATTCGCGATCGATCTTCTTGCCGGTGCCGGGCTCGATGATCGGGAACATGCGCCCATTGCTCAGGTTGCCGTTGTGGGCGATGGCGAGCACGTCGCCGCCGGTCTTTGCTTCGCAAGCGGCCATCCATTTCCACAAGTCGCGGGGATCATCACTGCCAAGCGGCTTCTGGGTGGTGAACGGCTCGACCAGGCCGGCCTTCCTCCCATCGTCGCGGAAAATGACGTTGCGATGGAGATTGTTCCCGCCCGTGTTCGAGGTCCACTCGAAGCCGATAAACGCGGTGAACTTGCCCGGCTCATTCGCCTCGTCCGCCGCCTTGATGGTCTCCTGCCAGGCGGAGCGATAGGCGGGCGTGCCGGGATAGGGAAATCCCTTCGGCAACTGGCCCTTGCCGAAGCTGGTGATGATATCTATCGCAGCCTGTGCGCCTTTGCCGGAGTTAATCTCGTCATACCATTTCCGCCCTTGGGGCGTCGCCAACAGCGTGGGGTCGCCGCTCATCAATTGCGGGAAAAACCCGAAGCCGTCCGAATGGTCCGACACAACCATGAAGTCGAGCGGCCGGGACAGCTTCGCGCGCTGGCCGCTGGAAGCCGTGATCTCCTCGCCCTTGCCGAAGCGGTAGGCGTCCTTCGGGCCGAGGCGGCAGCCGAAGGCGCCCGCGTCCATCGAGAACGAGGTGTGAGTATGCGTGTCGCCGAAGAAGGGACGCGTGGGGAAGTTGCGTCCCGCATAGGGCGAGTAAGGCGGCTTGGCAGGAAACGCCTTCTCGGCCGTCTCCTTGTCGAGCGTACCGATGTCGATGGTGGCGGCTTCCTCAGCAGCGAGGGCCGGGAACGCGAAGCTCGCAGCGCCCAGCGCGAGGGTTGTGGCGAGTGTGATGAGTCTTGTAGGCATGGTTGTTGTTCCTTTCGGTTTTTTAGCCGAGAAGCCGTGCCCGTCACCTTGCGACGGCGGGCACGGCCGGTGAATGCGCGAATTGGTTGCCGCCTTGCTGGAGCTTCTCCAGCGCCGGATCAATGCCGAAGTGCCCACCTTCTGGCGCGGCGCGCCGCGGCCAGCTCCCCATCGGCCCAAAGCGACCGCTTAGCGCTCCTCAAGGCGTTGTGATTGTGAATTCATACGTATAGCTACCGCGCGTCCCCTCGTGCCACTTGGATTTCACCTTACCGCTGCCGGTCGCCCCCGACCATTTGCCGCTGCCACCGATCACCTCGACGCTACCGCCGTTTTCATCGACCTTGGCCCGGATATTGAGGGCGTCCTCACCGGTCTCCGCAAACGTACAGTACGTGTCCACCGAATACTCCCCGTCCACCGCCAGGTACCCGAGCCCGGCGCAGTCCCCATCGATAAACCCCGGCTTGCTCGGCTCGATGGTAGCGACGATCGCGCATCCCCCTTTGCAAAACTAGCTCGGCACTTCACGCCAGCGAAATCGTACCTTGGCCCACAGACTCGTTTCAATCCGCTAAATCGTACTGACAAGAATTACTGCTAGGCAACAGCATATAGATTTGGCATAGTAATTACTTACGAAATATTTGGGAGGTGTTTCGTGAATGCTATAAATTGGAGTCCAGTGCGCATGTTCACATCAGCTATGGTCGTTACGACCGGCCTTCTTACGGCGGATTCCGCTTGGGCGGCTCCATGCGCAGGCCCAGTCGAACAGACCGCCCTCAATACCCGCGCCCTACAAACCGAGCTTATGGTAGCTGCGCTTTCCTGTGGCAATAGAATCCACTATAACGCCTTCGTAATAAGATATCAGGGCGATTTAGTCAAACATGGGCGATCCCTGCAGTCGTTCTTCCTACGAAAACACGGTGCCGCGGGACGGAAAAACCTAAACACCTTTATCACGCGGCTGGCCAACGAAGCTTCGCGCCGCAGCAGTATTACGCACGCGGCATTCTGCGCTAACTCGTCATCGCTTTTTGATCGGTTATTGAGTGCGAGGCCCGTGACATTGGAGAAATTACTCGAAAGCTCTACCACCACCTCAAATCACGACATTGCACCCTGCGGCGGAAAGATCAATACGGACGGAAAGCCCATCGGCAACGACTTTTCTGGCAGCAAAGCGATAGTCAACAATAACCCGAAGGGACCGAAGTAACGCTGGGATCGTGGATGCACCGGGGTATCGGCGGTAACAGTGCTCTCGGCTTTAAAATGAGACAAGAATGCCATCGGTACGATGGTGGCATGTTTGTCTACTGGCCGCTAGCGTGGGAGATCAGTCCGCCGCTTCGAGCGCGTTCCCATACACCCGCAACGACGCTTCTTCTGTCTACCACCGGTACGTTCGAAAAAAAGACGCCGCCCTGGGGGGCGGCGCACGTGGCAGAACGCGGACTAAGTGTTGGAGGCAACGATATACTTAGTACTCGATGACAATCTCAACCCGTCGGTTTTGCGGCTCCGGAATACCGTCACCGGTGGGTACCAACGGATCAGCTTCGCCGAACGCCTCGGTGTCAATGGCATCAGCTTGCGTACCGAACCCGGTCAAAGCGGACCTTACAGCATCCGCACGGCGCTGTGATAGGCCCAGATTATAGTCTACAGAGCCGGCCGTATCCGTATAACCCTTCGCGACGACCCTCTTGAACGGCGTACCGTTGGCATCGGTCGCCGCACTCTCGACGACGCTCATGCCGTCGGACGTTATATCAGCCTTGTCGAAATCGAAGAACACCAGATAGCTTTCCGGGGCAGTGACCTCCGCTGCCGGCGGAGCCTCTTCGACTAGCGCCGCCTCGACTTTGGCGATTGCATCCATGAAAGCTTGCTTGCAGGCGTCGATGTCCGCCGGTTGTAGGTCCTCGGAAGCCTGCTCTATCCAGCAATCGTAAGACGCTTGGGCGTGGGCCGCATCGTCAGGTGCTTTGGTCCGCCCCGTCTTGTCGAGCGCCGAGACCAACCGCTGACGCGCATCGGTCAGCTCCGAGACATACTTATGTTTCAGGTATGGCTGCCTTAGCTCGACCTGATCCGGCCCCGGCGGATTGCCTGCGGCTGCGGCCATGGCCCGCTGCGCGTACGTATCAGCATCTCGGTTGTCGCCCTGCAACGCCTCCGTCCCGGACAGCGCGATATAATCCTGCGCCAAGGCATCGTTAAAGCCGCCGCCGTACGGTTTAATGCTCGCGAGCTGATTCATCGGCCGCGATGCACATCCGGTTAGCGTAACCGCCGCGATCATTAGGATCGCGAATCTCATTACAGAAGTCATTGTCTATGTCCTCCCTCGTAGGGTTGCCCCGGCATCTCAAAGTGAGAACCCGATCCACCGGCCGGGTCGGAACGTCTACAGTGTGTATACCTTAGCCTAGAAGTCGAAACCAATGCCGAGCGCGTAGGGGACTACCCCGTCTTTACAGCACTCACTGATCAGCATTTCGTACGCAATGCTCCCAAAAATAAAGGTGCTCTCATTTACGAAAAATTTGAGTCCCCCTTCAGGACCCCAGATGCCGTCATCTTCGACACCCGCGCCATATAGCCCACCGAGGTTCACGCCCAGATACGGCTGCCATCTGGCAAAATCCCATTGGTAAGCAGCCTGAAAAACCGACCGGCCATTAAGTAAGTTGCTGTTACCCACGTCCTCATAATTAATTCCTTGCTTGAACGTGAGTGGGATATTTTTGGTCAGGTAGTATCCGATCGAGCCGGCGAAGCCAAAATCTGAATTATCGAACCCGTCGTCCGTAGTCGAATCGCCCGTGCCGCTTAGCGTTGCTTCCCAATTCCCGGCCACTGGGCCGGGATCAGGGGTGTAGGGCGGCATGCCGGTCGATTGCGCCATTGCAACCGTGCTTAACGCAATTCCAGAAAGTGCGAAAAATAATTTCATCATTCTCGTAACTCCGTCCCCAAGACCTGACGAGCGCCCACACCGTAGGGGTTACCGTGCGCGGACGCAATCACCATTCGTGCACCTATACAACTCAACGAGCATTAAATTGTGGTAACTCAGCAACGACAAAAAATACACCACTCGCTTCTCTTTAGCAATTAATTTTGTAAACCCGCATTACATCCAACAAAGGAAATATATAAAATCCACAAAGGCTCAACACCGTGATATTGGTCATGAAACTGTGAAAGCCCTCTTGTAACGCGCCATCGTCCCGTGCGCAAAAGCTTATGTCTCTTTTCTCATAGGTTTGTTCAACAAATTAGTGGTCATCTATACATCGTTGTGCTATGTATACCACAACATCTTGAAATAATCTATAAGATCTATAAAAAAATATAAATTCGTGCATACATCCCATCATGCCGGCACGCCGACGATCACGCTGCTAGCCTTGAAGATCGCGCTCGCCGCCAGGCCTTCCGCGAGCCCCAGGCTCGCGGCGCTCTCATTGGTGATGATGGCGGCGATCCCGCCACCGCCCGGCAGACCGATCACGACCTCGGTGTTCACCGCTCCCGGGGTTAAACGCGACACGGTACCGCCGAGACGATTGCGCGCCGAGAACTTGGCGCCGCGCTCGTCCGTGACGATGATGACCGAGGAGGCCTTGATGAGCGCGAAGGCCTCGCTGCCGGCCTCGAGTGCGAGCCGTTCCGCGCTCTCATGGGTGATGATGGCCACGATCGCCTGTCCGCCGACCACCTCGATGTCGATCTCGTCGTTGACCGCGCCGCGCTTGATGGCCCGGACGGTGCCGAGGAACTGGTTACGTGCACTGGTTTGCATATCGACTCTCCTGATGAGTAATAGATCATCCACAAGCCCGAGGGCCTGCCGGTTCAACGCCTCCAAGAAACGCCGGTGCTCGAGGTCGATGCGCCCGAAGTTTTCGAGCAGCCGCTCGCCGCGTGGGGTCAGGCGCGTCGAGCCGCCACCGCGCCCGCCGGCGGCGCGTTCGACGAGCGGTTCGCCGGCCAGGTTGTTCATACCCTCGATTGCATCCCACGCGCCCTTGTAACTCATCTTCATGGCCCGGGCCGCGTGCGTGATGGTGCCGCGGTCGCGGATCTCCCTGAGCAGGGCGATGCGCCCGGGTCCGCCGAGGTTGCGGTCGCCGACCGCCATCCACACGAGCCCCCTAAGCTCGATGGGCCTGCGTTCGATGCTCACCCGGTAAACGACCCGTGGGATGGGCGTATGGGCCGAGCGGGTCTAGCACCTCCGCGGCGCTTGATGCTTCGGCTACCCCGCCCGCGAGTCGCAGGACCTCTTCGCCGAAGACCCGCACGTCCTCGAGGTCGTGGGTGATGAGGACCATCGGGACCTCGAGTCGCACGTGCAAGGCGTCCAGCTCGGCACGCATGCGCGAGCGCAGGGCTGGGTCCAGGGCCGCGAAGGGCTCGTCGAGAAGCAAGGCGCGGGGGCGCGCCACGAGGGCCCGCGCGAGTGCCGTGCGCTGGCGTTGCCCGCCCGAGATCTGGCTCGGGTACTGGTGTGCCACACGGCAGAGCTCGAAGGACTCGAGCCACGAGTCGATGGCCGGATCGGGACGATCGCCGTGCATATTGAGCCACCCGCGCCTGAGGCCGAAGCCGACGTTCTGCCGCACCGTCAAGTGCGGGAACAGGGCATAGTCCTGGAAAAGATAAGCGATCCTGCGTTCCTGGGGAGAGAGGTTGGTTCCGGCGGCGCTGTCGAAGAGCGTGGTCCCGGAAAGCACGATCGAACCTTCATCCGGCGTGATCAGCCCGGCGATGGCCTTGAGGAGCAGGCTCTTCCCGGCCCCCGAGGGACCGTGGACCACGATCCGAGGGCTGTGCACGCTGAAACGCGCATGCAGGTGGAAGGTCTGCCTGGCGCTTTTGAGCGTCTTGCGGATCTCGACTTCCAGCGCCATTGCCGTCTTATTCGCTCGCGATCCGGCCCGGGGCCAGGCGCCCCGCCGCCAGGAGCACCGCGAGGCAGGTGAGGGACGTGATGAGCACGAGCATCCGGGCGGCCTCGTCGTGACCCGCCTGGACCGCTTCGTAGACCGCGATCGAGAGCGTCTGGGTCTTGCCCGGGATGCTGCCGGCCACCATGAGCGTGGCGCCGAACTCGCCCAGGGCGCGGGCGAACGCCAGGAGCACCCCCGCGAGGATCCCGCGCCAGGCGAGCGGCAGGCTCACGCGGAAGAAGATGCCAGGCTCCGACACGCCGAGCACGCGCCCGGCCTCCTCCAGCTCTCGGTCGACCGCCTCGAAGGCGGCGCGCGCCGACTTGAAGGTCAATGGAAAGGCGGCCAGGCTCGCGGCGATCACGGCCCCTTGCCAGGTGAAGACCAAGCGGATACCGAAGGCATCGTGAAGCCAGGCACCCAGCGCCCCCTGGCGCCCGACGACGACCAGGAGGTAATAGCCGAGCACCGTGGGCGGCATCACGAGCGGCAGGGTCAGAAGCGCATCGACCAGATCGCGGCCCGGGATCCGCCGCCGGGCCAGCACATAGCCGACACCGACGCCCATAACGAGGCACACGAGCGTGGCGCAGCTCGCCACCTTGAGGGACAGCGCCAGCGCCGTCCAGGCGTACCCCATCCCCTCGTCGCTCCCGCTCATGGCGGGAGAAAACCATACCGGGCCAGGATGGCCTGGCCGGGTGGCGACAGCACGTAGCCCAAGAAACGCCGCGCCTCACCGGTGCCCCCTGCGACGACGGCGATGGGGTAGGTGATGGGAACCTCGGTGGCCACCGTGAAGGCGACGCGGACCCGGTCCTTGCGGATCGCGGCGTCGGTGGCATAGACGAAGGCGACATCGACCTCGGCGTGCGCGACATAGTCGAGGCTTTGGCGGACGTTGTGCGTGTACACCGCCTTGGCCGCGATCGCCGGCCAGTACCCGGCTTTCTCCAGTGCGGATCGGGCGTAGCGGCCGGCCGGTACGCTCGCCGGGTTACCGAGCGCGATGCGCTCCACATCGGCGCGCGCCACATCGGACAGTCCCTGGGGTATGACCCGGCGGTCGGCGGGTACGACCGCCACCAGCGTGTTGCGGGCGAAGTCCTTGCGGGTGGTCGGCTCGACGAGCTTCTGCGTCGTGGCCTTGTCCATGGAATCCTGGTCCGCCGTAGCCAGCACATCGACCGGCGCGCCCGCCGCGAGCTGCTGGACCAGGGCATCGGACGCCGCAATATTGAACCGGACGATGGTATCGCGGTGCCGCACCTCGAAAGCCCGGCCGATGTCCTTGAAGGCATCGGTCAGGCTGGCCGCCGCCGACACGGTAAGGTCGCTCGCGGGCACCACGGAGGAGCACGCCATGAGCCCGACTGTGCAAAGCCACCTTTTCCAACGGGATTGCATCGCTACCTCGCTCCTCAGCCCGAGGGGGCGAAATATACAACCTTATATAACGGATTGCCAATAGCCGGACGACCCGCTGTGGCGAGCCGATGCGCATCATCGCCTTGGTCACCGAGGCGGGCTCCATTCGGCACGCCGACCAGGGACACAACAGGCATCGCCGGCGGCCATTTAACGTGCCGCCATATGGTCTTTCGCAAACGCGACGCGTTCTTCCACGGCATAAGGCCGAGCGGCGATCCGCTCGATGAGGTGTAGCCTAGGAAGGAGGCCCGCGCCATTGGCGATCTGGATGTTGAGACCTGGACGTGCGTTCAGCTCCAAGAGCAAGGGTCCCTGGTCGCGATCGAGCACGATATCAACCCCCACATAACCCAAGCCCGTGAGATCATAGGCTTGGGCCGCGATCCCGAGCAGCCGATCCCAGTGCGGGATTTGAAGACCGGTGACGGGATTGCCGGTGTCGGGGTGCTCGCTCACGACCTCGTTGCGCCACACGGCGGTCAGGGTGCGCCCGGTCCCGATATCCACACCGGCGCCGATGGCGCCCTGATGCAAATTGGCCTTGCCGTCCGAGAGGCGCGTGGGCAGCCGCACCATGGCCATGACCGGGAAGCCCTGAAACACCACGATGCGGATATCCGGAACGCCCTGGAAGGTGATGGCCCCGAACAAGGGGTCGAACTGCACGCGGTATTCGATCAAGGCCTTGTCGGGGTGACCGCCGAGGCTGAAGAGACCGCTCAGTATGTTCGATGCGTAATGTGCTAGCTCGGACCGGTCCATGATGACGCCGCTCACCAAGCGGTACATGTTTTTGGCCCGCCCGGCCACGACCAGCACGCCGTCTCCGCCGCTGCCTTGGGCGGGTTTGATCACGAATTCCCGATGCCCTGCGAGTACCTCATGGATCACTTTTATCTGGTGTTCGATCTCAATCACGCCGTAGAGCTCCGGCACGGAGAGCCCGGCCTTCAAGGCCAGTTGCTTGGTCTTGAGCTTGTCATCGACCAAGGGATAGAGATGTCGCGGGTTGTAAGCCAGCGTGTAGCGGTTATTGCGCTCGTTGAGCCCCAGCACGCCCGCCTCCCGCAGGCGCCGAACGGTGCCGAAGATCATGGCCGCGGCGAGGCGAGGGCCTTGAAACGCCTTAACTCAACGAGACGATAACCCGTGTATTTACCCAAAAGCAGCGACCCCGCCAGGAGCACGAGCAACAGTTCCGGAAACACAAACATCAAGTGCTCGACGTAGGCGGCGGCCATCGCCAGATAAGCCAAGGCCGCGACGACCAGACTGCCGAGCCCTTGCTGAATCGCCTCGGCCGGTCCGCGTTCTTCCCATACGATCGACATGCGTTCGATGGTCATGGTCATGATCACCATCGGGAACAAGGCAACCGAGAGCCCGCGTTCCAGTCCCAGATGGTGGCTGAGAATACTGAACGCCGCCATGAGCAACACGACCACGATTAGGACCGCGGCGAGCCGCGGGACCAGCAGCAGCTTCAGGCGCTCGAAATAGAATCGCACACTGAGACCCAAGGCCACCACGGCGCAAAACAGAACCAATCCCCAAAGCAATTGCGTCTCCCGGAAGGCGAGCGCGATGAGCACCGGCATGAAGGTGCCGAAGGTCTTGATCCCTACGATATTGCGCATGATCAGCAGTAGAAAGGCGCCTACCGGCACCGCGAGCAAGACCCGGTAGACGCTCTGAGTCTGCATCGGCAGGTTCAGCAACGAGAATTCCAAGAGTTGAGGATTGACGACGCGGCCTCGCAAGGCGGCGGCCTCGAGACCGCCCGCCTCGGTGCGCCGGACCGCGATCGTGTAGCGAACCTTGTCCCCCCCCTTGACCTTGAACAGGGGCTCGGGACCGATAGAAAATACCAGGTAATCGCCCGGCAAACCGGCCGCGCCGGTGCCGAGATCGAAGGCGCTCCACCTTCCGTCGGAGTAGACCTGCAACCATGACAATATCGGCGCTTCGCCGCCTGGGAGCGTGAGCCTCACGCCCTGAAGCAGGCGCGCCGGGACTCGGGCGAGCGCCAGCAGGCGCAGGGCGGCCTCCGCAACGCGGTCGCGATCGGGCCGCGGACCGGTGAGTAGCGCCGCGTTGCTGTCATTGTGCGGCTCCCACAGATGCTTGATCAGTTGTGCGACCATCGTATCGAGGTCCGCGGATTGCTCACGCACGGATTTCAGCAGGGTTTCCGCCGCCGCGAGATACGGACCTTCGAGGGAGGGGGGCGGTTGGCTCTCGGGTCTTTTGGCGATGGTCTCCTCTTCCGCCGGTTCCAGCGCTTGGACCGAGGATCGATAATACAACGCCTGCGCCCCGCTCGCCTTGCGGATCGCCCACGCCGCCTGACGGTTACCGTTGACGAGCGTCGTCGTGAGACCGAAGCCCCGCGAGATGAAATTCTCGTCCACGACCGCCAGTCGAGGCGAGGTCCGCGGAATAAACATCGATACCTTCACCGGACCGCCGCGCGCCACGAAGCTGATACGCACCTCGACACCCCAGAGATCGGATTTTTCGCCCGGAACGATCGGGAAACCCAAAGCCACGAGCTTGTATAAAAAAAGACCCGCGCCGAGAAGCGTCAGTAGGAATGATAAAACATAGACATGGCGGCTACCCACCCCCGCCTACCCCTTTGCAGACTGGTTCGCGGGTAAAGGTGAGCGTCGCGTCGACTACTATGTTCTCCTTAAGAAAGCTCCGCCCAATCAACGCCGGATAGAGAAAGCCTTTGCGATTGACCAGATTCACCTCGACGTCCTTGTAAATATCGCCCATACAGAGGCCGAGCACCACGACGGGCCGCGTTTGCAGTTTGCCGAAATGCTGCTGGATCTTGGCCCGGCGCTCCAATTGCCGTTCAATCTTGACCTTGTGGCCATGCCGATCACTGACCTCGAAACGTATCCAGGGGTCTCCGTCGCGGGTAAATTCATCGACGTTACGGGCGTTGATGGAGGAGGTCTTCGCCCCGGTATCGATTTTCGCCTTCAAGATCATCTCTCCGGGATAGAGCTTGATCCTCTCCACCCACCCGACGACCTCCTTCGCGTAAACGCCGTGCGGCAGTAGGACTATTAGCAGGAGGATAATCGCAGACATAATCGCAGACCTCGGTAAACGCATGTGGTTGAGCACGGATTGGGAAAAAATACCAGGATGAAGCGGGCCATTTTAACTTTGATTAACGACCGGGGCTACGGCGCCTCGGGTTCGGTTCCGCCGCGTGCCGCCGGCGCGCTGTGACCTAGGTAACATTTTCCTCGATCATCGCACGCCACAACGTTATTATCGCGAACACTCCGGCGTTGATGCCTATACGCGCCGGGAGGCTGGCAATGGAAGAAGAACAACCGCCTAAAAAAGGTCCGGGCGCCGCGGGCGCCATGTTGCGCAAGGCGTGGGCGATTCTGTCCGCGGTGATCGCCTCGGTGGTGTTGCTAGCCACCGGGTATGCCACGTACCGATTGCTCCCGAACCGTGCCGTCGGTTATACGGACATCGAAGAGCATTTTAAGTACGGTTCCACGGGAGCCGAAGTCAATCTCGGAATTCCGTATTGGATCTGGCAGGCCGCCCCGCTGGTCTGCGCCGAGCCCTTAACCGAAGTCGCGGGCGGCCCCTTGGCGCCGGATTATTTCACGCGGGCCGCGGCCTACAGGGGCGATGAGGCCGGTGCCGCGGAAGCTCGCAGGCAGCTTTCCCGTGAGGGTTACAAGGCGCTGGGGCTTGTCTATGAGCATGACGGCAGTGGCCGGGAACGCGATCTTCCAGCCGGTATTTCCAAGCGCCGGTATCTCGGAGTGGATCGGGTTTTCCTAAACTGCGCGGCTTGCCACGCGGGCACGGTGCGTAAAACGCCCGACGATCCGGCGGTTTTAGTCCTCGGGATGCCGGCCCATCGCTTCAACTTCTACGCTTTCGAGCATTTCTTTTTCCAGTGCGCCGCGCACAAGCGTTTTTCCAAGCGCGATCTGATCCCCGAAATCCAGGCGCTCGGGGCCAATCTGAGCTGGATCGATCGCCACGGCGTCTATCCGGCCGCCATCGCAAGCATGCGCGAGCGCGGGCAGTGGCTCGCGGGCAGGCTCGGTTTCTCGTACCGCCAACCCGAGTGGGGGCCGGGCCGAGGCGACAGCTTCAGTCATGCCAAGGGTCTCCTTAACATGCCTTGGGAGCACCTGCCCGATTGGCGGACCGAGCGACAGGTGGACCCGCGGAGCCTAGGCACCGCGGACTTCCCGTCGATCTGGTTGCAAGGGCCGCGCAGGAAGCGCTCGGACGGGCGCGAGATGGAACTGCATTGGGACGGCAATAACGATCGCAGCAAGGAGCGCCACTTGAGCGCCGTGATCAGCACCGGGGCCTTGCCACCGCGCATCGACCATCCAGCCCTATGCCGCATCGAGAGCTGGTTGCTCGATTTCACACCCCGGAACTACGACGATTTCTTTCCCATCGACAACACGCTCGCGTACCGTGGCGAGCCGCTTTACCGCCGCTACTGTGCGGATTGCCACGGTCTTAACGGGCAAGGCTTCACGGGCCGGCGGGTCGGATTCGTGACCCCGATCGACGAGATAGGCACCGACCGCTACCGCTTGGACAATTTCACCGAGGATCTCGCCGTCAACCAGGCCACGGTCTTTGCCGGCCAGGCGCGGCAACCCTGCAGCGCCGATTTCGGCGCCGGCGGATCGCAAACCACCGCGGGAGCGGGCGCTAGCGGACGCTTGGCGGCCGTGCAGGCGGAGGAGGAAAACACCTATCGCTTCACGCATTTTCACAAAACCCACGGTTACGCCAACCTGCCGCTCGACGGGATCTGGCTGCGCGCGCCCTATCTGCACAACGGCTCGGTGCCGAGCCTGCGCGACCTCTTGGAGCCGAGCGACAACCGGCCGACGGTGTTCTATCGCGGCAATGATGTCTACGACCCGCAGAACGTGGGATTTCGCTCTGACCTACCCGAGGCGGACGGTAAAAAGCTCTTCGCCTTTGATACCAGGGTCCCGGGCAACGGCAATCAGGGGCACGAAGGAGCCGAATACGGCACCGAATTGTCCGCGGACAAAAAAAACGCCTTGCTCGAGTATCTCAAGACCTTTTAGCATGACCGACACCCCACGGAACGGTCCCAAGCGGAGCCACATCCTGCTCCTAATCCTGTCGCTTCTGGCCGGCGTCCTGGGTTACATCGCCTGGGAGCGCGGATTTCGCGAGCATCCGCAACCGGATTGGGTGCGGCGCGACGACGCGACGCGCTTCATGTATGGCTCGATCGGGGCGGAGCGGGACGCGGGTATTCCGTACTGGATCTTTTACGTCCTGCCGCGGATGTTTCCCGAAAAGCTTCCGGGCCCGGGCGGTTACGCCGCGCTCGGCCTGCCTTGGGAGGAAGGGCAGGAGTTGCCCATCGGGTTCACGAAAAAGACTCTCGGTTTTCCGCGCGTCGCCAACAACTGCGCCCTGTGTCACACCGCGCGTTATCGGACCGCGCCCGATGCCAAGCCCGTGTTCGCGCCGCTGGGACCGGGTCACACGACGAATATCCAGGCATTCTTGCGCTTCATTATCGATTGCGCTAAGGATCCGCGCTTCAACAGTGACAATATCCTGCAGGAGATCGAAAACGTCACCTCTCTCGATTGGATCGACACGCTGATGTACCGCTTCGTCATCATCCCGGCCACCAAGCAGCGCTTGCTGGAACGCGAGTCGCAGTACCCGTCGATCTACCGCACCGACGTCGCCGACTGGGGACGCGGACGGGACGACGTCATAAATCTCATTAGCTATTCTCTGAACCCTATCGACGACGCCTTCGGCCCGGCCGACTTTCCAGCGATCTGGAATCTCAAGAAATACGACTCGACGCCCGGCGACAGGGATCCGCAACGCGTGAACCTCGCCGGCGACAGCTGGGATGCGTATACAGTCGTCATGGATTCAGCGCTCGGGCTTTTGGGCGGCGCGCCGCATGATAGGGAGGAGCTTATCGAGGAGGCGCAGTGGATCACGGACTACGCCAAACACACCCCGCCGCCCGCATACCCGTTCCCGATCGACACCGCGAAGGCCGCTGACGGACAGGCCGTGTTCGATGCGCAATGCGCGTTTTGCCACGCCGAGGACAGCGGCCGGGTCGGCCGACCGCTGCCGCTGGTCGAGATCGGCACCAGCCGCGGCCGCTTGGATCGCTGGACCAGGAGCGCCGCCGTCAAGGCCAACCGGGCGGTCGCGGCCATGGGCATCGAGCGCCGCGGCCTCGTGGAAGAGGGCCTCATCGGATACAAGGTGCCACACCTCGACGGGATCTGGCTGCGCGCGCCCTACCTCCATAACGGCTCGGTACCGACCTTGCGCGATCTCTTGGACGCCGCGGCAAAACGCCCGCGCGTTTTCTATCGGGGCTACGATGTCTACGATCCCGATAGGGCTGGGTTCATCGCGCAGGGGCCCGAGGCCGAGCGCATCGGGACACGCCACAACGTCAGCAAGCGAGGCAATGGAAACCAAGGGCACGAGTTCGGGACCCACCTCTCCGGGGAGGAGAAAAGCGCACTCATCGAGTACTTGAAAACCTTTTAGCGCTGGATGACATTGAAGACACTGATCCTAGGCGGGGTGCGCTCGGGCAAGAGCCGGCTCGCCGCGACGCTGGCCCTGCAAAGCGGGCTGCCTGTGACCTATGTCGCCACCGCGATCGCCGGCGATGCGGAGATGCGCGAGCGCATCGACTTGCACCGGCAGCGGCGTCCGGGCGCCTGGACAGTGGTGGAAGAACCCTACGCACTCGCCGCCGCCCTGCGCGCGCATGCGGTGCAAGGCCGTTGTGCCGTCGTGGACTGCCTCACGCTCTGGCTCACGCAGCTTCTCTGCGCGGGCGAGGAGTTACTCGCGAAAGAACGCGACGCGCTGCTGGCCGTGCTGCCCGAGATCGAAGCTCACCTGATCCTGGTGAGCAATGAGACCGGCCTCGGCATCGTCCCGCTCGATGCCCTGAGCCGCCGCTTCGCGGACGAGGCCGGGCGCTTGCACCAGGCGCTCGCGGAGCGCTGCGAGCGTGTCGTCCTCACCTTGGCCGGTCTGCCCTGGGTGTTGAAAGGAGAAGAGCTATGAATGATGCGATTGACTGGCTTCGAGGGCCGGCCGCATCGCCGAACGCGGCCGCGGGCCGCGAGGCGGCGGACCGTCAGTTGCAGTTGACCAAGCCTCCGGGTGCGCTGGGGCAACTCGAGGCGCTCGCGATCCGGCTCGCCGCGTTGCAAGGCACGCCCAAGCCCGCCGTAGCGCGCGTGCACATCACGGTATTCGCCGCCGATCATGGGGTCGCCGCCGAGCAGGTCTCGGCCTTTCCGCAAGCAGTCACCGTGGAGATGCTACGCAACTTCGCCCGCGGGGGCGGCGCGATCAATGTCCTCGTGCGCGAGCTGGGCGCAATCCTCGAAGTCATCAATCTCGGTACTGTCAACGATCCCGGACCGCTCGAAGGCGTCCTGGACTGCCGTCTCGGTCCCGGCACGGAAAATCTTTCTCGCGCACCGGCCATGAGCCCGGAGCAATGCGCGCGCGCGACGCGCACCGGCCGCGACACGGCCGAACGCGCGTTTCTCGCCGGGGCGCAGCTCTACATCGGGGGCGAGATGGGGATCGGCAACACCACCGCCGCCGCCGCGTTAGGCTGCGCTCTCCTAGGCCTCCCGCCCGAACACCTCGCGGGACCCGGCGCCGGGCTCGCGCCCGCCGGTGTCGCGCATAAAGTGGACGTTATCCGGCGCGCGCTCGTTTTACATCGCCCGCATCTCGCCGACCCTTACGAAGCATTGCGGCGTCTGGGAGGTTTCGAGATCGCGGCGCTCACGGGCAGTTATCTCGGGTGCGCCCAACTGGGTTTGCCGGTGCTGATGGACGGCTTTATCGCGGGCACGGCGGCGCTCGCGGCAGCGCGCCTAAATCCGGGCGCGGCCCAGTGGTTTATTTTCGCCCACCGCTCGGCCGAGCCGGGTCATCGCCAAGTGCTCGCGGCCATGGACGCGCAACCGCTCCTCGATCTGGGCCTGCGGCTCGGCGAAGGCAGCGGCGCCGCGGCCGCGGTCCCCTTGCTGCGGCTCGCCTGCGCCTTGCACCGGGACATGGCCACCTTTGCCGAGGCCGGTGTTTCCGGGAAGGAACGCTAGGCGCGGGGCCGAGTGCGATGACTTTCGTGGATCTGCTGCGGCACGGCGAAGCCGAGGGCGGCGCGCGCTATCGCGGCAGCAGCGACGATCGGCTCACCGCCGAGGGTTGGGCGCAGATGTGGGCGGCTCTCCCCGAAGACGCCCATTGGGATCGCATCGTCAGCTCTCCCCTCGCACGCTGCGCCGGTTTCGCCCGTGAGCTCTCGCGGCGCCGCTCGCTGCCGATCGAGCTCAACCAGGACTTGCGGGAAATGCACTTCGGCGCCTGGGAAGGACGCACGACCGCTGACCTCGCGGCCATCGATGCCGAGGCGCTGACCCGTTTCTGGCAGGACCCGCTTAACTATACACCTCCGGGCGCGGAAACCTTATCGCAACTCCAGTCACGCACGCTCGGCACCCTGAAAGCCGTGATAACGCAATATCGCCGTCAGCGCCTGCTGCTCATCACCCACGGCGGACCGATCCGCATCCTGCTCTGCCAGGCGTTGGGAACACCGCTCGAGAAATCGTTGCAGATCGAGGTCCAGCCCGCCTCGCTGCACCGGCTGTGCGGCCGCGTTAATGCAGACGGTACGATGCAGGTGCGATCGCGGCACCCTGTGATGCCGTGAAGCGCTTGCAAGCCTTCCTCATCGCACTGCAGTTTCTGACCCGGCTTCCGGTGCGCTTGCCGGACACTCCCGGCGAACAAGACATTGGCCGGTCCCTGCTCTATTACCCGTTGGTCGGTCTGCTGCTCGGATTCACCCTGGCCGCGTTGGCTTGGGCGCTGGGAGAGGCCAGCACCCTGCTGCACGCGGCGATCCTTCTGGGCGTCTGGGTGTTAATGAGCGGTGCGCTGCACCTCGACGGGCTGGCCGACAGCGCCGACGCCTGGGCCGGGGGGCGGGGGGATCGCGAGCGCAGCCTGGCGATCATGAAGGATCCGGCCTGCGGTCCGGCGGGCGCGGTGGCGCTCATAGTGGTCTTGCTGGTCAAGCTTAGCGCGCTGGAAGCGCTGGCCGCCCAACAGTTACCGCTGGTGCTTGCACCCATGCTCGGACGCGGCGCGTTGCTGGCTTTGTTTCTTACCACTCCCTACGTCCGGCCCGGCGGTTTGGGGGAGGTTCACGCCCGAGCGCTTCCACGCCGGCCGGCGGTCATCGTCGTGCTCGTTGTCGTGGCCGCCGTCCCGATGACGATAGGCAGTGATGGCTTGTGGATGCTGGCCTCCGTATTCACTACGTTTATGCTAATGCGCGCCGCCATGCTCCGCCGCCTCGGTGGCGCGACCGGTGATACGGCCGGAGCGGTGGTCGAGATCACCGAATCGGCTGTGCTCATCACCGCCGCGATGGTTTAAGTAAATAACCCGCGGCTGCACGTTGCGAAATATCGTTGATGCGCCTATGCTTTTCCCGAAGGGAGATGTTCCGATTCAACGTTCCGCAATTCAATCGTTCAAGCCAATGAACCCGTCAAGGCGTTCATGCGCGAATCATCGCCGACCACCGCGCGCGCCGTCCCTGAGCGGGGCTCCCCGCGAATTCGTTCAGCGGGGCCGCCGCACCTCTCCCATCGTCCCGTCGACCCGCAATATGTCCCCGGTCCGGAACCGCTTCGTCGCGCCCGTCAGGTGGACCGCGGGCAATCCAAACTCGCGCGCGACGACCGCGCCGTGCGAGAGCGTTCCGCCGATCTCGGAGGCGAGGCCCACTGCGAGCACGAAATAAGGCGCCCGCCCGACATCCGTGAATGGTACGACCAGGATTTCTCCCGGATCGATCCCTTTCGCCTCCTCGATCGTGCGAGCCACCCGTGCCGGCCCGAGAGCGACGCCGCGGCTCACCGGCGTCCCGTGCATCGCATCGCCGTCCCCGGCCGGCTCGCCGTCTCCCTCCGGCGCATCGAGGCCGAGGAGCTGTGCCCGCTCGATCGTCCTCGTTATTGACCGGGTAGTCGAACTGTTCACTTGCCTCCCCCACTGCGATCACCGCAACCTGAGCGGCAGGCTGCGCAACCCGCGCAGCGGCTGCGTCGGCTTGTACCGCAGCTCCGAGCGGGCGACGGCCAGCTCGATGTGCTCGAACCGCTGCACCAACGCGGCGAGCGCCGTCCTGCCTTCGAGGCGGGCCAGCTGGCTGCCGAGGCAGTAGTGCGCCCCGACCGCGAACGTGATGTGACGGTTCGGGTCGCGACCGAGGTCGAGCACGTCCGGCTGGTCGAACACGCCTTCGTCACGATTGGCGGAGATGATCATCCCGAGCACGTGGCTCCCCTTCGGGATGGTCACGCCTGCGACCTCGACATCCTCCAACGCGATCCGGGCCGCGCCGCACGGCA
Organism: Gammaproteobacteria bacterium; assembly: GCA_050740455.1. Taxonomy (GTDB): domain Bacteria; phylum Pseudomonadota; class Gammaproteobacteria; order JACCXJ01; family JACCXJ01; genus USCg-Taylor. The sequence goes on along the minus strand of JBOIDF010000055.1, from coordinate 2,898 downwards.
CCGGAGTGGTGTAGCGGAGGAGCTCCTCGACGGCGGTGTCGATCAGCTCCGGGTGCTCTCGCAGACGCATCAGCTGCTCCGGGTTGTCGAGGAGCGCGAGCGTGGCGCTGCCGATGAGGTTCGCGGTGCTCTCGTGACCGGCGAGCAACAGCAGGTAGATCATCGCGAGGACCTCCTGATCGTTGAGGTGGTCGCCTTCCTGGTTAGCCCGCACCAGGGCTGAGATGAGCCGATCATCGGGCTCGGCCCGACGCTGCTCGGCGAGTCGCTCGAACAGCCGCATCAACCGCTGCCCGTCCGGAAGCCTGCGGATGAGCTGGATCGGGCCCCCGACGGCACCCGCGGAGAACCGCTTCATCCATGTGTGGAACTGGTCGCGGTCGGCGTCACTGACACCGAGCATCTCGGCGATCACCGACAAGGGAAGGGGTACGGCGTACTGCTCCACCAGGTCGACGACGTCACGGCCATCCAGATCATCGAGGAGCACGGCGACGGTCCGCTCGATGTCGTCCGCCATGCGTTGGACCATCTTCGGGGTGAACGCCTTGTTGACGAGACCACGCAGCCGCTTGTGGTCCGGGTCGTCCTTGAAGACCATGCTGTCGGCCAGCAGGCGGAACATCCGGGGCATGAGCTTCATCAAACCGGGACGGCCGTTGATCATGAAGTCGTTCGAGAACCGCTTGTCGGTGTGGAGCATCATCACGTCGTCGTAGCGAGCGAGGAGGTAGCCGCCCTGCCGCACGAGCTGTTTTGACCTGACGCGCGACACGGGGGCGTTGCGGCGCAGCTCTGCGTAGCGCGGGAACGGGTTCGTGAACATGATCGGATCCGAGAGATCCGTCAGCTCCAGGTGATCCATGGGCGGTGCAGCCATGAGCAGTTCCTCCGGGAGGCAGGGTGGCTCAGCGAAGCGCTGGCCCACCGAGGTGATGGTCAGAGAGCTCGATCGGGGTGTCGTATCCCATGTCAGTCCCCGTACGGGTTGCCCAGATCGAAGACAACGTCGGCCAGACGCGGCGCCTCCTTCTCCCAGCTCCTCGACCGTCCACCTGCCTCGGTGATCACGGCGACCCGTCCGTTCAAGTCTCGTAATCACACAATTTATTAGTCCGCATTGTGTAGCCCTCGGTCCTTCCACCGACAAATGGCCTCTACGGCCATCGCGGTCGTGAGCGCGCTTGATTGCCAGGTGAATCTGTCACCAGTTGGGAAGTTAGCAACGGACAACACTTCGGCCGGCCAAGCACCTGTGACCGGATCCTGGCCGGACAGCAAGTAGGTCATTCCGGCATCGATTTCGGGACCCTGGTACCCGAGCATCAATAGAGTTGAGCACGCGAAGGCCGTATCGAGAAAGCCATCGCCATCCCCCCAATGGCATGTGCCGCCTTTGGCCCAATGTGCGGTATTGGTGAGATCAGTGGTAATCGCCTTGACAGAGGGGCTCAAATCGAGGACATCGCCGCAACGGTATGCACGTGCTACACAGTAATGAAGGGCGTTGTTATTTGGATAATATGAGCTCAGGATGGATGCCTCTATTCGCCCAAAGGCTTGCATCGTATAGTCTAGGGCATCGTTTATTGCGCGTACAGCGTCTTCGAAGCCCGTGCATTCACGGTGTCCAAACGTGCCAAGCGCGTAAAGCACATTGGCATTAACTACGATATCAACGTCGTTGAGCTTGGGCCCACTTGGGCACCAACCATCACGACAAGCCCGGTGCTCTGCAGCCTTGCACGGGCAAGGCATCCAGGTGAGATAGGCGCCGCTACCGACAGGAAGCCACTCCTGCCGATTTCGAACCTTGTTTGTACCGATGTCCCTCCAATCGGCAAAAACTTCACAAAGGTGAGGTGCACTATGCGTGTTGCTTTCTGTGGAGGTGTGTTCCATGAGAGCGGCCCAAACGCAGGCCGTGTCGTCGGCATCGGCAGGGAGCTGCCATGCGCGGGGGTAGAATTCAATGTTGACCGGGCCGCGAGAGCCACCGAGGCGTAGTGACCCTGCTTGCAATTGCAGCAGTTTAGACGGAATCTCCAGGAGCACACTGCGCTTTGGCGGCACATATGGCCAAAAGCCATAGGTGTAGGCCGTTGAACAGCCTTGGCACGTAGAGCGAAACTGCCGCATAAAACAAATAGCGTCGTCCCGCATTTGACGAATGAGAGCGTGGCTCTCCTCCGAGAGATCGTCTGCACCGAGGTGACAATTCGCAGCGACGACGAGAGCATGGTAGATAAAGGAGACGACAAAAGGGTTCAGGTCCCCGACGAATGGTCCGCGAGGTGCGAAGGAGATGCACTGGGGCCAGCTGCCGTACTCGAGCGACGGAAGGCCTTGATAGGCGACGTGGGTTTGAGTCGAGTACAGGAACGCAATTGCAGAGGAGAGCTCATGGCCGGAAGGTGTTGCATGAGGGTCTTGCGCGTCAACGCGGGACGGATGGGCTATGACGGCGAATGATCTGTCGGACTTAACAAAAAATCTTCGTACAATTCCATAGGCGAAACGAATGATGAATTCGCGCATCGTTGTCAGTTCGCAGACCGCCACGTCACGTTTAATCGCCCATAGCGAACGCTGTCGCGCCGAAAGTTGTGTCATTTGGCAGACTTTGGCTAAGTCCGACAGGCTCCTAGGGCGCCCGAGGCAATAGCCGCCGCGAACGTGGTCGGGAGAAATTTGGGCGACGGAATCGCATCTGACCATCCTCGTCGGGCGCGACTTTGACCTCAAACGAACGATCTGTCAACCCCGAGTCGTTTCCAATATGGTATGAGTCTGAACGTGGGTGTGTGTTTCCAACCGAGGTATGAGTCTGAAAGGTAGCGTTTGGGTCGATCATGGCAGCCATGGTGATCGACATGAACGAGACGCGACTTTGCTCGC
>JBOIDF010000054.1:0-25574 GCA_050740455.1 Gammaproteobacteria bacterium | reverse complement strand
CTCGATCCCAAGCCCTATCGCTGGCGCGCCAAGGGTGCGGACATCCTCGCCAAGATCCAGCGCGCTCGCGAAACGATGGCGAAGCAGTCTGCCAATGTATAGCCATTTGTGAAACACTACACTAGTATTAGCGCGGAAATTTGTTTTCACTCGCTTTTGCTCTTGACAGTATACCGGCTTACCGGTGTACTAATAAGGACTCCTAAGGAAATATTACCTATGGCGGCGACGATTTTTGATGGGATCAGCGACCCGCTGAACCAGCGTTTGATATCGGGCTTGGCGAAGATTGGGCTTGCTCTTAAAAGCCATGCTTGGAAGGACGCCGGGAGCCAGGGCCTGACGCCGACGCAGGGCGCGATCCTTGCGCTTCTGCACGCGAAGGGGATGGGTGAGTGGAGACTGTTTTCTATTTCTAGAGCGCTAGCGGTAAGCGTCCCGACGGCAAGCGAGGCGGTGGCCGCGTTAGTCCGCAAGGGACTGGTTAGCAAAGGACGAGCGGTGACTGACCAGCGGGCGCTGCTTGTTCAGTTAACGCCCAAGGGACGCGGCGAGGCGGAACGCACGGCCCATTGGCCGGATTTTTTGATCGGTGCCGTCGATGAGCTGTCGCCGGTGGAACAAGAGATATTTTGTCGCGGGCTGATCAAGATGATCCATGCCTTGCAGGAGCGGGGCGAGGTTCCAATTTCGCGCATGTGTGTGACGTGCCGGCATTTCCGCCCAGGTGTGTACGACGATCCGGATACGCCGCATCATTGCGTCTTTGTAAACGCAAGGTTTGGCGAGCGCCACTTGCGGTTCGATTGTCCCGAACACGACGCGGCCCCCGTGGAACTACGGCAAGAGAATTGGGACCGGTTTATTGAAACCCATGCCGCTTAGCAGCGAGATCACACGATCCCACCGCAAAGCTCCGGGTGCTTGCGCAGTGCGCGAATGTTTCCTAGGCTTACGATGCCGATTCTTTTTACCGAAGCAGGAGGGAGCGTACTCAGATGACTTTTTACCGTTTGCGATTCTTCGGCTGCTCGTGATCGTAGCTTTGCCGGTCCAAAGAGCTTACCTGCATCGCTTCAAGCAGCGATTCCAGTCAATTGAGTAGATGCCAGAATCGGGTGAAACTGAACGTCGACCAATTCAGGGCTTGGGAGAACAAGAGCGTTACGCTTCTCGGCATGTCTGGTGTAGGCAAGACGCATCTCGCGAATATCCTCAGAAGCAGTCATTGGTTCCACTATTCCGGTGATTATCGCATCGGCACCCGGTATTTGGGCGAAGCGATCCTCGACAATATCAAGCAGCAAGCCATGCAGATTCCGTTTTTGCGGGAGCTGTTGCGCGCTGACTCTATCTACATCTGCAACAACATCACGGTGGAAAATCTAAAACCCGTTTCCACCTTCCTTGGGAAGCTCGGAAACCCCGAGGCGGGTGGTTTGGGGCTCACGGAGTTTAAGCGTCGTCAAGCTCTCCACCACGAAGCGGAAATTGCGGCGATGAAGGATGTGCCCGTATTCATTCGCAAGGCGAAGGAGATTTACGGCTACCGGCACTTCGTCAACGATGCGGGCGGCAGCGTGTGCGAGCTCGATGATCACGAGGTGCTGGACACCCTCGCCAAGCATACGGTGGTGCTGTATATCGCGGCGACCGAAGTTGACGAGCAGGCATTGATCCGGCGCGCCGCTGAAGATCCAAAGCCACTGTACTACCGAAATGTCTTTCTGGATGAGCAGCTCGCTGAGTTCAAGCGGGAACGCAAACTCGCTTATGTCGCGCTCATCGATCCGGATGAATTCGTGCGCTGGATTTTCCCCAGGTTATTCTACGCGCGCATCCCTCGGTATCAGGCGATCGCCGAAAGGTACGGTTACACCGTCACGACGGCGGAGATCGCTCAGATCCAAAGCGAAGCCGATTTTCTCCACCTCGTCGAGACCGCGATCGCCCGCGAGTCCTCTAAGGAAGCGCTGAAAAAGTGTCGCGAGCAAGCCTAGATGCGCGAAGCCGCGGAGCGAGTCGCGAGACATATCGGGTAGATAGGCGAGCGACGAGCGAGCACGCGACAAAGCAGATGGGCTGCGCAGTAACTTTTGCAGAGCTTCCCTAAGCGGTTCGAAAGGAAGACGGGTAATGCCCCTCGTTGCAAATTCGAACCTGCCGGCGTTCGCGGACTTGCGACAGGAAGGCGAGACGGTGATCCCAAACGACATCGCTCTGCATCAAGACATCCGCGAGCTGCACATCGGGCTGCTCAATATGATGCCGGACAAAGCGCTAGAAGCTACCGAGCGGCAGTTTTTACGGCTGGTCGGGGAAAGCAACCAGATCGCACAGTTCTATGTTCACCCCTTTACGCTCGATGAGCTAACACGCGGGCCCGATGCCCGTGCTCACATCGCGCGGTATTACGAGACCTTTGACGATATCAAGGCAGCCGGGCTCGATGCGCTTATCATCACCGGCGCCAACGTGACGCAACCGGACCTCGCGCTCGAACCTTTTTGGCAGCCCTTGATGGCGATCGTCGATTGGGCATATGGCAACGTGACCTCAACCCTGTGTTCCTGCCTTGCCACCCACGCCGTACTGCAGTTCCGTCACGGCAAGAAGCGGCGGCGGTTGAAATCCAAGCGCTGGGGTGTGTATTCCCATTACATCACGGACGGCCGGCACCCGCTCATTGCCGGCGTCAATACGCGCTTCGACGTGCCGCACTCGCGCTTCAACGAGATCGCTCGCGAGCAGTTTGAATCCGCAGGGCTCTTGGCACTCGTCGAGAGCGATGAGGCGGGTGTGCATATCGCGGTGAGTGAGGACGGTTTCCGTATCGTGTTCTTTCAGGGCCATCCCGAATATGACACCGTCAGCTTGTTAAAAGAATATAAACGCGAAGTGCTGCGTTTCGCAAGGGCTGATGTCGATGAATACCCGCCCTTTCCGGTGAACTATCTCACACCGATGACTCAGGCGATCCTTGAGGAATACGGCGAAGAGGTCAAAATGGCGCGCGCGCGAGCCGCTCCGATTCCCCAAATGCCGGAACACCTGATCGTTCCTTATGTCGATAATACCTGGCACGACACGGCGGAGGCCGTGATAAATAACTGGATTGGCAAGGTTTACCAAACGACCAATATCGATCGACGCAAACCGTTCATGGAAGGCGTCGATCCCAGCGATCCGCTCGGGGTACACGCATCGGTCGCGGCCGTACCATCGAAATTTCACCAAGAGGCGCGTGCGCTGCTGCGGGAGTGAGGTGTAGACAAGGCGTTCTCCCCGGTTCAAGTAATAGGGTTAGCATCCGATACACAGAGGTCAAGCTTACATTTCACTTCGTTGCGATTTTAACGCTTATCTCGTCACGCACTGGGGCTGTGCCGCGATGGAATCAAAAATCAGCACTCAAAACCTGCAGCTCAACATGTTCGTCTCCCGGCTCGACCGTCCGTGGCTGGGGACGCCTTTCCCGATCGAAGGTGTGTGGATTCAAGACCAGACGACAATAAGTCTTCTGCAACAACACTGTCAGTACGTATTCATCAGGACTGATAAGGTGCGCGAGGCGATCGCGAGCGATCCCGAGCGAGCACGGGCCAAACGCGCCCAGAATGTTGTGCTCGATCGGCTGCTATCGCCTGGCGAGTCGCCGCTAGCTCCTCCTATATCTACCCCGGTGCCTGCGCCAAGCCGTATTCCGCTGCCAGGAGGGACCTTCGGTGGCGTCGTGGAATTTCGGCCCGTGAATCCCACGTTTTACGAAGACCGGACGACGCTCGAAGACGAATATAGCGGCGCACACGGTGTGCGGCGCGAACTACGCGAATCGTTAAGCGAGCTCCTGGAGGACGTAAAACACGGAAAGGCGATCCACATCGTTGCCGTAAAAGCGGCGGTGCGCGGAATGATGGAAAGTATCCTGCGAAACCCGGACAGCGCGATGTGGCTTCGGCTCATGAAAGACAAGAATGGCTATACCCATTATCACCACGTTGACACGAGCGCGCTAGCGGTAGCCATGGGACGCCATTTGGGATTCTCCTCGGGTGAGATTTCCAACCTGGGCCTCGGTGCCTTGCTGAGCAACATAGGCACCGCAAATCTCCCATCGGATCTACTAATGAGTTCGAACCAGCTGTCGGAGGAGGAGATTAGCCTCGTCAGGCGCCATGTGGAAGCGGCCGTAGCGCTTTTGACCAAAACCCCCGGCATCGCCAAGCAGGTGATCGACATCATTGCCTGCCGCCACGAGTGGTTCGATGGGGGTGGTTATCCCAACAGGCTGCAGGGGCCCGCAATCCCGGTGTTTGCCCGAATGGTGGCAATCGCCGAGTGGTTTGATGCATGCACGAGCGACCGGCTACATGCCTCCGCGATTTCCCCGCACGCAGCGCTCCAGCAGCTTTACCGACAGCGCAATACGCGCTTTCAAGCCGAACTTGTAGAGCAGTTCATTCAAACGCTCGGCGTTTACCCGACCGGGACCCTCGTCGAGCTCACGACGGGCGAGGTCGGGGTCGTGATCAGCCAAAATCGCGTGCGCCAGCTTCGGCCCCGGATCATGCTCATGCTGGGATCGGACAAGTCACATTACAAATCGTATTCGATTGTCGATCTTTTCAAACAGGCGACGGATCAATCGGGTAACCCCTTGTCGATCGTGCGTGCGGTGGACCCCGCCCAGTACGGCATCGAAACGCAACAATTCTTCCTCTCGTCCGTCTGTTCAAAGTTATTGGGTCATTCCCGAGGTAAGTGAGTGAAGCAGTGAACCCCATAGACGCGCGCAGGTTCCCGGACCGCTTATCGCACGCCGCAGACCACGATCGTCTTCCCTTTCACTTGAATAAGATCCTGTTGGGTGAAAATCTTTAATACCCGTCCGACAACCTCCCGCGAACAGCCGACGATACGGCCTAGTTCTTGACGCGTAACACTGATCTGCATCCCATCGGGATGCGTCATCGCATCGGGTTCCTTGCAAAGGTCTAACAAGGTCCTAGCGATGCGGCCCGAAACATCCAGAAACGCCAGATCTCGTACCTTGCGGTTAGTTTTCAAGAGCCGCGTGGCTATTTGCGTCGCCAGCAAGCGTACGATGTGAGGGTAGATCGCGGGAAGATTACGCAGGCGGTCGTAGCTGATTTGCGCTACTTCGCACTTTGTTCTCGCCCGGACGAACGCGGTCCGCTTTATGTTCTCGACGAAAAGCCCTGTTTCCCCGAAGAACTGGCCGGAATTCAGGTAAGCAAGAACGATTTCGTGCCCACTATCATCCTCCAGTATAACGGTTACAGACCCATTGATAACGTACAGTAGTTCGTCGGCCGGATCCCCGCGTGTTATGATGATCGCTCTGGCGGAATACTGCGCGCGACGGCAGTGGCCTAGAAACTCTTCTATCAGTGGATCACTGGTGCGCTTAATGGGAACGAGAATCGACAAGGGGTTACCTCATGGTATAGAACGATACGCTCGAAGGTTGTTTAGCAAGGGGCGTAAGGGTGTAACCGCGTAAAACGCTTTTAGGCACAATTATCCCGGAAAGCGTCATGCGTGCGGTTATAAAATGGGCGGGAGACGCCTTGTTCGTGGCCGAATCTGGCAGCGGCCACACCGTGGTGATGGACGGCCCGCCGGAGGGCGGCGGCCGAAATGTGGGCATTCGGCCAATGGAGATGGTGTTACTGGGCATGGGAGGCTGCACGGCCTACGATGTGGTATCAATACTACGGAAGGCTCGGCAAGACGTTAGGGGTTGTCGAGTCGAGATCGAAGCCAAACGCGCAGATAGCCCGCCCCAGGTGTTTACGTCGATCCACGAGCGTTTCCTAGTGCGTGGAAAAGGATTATTGCCACAGCAAGTTGAGCGAGCTATTCGGCTGTCGGCGGAGAAGTACTGCTCGGCCTCGATAATGCTCGGGAAGACAGCTAATATTACTCACGAATTCGAGATTGTCGAAGCCGACTAAACCACACTTACTGTCGCGGCGCCGTGTGCGGGATCCTCGATTACTATCTTAGAGGCTCGGTTCGTTAGGCTGACGGCATCGTCACCTTTCTTCCACGCCGTGACGCTCAAATTTATCGCCAAGCCTTCGGCTGCGGGATCACGGGCCCATTCTAGGACCTCGGATTTATCCATCTCCTCACGTAGTTTTCCGGCAAGTTGCGTCGCTGATTCGAGATTGGTCTCAGGCAAAACCACGAGTATGCTGCTGCCTCCCCAGCGGCCAATGATGTCTACCCAGCGAAGCCTTTCCTTAAGGAAGCGGGCGGTCTGAATTAGCGCCGCTGTGCGGCCGGATGTGGCGCTAGGCGTTGGCTGGCCCAGATTTATCATGAAAACCGCTAAGGCGTTGTTATAGCGACGGCTTCTCGATACCTCGGAGACCAACTGCGCCATCACCGACGGTTGCGTAAGCAATCCAGTATCCGGATCAGTTTCGTTCAGCGCCGCAGAGATTGAGTTTAAATGCTTGCGTTTTCGAACGATCTCATAGTGCGTGACATCAACGACGCACGCCACCTCGAACGCCTGCCCGGGTTCCATCTGCACGTGGCGAGCAATGAAATTCAACCAACGCTCTGGGTGGCCGGACGTGGCAGGGAGTTGAAAGGTCTCAACCGTTTTGAATAAGGTGAGGATCCGGTTCACGGGCAGCTCGTCTCGGGATCTTCCGATGGTGGATTGATAGGTGACGGCGAGTTGTGAACATAGAGCGTCGTTTGCCCAGATTATCGTTCCGCCGCCGTCGGCGACGAATATCCCGATGGGAAGGGATTCTAGGATTTGCAAAGCTACCGCTGGGGAAATTGGAGGTTCTGCCTGGCTCATCGGGTTTCGTGTGGAGAAGATTGTTATGAAGCGGAGAGGTCGATTACTTGGCGGCAAGTTGCGCTTTAACTTTAGTATAGATCCGCGAGCTCCGCGCGCAAACGCAGGAGGGCTTACGGCGTTGCGCCGACGCAGTTCAGATAAGCTTCTTCTAACTCGGTGGCGCCGAAGTGCTCGCAAAATGCCGCGGGCGCGCCTTGATAAAGGATCTGTCCCTGGTGTAATACCGCCATTCGGTCGCATAGCGCACTGATGTCGGCAAGCATGTGGCTGGTGAAAAACAACGTCAGGCCCTCATTCTTGCGGACCAGCAAATCGCGTTTAAATAATGCACGGGCTTTCGGATCGAGACCGCTCATCGGTTCATCGAGAACGTATAGATCTTTGCCACTCAGTAAAGTGGCGGCAAGACCGAGTTTTTGCGCCATTCCCTTCGAAAGGTATCGCACCGGTTTTCGCAACACCATTGGATCGAGGTCCAGCGTATGTAGAGTTGCCTCAACGTTGTTCAATTGCCATGGCTGGCGGTGCATTGCGGTCATGAAGCGAAGAAACTCATTGCCTGTGGCGAAATTCGGCGGAATAAACTGCTCGGGTAAGAACGCGAGCCGGGATCTTGACCCGGGTTGAACGTGGGGGAGGTCAAAGATTTCGATGGACCCGCCGCTGGGGGCACATAGATCCAAGAGGCATTTAATTAAGGTCGTCTTACCGGCCCCGTTGATCCCAACGAGGCCGAAAAACTCGCCTTTACGGACACGGAGATCAACGTTATCGAGGACCTGCAGCTTTCCGAACCGCTTCGATACGCCCTCGAAGTGAATTGCTGCGCGATCCACGGCTTGTCCAAACGGACGTAGGCAAAAAAACCCGCCAAGGAGGCGGGGGCGAGTATAAGTATAAGTCTCGAAGTACGTTATTGGGTATTAATAAAGGAAATACCCGTTACAGTTCTGCGCGGCGGCGTTAATGTTCCAGATCGCGGGCGGACCGGCTTGGACACACGCGGGATCCGAGCCACTTACCGTTCCAAACGTGGCCGCTCCTGGGGCTGCAGAGCGTAGGATCCCGCTATCCGGTTGGCTATCGTCCACCTTCACATCCACCTCCCGCATGATGTTGACGGGCACATTAGTTCCCGTGATGAGGTGCAATCGAGGTGGCGGGCCCGGAGGAACGTTCATGTAATCAGGGGTGCTCGCGAGCAATAAATGTCCGTTCCAGGGATTAGTCGGCGCCACCAGCGGTGGTCCTGGGTTCGTGTAGGCGGCAGCATTAGCAGCAACGCCGCTATAACTACCCTGCAAGAATCCTGCGGCCGCCATATGCGCCCACGCAGCAGCCGCTTCGCCAAAATTCCCTGCGTCGATCTGCCCGTTCCCGCCTCCGGCACCCGCAACTCCGCCTACGCCAGCGCCTGGACACCCGGACACTACATTGCCAATGGCGCCGCAGACTTGGGTTCCCAACATATCCCCCGGTACCGCCCGGTAACGGTCGATAAACCCGTAATAAGCGGCTTGGACACTGGCGGCCTGGTCAGCGAAGTTCCGCACGCGCGCCGCGGTAATCAATTCTTGGCCCTTCAAGATACCGCCGAGAAGTAGGCCGATGATGACCAGCACGATGGCGATTTCGACCAGGGTAAAACCTTGTTGTTTTGCCTTGTTGACCATAAACATCTCCTGTCGTTGAACGAGGTGATAAGCTTGCATGCAGCGTATGTTCCAGGCTCATATCTTGTTGATATTTATATGTAGAAGTATAATCCAGCATGCCCTATCAGAATACGAATCGTCGCTTCTTCAACAGGGTTGTCGAGTTTTCAACGCGAGATATACTGCACCCCGCCACACGTTTAACTGGATGCCCGCCTTCGCGGGCATGACGGGTACTCGATCCGCAAAAGCGGGAAACCATCAAAAAGGTACTATTGATGATCGCCCGCGGGTATAACTGCGGATGATAATCATTTCTTTCCGTGGTCTTCGACCTGGTCCTCCAGCTGTTTCAAGCGTTTCGTAAGGAATGCAATTTCGCTTGGATCGGTAAGTGTACCGCTATCGAGCAAGGCCCCGAGCAAGACTTTAGCGGTGTCGATTTCGCCCATGTCTTCGAGAACGAAGATGTGCATCTGCTTGGCCCAGTGCGGCACGTCCTTGCCGGTGGCATAGTGCGCGATTGCCTCAGCATAGCGCAACGCCAGGGGCAAATCGGCGAGGCGATGCTTGGCCAGCACCGCGGCGTGAGCAAGCCATTGCCAACGCCGGTTGGGATCGTCCAGAAACCGCCGGTACACGAACTCGAGCATCTGCCGTTGTTTAGCTGGCGCCGGAACCTCGGCGTATAACCGGCTCGCGGCCAGCAATGGGTATTGGGAGCGGGGGGCAAGAGCTAAAATCGCGTCGAGCCAGCCGATGACACGGCCATAGTCCAAATTCCGGAAGGGGATACTAATACCCGGCTGGTTGTCGAACGCCTGTAGCCAGAGCATGAGCACTCGTCCGAGCGCCTCCGGCTCCCCGACGCTCGCAACTTTCAGGACGTCGATCCGGGGAGGCGACGACAGTGCCCGGCCGATCGCTTGTGGGGCAGGCTGTCCGGTTTGCCAGAGGATCTGCAAGGTAAGGCCGCAACACAGTGATAATAATACCGGCACCGGCACCTCATGCAGTGGACGTTCTCTCGCCATGACATCCCATCCTAGAAGTTCTTTCGGTACAAATCGAACAGACCCGCGCCGATGAGCAGCACGAGGTAAATCACTGTTTGTCCGATAATCGCGGCAAGGTCCGGTCCAGCAGGGGCACCGTAGATGAGCCACTGGCTAGAGGTGTAGCGATCGAGATCGGGGAGCAGCAAGGCTAGGGTATCGATTACGCCACTAATGAACCGCTGCGAAGGCGCGGAGGGATCGGTCAGCGGACCGTGACCGATGAGCTGAATCGACCCGATGGTACGGGCGAGCACATAAAAACCGAATACGCTGCTCAACGCAAGCGTGGCTTGCCGGAAGGTGAATAGGCAGACAATGCTGACACTCGCGACGATGAATAATTCACAGGCGAGGGATAGTACCCACGGTACGACGCGCTGGGAGGGCGAATACAGCAGCAGGCATAATCCGATCAGCGCCGCAACGACTATCGTGACGCCGGAGAAACCGAGAAGCCTGCCGAAGAAGTAACTTGCTCTCGAGATCGGTAGAGACAGCACGAGATCTAAACTCTTTTCATGTTGCTCGCGCAGCATGCTCATCGTCACGAAAAGGCTGGTCAGGAGCGCGGCGAAGAAACGTAACGCGCTGCTCAGTATACTGACCTTGGTTTCCGCGCTTTCCGTGATCGCGACTTCGCCGATAAATTCGGCGAGGCCGAAAAGCGAAATCAGGGCCGCTAGCACGAGCGAAATGAGTCGATTCTGAATCGCTTCGCGAAGCGTAAACAAGGCGATAGTCAGGATTGCGAGCATATGCATTTCGGATGTTCGAGCGCTAAGCTAATCAGCATCCTGATCTTGCGGAATCAAACCGCCCTATAATTTTATTCTACCCCTGACACCGCGCGAATTTCACGTGCCTGCATTCCCAAGACATCTCTCTCGCAAGAACGAGTACCGTATCCTCTCGGCGATGCTGCTGCTGCTCCATCTCGCCGTGTGGTGGGATTTCGGCAGTTCAAAATCGCGCTCGCTCTTATTGGCGCATGCGGGGGTTTTCCTCATTTGGCAGCCGTTCTGGCGGTTGGAGAAGCGGTTTGGTTTAAAAGACATGCTGCTCTTTTCGCTGGTCTCGATCGGTTTGGCTTATTGGTTGGAGCGCTGGATATTTTTCTGTTGGTTCGTAGTGCTGATCGGGCTAATGAGCGGACTTCCAGCCTATCGCCGTTCGGGCCGCCTGGTTTATATGCCCGTCTTGTTTTTTCTCGTGTCCGATCTGCTCATTGGCTGCGTTCCTCATGTTTTTCACGTTAAAGCATTGCCGCCTGCCGTGGCGACGATGTTTCAATACGGCTTGCTCGCCGTGCCCGCATGGGTGTTTATGGCGCCCCCCGATCCGGGAGGCGATGCACCTTCGTATTCCGTCGATCTATTGAGGGCCATCACCGCGTCATTGATAACAGCCATGCTTGCGGTTGCGAGCATCGCGATTACCTACCATCTGGGGGTCGATTATCCTGTCGCCTTGTTCCAATCCTTGCTCGGATTGGCGCTTTTTCTTTTTATCATCAGTTGGCTCTTGTCTCCACGGATGGGCTTCATCGGTTTGGCCCAATTGTGGGAGCGATCGCTGATGAATATCGGCACTCCTTTCGAGCAATGGCTGGCGGAATTGGCGAAATTAGCGGATCAGCAGCAGTCCCCGGACCAATTTTTCGAGGTGTCAATCAACAAACTCATCCGCTTACCGTGGTTTGAAGGCGCCGCTTGGGTAACCAAGACGGCGAGCGCCGAGATCGGGCGCGTGTCGGAGCATAGCACGACGTTTAGGGCCGGCGACGTGAGCGTCATTTTGTATGCGCGCCGGCCGATGGGGCCGGGCTTATTACTGCATTGCAACCTGTTGGTGCAGGTGCTGGTCCAGTTTCACCTTGCGAAACTTCGCGAGCTGGAGCTCGCGAATCGTACACACCTCCAGGCCATTTATGAAACTGGGGCGCGCGTCGCGCACGACATTAAGAATCTGCTGCAGTCTCTGCATACGCTGACGAGTGCCCTGCAGCTCGATGATAACGACGATGAACAAGCCGTACCGGCGCAGCCGCGGACCATACTGATTCTAAAACGGCAACTACCGCTTATCATTCAGCGCCTGCGGCGCGCGCTTGACAAGCTTCAAGCACCTGAGAAGGCGGGTTTGACGCTCATCGATGTGGCGGACTGGTGGCACCAAGCGACCACCCGCCATGGGCACAACGGCGTTCAGTTTCGGGCAACAATCAGTACGCATACGGCGATCCCAGCCGATTTATTCGATAGCGTGATCGACAACTTGCTGGAAAACGCCTACGTCAAACGACGTGCGGAAACTGGCATAGGGATCACAGTGATTCTTCAATCGGAGACGGAGGGTGTTTGTCTGAGGGTGTGCGATCAGGGTAGCGCCATTGCTACAGCCCGAGCCAATGAACTTTTTAAGCAGCCTGTATTATCATATAGCGGACTGGGTATCGGCCTTTACCAAGCCGGTCAGCAAGCGGCACTCTCTGGATACACGCTTGCGCTGAGTGAAAACAAGGCTGGCCAGGTATGTTTCTCGCTGTCCGCCAAGGCTACAGCCTGGAGCTAAAAGCCAAGGCTCGAAAGCAATGAATCCACTTCGTCTTGAGTTGAAACCTTCCTCTGCTCGCCCGCCATGCTGGACGCGGGTCCTGCGGCATGAACGCCGTTGCTTTTTTTAGCACGGGCTTTGCGCCGCGTGCTCGATATTCGGATCAGATCCACCAAACTACGCTCGACTTCTTGTACGACTTCAATGACGCGACGTATGACTTGCCCGGTAAGGGTCTTGGAAATCCTGTGCCATTAAGACTTCGGAGAGATTTTTGTGCAGTTTCTGTGAGTCGGTCTTGACCTTAGCGATGAAATCCGTGAACCGATGATCGCCTGCACCGGCGATATCGAATTGCGTCGTTTCGCGCGTCTGGCGGCGATGAAGATCTAGGATCTTATCCGCGTTGATCGCCATGGTGTCTACGATGGGCAGCAACTCTTCAACGGCGTTAAGGGTTCGATGCGCTGCTTCCTCGGTCCTTGTGATAACGGCGTTTAGCCGCTCTTTGGCGTCAGGGATGTCAGTCTTGGTAATTCCGATCAAGCGCGCGTCAAGCCTTATAGTGAGCATTGCATTGTGCAGTCCGCGCGTGAGTTTACCGATCTCGACGAACAGATTCGCCTCGCGGCTCGCGGCGATCCTCTCCAAGATTCCATTCGCCTTGGCATCGTTGCCCTGTTCGAGCGCGGTAACGAGGTTACGTGCCTCACTCAAAAGCGCCTTATCGTTCACGGCGTAGTACGCTGTCGAATTGGTCTTAGGCCTTAACGCGCTCCCATATTTTCGCAATCTTTTCTTTTAGCGTATCCGCCGTGAAGGGTTTCACGATATAGCCGTTGACGCCGACCCGCGCCGCCTCAACAACCTGATCGCGCTTGGATTCCGCGGTGACCATGAGCACCGGCAAAGTGCTTAGATGCGCGTCCGACCGAATCGCTTTCAGTAGATGAAGGCCGCTCATACCAGGCATGTTCCAATCGGTGATCACGAAGTCAAAACCGCCGCTTTGGAGCAACGGTAGCGCGCTATTACCGTCATTCGCCTCGTGGGTGTTCGAAAACCCAAGCTCTCGCAACAGCGTCTTAATGATGCGCCTCATGGTAGAAAAGTCATCTACTATCAGAATTTTCATGTCTTTGTTCATGCATACCTCCTAACGCACCGCGCCGGCGATCGCGGCTAGTAAAATCTAGTCGTCGTTAAGGCACTCACTCATTCGAGCTCTCAACCTGATTAATGCCTGAGCGTGAATTTGACAGACGCGGGATTCACTTACGCCCAACACCTCTCCAACCTCTCTTAGATTGAGCTCATCGTCGTAATAGAGAGACATGACTAAGCGTTCTCTCTCGGGCAGGCCAGTGATCGCGTTCGCCAGCGCTTGCAGGAAATCTTGGTTCTCCGCGTATTCGTGTGGTATCGGAAATTTCTGCGTCAAGCCTTCCGTCGTCCCCTCCACTCTCAATGGTACGTCCTCGAAGCTGAATACCTTGTGCGCTGTGGCATCATGGAGGATCTGATAGTATTCATCGAGCGTAATGCCTAGCCGCTCGGCCACCTCCGAGTCGCGCGCATCACGCCCTTGCTCTGCTTCAATTTCTTGTACGGCTTTGGCCACCTGTCGAGCCTTGCGGTGCAGCGAGCGGGGAGCCCAATCGCCCTTACGGATCTCGTCAAGCATCGAACCGCGGATGCGGATCCCGGCGTAGGTCTCGAAGCTTGCCCCTTGCGAAGGATCGTAATTTCGCGAGGCTTCCAACAAGCCGATCATTCCCGCTTGAATCAGATCATCGATTTGCACGCTGGGCGGCAGCCGGCTAATGAGGTGATGCGCAATCCGTTTAACGAGCGGGGCATACCGCGTTATTAGATCGTCGGCATATGGCTGGCTGGCGCTTGCTTGAGCAGTTGTCCTGGATACTGCCAATTCGTTCACGTCTTGACTGCCCCCGCCTGGCCAGACTGAATAAGCCGTTCAACAAAAAACTCGAGTTTGCCGCTTGCCGCGGATGGCGCGGGCCATTTATCGGATTGGATGGCAATACGCTTGAATGCCGCCGCGGTGGCGCTCTCTGGATGCGCCTCATAGAGAGCGCGCCGGTGGAGAGCCAGGTTGGTGATGCGATGGTCGTATGGGACCGTACCGATGAGGTCAAGAGCGACGTCGAGGAACTGTTCCGTGATAACTACAAGCTTTTGGAAAAGCACCTGTCCTTCTTGGGCGCTGGGCGCCATGTTCATGAGTACCCGAAACCGAAATAGCCCGTAATCGTTATGTAATATCTTGATAATCGCGTAGGCGTCCGCTACCGAGCTAGGATCATTACAGACAACGATAATGACCTCTTGGGATGCCGTACAAAATCGTATGACGTTGTCGGATAATCCAGTAGCTGTATCAATAATCAGTATATCGGTGATGTGTGCGAGCGCGCTGAATGCATTGACCAGCCCGGCATGTTCGGTGGCGCTCAACGCCGTCATGCGTCTGATCCCGGAGGAAGCTGGAATGACGTTAATTCCGTAGGGGCCGCGCAGCACAATATCCTCAATGCCGCAGCTACCCTCGATGACATGCGATAGGTTTAACACCGGTTTAAGATCCAGCTGAACATCGACGTTGGCCAATCCGAGGTCAGCGTCGAGCAGGGTCACGGCCTTCCCGAGAGCGGCAAAAGCGAGGCTCAGGTTGATGGCGACGGTGGTTTTACCCACGCCGCCCTTGCCACTGGTAATTGCCAGGACGCGGATCGGGGATCGACTTCCGGGCCGCGGCGTGTGGCGTAGCACGGAACTAGGCTGCGCCGAAACCATTCGTCTCGCCGCGTGATTGCCCTTGATCACATATTTTGTTCAGCCCTTTGAGCATTTGATTTTATAAGCAGGATTCGATAGGGATACGCCTCTCGGGCATTGACTCGGCGGAAGGAAGCAAGGAGTGATCCAGTAAACAATTGCCTGGCATGGCAGGCGTTTCTTCCATAGAGACCAACAAGTTAGTAAACCATAAGAGCCCGCAGGCCCGAGTCAGGCGCGTTCGTGAGCTTGACGGGGTCGTACGTCTTATCCCGTTTCATTCGCCAGAATCTCGACGAAGGTACGTACGCAGCGGATGCCTTTCTCGCGGCGCGGTCTCCACACCGTCGGCGTCGAAATGGATTGAAGACATGCGGCGAGCCGCTTGGTCCACCCTATCAGCACCGGGAAATCACTGGCCAATGTTTGATGTCTTTGGAACGGCACACGGGTGCATAAGAATTAGGCTGCTAAAGTAATTTTCCATAATAACGATAATCGAGATGCCTAAAAGCGGGGTGCTCCGTATTAATCGCGTCATAGCGCGTGGAGAAAATCAAGATGGCAACGGTGTTGACGATCTTGGCAGTCGATGACTCGCGTTCCGTGCGTGACATGGTTTCATTCACCTTGAGAAACGGGGGCTTTGACGTCATCGAGGCCGTCGACGGTGTAGACGCATTGAATCGGGCGCGGAGCGGTAACGTCAATCTTGTCCTAACCGACATCAACATGCCCAACATGGACGGAATCGCGCTCATCAAGGAGCTGCGCAAGCTACCCGGATACCGGTTCACCCCCATCCTGACGCTGACCACGGAATCGTCTCCAGAAAAGAAAGCGGAAGCTAAAGTGGCAGGCGCCACGGGCTGGATGGTGAAACCGTTTAATCCCGATCAACTCATCGCGACCATCAGGCGGGTGCTTGCCTAGCGCGTATGCCTTCGGGCGCGCTCGCGGCGAATACGGCCTACGGCACGGCGCGACCAGCAAGCTAATCAGCAGCGAGCCTCGAGCGTCAAAATAGCGGGCGCCTACGAGGGAACTCTTTATGCCCGTAGATTTATTCCAGTTTCACCAAACCTTTTTTGAAGAGAGCTTCGAGGGACTTGGAGTGATCGAGTCGGGGCTCCTAGCCTTGATCCCCGGGAATGCCGATCCTGAATCGATTAACACCCTTTTCCGGGTGGCGCATTCGATTAAGGGCGGCAGCAGCATGTTCGGATTCACCACGATAACCGAATTTACCCATGTTATCGAAACCCTGTTGGACAGGGTAAGGTCAGGGAAATGCGCAGTCACGCAAAGCATCGTCGATTGTCTTCTCCAAGCCGTCGACTGCCTGCGCAATATGCTTGCGGCGGTGAGGGACAACACAGGCCACGACGCCGAACGCGGCGGCAGGCTCCGGAAGCAATTGGAAGAGATACTCGAGAACGGCAATCGAGGAAGCGTCACGGCGAGCCCTGCCCCAAAAAAAGTCGAGGGTGCTGTGACGGACAATGCGGCGCACGGGTGGCATATCAAATTTCGCCCCCATCGGCACCTATTGATGACCGGGAATGACCCGCTGCCCATGCTCAGGGAGCTGTCCTTACTCGGAGACCTGGACGTAGCGGTCGATGACTCCAAGCTTCCGCGCTTCCAGGATCTTGACCCCGAGGCGTGTTTCTTCGGCTGGGATCTCATGCTGCACGGAGCGATACCGCGTGCGCAGATCGCGGAAGTATTTGACTGGGTTGAGAGCGACTGCGACCTCGAAATAACACCGATTGCCCGGAATACTTTGCAGGCGAATACCGGACTTACCGGCGAGGTCGTTCCGATTCAATCCGCGGATCCTAATCCCGATGTTAATCGGCTCGCCGCCTCGGCGGGTGGGCCAGCGCCGAGCGCGGACGAAGGTAATACCGTAGTGGAGCGTAGGAAAAATCCATCGGCTGGGGACGCATCTTCAATCCGTGTCAACATCGAAAAGATCGATGCCCTTATCAACATCGTGGGTGAGCTCGTCATCACGCAGTCGATGCTGAGCCAGATCGGTGAGGACTTCGCGGCCAGCAAGATCGATAAGCTCCGCGATGGTCTGATCCAGTTGGCCCGCAACACGCGCGAGCTCCAAGAGAGCGTGCTCGGAATTCGCATGCTGCCCATAAGCTTCTCGTTTAATCGTTTTCCGCGTCTCGTGCGCGATATGAGCCAGCAGCTTTGCAAGAAGATCGATCTCACGGTCTCCGGCGAGCAAACCGAGATCGACAAGACGGTCCTCGAAAAGCTCAGTGACCCGCTCGTGCATCTCGTCAGGAACGCACTCGATCATGGAATAGAGCTCCCCGAGGTACGCAAGGTGCGCGGCAAGGACGCGACCGGTCGCGTGCATCTCCACGCTTATCAGCAAGGCGGAAACATCGTGATCGAGGTCGCGGACGACGGCGCGGGACTCAACAAAGCGAAGATCCTGCAACGCGCGCGCGAGCAAGGGATTATCGGCGAGCACGAGGCACTCGCCGAGGGCAAAATCCACGAGCTTATCTTCCACCCTGGATTCTCGACTGCCGATATGCTCACAGACATCTCGGGCCGCGGGGTCGGCATGGACGTCGTCAGACGCAATATCAAGGATCTCGGTGGGAGCATCGAAAGTAAATCCGAAGAAGGCATTGGGTCGACCTTTACGATCCGCTTGCCGCTTACGCTGGCGATCCTCGATGGTCAACTGGTTCGGATCGGGCGGCACATTTATATCATCCCGCTGGTCTCGATTGTGGAATCACTCCAAGTCGCTCCGAAGTGCGTCAGCCGGATCACCGGTAAGAGGGAGATCTACAAGCTGCGCGCGGAGTACCTGCCGATTATTAGGCTTTATGAGTTGTTCAACGTGGTTCCCGACAGCGAGCGGATCGAGAGTGGGATCTTGGTCGTCGTCGAAAACGATGGCCAACGCGCGGGTATCTACATCGATGAGCTGCTCGCGCAACAGCAGGTCGTTCTCAAGAGTGTGGAAACGAACTATACACGTGTGCAGGGTATTTCCGGTGCAACGATACTCGGCGATGGCACGGTGGCGTTGATCCTCGATGTCCCAGGGGTGGTGGAGTTGTCCAGGAACCTTGTACCAGTCGGATTTAGAACCGATACCCATGAAGCGGTAGTAAGTGCCGCATAGGAGCCAAGCATGAATCTGGAGCAACAGCTAAACGAGACGACCGAGTCTATGCCTACGGCAGCGGGTCAATATTTGACCTTTATCCTCGCCGGAACGGAATACGGCGTCGATATCCTCCGCGTGCAGGAGATCAAGGGCTGGGATACGGCCACGGAAATCCCCAACACGCCGGAGTACATTCGCGGCATCATCAATCTCCGTGGCACCATCGTGCCCATCGTCGATCTGCGGAAAAGGTTTCATATGGAGGCGGTGGCGTATGGCAATACCACCGTGGTGGTGGTGCTCAAGGTCAAGGGCGCGGGCGGGGAACGTACCATGGGATTCGTCGTGGACGCCGTGTCGGATGTCTACAATGTAACCGTTGACCAGGTTAAGGCGGCGCCCGATTTCGGCACCTCGGTGAGCACCGAATTCGTTAAAGGGCTCGCCGCGGTCGGGGACAAAATTGTGATTCTGCTCGAAATCGACCAGTTGGTCGATGCCGGCGTCGCGATGGCCGAACATGCCGTTACCCATTAAGGCGGATCCCAAACCCGCGGTGATCTAGAAGTCGTATTAGCCGGTTCGATCCGGAGAGGACATGACCATGAGACTGAAATTCTACGATGAATTATTCCTTGCGAAGAAGCTATTTATCCTAGCGGTGTTGTTCGCCCTGCCTTCGCTTTATCTTCTGTACGATCAAGCGTCGGTTCAGCACTATGCCGCCGCCGGCGGCATCGCTTCCTGTCTGGCCCTGGGCGCGTGGCTGTATTTCCACCTGATCGATATCTTCGTCAGACCCTTCGAAGGCGCGATCCGGATCCTGGAGAAAGTCGCGAACGGCCATCTCGACAACGAATTTCCCGTCGACACCCGTGACGAGGTCGGTTGGCTCCTACATACCATCAAGACCACGCAGAAGGGCTTGGCGCAGCTGGTTTTGGAGGCGCGCTCGGTGGCCCCTGCCGTCCAGAAGGGTTCCCAGGAGATCGCCCAGGGTAATACGGATCTGTCTCAGCGCATTGAGGAGCAGGCCGCCAGCCTCGAAGAGACCGCATCCAGCATGGAAGAGCTTACCAGCACGGTGCGCCAGAATGCCGATAATGCCCAACAAGCGAACCAGCTCGCGGTCAGCGCGCGCGAGCACGCGGAGAAAGGTGGGGAGGTGGTCGGCAAGGCCGTGGCGGCGATGAGCGAGATCAATACCTCCGCCAAGCGGATCGCCGACATCATCGGGGTGATTGATGAGATTGCCTTTCAGACCAACCTTCTGGCCCTAAACGCGGCGGTGGAAGCGGCGCGCGCCGGGGAGCAGGGACGTGGGTTCGCGGTGGTGGCCGGCGAGGTACGCAACCTGGCGCAACGAAGCGCCGAGGCCGCCAAGGAAATCAAGGGCCTCATCCAGGACAGCGTAAAAAAGGTGGAGGAAGGCGCGCGGCTGGTGGACGCCTCTGGGTCGACGCTCGCTGAGATCGTGGCCTGGGTGAAGAAGGTCTCGGCCATCATTGCGGATATCGCGGCGGCCAGCCAGGAACAGTCGGCGGGGATCGAGCAGGTGAACAAGGGCATCATGCAAATGGACCAGATGACGCAACAGAATGCGGCATTCGTGGAGGAGATGGCGTCCGCGAGCCAGTCCATGAACGAGCAAGCGGTACACCTCATCCAGGCGATTCAGTCTTTCAAGCTCAAGGACGATCACGCGGCGCAAGCGGTGTCGATGCCGGCGCTCAACGACAGGAAGTCCTTAGCGCCCCTGGCCGAGCGGCGTCAGTTTCGCCGGCCGTGGAGTGCCGAGAAGAACGAGGCCATGCAAGGGCGGACCATGGAGAAGAGTGCGGTCCAGCGTGTCGCGGTAGCACGAGGGAATGCCGAGGGCGGCTGGGAGGAATTTTGACCGTAACGATTCATTGCGCGAGGGGGACGACAGCGTGGCAAGAAAGCGAAAGTGTGAGGTTGCAGGATATGAGAGCACCGTCAAGGAGACGTTCGCGGCGGAACAAACCGCGCCGCGCACATCGGCCCTCGCGGCGGAGGTTGCCGGGACTGATCGCCTAGCCGCGGGATGCGGAACTCCGGAAGGCCCGCGAACGCGAATGCGGCACACGGATCGCCCGCGCAAGCCGAAGCGCGGCCCGCCGCCCGAGCGCACGCTAGCCGCCGCCCCGGCCGGGCCCGTGAATCCAATCCTCGATCTGGGCGAGAGACTCACGATCACAATGGCGGGCGAGATCAAGGAACGCCTGGCGGCGTTTCTGCGAGTTCCGGCGGCGTTTTTGGTCGTGGACGGCTCGCGGGTCGCTGCCGTGGATACCGCGGGCTTGCAGTTGCTGACGGTTTTTTGTCATGAGATGCACGAGCGGGGGATCGAGGTGCTGTGGCGAGAAGCAAGCGCGACCTTGCGGCAGGGTGCCGCGACCTTAGGTTTAGTGGAACGCTTGCGGTTGCATGAGCTTTAGGAAAACCTTCGCCTGCGAGGGGCGCTTGGTAGCGAACGGATGTTAAACGCAACGTCGGACCGAGATGATTGCACATACGGCAGCGGCTAAGCTGGAGCGGGAGTTCGCGTTCAACGACAAGCATTTTGAGCTGTTACGCGGATGCGTGCGCGAGCACACCGGGATTGCGCTCTCCGATGCCAAGCGGGAGCTGGTCTACGGCCGCTTGTCGCGCAGACTCCGCAACCTCGGGATCGATAATTTCGACGCCTACTGCTCGCTCATCAGCGCCGGCGACAAAGAAGAGATCGCCCACTTCGTCAATGCCATCACCACCAACCTCACCGCCTTCTTTCGCGAATCGCATCACTTCGATCATTTGGCCGCGCTCCTGCCGCGTTTAATCGAGAAGAACCAGAGCACCCGGCGGCTGCGCATCTGGTCGGCGGGCTGTTCGACCGGGGAGGAAGCGTATTCGATTGCTATCACGGTACGAGAAACGCTTGGCGATCGACCCGGCTGGGATGTGAAGATCTTGGCGACCGATATCGATTCCAATGTCCTCGCGGCAGCCGCGAACGGGGTATATCACCCGAAGCGGGCGGACGGGTTGTCCCGGGAGCGTTTGAGCCGCTGGTTTCTGCGCGGCCAGGGGAAAAACGCGGGGATGGTCCGGGTGGTCCTCGATCTTCAGAAACTCATCACCTTCCGCCAGCTTAACCTCATGCAGCCGTGGCCGCTCCGCGGCCCTTTCGATGTTCTCTTTTGCCGCAACGTCGTTATCTACTTCGGCAAGGAGACGCATCCGATGTTGTTCAACCGTTTCGCCGACGTGCTGGCGCCGGGCGGGACTCTTTTCATCGGTCACTCGGAGTCTTTGTTCAAAGTCAGCGAGCGTTACAGGCTCTTGGGTAAGACGGCTTACCAAAGGCTGTGATATGCAATTGCATGTGCCAGGCCATGCCCGCCAACCGCCATCCCCGCTGCCTGGCTTCGCACACATCAATCGCTATTGGGACAGCTTGCATCAGCGGTTCGCCGCCAAAATCCTGCCCGGCGAATATTACGTTACCCGTCGCGAGGAGATGATCGTCACCGTCCTCGGATCATGTATTTCGGCCTGCATCCGCTGCCGTGCGAGCGCGATCGGCGGCATGAACCATTTCATGTTGCCCCAGAGCCGCGCCAAGGGCAACCGTGCTTGGGCCGGCACGGCGGTCAGCGCGGCGGCGCGTTACGGCAATTATGCGATGGAGCACATGATCAACGATCTCTTGAAAAACGGGGCGAGCCGTAAATACCTCGAAGTCAAGATCGTCGGCGGCGGCCGCGTCGTGAAACAGATGAGCGATGTGGGACAGCAGAATATCGAATTCGTCAGAGCCTATTTGCAGGCGGAGGGTCTCGGCGTCAGCGCGGAGGACGTCGGCGATATCTATCCGCGCAAGGTTTACTACGATCCCTGCAGCGGTAAGGTATCCGTAAGAAAACTACGCTCGCTGCACAACGATACCATCTTCGAGCGCGAGAACCAGTATCGGAGTCATATTGAAATCGCTCCGGTGGGCGGGGACATTGAATTGTTTTATGGGGCGCTTCGATGAACAAGATACGGGTGGTGGTAGTCGATGACTCGGCGGTGGTGCGCAAGGTCTTAAGCGCAATCCTAAACTCGGACGCCGGCATCGAAGTCGTCGGCGTGGCCTCCGATCCCTATCTGGCGCGTGACAAGATCAAAAAGCTCAATCCGGATGTCATCACCCTCGATGTGGAAATGCCGCGCATGAACGGGGTCACGTTTCTCAGAAATCTCATGCGCCTGCGGCCCATGCCGGTGGTGATGGTATCCTCGCTTACCAAAGGAGGGGCGGAGATCACGCTCGATGCAATGGAGGCCGGGGCGGTGGATTTCGTCACCAAGCCGTCGCTCGATCTCACTAATCCGCTCGCGAGCTACGGGGAAGATTTGATCGAAAAGGTTAAGATCGCCGCGGTCGCCCGGGTCCGGCGTTATACCCGAGACGTTGCCTTACCCGAGGTCGCGCCAAAGTACAGCGCCGACGCGGTATTGCTAAAAAAACCGGCAAGGTGGTCTTTCAAAACCAGCGAGAAGATCATCGCAATCGGGGCCTCGACCGGCGGCACCGAGGCCATCAAGGAGATCCTTGCCGAGATGCCGGCCGATGCTCCGGCCATGGTCGTCACGCAACATATTCCCGAAGCGTTCAGCGGTCCGTTTGCGCAGCGGATGAACCGGATCTCGGCAATGACCGTACTTGAAGCCGAGGACGGTCAGCGCATCGTGCCGGGCTATGCCTACATTGCTCCGGGTAGCCACCATCTCCTGGTGCAGCGGGACGGGGCGCGCTATGTGTGCCGTTTGCACGACGGCCCGGCCGTCAACCGGCATCGGCCTTCGGTCGATGTGCTGTTCCGCTCGGTGGCGCAGAACGTGGGCGCCAATGCGGTGGGTGTGATCTTAAGCGGGATGGGAACGGACGGCGCGCTGGGATTGAAGGAGCTGCGCGACAGCGGAGCGCCGACCCTCGCCCAAGATGAGAACACCTCCGTGGTCTGGGGGATGCCGGGCGAGGCGGTAAAACTCGGTGGTGTCGATCATATTCTGCCGTTACAGCATATTGGTGCCGAGACATTGAGGTTGGTTAAGCAACTTTGATACATGGAGCGCGCTGCGCTGCGTCCGGTCGAAGTGCCAGCGAATACGCAGACAAAAGAGAAACGTTTCTACTGGTTAACCCCAAGCCCTGCGGCTTGATGTTCAGGGACATTCATCGGTGCGCTTGCAACTGTCGGGCGGTAGCGGCCAGATTCGTAGGACCAGTCGAGGTTGCCTCGCATCCAGGCGCGCAGAACGCCGATGAAACGCCGCACATCGGCGTCGAGCGGGGCGCCAAAGCTGGGTAGGAGCGCTTCCAGTTCGATGAAGCGCCGGACCTCCTTGTCGGTGAGAACGGCCACCCGGTCCACCGCCGTCTGGAGGGGGATTTCCTCCTTGTGCTGGAGGATCAGCGCGAGGTTGTGCATGTCGAGGTGAGCGCGCTCCTTCGGCAAGGAGAAGATGTCGTTCGACCAGCACACCACGTTGTTGGTAATCAGCATGAGCCGTTGGACCAACGGGTGTTTACGCACCGCGAGCGGCAGCGCGATCCCCTCGGTCATGTCAATGAGCTCGATATCGGTATAGAGTGCGCCGGTGTAGGGGCGCATCCGGATGTAGGTTGGGGCATCCGGCCAGATCCCGCGCGCGCGGTTCGCGGCCTCCCACTTCGAGGACTCGAAATATTCGACGACACTGTGGATGAACCGCGCCCTCCAGGCGCGGGGCATGCGCGCCTCCATGCGGTCGCGGAGATCACACAAGGCGTGCAAGAGCGGCACATCGATGCGTTTGCGGACGTCGCGGAATTCTGGATCCAAAGGTGCCTCAGGTTGTCCGCCGGAGAGCACCCTGAGGAACTGGCCCTGTAAGGCAGCAAGCCGCTCGGGACGCTTTCCGATCCCGCACTCGTCGCATTCGTCGTCCATGAGAAAGAGCCAGGTGAACCAGTCCGAGGCGATCGTGACCCCCTCCAGGGGGGCGTTAGGATGGGCGCGTGCGGCCAGCCAGCCGAATTTCGAGGACCGCAGGTGCTCAAAAGCGCGCTCATCCTTGATCAGCGCGTGGCGCCGCACCCACTCGAGGGTGTGCTGATGCACCGCCTCGGCATAAGGGCTTACGGCCGGCAGGAAGGGACAGAAAAAACTAGGGAGAGTGATCTCTTCGATGCTCATACCGATTGTTTCGACACGTTTTCATCGCGGCGCGGGTAGTCAGCGAAGACCCGGGCGCGCCCGCGTCCCGCCCGTTTTGCCTGGTACATCGCCTGGTCAGCGTTGGCCATGATCTCATCGACACTGCTCCCGTGGTGGGGCAGGAGCGCGATGCCGATGCTGGCTCCGATGCGGTAACTCTTGTTTCCGTAAACGAAAGGGGCCTCCGCCAGGCGCTTGTTGAACTGGTGCGCGAAGATCTCGGCGCCTGAGGCGTCGGTGTTCGGGAGGAGTACGGCGAATTCGTCACCGCCAATGCGGGCCACAACGTCCGATTTCCGGGCGCGGGAGCTTAACTCCTCGCCGATCATGCGCAACAGCGCGTCCCCGCCGGCATGGCCGCTGGTGTCATTGATCTCCTTAAAGTGATCTAGGTCGAATAGCAGGAGCGACCCCGTGACCCGGGTTCGGGCCACCTCGTCATAGGTGCGGGTGATATCCTCGAGGAAGCGATGGCGATTGCAGAGGCCGGTCAAGGTATCGTGATTGGCGAGCCACCGCATCCGCGACTCCGCCTGCACTCGCTGGGTCACGTCGAGGCCGACCGAGACCACCGCCGCGTCGTCAGCGTGTTCGCCGTGCAGCCGCGTATGCACCCACATCACCTGGTGCCGGGTGCCATCCCACCCCACGAGGTCGTGCTCGTGGTCGGCACGCCGCTGTCCCCTGGCGTAGAGATTATCGAGCTTGCTCAACACCTCCTGATGCGCTTCGACATCCGCAATAAGGTCCACGAAGCGCCTGCCCTGGAGCTTCACCGTGGAGAACCCCGTGACCTGGGCGGCGAATTTGTTGGCCATTTGAATGATTCCGTAGCGGTTCTGCGTGACCACCAGGACCTGAGCGGCGTCCAGGACCCCTTGCATGAGGTCGCGATCTTCGGCGAGCTCCCGGTTCTTCGCGGAAAGTGCCTGGTCGGCCTCCTCGAGCTGGTGCGAGAGCGTCAATGCCGTGTCATACAAGAGGTCGATCTCGTCACGGAAGGATACCGCCTTTTGCTGTACCGCCAGCCGTTCGCGGGCCGCGCGGTGTTCCCCTTGCGCGAGCAGTGGCAGCGTTTGGGTGAACCACCGCAGACGCCCGCTCAGCACGCGTACCAGATAAAGAAGGAGCAGCTCTCCCACCGCCAGCGCACCCGCCGCGGTGAACAGTCCCTGGCGGGTCGCGCGCTGGATCTCGGCCAGACGCGCGCTCACATCCGAGATGAACAGGATGAAACCCGGCTCGGCGGGGATGAATTCA
>JBOIDF010000053.1:0-26140 GCA_050740455.1 Gammaproteobacteria bacterium | reverse complement strand
CTTGAGCTCTCCAGCGAGCAAAGTCGCGTCTCGTTCATGTCGATCACCATGGCTGCCATGATCGACCCAAACGCTACCTTTCAGACTCATACCTCGGTTGGAAACACACACCCACGTTCAGACTCATCTAGCATTGGAAGAGGCTGCCGATAGACCGGAAAGGATTTGTCGGTTAGAATGAGCAGGGAGAATTCTCACTGCATCATAGTTACAACGGAGGCGATCAATGGCCACAGGCCTTTTAGATATACCCGTGTGGGGTTGCGTGATCTACACACTGGTAGTAACCCATATCACCATTGTCACGGTGACCGTATTTCTCCACCGGTATCAAGCCCATCGGGCGCTGGATCTGCACCCGGCGATAGAGCATTTTTTCCGCTTTTGGTTATGGTTGACGACCGGTATGGTGACGCGCCAATGGGTGGCCGTGCATCGCAAACATCACGCCTGTGTGGAAACGAAAGACGATCCGCACAGCCCACAGATCTATGGGGTTAAAAAACTGTTGTTCGAGGGCACGGAGCTTTATCGGGCGGGGACGAAAGACCAGGAAACGCTGGAAAAGTACGGCCACGGCACCCCCGACGATTGGATAGAGCGCAATGTGTACACGAAGCACGCGAAGTTCGGTGTGGGATCGATGCTCGTCATCGATGTTTTGCTCTTCGGACCGCTCGGACTCACGGTATGGGCCGTGCAGATGTTGTGGATCCCGATTTTCGCGGCCGGTATTGTCAATGGTCTTGGGCATTACTGGGGTTATCGGAATTTCGAATGCCCCGATGCGTCCACGAACATTTCCCCCTGGGGGATACTGATCGGCGGGGAAGAGCTACACAATAACCACCATGCCTTCGCCAGCTCCGCCAAGCTATCGTCAAAACGGTGGGAATTCGATATCGGCTGGATGTATATAAAGATCTTTGCTCTGCTGGGACTCGCGCGGGTGAAAAAACTCGCACCGCAGCCGGTTCTTACGATCGGCAAGGACGGTCTCGACGTCGATACGGTCCGCGCCATCATCGCCAATCACCTGCATATTATGGCGCGCTATGCCAGGGATGTGGTCCGTCAGGTCCATAAAGAGGAACTGCGTAAGGCGACCGGTGACGTGAGAGATGTGTTAAAGGCCACCAAGGGGTGGTTGACCCGGGAAGAGTCACGCTTGAATGACGATGCAAAGGATCATCTCGCACGCGCTTTCTTGCATAGCCACTCGCTCGAAACGGTATATGAGTTCAAAGTCCAACTGCAACGGCTTTGGCAAGAGCGTACGGCCAGTTACGAGAGCTTGCTTGCGGCCCTTCAGGTATGGTGCCGGCAGGCTGAGGAGACCGGTATCACGGCCCTCCAGGAGTTCGCCCATTCCTTGCGGGGCTATACCTTGCAACCGGCGGCTTGAGACAGCATCTTTACCCTATCTATATGAATAACGAAGCCCGCAACCGCGGGCTTCGTTATTAGATAAGCTCTGAAAACTATTTTATCTTCGCTTCCTTATACACTACATGCTTGCGCACCACCGGATCGAATTTCTTGACCTCTAATTTGTTCGGGTGCAATTGTTTGTTCTTGGTGGTGGTGTAGTAGTGACCCGTCCCAGCGCTTGAGAGCAGTTTAATTTTTTCGCGCATAAATAATAAGCGAGCCTAAACCTTAATGCCGCGGCGACGGAGATCGGCGATGACCTCGTCGATGCCGAGTTTATCGATAATGCGTAATCCCTTGGTACTGATCCGCAAGCGGACCCAACGTTTCTCACTCTCCACCCAAATCCGATGGTTTTGGAGGTTAGGCAAGAATCTCCGTCGGGTTTTATTGTTCGCGTGCGAGACATTGCACCCGGTCCGCGGGCGCTTACCGGTGATTTGACATACACGAGCCATTGTCTTTCGTCCAAGGAAAAGTGGAATTCTACAAACAATCACCCGAATTCACCAAGCATTTTCTTTCATCCGTAGCCACGATGGTCCGCTATGTTACATCAAACCGCGTTCCACCATGGACACGATATCGCCCTCCCCGATAACGAAGTGGTCGAGTACGCGTATGTCAATCAGCTCCAGTGCGCCCCGCAGGCGCTCGGTGAGCGCTTTGTCGGCACCGCTCGGTTCCGCGATCCCCGAGGGGTGATTGTGGGCGAGTATGACCGCCGCGGCATTGTGCAAGAGGGCGCGTTTGACCACCTCGCGCGGATACACACTGGCCGCATCGAGAGTCCCCCGGAAAAGCTCCTCGAAACAGATAATACGGTGCCGCGTATCGAGAAACAAACAGGCAAAGACTTCATGCGGAAGATTGCGCATCGAGGCGTTCAAGTAACGGCGCGTGTCCTCGGGATTGCACAGGGCATCCCCCCGGTTGAGCTTCTCCTCAAGGTAACGCCGACCGAGCTCAAGCGCCGCTTGGATCTGTACGTATTTGGCCGTGCCGCCACCGCGGGTGCGGCAAAATTCCGCATGGGTTGCATCGATTAAGGCGCGCAACCCCCCGAACCCGCTGATCATCTCCCGCGCTAAGTCCACCGCGGTTTTCCCGCGCACGCCGTTACGCAGGAAGATAGCGATGATCTCGGCGTCGGATAGGCCTCGCGGGCCTTTGGCCAGCAATTTTTCCCGCGGGCGTTCTGCCGGCGGCCAGTCGTTGATCGGCATCCTAACCTCCATGTCGTTTGGCGGCGCGTCGAGTATGCCAATACAATAGTACGGATGGAGGACGAGGACAAACCAGGCGCGGGGGTGGTAGAACATAAACGCATCGTCGTGGGCGTCACGGGCGGCATTGCGGCCTATAAAACCGCGGATGTCGTCCGTCGTTTACGCGCAGATCAAGCCGATGTCAAGGTCATCATGACCCGCTCCGCCCGGGCCTTCTTGGGCCCGCTCACGCTGCAAGCGCTGTCGGGAAATCCGGTCTACACCGAACTGCTCTCGGACGGGAGTGATGCGGGTATGCAGCACATCGAATTGGCCCGCTGGTGCGATCTCATCCTCGTCACGCCGGCGAGCGCCAATTTTATGGCGAAGGTAGCCCACGGCATCGCCGATGATCTGCTGACGACGGTCTGTCTAGCGAGCACACGGCCGATCTTGGTGGCTCCGGCGATGAACCGCGAGATGTGGCTCGCGGCGGCGACCCAAGAAAACAAAAAAATCCTTGAACAGCGCGGCGTGCGGTTTCTGGGGCCGGCCGCGGGCGATCAGGCCTGCGGTGAGGTGGGGCCGGGGCGGCTGGTAGAAACGGACGATCTGTTCGCAGGGATCACGGCGGCGCTGGCCCCTGGTGTGTTAAGCGGGCTTGAGGTGTTGGTCACGGCGGGTCCGACGCGGGAATATATCGATCCGGTACGTTACCTGAGCAACCGAAGCTCAGGAAAAATGGGCTATGCGATCGCGCAAGCCGCCGCGGAGGCGGGAGCCTCGGTTACCCTCGTCAGCGGTCCCGTCGCGCTTGCGCCACCGCGGGGCGCCGAACCCGTGTGGGTGTCGAGCGCCGAGGAGATGTACCGCGAGGTAATGTCGCGGGCGCATCGCTGTGACGTTTTGGTGGCCGCGGCCGCGGTCGCGGATTACCACTGTGGGGTGCCGGCATTACGAAAACTAAAACGCGGCGGCGCTTCGCTTACGCTGACCTTGCTGCCTACCCCCGATATCGTAAAAGCCGTAACCGCTTTGGCACGGCACCCGTTTACCGTCGCCTTCGCCGCAGAAACCGAAAACCTGGTTGTCAATGCGCAAAATAAACTAGAAGATAAGGCGGTCGATATGATCGCGGCAAACGATGTCGCCGCGAACGGGGTGGGCTTCGACCACGACCGGAATGAGATCGAGGTGCTCTGGCGGGGTGGAAGCATCCATCTCGCCAAAGGCTCAAAGCAGACCTTAGCCCGGCGTTTGATTCGCATCATTGCCGAACGTTATCGTGCAGAAGATACAGCTTAGGGTGCTCGATCCGAGGCTCGGGCGCGAGTTTCCGCTGCCGGAGTACGTGACCGCGGGAGCCGCGGGTATGGACCTGCGGGCGTGTACGGATGCGACGCTGAGATGTCATCCAGGCGACACGCATTTGATACCGACCGGTGTGGCGCTCCATATCGGTGATACGGGAATTGCAGCGCTGGTGTTACCGCGGTCGGGACTCGGGCATAAGCATGGGATCGTTCTTGGAAATGGAGTTGGCTTGATTGATTCGGATTACCAGGGGCAGATTTTTGTTTCCTGCTGGAACCGGGGGCGCGAAACATTCGATATTAAACCTGGAGATCGCATCGCACAGATTGTGTTCGTTCCGGTCGTGTCCGCGTGTTTAGATATCGTTGAGACCTTCACGCAGACGACCCGTCATGAGGGTGGTTTTGGACACACCGGCCTGGCCTAACCAAGTACGTTGTTTTTCGCTCAAAGGCTCGACAGACACCATGAACAAGCGCGCAGGGGGATTCACGCCACGATGCCAATTCCGATGGCCGATGCTACTACGGGTCGCGCTCGGCGCCGTGATCGGCGCCGCTCTAGCATTTAGTTCCAAAGGAGAAGCTGAGCAAGTAACCGATCCCTCAACCAAAATATCGGCCACGGCCGACGCTTTGGCCGCCGAGGTCGGAAGTCGCTTTAGGCAACAGATTAAACTCCTAGATGCGCTGAGCCGCGATGAAGCGCTGATCGCCGCCTTTAAGAATCCTGACTCCGGGGCGCTGGACCAGCGTGCCCGGCAGACGCAACTTCCATACGCGCTTAAAGTAAGGTTCGTGCGCGCGGGCCAAATTCAAGTCGATGAGCGAGGGACGCCCCCGCTCGGGTACGCGTCCGTCGTGATGCTACGCCATGCGGAGCGTACCCAACTCGCCCCGAATGCGGAGGTCCATTTTCTCGGCAGCGCCCAACAGCAGGTCGCGCTGGTGAAACCGGTCAGCGACGCCGGTGGTGTGTTTTTAGGATCGATTCACGCGAGTCTGGACATCGGGGTGCTGGATGCGCTTGTGAAGCCCTTGCGCTTAGACGGCGCTTATATCGAGTTGAGGCAAGTTGGGCCGGCCGCTTCCCCGGTCTTAGCTAAGCTCGGAAGCGCGGAGATCGCCGCCGGCACCGCGGCTCAGAGCCAGGTTCCGGTCGCTGGGACGCAGTGGGGGCTGGCCTATTGGCCGCCCACGGACGCTAGGGTGTGGAATACCGATGCGCCGGTCACTGGAAACCTGCTCCTGTTTCTAGGGGCCGGAGTTGTGGTTTTTGGTACTATCGGGGCGGTGGTGTTCGCAAAAAAGCGGGGCCGGCCGCCTGTGAGTGAAGCGCCACCGGTGTATCAGGGTGCGCTAAGAGCGATTATCGATGGCGAACACCCGTATGTGGAACATCTGGTTCCCGATTTATCCCTGCCAGCGCGGGCCCGAAAGCCGTCGAGTACCATGCCAAAGGATCCCTTAGACGACACGCTTCCCCTGGCGATCGACTACGCCGGCGCCCCGGCCCCGGTGGAGACTGCTCAAGCCAGAACGCCGTTGTCCGCGGAGCCGTCGACGCCCGCATCCGATGATCCGGCAGAGGATACGCTCCCGCTCTCGGCCTTGGATTTGGGATCCGCTGTCCCGCTCCCAAGCGTGGATTTTGATCTCGATCCCGCGCCCATCGAGCCGAGCGGCGCGCTGTCAGACCATTCCGTTCCCGACTCGATCTTCCGCGCTTACGACATACGCGGAATCGTCGCTGAGACCTTGACCGAGGAAGCCGTCTACAAGATCGGATTGGCATTAGGGAGTGAAGCCAGCGATCTAGGTCAAGCGGAAGTGGTCGTGGCGCGTGATGGGCGAGTTTCGAGCCCGGTGCTGGCCGCGACGCTCCAAAGGGGCCTCCGCGATAGCGGGCGAAATGTCATCGATATCGGTATGGTGCCAACCCCGGTACTCTATTTCGCAACCCACTATCTCAATACCCAGAGTGGGATCATGCTCACGGGAAGCCATAACCCCCCAAATTACAATGGCTTAAAAATCGTGATGGGCGGCCAGGCGCTGTCCGGAGAGGCGATTACATCGATTCGAGACCGCATCCGACGGCAGGCCTTCACGCTCGGCGCGGGCACCGTGGTAACTCAGGACGTTGTGCCTGCTTACGTCCAACAGGTAACCGACTCGATCGGTGTATCCCTTAGCAATGGGTTGAAGCTAGTCGTTGATTGCGGAAACGGAGTTCCAGGTATGCTGGCGCCGAGGCTCATGACTGCTCTTGGCCACGATGTGATTGAACTTTATTGCGAGGTTGACGGATCCTTTCCCAACCATCATCCGGATCCTGCGCAACCTGACAATCTTCGGGATTTGATAGCTGCCGTTAAAGCGGAGCGCGCCGATCTTGGGCTTGCTTTCGATGGCGATGGCGATCGCCTGGGCGTCGTCGATGGCGAGGGTAATATCATATGGCCGGATCGGCAGATGATGTTATTCGCGCGCGATGTGCTGGCGCGCAACCCCGGCAAGGAGATCATCTTTGATGTCAAATGCAGTCGGCACTTGCGGCGGGTCATCGAGGAGCACGGCGGTAAGCCCGTCATGTGGAAAACCGGACACTCTTTGATCAAAGCCAAGATGCGCGTTTCCGACGCGCCGCTTGCGGGTGAGATGAGCGGCCATATATTTTTCAAAGAGCGCTGGTACGGTTTCGACGATGCGCTTTATGCCGCGGCCAGATTGCTGGAAATCCTGGTGCAAGACGGGCGCCCGCCGGCACAGGTATTCGCGGAGCTACCGGGCGGTCTGGCCACACCGGAGCTCAAGATCGATATGCCCGAGAGCGACCATGCCCGGTTCATGGCGCGATTATGCGGGGGTGCCGTATTCGAGGGCGCGGAAATCACTCTCGTGGATGGCCTGCGGGTTGACTGGCCGGATGCGTGGGGCCTCATACGGCCCTCCAATACGACGCCTTGTTTGGTGTTGCGATTCGAGGGTGACAACCCCGCCGCATTAGAGCGTGTGCAAACCGAGTTTCGGCATCGAATCCACGCCTTGGATCCGGGCCTTCAGTTACCGTTCTGAAGGGTTCGCGGAGGATCACAGATCTGAACCGGCGTTCGCGCGAGCGCAGAGCATGACATCTCAATCCATCGACCCGATCGAGATCGCACGCGTTCTCTCAGAAGCGCTGCCATACATACGCCGTTTTTCGGGCCGCTCGGTCGTCATCAAATATGGCGGTAATGCCATGGTCGACCCGGCCTTAAAGAGCGGCTTCGCCCGCGATATCGTATTAATGAAGCTCGTTGGGATTAATCCCGTTGTGGTTCACGGCGGGGGCCCGCAGATCGCTCAGTTGCTACGGCGCTTAGGAAAAGAGAGTACCTTTGTCGCTGGGATGCGGGTCACCGACGATGAAACCATGGATATCGTGGAAATGGTGCTCGGGGGTCTCGTCAACAAGGAAATCGTTAATTCCATCAACCAGCATGGAGGGACCGCCGTCGGCCTCACCGGGAAAGATGGCGATCTCATCCGCGCTCGTAAGCTCACCTTCACCCGCAATGACCCCAACATGCAGGCCACCGAGATCATTGACATCGGTCACGTGGGAGAGGTTGCCAGTATCGATACGGCGGTCGTGGACATGTTAATCAAAGGCAACTTTATCCCCGTCATTGCGCCCATCGGGGTGGGCGATAATGGCCAGTCATACAACATCAACGCCGATTTAGTTGCCGGGAAACTGGCGCAGGTCCTAAGGTCGGAGAAGGTTATTTTTCTCACCAACACCTCGGGGGTGTGGGATCGTCAAGGCCACCTGTTGACGGGCCTTAGCATTGACCGCGTCAACGAGCTTATCGCCGACGGTACGGTCGGCGGCGGCATGCTCCCCAAGCTACGGGCCGCCGCGGACGCGGTAGAAAGCGGTGTTAAGAGCGCCCATATCATCGACGGGCGCGTCGAGCATGCCGTGCTGCTGGAGACCTTTACCGATCAAGGCGTAGGTACGCTGATCCATAGCCGCCACTTCGTCAGCCCCGGCGGGCGCAACTGGGGGGGTGAGAATAAAAATTGATCCGCACGGGAAACCGGCGGGAGTGGGGAAGTCGTTGGTTAGTGTTTTCCGCTGAGCTTCCTGAACCGCTCGATGTCGGTGGCGTACTGTTGCCGCACGCTTTCTTGCTCCTTCCTTTTTGTTTCGATAAAGGAGCGGTTTTCCGCAACCCGAGCGCGTACCTTTTCGATATCGGCCATCGCCTGTTCCGAGGGTTTCTGGCCACGGCGTTCTAGGTCCGCCGCAATCGCAATCATGCGATCGAGATTGTCCTGAATTTTTTCGATATGCGATTCGGTAAGTTGAATTTGTGCTTCGATGGCGGACACCTTACCCTCGCGCGCGAAAACCAAATCGTCTTCGCTACTGAAGGTGTCTAGGAGTACGCGATCGGCCTTTTCGGCTTCTTGACGCTTGCGGTCTTCTTCCGCTGTCTGCTTCTTGATGCGTTCTTCTTCGGCAAACTCCGCTTGCGATTTTGCGCGTTTTTTATGGCCTATCGCAACTCCCTGGGCGTTGAATCTGGTGTGTCCCTGCTGGGCGTATTCGGCGGGTACGACGTTCCCGCATTCGCGAACCCCCTCCTTATTTGTCCAGCACTTGATGCCAGCACTCGCGTCGAGGCTGATGCTGCTTACCAGAACCAACGCTAAAAGCTGACAGAGGTTGCGATAATATTGTCCCATATTGATTGCCTATCAAGAACGATTAGACTGGTAAGCCCGCATCTGTGCTAGGGGCTCTTGGTACGCCGGCGAGCCTTCGAGCCGCTCGGTGAAATCATCGAGAGTCAGATGCTAGTGATCGGCAGGTGATAGAGCTTCTTGATTTCTTCGATCGCGGACAGTGTACCTCCGGATCCCCGTTCCATGCGGTTCAAGGCGATGACTACTACACCGCGTAATTATTGGGAACTATATGATTATCAGTGTAATTATGCTTGGATTTTATCGCCTCAGAACGCCGATCTGAAATTTGCTAACGTCCGGCTCTTAGGGGCTCCATGTTGCGTATTATTACTCTAAACGCTAACGGGATCCGATCCGCCCACCGCAAGGGTTTGTTCGAGTGGGTGTCGACGCAAAAGGCAGACATCCTGTGCCTTCAAGAAACCAAGGCGCATGCGGGTGATCTCCAGGACGCGATCACCGCTATTCGGGGCTACCGCGCGTATTTTTGTGATGCGGAGAAGAAGGGGTATTGCGGCGTCGCGATGTACCTGCGTACACCGCCTGAGAAAGTAACTCATGGCCTAGGATGGGTCGACTTTGACCGGGAAGGCCGTTTCTTGCAAGCCGATTACGGGCCATTGAGCGTGATTTCAGTGTATGTCCCCTCAGGATCATCGAGCGCGGAGCGCCAGCAAGCCAAGTTCGATTTCCTCGCCCGATTCATGGAGGTATTGCGCGCGATGCGGCGTAAGAAATGGGATTACATTGTGTGCGGGGATTGGAATATCGCCCATAAACCCATCGATTTGAAGAATTGGCGCTCCAATCAGAAAAATTCCGGATTCTTACCCGAGGAACGGGCATGGCTAGACGCGGTGTTTACCGAATTGGGTTTTGTCGATGCATTCCGGTGTTTCAATCCGGCGCCGGAGCAGTACACCTGGTGGTCAAACCGTGGCCAGGCCTGGGCGAAGAACGTGGGATGGCGTATCGATTATCAGATCGTCACGCCGGGCTTAGCGCCGCTGGTCAAGCGAGCCCAGATCTATAAGGAACAGCGCTTTTCGGATCATGCGCCGCTGCTCATGGACTACAAGATCACGATTTGACTCCACCATGTTCCGGCCGCGCCGTTCGGGTCAGGGTGATCGGCGGACAGGCGGCCGCGCGTCGGGGCTGCGCGCGAGCGCCGGCCAATCACGTGCCTGAATGGATCCGCACCACCGGGTGCTTGATAGGCTTCATAAAAGACTGTGGCCCAGGTCCGCCAAGGGGGCGATGAATAACATCAAAACCATCTGCAGCGCAATCAACACGACCACCGGCGAGAGATCCAAGCCTCCGAGGGGGGGTACGAAGCGCCTGGCGGGCGCAAGCAAGGGTTCGGAAAGAGTGTCGAGCAACACAATCGCCGGGTTGTACGCGTCGGGGTTAATCCAACTCACGATGACCCGGGCAAAGACCGCGATCAGGAACACATAGACTAAAAGCCGCAGTATTTCGGCCACCGATGAGAGCAATAAACCACCCAGCGAGGGATAATATCCACGCATGACATAGACGATCCAAATTTCGATCCCTTGCAAAGTCAACATCAAAATCACCGCGGCCATGTCGATACCTCCCACACCCGGGATCCAACGCCGCAAAGGACGCAGCAACGGCGCCGTGGCTTTGACGACAAACTGTGAGATCGGGTTATAGAAATCGGCGCGCAGCCACTGGAATAAAAAGCGCAGCATGATGGTGAGAATATAGAGGCCGAACAAGGACTCGATTAGAAATTTGCCGGCGTCGGTGAAATAGGTTGCCGCCATTAGGATTCTCCAAAAAGTTTGGCTAATTCCTGGGAGCGCCGTTGCGCTGCCTTCAGTGCTTGATCGACGATGCCGCTGAGGCCAGCGTCCTGAAGAACCCGGATGGCTTGCTCAGTCGTGCCGCCCGGCGAGGTGACTTGGTTACGCAAGGTGGCCGTATCCACACTCGCTTCGAGCGCCATCTTGGCCGCGCCGAACGCCGTTTGCAGGGTCAGCAGGCGCGCCAGGTCGCGGGGCAGGCCCATCCCAATGGCCGCTTGCTCCACCAGTTCCATGAGCAGGAAAAAATAGGCGGGGCCGCTGCCGGAGACAGCGGTGACCGCATCCATGAGGGTTTCTTCGTCCAGCCACACGGTAAGCCCGACGGCGCGGAGCACTAACTCGGCGATCTCGCGTTGTTGTTGTTGCACGAATTCGTTGGCGAACAACGCTGCCGCACCGCTACCGACCAGCGCCGGCGTGTTAGGCATCGCGCGCACGATGGCAACCTCGGGACCGAGCCACTGCGATAACGAGCGGGTGGTGATACCGGCGGCAATCGAAATCACCAGCGGGCGCTGCCGCCCTATCGCCGCCGCAAGCGTTGTGGCGACCGTCTTCATCACCTCAGGCTTAACCGCAAGCACCACCACGTCGGCGCCTTGGACGATGCGCGTGTTGTCGGTACTCGTTGAGACGGGGAAGCGGTTTGTGATCAACCGCAATCGGTCCGCACTGACGTCGGAGGCACGCAAGCGTTGGATCGAGTAGCCGTCGGCGATCAAACCGCTAAGCAAGCACCTCCCCATATTGCCGCAGCCGATAAGAGCTATCGTACCTTGTATCATCACATCCGCTTTTCTTATTGATAGTTTCTAATGCCTCGCCGGGAGAACCCTGGCGGCGGGGTTTGGCACAAGAAGCGGCGCCGATCGCCGCGCCGGTCCTCCCGCATGCTTATTTACCCGTTGGCGGCGGAGACTTTCCGCAGGCAACGGATCGCGCCACGCCCTAAAAGTGTATCAATACCGCCGGATAAGATCACAATCCCTTCATGTCTCGAGCGTGGCTTCGCCGCGGGGGCCAAATAAAGCCGTCCCGATGCGTATCATGGTCGCGCCTTCGGCGATTGCGGCTTCAAAATCCTCCGATGTCCCCATCGACAAGGTGTCGAGGTCGATGCCTTCGGCGCGTAACGCATGATACCCCTCGGCCAGCGCGCGAAAGTTAGCGCGTTGCTCGTCGAAGTGCTTACTCGGCGTTGGAAGGGCCATGAGACCGCGCAAGCGTAAGCGCGGGCAGGCGAGCACGGCACGAGCCAAGGCCGGTAATTCGCGCAAGGCCACTCCCGATTTCGTCGCTTCGGCGCCGAGGTTGACTTCGATACATACGTTTAATCGCGGTAGATAAGCCGGCCGGTGCTCATTGAGCCGCTGTGCGATCTTTGCCCGCTCGAGGCTATGGACCCAGGTGAAACCGTGCGCGATTTCCTGGGTTTTGTTCGACTGGAGAGCACCGATGTAATGCCATTCGAGGAGGTGACCGGCGAGCATGCGCATTTTCGGCAAGGCTTCTTGCAGATAGTTCTCTCCGAACAGGCGTTGACCGTGGGCAGCGAGAGCGAGTATTTCCGAGCTCGTTCGCGTCTTACTAACAGCGATCAGACTCACGCTGTTCGGCGCTCGGCCAAAGCGTCGTGCCGTAGAGGTGATACGGGATCTCAGCGTTGCGATCGGGGTGAGCCGCATGTTAGGCCGGTTGGGTTCTATAATGATTCTAGAAGGCTGGCCTCATCCTCGGCGAGTACCGCAGAAAAGAGCGTGCTCCGGAGCGCCTCATACGGCGCGGCGGTTGAGTGTACGTCAGCATGATCAAAGAAATGGAATCATGTGTCGATACATGCGACGTTATCTTATTCCGACGCCAAGGCGCGGGATACGTTGACGGCGAGCCAAAAGTTCCAGAATACGACGGGGAGTAATCAATGGATATCGGTGAACTACTTGCTTTTTCGGTGAAGAACGGCGCCTCTGATCTACACCTCTCCGCGGGCCTCCCTCCGATGATACGCGTGGATGGCGACATCCGTAGAATAAATGTCCCCGCCCTGGAGCACAAGGTCGTGCATGGCCTCGTTTATGACATCATGAACGACAAGCAGCGAAAGGATTTTGAGGAGTTCCTGGAATGCGACTTCTCTTTCGAAATCCCGAACCTCGCGCGTTTTCGTGTCAATGCCTTCAACCAGAACCGGGGCGCGGGCGCCGTTTTCCGCACCATCCCCTCCGACATACTATCCCTCGAGGATCTCAAGGCGCCGAAGATATTTAAGGAAATCGCCGACTATCCGCGCGGCGTGGTTTTAGTCACGGGACCCACGGGCTCCGGCAAATCCACGACCCTGGCCGCGATGGTCAATCACATCAACGAGCAGGACTACGGCCACGTTCTTACCATCGAGGATCCGATCGAGTTCGTGCACACGAGTAAGAAATGCTTGATCAACCAGCGTGAGATCCATCGTGACACCCTGGGGTTCAATGAGGCGCTGCGCTCGGCGCTGCGCGAGGACCCCGATGTGATCCTCGTGGGTGAAATGCGCGATCTCGAAACCATCCGGCTGGCGCTCACGGCGGCTGAAACCGGGCATCTGGTCTTCGGTACCTTACACACGAGCTCGGCGGCGAAGACCATGGATCGTATCGTCGACGTATTTCCCGCGGCCGAGAAGGATATGATGCGTGCGATGCTATCGGAATCGCTTCGGGCGGTGATCTCGCAAACATTGTTGAAGAAAACGGGCGGGGGGCGTGTGGCCGCGCACGAGATCATGATCGGCACTCCGGCGATTCGTAATCTCATTCGTGAAAACAAGGTGGCTCAAATGTATTCCGCGATTCAAACCGGGGCGCAGTTCGGCATGCAGACGCTGGATCAGAACCTGCAGGACCTCGTGAAAAGGAATGTCGTTAGCCGTAATGAGGCGCGTGCGATAGCGGTGAGCAAGGAAATATTCTAAAGCGGCGGCGAACCTAAGCCAGGAGCGAAGTCATGGAGCGCGAACAAGCTATTAATTACATGCGAGACCTCTTGAAGGTCATAGTCGAGAAGAAGGGATCGGATCTTTTCGTTACGGTTGATTTTCCACCGGCGATAAAAATCGATGGAAAAATCGTCCCGGTGTCGAAGACCAAGTTGACCTCAAACAATACCAAGGCGCTGGCGTACGCCATCATGAACGATAAGCAAGTCAAGGAATTCGAGGCTACCAAGGAATGTAACTTCGCGATCTCCCCGGGAGGAATCGGCCGGTTTCGTTGCAATGCGTTCGTACGCATGGGATATACCGGCATGGTGCTGCGTGTGATCGCAACCGAAGTGCCGAGCCTGGATAAACTAGGATTGCCGCAGAGCTTAAAAGAAATTTCAATGGCGAAACGCGGGCTCGTGATCATGGTGGGCGCGACCGGTTCCGGTAAGTCGACCAGCCTTGCGGCGATGATCGACCACCGGAACGAAAACAGCTACGGTCATATCATCACCATCGAAGACCCGATAGAGTTCGTCCATCAACACAAGAACTGTATTATTACCCAGCGCGAAGTCGGGGTCGATACGGATGACTGGGATATCGCGTTGAAAAATTCGCTGCGCCAAGCGCCCGACGTAATCTTGCTGGGTGAGATCCGCGATCGAAAGACCATGGATTTCGGTATCGCTTTCGCCGAGACCGGGCACCTGGCCATGGCGACCTTGCATGCGAACAACTCCAATCAAGCCATGGACCGGATCATTAACTTTTTCCCGGAAGAGCGGCGCCCGCAGCTCCTGATGGATCTCTCGTTAAACTTAAAAGGGGTAATTTCCCAGCGCCTTGTGCGCAAAAAGAACAGCGACGGGAGGGTGGCCGCGATTGAAATCCTCCTCAATTCACCGCTGATCTCCGACATGGTCCGCAAGGGGTATGTGCACGAGATGAAGGGTATCATGCAGCGCTCGAATGAGATCGGAATGAAGACCTTCGACCAAGCGCTCTTCGATCTGCACGAGGAAGACCTCATCACCTATGACGAGGCCTTGCGTCACGCCGATTCGATGAATGAGCTGCGGCTCCGCATCAAACTGGAGGGTAAGGCGGCGAAATCAGGAGACATGACCGTCGGATTGGAACATTTTAATCTGGTCAACGACGAAGAGCGCAGTGGGATGATGCGCTAAGGCCGGCAGCCAATACCCCGAGCAGAGCGAGAACCAGTCTCCGACCCGAATTTCAATCACGGGCATCAGATTCCATGGACATCACACCGTACCTTAAGCTCTTGATCGAGAAGCAAGGTAGCGATTTGCATTTTACCTCCGGGGCGCCGGTCAAGATTAATATCGAAGGGAGCCTGAGTTCCGTCGGCAAGACCTTTTTGACGACCGAGATGAGTAAAGCGGCCGCCTACGGGATCATGAAAGCACATCAGGTCGAGATGTTCGAGGCGAATTGGGAGTGTGATTTCGCCATCGCGTTAGCGGATAAATCGGCGC
Source organism: Gammaproteobacteria bacterium (assembly GCA_050740455.1). GTDB lineage: Bacteria > Pseudomonadota > Gammaproteobacteria > JACCXJ01 > JACCXJ01 > USCg-Taylor. Next base: position 11,134 of record JBOIDF010000053.1, on the reverse strand, counting down.
GTTTTCGTGTCAATGTGTTCCGGCAGCGAGGGGAGATCGCCATGGTGTTGCGGCGTATTCCCACCGCGATTCCCACGATCGACGAATTAGCCTTGCCGCAGATCCTCAAGCCTCTCGTCATGCACAAGCGCGGCCTTATTCTTATGGTGGGTGCGACGGGATCAGGAAAATCGACAACGCTCGCCGCCATGGTCGGGCATAGGAATCACGATTCAAGCAGTCACATTCTAACCATCGAAGATCCCGTCGAGTTCTCCCATCCTAATGTTAAATCCATCATTAACCAGCGCGAAATCGGGATCGATACTAAATCGTACCGGCATGCGCTGAGGAGTGCGTTGCGGGAAGCGCCGGATGTGATTCTGATCGGCGAGGTCCGGGATCGGGAGACGATGGAAGCCGCAATCGAGCTCTGCAACACGGGCCACCTCTGTTTATCGACGCTGCACGCCAACAACGCGAATCAAGCCCTGGAACGCGTGATCAATCTATTCCCCCTCGAAGCACGTGAACAGTTGTTCATGGATCTCGCTATTAACGTTCGGGCCATTATCTCGCAACGCCTGGTGCAAGGTATCGATGCTAAGCGCTGTGCGGCGGTGGAGATATTGGTCAATACGCCGCATATCGCCGATCTGGTCCTCAAAGGAGATCTCGAGAAGATCAAGGAAGCCATGGAGGGTAGCGGCGTCAAAGGTATGCAGACCTTTGACATGGCGTTACACAACCTCTTTAAGGAAGGACGCATCGAATTGGAAGAGGCCTTGAACAACGCGGACTCGCGTACTAATCTTGAGGCCAAGATCAATTTCGGTTAGGGCTTGGGTGTGCGTCCCACCCCGGCCCGCCCCACGAAGGCCCTTTAGCCTCTCCACCCGGTGCCGCGGCCAGAAGTCTTCTTTTCCCATCGCTTTTTCTGGCCCGGACGCGCGGTCGATCAGATACAATCCGCCTTGTGGATGTCTCGCGTATTATCGATCCTCTCAACACCGCGCAACGCGATGCGGTGACTGCGGAGTCGGCCAATACCTTGGTTCTCGCGGGTGCCGGCAGCGGTAAGACACGGGTTCTGGCCCACCGAGTCGCGTGGCTCATCGAAACTCGGCAGGCCTCGCCGCACGGGATCTTGGCGGTCACCTTCACCAACAAGGCAGCCGCGGAAATGCGAGGCCGCATCGAGGCCCTCATGGCATCGCCGCAGCGCACGATTTGGGTTGGGACCTTCCATGGGACCGCGCACCGATTGCTGCGGCGTCATTGGCAAGAGACGGGTTTACCCCGGAACTTCCAGATCATCGACACCGACGATCAGTTGCGGCTTATCCGGCGCGCGATCCGTCACCTCGAACTGGACGAAGCGCTTTGGGCCCCGCGCGAGGCGCAGTGGTTTATCAATGCGCGCAAGGAGGAGGGGCTGCGCGCGCAACATCTCGATGGCGTGGCGGACCCGCACGCTCAGACCCTCATCAAGATCTACCGTGCGTATGAGGAACGCTGCGCGGGGTCGGGCCTGGTGGATTTTGGGGAGCTTCTGCTTCGGGCTCATGAGCTATGGCGTCACCACCCTGAAGTCCTCGCGCATTATCGGCAGCGCTTCCCGCAAGTGCTCGTGGATGAGTTTCAAGATACTAACACCATCCAATACGCGTGGCTGCGTCAACTGACGGGAACGAGCGGCAAGCTTTTCGTCGTCGGCGACGATGATCAATCGATTTATGGCTGGCGCGGCGCGCGCGTCGAGCATATGCAAAAGTTTCAGCAGGATTTCGAGTCCGTGCGCCTGCTGCGCTTGGAGCAAAACTACCGCTCGACCGCGACGATACTGCAGGCCGCCAACGCGGTGATCGCGAATAACTCGTCCCGGCTCGGCAAGGAGCTTTGGACCAATGGCGCCGCCGGCGAGCCCATCCTCCTGTTTACTGCATTCAATGAGCACGAAGAAGCGCGCTATTGCGTTGAACGCATCAAGGGTTGGCAGGAACATGGCCGTCGTTATGACGATCACGCGATCCTCTATCGCACCAGCGCCCAGTCCCGTGTCTTCGAAGAGGCCTTGCGGCAATGCGGGATCCCGTATCGGGTCTATGGGGGCTTCCGGTTCTACGAGCGCGCGGAGATCAAGGATGTGCTCGCCTACCTGCGTTTGATCGCCTGGCGTGAGGACGACGCCGCTTTTGAACGGGTGGTGAACACGCCCAATCGAGGCATCGGCCAACGCAGCCTGGATATTATCCGGGATGCGGCCAAGCGCGCCGGGACGCCCCTTTGGCGGGCGGCGCAAGGGGCGATCGGGGATGGGGCTCTCGGGGCGCGTGGCGCCGCCGCGGTGAGCCGCTTTTTATGTTTAATCGAGGACTTGTCAGCCGGCGCGATGGGTACGCCTCTCGGCACCCTGGTTAAAACAGTCATCACCGAAACCGGTCTCGAGGATCATTACCGCAAGGAAAAGACCGCGGGCGAAATCGATCGATTGGAGAATCTTGAAGAGCTTGTGCGGGCGGCGGGCGACTATATCGCAGTCTTGGAGGAGGGTGCGGATGCATTGACGGAGTTTCTCGCGATCGCGGCCCTGGAAGCCGGCGAGGGGCAGGCCAACGACTACGAGGACAGCGTGCAACTGATGACCCTGCACTCCGCCAAAGGCTTGGAGTTTCGCAACGTGTTTCTGGTGGGTTTAGAAGAAGGTCTGTTTCCGCACCAACGCTGTAGCGATGACGCGGCCCAACTCGAAGAAGAGCGGCGCCTCTGCTATGTGGGGCTGACGCGCGCCAAAGAAAAACTCATCGTTACCCATGCGGAAACCCGCCGTCTGCATGGAACGGAACGCCGGTCGGAACCGTCGCGATTTATTGCGGAAATGCCTGGGGAACTGATCGCCGAGGTGCGCATAGGGACCGTGACCATGCCCCCTCAGGCTCAACGTTCTGAGTACGAGGTGGCATTTCGACTTGGCCAGCGGGTAGTGCACGCCAAGTTTGGCGAAGGCATCGTTCTGCGGCTCGAAGGTGAGGGCCAGTATTCCCGCATACAGGTTAATTTCGCGCAGGCTGGCGCGAAATGGCTTGTGGCTTCCTATGCCGGATTACGCCCGCTATAACGCTATCGGCTTTGGTCCACCATATACATCACGGCCGCCCTAACGTCTGCGTCCGTCAGGTCGGCGCCGCCTTTCGGCGGCATCTTTCCGAATCCTTGAATCGCGCGCGCGACCAAGGTCTCCATGCCTTGCGAAACGCGTGGTTCCCAGGCCGCCTTATCGCCGAGCTTGGGCGCGCCCGCGACCCCGCTGGTATGACAGGCAAAGCAGGAACCGTCATAGACTGCCTTACCCTTGTCGTCAGGGGAGGCGGTTTCCGCACCGGACGCAGGAGCGGTCTCGGCAAGCGCCGGGGCTAGCCCACTCTCCGCCGGTTGCGCCGAAGGCACTTGTTCGGAGGCTGCGCCGGCGGCCACGGACTCAGTCGACTCCGTCGCAGGGGCGATCTCGACCTGACCGACGGGGGCGATACGCTCGGCGATCGCCTGTTTTTCTTTCTCGGTAGGCTCGTCGTCGCCGATAGCATTAGAAAAATACATAAGGACGACCGACAATACGACCAACGCACCGAGCACGCCGATAAGAGTTCTTATGAAACTCGCATCTTCATCGCCGGTCATTGATCGTTCCCCCCTGTGATGTTGCTAAGGAAATAATGGTATAGTTTTAATCGAGCCATTATAAGGCGAAACCCCATACGTGGACGATAAGGCACTGAGTTCCTCGCGATAATTCCGCGCGCGTCGCATGTTGTCTTATTGCTACGCTTAACCCATACCCCGCGCCCTTAGCTCAGTTGGATAGAGCGTTGGCCTCCGGAGCCAAAGGTCAGAGGTTCGAATCCTCTAGGGCGCGCCAAATAAAATATTAAATAACAATAAGATACATATATCACATCAACCACGATAAACCAGATAAAACCGTCATTTGGCACAGTGAGTGTGCCGAAATTGTGCCAGAAATGGCGTACTGCTTGAGGTTCACGGTGGTTCAATTGGCACACTGAGGTTGACCATTACTCCGCAAGTGGTCGTCGGTCTAGGTACGGTCCCTTCGAAGCTATCTTCCATAAGCTACGCACAAAGGTTTGGTGTCAGAAGCGCCGGACCTTGAGTGGTGTTCTCAATATTGCTACACTTGTAGCTGATTTGAGATCATGGCTTCTCTTGCACACCACCTTTTGGGGAGTACCCGCTCCGCGGTTCTTGCCGCGCTGTTGGTGCATCCCGACGAAGCGCTGCATGTCCGTGAGCTCGCGCGGCTAACGGGTGCTTCACCGGGTTCGCTCCATCGTGAGCTTCGCTCGCTGTCCGAGCTGGGCCTTCTCATCCGCCAGGAGAGCGGGCGGCAGGTCTTCTACCGAGCCAACCGGGACTGCCCGATATTCGACGAACTCGCAGGTCTATTGCGCAAGACCTCGGGTGTCGTCGACGTCTTGCGCGATGCGCTGGCACCGCTTGCCGGAGCGATCGACGCAGCCTTTATTTATGGCTCGATAGCGTCCGGTCAAGAAACGGGTCGTAGCGATGTGGATGTCATGGCGTTAGGACGAGCGGGGTTTGCTGACGTCGTCCGCGCGCTTGCACCCACACAAGTGACACTGCGTCGGGAGGTCAATGCCGTCGTTATGACGGCTCAGGACTTCGTCCGGAAGCATCATCGGCGCGACGGTTTCGTCGCTTCGGTGCTACGCGAGCCGAAGCTATGGCTGATAGGTAACGACGATGACCTTGCAAAACTTACTCAAGATCGGCCGGCTTAAACCGCAGTCGCCTACCCCAGAGGAGATCCAGCGACTCCTCGCCGCGGCCGAGCGTAACCTGACCGATGCCCACGTCGAGGCGATTAGCGATGAGACCCGTTTCGATGCGGCCTACAAAGCGATCATGCAGTCGGCTTTAATCGCCATGATGGCGAGCGGTTATCGTCCGGCTACGAGCGAGCCGGGCCACCACCAAACCTTAATCCAGTCCCTACCCCTAACGCTGGGGATCTCAAGTGATGCCTGGGTGGTCCTCGACGCGCTACGGCGCAAACGCAATGCGGCCGACTATACGGGCGATCCGATCGAGCCTGACGCCGTTGCCGAATGTGTGCACCAGGCTCTAGGATTGCTCACACGATTGCGTGCCTGGCTCGCCGAGCACCACCCGACATTGCTCAAGTCTTTTGTATAAAGCCTCCGTCCTAAGATCGACAGCTACTGCGATGTTTCCCCGAATCGAATCCCGCCTCACGTGTCATTTCTCGAGTACAAACCCTCACAGCCGATCCACCGATACACCATAGAAGTAGACACGCTTGTCCCCCAAGGGTTATTTAAATATACAGTATGAACCACAAGTGTTCATGAGATGACGAAGAGCTATTGGTGCTTTCACCATACAGGCGATGACCTTACTGACATATAAGCGAGGGCTGGTATTTTCTTTTGACTTGTACTAGCTATACTTAAGCAGCCCGGTTTATGAGCCGGGCTTTTTAAACTACGATAACCGGGTGGCAGCGACTGTAACCACTGTAGCCGCTTTAACAGGCTACCAGCGCCCCCCGCCCAGATCGTAGATGGCGTCCATCACTATCCCGGTGCCTATCGCTATCATCAGAATATCCGAGGCGACCCGTACAAAGCGATAACCTGGAGGAGGATAGCCGATATTCATAACGACAGTTGGAGGCAAGTCATAAAAAACAACATCTCGCGGCAAAGGTCTGCCTATACCCCATTTTTTCGCCTGTCCGGGCGGCATGCAGCCGTTATGTTTCTTGGCTAGACCCGGAGGGCAGTGGCCGCTACGGTATTGATCGTGATAATAATCGTGAATGATCGTCCGGTGCCGGTCTATGAAAAACCTGCCCCCGCTGTGGGATGACCGGTCTCTATCATGATATTGCCTGTCCCCGTAATTTCTGTTTCCGTAATCTACTTCCCGATGGTCTCTGTTCCCGTAATCCCCGCCTCGGCGGTCTCTGTCCCGGTAATCCGCTTCCCGGTGGTCCCTGCGCTCGTAATCTTTCCTGTCGGCGTTCTGGTAATCATGCCGTTCGTGCTGCTCGCGATTATCCCGCTTGCCGCCCCCTGCCCATGACGGTTTATCCGCCATCGCCGGGCTTGCGGCCAGGACGGTGGCAATGATTAAAGTCAATGGGTATCTTTTTTGAAAATCCGGTTTAGCCATGATTTTTGTCCTCGCTAATGATATGACACCCACGGTGATCTACGCGGCGCCTGGCCCGGTCTGCGTGCAATCGTACTTGCTGGTCCCCATGAGGCGGCGGGCGGGGGGAGTGTCACAGCAACACGCCGCATTGCCCGTCATTCCGGCCAAGTCCGCGCAGCGGACGCGAGCCGGAATCCATGCGGAGCATAGGCCGGCGCTGGATTCCCGCTTCCGCGGGAATGACGGAAATTTTGGACTCCCGCCTTAGGTAAACGCCATTCCCCTGTTCGCCGGTATTTCCGTCGCCCCGTCATTCAGTCATACGTATAGTCGCCAAACGAGCGTACAAAGGTATAGTTGAAGGGTGTCACAATGAAAGCGTGCGCCGCTTTTGCGAAAGCATCATGCTGAGGCGCGATGCTCGCCAAAGCAGTCAAGGGGCTCGTTCCCAGAAATAATGCCGTGCCGACAATAGTCCCAATCAGTCCGATTGGCCGGAGTATCACTGTCTCAACAGCGACATCTTGCGCGTCGTAGTTCGATGCGCGCGGATTCTCGGCATAGGTGAGATTCATCGATAGCAACAGGACAGACAGAATCACGTGCTTCAAGAGTTTCATCTGTACTCCTTGCGCGGTAAATGCGTCAAAAAGGCCGAACGGCCGCCCGGCTGACGCATTGTATAGTAGAAAATCTAAATTCGGTCAAGCATTTCCACGGCGACTTCAAATTCTGAAGTGCTTACTAAGGCGCACGCGCCCTCGTCCCCAAGCTGGCGGGTAAATCCCTGTTACTCATCGGGGCCGAAGGCGACACCATCCTCGATCAACATCACGAACCGCTGGTCGAGCGCTACGCGAAAGCGGGCACGGAGATTTCACGGTAGCGACGCTGGATAGTGATCGAGCCGGCGCATTGCCTTGGCCCGAATCGTCATTCACTGGCTGAACAACCGCTGTAAGCAACCGCTCGCGGACGGATAATGAGAGAGCGGGCGCGAGGGCCGCGTGCGCCCGCGACGTGCGAAGCGATCCAAACCACTTGGGTGTAGCTCTGACACTGACGCATTAATGTAGCGCTCGCTTTCGGCGACTCGAACCTGGGACCCCGACGTCATTCTATGACATGCTAACGTAGAGACAAACCGGCCATGGTTGAAAGACAAGGAGACAAGGAGAGGGGGAAACCGGCTAGCCCGGAGCGTCAGCGTGTGGAGGTCTGGTCGCTTTTTGCCCACTGGGGACCCTATGTGGGGGCCGCGCAAATCGATTGTGGTAGCAATGGAGTGGACCGATTTTGATCCCGATGGGCAAGCGACGAGCATGTTTCGAATTGCCCGAGATGGCTGACGACCCAAAGCGAATCAGCGGCATACTCGACAAAAACCGCAGCGGGGTTACTGGGATCGGCGTTCATCGGATGGAGCAACGTCGCGATGAAGAGCCTGAGAGCGCCGCCGACTGCCGCCACTGCGCCGACCCTCGCAAAATGTTGCTCTACGCTCATGCTTTTGGGACCGTCAGAAGCCTAACTCTGGAGGGTAATTGATACTTCACTTCCCTGAAGGATGACATGAGCAAAATAACTCCAGCGCAGTCACTGTCACCCGCTCACTGTCCGAAGCTCTAGGCGCTCGGCGACGTAACGGATCAATGCTGCTGCGTGCAGATGCGTTCCGGCGAGCCCGATGTGGCCGTCGGGACGCAACAGGTAGGAGGAGGGCTTCGGGATCGCCGCGCGGACGAGCTCCCGATCATTGATCGGGTCGTCGGGTATTAGAAGAACGTGGATGAGGCCGCTGAGCTCGGGCAGATCGGCAGGAAGCGGCTGTCCGATCACGATTAGATTGAAGCGTGTATCGTCAAGCCTCGCGAACAGATCTTCGGCGGGAGTGTTCGATACGAGCTTGAGCCGCAGCCACGGAAATCGGTCACCTGCCTGTGGCGCGCCATTGGGGAACCCCGCCTGTGTCTCTGATAGAGGGCTTCTCCGGTAGTGAATGCCAATCTGAGAGATGATGCGAAACGCGAGCTTTCGCATTCGGTCAAGGGTCATCGCAAACGCGAGGATCTTGGCGAGCAAGCGCGTGCGGAACATGCCTGCCAGCCAGCGATCGGAGACAATAAGGGAGAAAGCCCGGTCCGTCGTCTTAAGCAGCCGTTCAGCGACCGGTAGGCGCTCGATCTCATAGGAGTCAAGCAAGGTCGCGCGGGCACGTCCCGACACCACGAGAGTGAGCTTCCACGCCAGGTTATATGCGTCCTGCAGCCCGGTGTTCATGCCCTGAGCGCCAACCGGGCTATGAATATGTGCCGCATCGCCCAGCAAGAAGCAGCGGCGGTCGCGAAACCTCTCGGCGCGCCGGTGATGAATTCGGTACGTCGAGAACCAGCGGCATTCTTGAAACGAGAGCGTACCGGCCACCTGCTCGCGGAATCGAGGGAATCACAGAGGCGAAATCCAGATCGTCGCGCGCGCGCAGGCTCCCTACCGGCCGGGCCCATCGCCCGGCGGCCCCACGAACGCACGCGCGTCCACGGCCAGGACGCCCTTTCCCTTGGGCTGCACGAAGACCGGGTTCAGGTCCATTTCCAGCACCTCCGCGTTGTCGCCCGCGAGCGCCGCGACCCTGACCACCGCGTCCACCACCGCATCTACGTCGGAGGCCTCCTCTCCCCGCGCGCCCTCGAGCAGAGGGAACATCCGCAGCGAGCGCACCATACGCTCCGCGTCCGCCCGCGAGAGCGGGAGCACGCCGAACGCGACGTCCCTGAGCACTTCGAGGTAGATTCCGCCCAGACCGACCGCGACCAGCGGCCCGAAGGAAGGATCGCGCGAAATCCCGACGAAAAGCTCGTGTCCTTTCGGGGCCATCGACTGCAGCAGGAAGCTCTCGGCGGAGACGCGGTGCGATGCGAGCGAAGCCACCATCCGCTCCAGCCGGGATGCGAGTTCCGCCTCCCCCTTGATTCCCACCATCACCGCGCCGAGCTCGGTCTTATGGACGATCTCCCGCCCTTGCACCTTCAGCACGAGCGGGAACCCGATCTCCCGGGCTTTCTCGAGGACCTCGGCCGCCGACGTCGCCAGGCTCTCCTTCGGGAACCGGAATCCATAGGCCTCAGCCAGCCGGCGGGCAGCATCGTCGGGGATCTTCACTCGCTCCTTCACGAGGTTCGCCTCGATGATCCGGCGCGCCGCGGGTCGGTCGGCTTTCACCGGTCCCGGCAGGGTCTCGGGCCTCGCGATCATCTCCCGATAGTCTGCGAGGTGCGCTAGGACGACCGCAGCGTTCTCGGGGAAAGTGTACGTCGGGACGCCACCCTTAGAGAGCACGCCGAACGCCGCCGCGTCCGCCGGCGCGCCGAAAAGACACGCGACCACGGTCTTCCGGGAGTCCTTCACCCCTTCGAGGACGCCCCGGGCGACCGCTTCGCCCAAGGAGTCGTCGATCGATACGTGGATCGCCATTAGCGCGTCCGCTCCCGCGTCCGCCGCGACAATGCGGCAGATCTCGCGGTACTGCTCCGCCCCCGCCCCGGCCATCATGTCCACCGGATTGAGCACCGAGGCCTCCGCCGGGAGCAGCCGCTTCAACGACTCACGGGTCGGTCTTGAGAGCTCCGCCAGCTCCAGCCCCGCGCCGACGAGGGCGTCCGTCGCCATGATGCCGGGGCCGCCGCCGTTGGTCACGATGGCGATGCTCCTGCCTGCGGGGAGCGGCTGCGCGGCGAACGCCGACGCGGTGTCGAAAAGCTCCTGGACGTTCTTGATCCGCAGGACGCCGCACTGGCGCAGCATCGCGTCGACGGCCGGCTCCGATTCCGCGAGTGAGCCTGTGTGCGACCGCGCCGCGCGGGCGCCCGCGGAGGTGCGCCCCGATTTCACCACCAGCACCGGCTTCCTCCGGGCGACCCCCCGCGCGATGCGGATAAAGTTCCTCGGGTTGCCGAACACCTCGACGTAGATCAAGATGACCTTCGTCAGCGGGTCGTCACCCCACTCCTCGAGCAAGTCGTTTGGCGAGACGTCGGCGCGGTTACCGAGGGAAACGAACTTCGAGAGACCGATCTTATGCGCCTTGACGTGCTCGAGCACGCCCTCGCCCAGCGCTCCGGACTGGGACATGAATGAGATCACACCGTGCTCGGCGGTCCTCCGGGTGAACGTCGCGTGCAGGCGGACCGCGGGATCGGTGTTGATCACGCCCATGCAGTTCGGCCCGATCATCCGCATCCCGCTGCGGCGGACGACCTCGAGAAGTCTCCGCTCGCGCTCTTCTCCCTCCCCGCCGGCCTCCCGGAATCCGGCGGTGATCACCACCAGCCCTTTCACGCACTTGCGCTCGCACTGCTCCGCGATCGCCTGCACGTGTTCCACCGGCACCGCGATGACCGCCAGGTCGATCGGCTCCGGGATCGCCTCGATCGAGGGCCAGGCGCGGACGGAGTGCACCTGCGAGGCTTTCGGATTGACCGGGTAGACGGTGCCCTGGAAGTCGTAGCCCAGGATGCCGTCGAAGACGACGCGACCGATGCCTCGCGGGTCGCGCCCCGCCCCGATCACGGCGACCGAGCGCGGATGGAAGACGGAGTCAAGACCAGCCTTGAGGCCCATGCGTGCCGGGAGTTGCGCCTGGTAATGAGCATGAGCCAGCGAACCGGCGCCCTAGGTTTATCCTCCGGCGAGGATTGGACCGGCCGGTGGAGTCGAAGATCAGGCTCGTCCCGGTCGTCGTGCTTATCGTGGCGATGGCCGCTTTTGGGGGGAACAGCACGGCTGCGAACTCGAGGTTAGGCTATAGCGGCGCCAGGGCTTAATGTGCCGCGCGTGCCCGGGGCCCTTTTGCGGCCGGAGGAGCTTTCGTTACCGGGGACGCCTTGACCGTCGGGGGCCGCTTTGCATGGCTGCCCCGCACCTGGTATCCCAGCCCGTC
>JBOIDF010000052.1:0-26273 GCA_050740455.1 Gammaproteobacteria bacterium | reverse complement strand
GACGGGGTGAAAGGGGTCTACCACATCAACGTCGTGGACTGCGTGACCCAGTGGGAGGTAGCCACCTGCGAGAAGCTCTCCGAGGCGTACCTGTTGCCAGTCATCCAGGCGCAGCTTGAAGCCTTCCCGTTCACAATCCGTGGCTTCCACGCCGACAACGGCAGGGACGTACATCAATCACCAGGTCGCCCGCCTGTTGGAGAAGCTCCGGATCGAGTGCACCAAGTCCCGCCCGCGCCATTCCAACGACAACGGCCTAGCGGAAACCAAGAACGGCGCCGTGGTGCGCAAGTGCTTCGGGGTGGTCACCCTGGGCGATTGCATGGAGGCGCGGGGCGTTGGCGGCCTTCCACTGGCCGAAGGTTGCGGTGACGGCCGCGTTGAACGCGGTAAATTCGGGATGGCCGAAGATGGCGGCCTTGAGATCGGCGGTAGGGGCGGGTTTCAAACCCGCCCCTACCTTCAGCCGGCTGTAGCCGGGACGACCGGCCGACTCGAACAGGAGCGGGCGCACGGCGGGAAAGACCTGCCAGTAAGGATCGAGGGCGTCGATGTCGCGGTCGGGGATGCCCCCGCGCAGGTGACCGTCAATATCCTGCAAGTCCTCCGGGGAGGTCGAGTCGATGTAGCGCGGCAGGTTGAGGTTGTAGTCATTCTTTGGATCGCTGATCTCGGCCAGCGGCACCATGCGCGAATACCTGGGAATCTCCACCTGCCGGGTGAAGGTGCCCACGATCTTGTGGATGTCCTGGGCGCGCAAGCGGTTCTTGTTGCCGTCCTTGATGAAACCCTTGGAGGCGTCGATCATGAAGATGCCCTTGCGGGCGGCGTTTTCCTTGTCCAGCACCAGGATGCAGGCGGGGATGCCGGTGCCGTAGAATAGATTGGGCGGCAGGCCGATGATGCCTTTGATGTAGCCCTGCCTGATGAGGCGCTTGCGGATGTCGGCCTCGACATTGCCTCGGAACAGCACGCCGTGGGGATGGAATTGTCCTTCCAGATCTCCGCCGTCGGGCAGTCGTGCAGGACCATGTTCATCTTGGCCAAGGCGGCGGTGGCGTTGTCCATTTCCTGCCCGTAGAGGGCGAGGTCCAGCCGCGCGCGGCTTCGGGCTTCGTCGTGGGCTTTCAAGAGCAGCGAGCCGGAGCCACAAGTGGGGTCGTAGATGCTTTGGTCGGCACGTTTGGCGGCGCCGAGGTCGATCACCATGGACATGGCGCGGGATACCTCGGCCGGAGTGTAGAACTGCCCTTTGCTCTTGCCGGATTCCGTGGCGAAGTGGCGCATCAGGTATTCGTAGGCGTCGCCCAAGAGCTCGTCGCCCTCGGCACGGTTGCCGCGAAAATCGAGCGCCGGGTTATTGAAGATGGCCACCAGATTGGAGAGGCGATCGACCATCTCCTTGCCCTTGCCGAGCTTGTCGTCGTCGTTGAAGTCGGGAAACGCGATGCCTTGCAGCACGTCGTTGGCAGCGGCGAGCTTTTCGATGATCTTGTTGATCCGGTCGCCGATCCCCTTGTCACCCTTCAAGGCCACCATATCGGTGAAGCTGCCGCCCGCAGGCACATCGAGCAGTGCGTCTTTCTGCCCGGCGTATTTGTCGGAGACGTATTTAACGAGCAGCAGGACCAGCACGTAGTCCTTGTACTGGGAGGCGTCCATGCCACCGCGCAGCTCGTCGCAGCTTTTCCAGAGAGAGCTGTAGAGCTCGGATTTCTTGATGGCCATTAATCGGGGTAAAACCGGCTACAGAGTAACCCAGGAAAGATGATTGTTCCGAGCGGATTTTTAACCCCGGCGAGCGCTTCTAACATTGCGGGAACCCACTAATGGTGCCGAGAGTGGGAATCGAACCCACACGGGGTTTCCCCCACCAGATTTTGAGTCTGGCGCGTCTGCCTGTTCCGCCACCTCGGCCGGCACTTCCGCTTGGCTAGTATAAGGGAACAGGCTTGATCGGAGAACCCGCAGGACAGGGAACGCTACTGAGCGCCAGCTATCCACTCATAGCCGTACCTCCTTGTTGGAGCGCTTCAACGAGCTGATCTATACTCGCCTAGAGGCCACTCTGCACGGAGTCCGAACATAGGGCGATTGACAGATTCTGTCTGATCAACTGTTCGGCCCCACGAAGTAGTACATCGGACGAGGCGCAACATTCTTAGCAATGGCAAGGAAGATCCGGCAGTTAATAAAAGACCTGACGGATGCCGGATTCCATGAGATCCAGGGCGGCGGTAAGGGATCACATCGTAAATTTACGCATGCAGGATATCCGGGCGCCGTGACACTCAGTGGCAAGCCTGGCGATGACGCGAAGCCGTATCAAGAAAGGCAAGTTCAACGAGCAGTCGAAGAGGTTCTTAAGTGAAGACGAGCGATAAATACCACAAGTGGGTAGAGTGGAGCGAAGAGAATCAAGCCTACCTTGGAAAATGTCCAGACCTCATTACTGGCATTCACGGTGATGATCCTCTCCAGGTCTACGGTGATTTGTGCGAGGTGGTGGAGGAGGTTATTCAGCATTTTGAATCTGAAGGTCGTTCTCTTCCTCCACCGAGAGTCCGACCTATGCTAGAGGTAGCGTGAGGTCCTAGCCCGAACAAAGCGCTTAGAACGAGTCAACTCATGACAATGCTTCAGACGGTAGCACAGTTGGTTGCGATGGTCGCATGCGGCTTGTTTGCCGGTGCCGCTGTTTATATTAACCTTGTGGAACACCCTGCACGGATGGAGTGCGGTACTGAACTTGCCGCAACCGTTTTTGCGCCGAGCTACCGCAGGGCGGCGGTTATGCAAGCCTCCCTAGCTGCACTCGGTTTTCTTTCCGCGGTGGTGGCATGGTTTGCAGGCGGCACGCTTTGGTGGCTGGTTGGCGGTTTACTCCTTGGGCTCGTCATTCCGTTCACCTTAGTAGTCATCATGCCGACGAACCGGCAGTTGCTCGAGCCCACACTGGACAGAACGTCCTCAAACGCACGCGAGTTACTCGTTCACTGGGGCCAATTACATGCCGTACGCAGCGTTCTCAGCATTGTAGCGCTGGTTGTCTTGATCGCCAGCGCCTAAGGAAGCTCTGCAAAAGCTATTGCGCAGCCCATCTGCTTTGTCGCATGCTCGCGCGTCACTCGCCTATCTACATGATATGTCTCGTGACTTGCTGTGCGGCTTCGCGCATCTGGGCTTGCTCATGACACTTTTGCAGAGCTTCCTAACACGGCGGTCGAGACAGACGTTGGACAGGACCTGATCCCCTCAATCATCCTCCGGAGATCCGGGTCGTGTTGCAGGAAGTAGCGCCGGCGTTTGAGCGAGGGGCATCTTCACGGCTTTCCTTAACCGAGTAACCGGGAATTCTTGGTGTTTCTAAACACCACGGGCTTTTCAGCACCGTGGGCGGCGCGCTCGATCGCGGCGAGGACCCGATCATGGTGGGGCGAGAGATCGCAGACCGGGTCCGCGTTCGCGGCCTCCCCGGTAAGCATGTAAGCTTGGCAGCGGCACCCGCCGAAGTCCTTGAAGCGCTCGGGGCAGGAGCGGCATGGCTCGCGCATCCACTCGAAACCGCGATAGCGGTTGAAGGCGGACGACTCGTTCCAGATCCACTCGATGCCGTGGTCGCGGACATTCGGGAATTCCAGCCCGGGAAGTTGCCGGGCCGCATGGCAGGGGAGCGCGGTCCCATCGGGCGCGATGCAGAGAAACACGGCGCCCCAGCCGTTCATGCAGGCTTTGGGGCGGTTCTCATAATAATCGGGAACGACATAAAAGATCTTCATCCTGCCTTTCATGCTTTCCTGATAGGAATGGGCGATGGCCTCGGCCCGCTCGAGCTGCTCACGGCTCGGCAGCAAGCGATCGCGGTTGTGAAAGGCCCAGCCGTAATACTGCGTCGTGGCGAGCTCCACGTAGTCGGCGTCGAGGTCGATGGCGAGACGCAGCATGTCCTCGATCTGGTCGATGTTATCGCGATGAGTCACAAAGCACAGGACCATCGGGTAGCCGTGTTGCTTTACGGCGCGCGCCATCTCGACCTTGTGCGTGAACGCTTCCGTTCCCGCCAGATAATCATTGAGATCCTTCCGGCTCGCCTGGAAACTGATCTGGATATGGTCCAACCCTGCCTCGCGGAACGCTTTGAGGCGAGCCTCATCCATGCCGAGCCCGGAGGTGATAAGGTTGGTATAGAAACCCGAGGAACGCGCCTCGGCGATCAGGACCTCGAGGTCGCGCCGCACCAGCGGTTCGCCGCCGGAGAAGCCCAATTGCGTCGCGCCTAGCGCGCGGGCTTGGCGCAACACCGCGAGCCAATCCTCGGTGCTGAGTTCCCCCTTAATGCGCGCATAATCGACGGGGTTTGAGCAGTAAGGACACTGCAGCGGACAGGCATAGGTTAATTCCGCCAGCAGCCACAGTGGCTTAGGCCGCGCCGGTGATTCGAACCCAGCCGTGCTCATGCGCGGTCTCCATAAAATGCCGGACCTCGTCGCCGATTTTAGCCCCGGAAAACTGCCCTTCGAGGTCGCCGATGATGGCGCTCAAGCGGGTTTTCCCGTCGCACCGCGTGAGGATCTCCCCGGCGGTCTTGTTGAGCTTGACCATGCCTTCCGGATACAGAATGACATAGGCTTGCTGCGCCTCCTCCCACTGCAAGCGAAACAGGGGGGCGATCCGAGGGATGCAGTCGTCGGCGAAATGCGCGCTCATCGCTCAAGGCACGACATTGAAATACGGCGGGCGGCGATCCACATACGCAAGCCATAGTACATCGAGCATCGTCCACAGCACATCGAGCTTAAACTTTAAAATCCCAAGCGCGCGGCTCTGCTCGGTGCGGCTACGGAAAGTGTCGAGCGTGATCGCCAGCCCGTGCTCCACATCGCGCCGCGCTTCCCGCAAGCGCTGGCGAAAATAGGCATAGCCCGCGGGTTGGATCCAAGGATAATGCTCGGGCCAACGGTCAAGGCGTTGCTGGTGGATCGCGGGGGCGAAAAGCTCGGTCAGCGAGGAGCAGGCGGCCTCTTGCCAGGTGGCGCGGCGGGCGAAGTTCACATAGGCATCGACCGCGAACCGCACCCCGGGCACTACCCGCTCGTATGACCAAAGCTCCTCGCGGGTGAGCCCCACCGCCTCGCCAAGCCGTAGCCAGGCGTCGATGCCTCCCTCATCGCCGGCGCCGCCGTCGTGATCGACGATGCGTTGGATCCATTGGCGGCGCACCTCGCGGTCGGGACAGTTCGAGAGCACGGCGGCATCCTTGATGGGGATGCTCACCTGATAGTAAAAGCGGTTCGCGACCCATCCGCGCACGCCATTCTCATCGAGCTTGCCGCTCTGCATGAGCACATGGAAGGGATGGTGGATATGATAGTAGCGTTCCATGGAACGCAGTTCTTGCTCGAATTGGCCGCGAGTCCACGCGGCGGGCTCGCTGAGGGGCGCATCATTCACAGCACGATCTCCATGCCGTCATACGCCACCTCAATGCCGCGTTCGGTCAGCGCCTGCCGCTCCGGACCGTCCTCGTTGAGGATCGGGTTGGTATTATTGATATGGATGAGCACCTTGCGCGGCCGTGACAGTGACTCCAGGATGCTCAACATGCCTCCCTCCCCCGAGAGCGCGAGGTGGCCCATATCGCTTGCGAGCTTGGTGCTGATCCCGAACCGCAGGAGCTCGTCCTCGGTCCACAAGGTGCCATCGACGAGCACGCAATCGGCGTCCGACAAATAGCGGCGCACCGCCTCATCAACCTGACCGATCCCCGGCGCATAAAACAGGACTTTTGACGTATCGAGGTCTTCGATCTGAACGCCGATCGTATCGCCGCGGTGCGGGTTGTGGCGGTGGGGCGAATAAGGGGGCGCCTCGCTCCGCAAAGGTACGGCGGTGAAACGCAAGTTTGCGGCCCGGGGTACGGTGAACGGCTCGCCGTCGCTGGGCAGCGGATGCCATTCGACCCCGCAATAGTGCTCTAGGACTCGAAACAGCGGGTAGCCCGTCGTCAGATCTTGATAAACCATGTTGGTACAATAGACGTCCAACCGCTCCTTATGTTCGCGTAGCATCATCAAACCGGTGGTGTGGTCGATCTGGGCATCGACCAGCACGATGGCGCAGATCCCCGTGTCGCGCACGCCGCGGCCGGGCTGTAAGGCCGGCACGGAGACTACCTGGGTGCGTATGTCGGGCGAGGCGTTGAACAGCACCCAGTCGACGCCGTTGCCGGAGACCGCTATCGAGGATTGCGAACGCGCGCGGGCGCGCAAGGAGCCCGTGCGCAGACCCTTGCAATTCGGACAGTTACAGTTCCATTGGGGAAAACCGCCGCCGGCGGCGGAACCGAGGACGTGAATACGCATGGATAGCTTGAACGCCGTAAGGGGCGCCATCGTAGCAGAAACGGCGCGCCTTGTCCGCGCACACCGGCCCGCATGTCCTCTAGGTTAAAAACACGGCGGCGAGGCCCAGAAACGCGGAGAATCCGACTACATCGGTCACCGTGGTCAAAAACAACCCTCCGGCAATGGCCGGATCGATGCCAAGTTTCTGCAGACCGAGCGGAATGAGCGTCCCAGCCAAGGCCGCAGCGGCTAGATTGGTCAGGAGCGCAAGCCCGAGGATCAAGCCGAGCCCCACGTCGGAAAACCACGCGGCGGTCACCATCCCGACCACGACGGCCCAGAGCAGACCATTGCAAACACCCACAGCGATCTCCTTCTTGAGCAGCGATCCCAAGTTATCCTGGCCCACCCGATCCAAGGCCAAACCCCGAATCATGATCGTAAGCGTCTGACTGCCGGCGACGCCTCCCATGCCGGCGACGATTGGCATCAGGATCGCGAGCGCGACGATCTCTTGCAGCGTAGCCTCAAAGCGCCCGATGACCCAGGCCGCAAGAAACGCCGTAATCAGATTGACGCCCAACCACACCGCACGGCGCGGCGCGCTCACCGCGATCGGTGCGAACATGTCGTCGCCTTCGTCTAAACCCGCGAGGCTCATCAGCGAATGGTCACCTTGGTCGCGGATCACATCGACCACATCATCGACGGTGATCCTGCCGATCAAGCGGCCGTTTTGATCGACCACCGGCGCCGACACCAAGTCGCGTTGCTCGAACCTCTTGGCCACTTCCGCCGCCGGGAGATCGGCGGGGATCGCTTCCGGCTCCCTGAGCATCACGTGCTCGACCTTGCGATCGGGATCATTGGTGAGCAAGGCTGTTATCGGAAGCAAACCTTGGTACCTGTGGTTGCGATCGACCACCATGAGGTTATCGGTTTTATCCGGGATCTCGGCGCGCCAGCGCAGATAGCGAATGACAACTTCGAGGTCTACATCGCTGCGGACGGTGATGGCATCGGTATTCATCAAACCGCCGGCCGTATCCTCCGGGTAGTACAAAACCGAAGATACGCGCACACGGTTTTGCTCGTCCATAAGCCGCAACACGCTATCGAGCACCGTTTCCGGCAAGTCCTGCAAGATGTCGGCGGCGTCGTCACTCGCAAGGCCGCGGGTCACATCCGCTACTCTGTCCGCACTCATGTGCTCCAATAAGCCTGCACGCACCGCATCCTGTGCATGGGATAAGACAGCGCCCTGCTGTTCAGGCGAGATAAGCTGCCACACTTGTAGGCGTTGGTGCGCGGGCAGGGCCTCGATCAGATCGGCGATCTCGGAAGGATGGCGATCCGCCAGATCGTTACGGACGGTGACCAGATCACCTTCCGTAAGCGCGTCTTGCAGTATGCCCCGCAGGATCTCCGCGGTCTCTTGCCCTGTATTTCGAGATGCTTGGGTCATAGGGTATCAATACCTTCCGCGAGCACGCCTCGGACGACGTGCGTGGGATCCTACCGAGGCGCTTTAGTTCAAGCCGGCGTTGATGCGTCCGAGCAAGCCGTTTATTTCACTGCTGCTGCTCGCCGCCAGCAGCTGCTCGGATAGAGACATGACTTCCTCGATGCGGGTATCGTTAATGATTTTCTTTACTTCCAACAAGACCGCCGGGTGCACGCTGAAATCCCGCAAGCCAAGCCCGAGGAGAAGGCGTATGTAGCGCAGATCGCCGGCCATCTCGCCGCACATGGCGACGGGCTTTTTGTGATCCCTAGCTGCCTGGATGATTATGCGGATCAAGCGCAGCACCGCCGGATGGACCGGATCATACAAATAACTGACCTCGTCATTGACCCGATCGACCGCCATCGTGTACTGAATAAGGTCATTGGTTCCTATCGAGAGAAAATCAAGCTGCTTGGCGAAAAGATCGGCGCACATGGCCGCCGCGGGCACCTCGATCATGCCGCCGATGCGCATGTCCGGATCGAACAGGACGGCGTTTGATCGAAATTCCGCGCGGATCTCCGCGATAATCGCAAGCACTTGCTTAAGCTCTTGGAGGTTTGAAAGCATCGGGATGAGAAGCCGCACCGGCCCGAGGGCCGAGGCCCGAATGATGGCGCGTAACTGAGGCAGAAACAGTGCCGGCTCCTTGAGACATAGACGCACCGCGCGCAACCCGAGCGCCGGATTCGCAAGCACCGGCCGTTCCCGCCCGCTGCTTCCATCGACCTGCTTGTCGGCTCCCAGGTCCAGCGTTCTAATCGTAATCGGCATTCCTTGCAAGGCATGCAAGGCTTGGGAATACACCTGGAACTGTTCTTCCTCGGCCGGCGGATGATCCCGGTTCATATAGAGATATTCGGTGCGATATAGGCCGACGCCCAAGGCCCCGACGTTCAGGACCGATTCGAAATCCTTCGGCAACTCGATATTGGCTTCCAGGCAAATCATTATGCCGTCCCCGGTCATCGCCGGCGCGCCCTTCAGCTTGATTAGTTCGGCGAAATAGACCCGCTCTTGCTGCTGCAATCCTTCGTAATACCGAATCGTCTCAGGGTCCGGATCGACCAAAAGCACGCCCGAGATCCCATCGATGATGACCAGATCTTCTTCACGCACATAGCGGCGAGCTTGATGCAGGCCCACGATGCTCGGGATGCCTAGGCTACGCGCGAGGATCGCCGTATGTGAGGTCGGGCCACCGTGCTCGGTCGCGAACGCCGCGATGCCGTGATGTTGCATGAGCACCGTATCCGCGGGTGTGAGGTCATCCGCCAGCACGATGTAGCCCCGCAGCCGGCTATCGGGGACCTCGTGCCGCATCGGGCCCTGATTAAGCAAAATGCGTTGCATGCGATTGACGACGTGATCAACATCATCCTTGCGTGTCCTTAGATAGGGATCATCCATTTCCTCGAAAACCGCCACCAACGCATCGCGCTGGATTTTCAAGGCCCATTCGGCGTTACAGCGCCGCTCGGTGATCAGCCGCGCGGGCTCTTGCGTCAAGGCCGAGTCCTCCAACATCAACAGATGGGTGTCGATGAACGCAGCGATGTCGGGTGCGGTCGCGGGTGGAATATGGTCCCGGATCGCGCGCAATTGCTGCCTGGCGGTGAGCACGGCGTGCTCGAACCGGCGTACTTCCGCGGCGATATACTCTTCCGTCAAACAGTACTCGCTGATATCGACCTGGTCGCGGTGGAGAATATGAGCCCGTCCCATGGCGATGCCTCGAGAGACGCCAACACCGTGGAGGGAAATGCTCATTCCGACTCACCGAATTTGTTAGCCACTAGATCCTCTAAGCTTGCGATGGCCTGCCGCTCGTCGGGTCCACTCGCAAGGATTTCGATCTCGGCTCCGTTGTGAGCGGCGAGCATCATGACCCCCATAATACTCTTGCCGTTGACTTCCTTGCCATTTCTGCGAATCGTGACCTCGCATTGAAAGCGCGACGCCAGTTGCACGAAACGCGCGGCCGCGCGGGCATGCAAGCCGAGCTTATTAATGATCCGAACATTACGGAACATCATCCACCGCTAATCCGTATCGCTGATTTCCACGATCCCGTCGCGGCCGCCGCTAATGGCCTTGTCGACGAGTCGCTCCAGGCCTAGATCGGCGTAGTTCAGTACTCGGAGCAGCATCGGCAGATTCACGCCGGTTACGATTTTCACGCGCCCTTCAACCAGCAGCCGGGTCGCGATATTGCACGGTGTGGCGCCACAGATATCCGTCAGGACGAGCACGCCGTCGCCTTGGTCTAGGGCTTGGATCATGGCGCTGGCTTGAGCGTGGGCTCGTTCCGGTTCACAGTCGCGTCCGATGCTGACGACGGCGAGCGGAAGCCTCTGTGCTCCGAAGGTCTTTACCGCATTATCGCGAAGCGACTCACCGACGTTGGCGTGTCCGATGATCAGAATGCCGACGCTCATAAGAGCCCTGTCCCGTCGCGGTGGGTTACGAGCACATCCCGTCCTTGCGAGCTAAGATGGGACGCCAGGCGTTCCACGATATATACCGACCGATGGTGCCCGCCGGTGCATCCCACGGCGACCGTTAAATAACTGCGTTGGTCCGCTTCAAACCGGGGTAACCAAGAGTCCAGGAACGCACGCAGCTGAGCCGTCATGTCGTGGACGAGCGGCGCCGCCTCCAAGAATTCGATGACCGGAGGATCCCGTCCGGAGAGATCGCGTAACCGCGGTTCCCAATGCGGATTGGGTAAGCAGCGCACATCGAAAACGAAATCGGCGTCCGCGGGAAGACCGTGCTTGAATCCAAACGAGATGAGTTGTACCGACATGATGTTGGCTTGCCTTTGTGCAACTCGTTCCCGTACCAGAGCCCGCAATTGGTGGACCGAGGTACGGCTTGTGTCGATGCGCAAATCCGCGTACTCCGCAAGCGGCCCAAGCAAACGCCGCTCCTCGTGAATGGCGACCGTGAGCGATACTTCCGTTGCGGAGAGCGGGTGTTTGCGGCGCGTCTCACTAAAGCGCCTGAGCAAAGTTTCGTCGCCGGCCTCCACAAATACAAGCTCCACCGCAAGCTCGCTGCTTTGCTGTTGCCGCAAAAACCGCGGGAAGTTCGTCAATGCATCGGCGGGATTACGAGCATCGATGCCGATAGCAACGTTTTCGTAAAGCGGTTGCTCGGCCGAGCGAATTTGAGAGAACAATTCCGGCGCCAGACCGATGGGGAGGCTATCGATACAGTAATAGCTCAGATCCTCGAGGACATTGAGCACGGTTGTCTTTCCCGCACCCGACATGCCCGTGACAATGATCAACCTCCGGGCCACGGCAACCCTCAAACCGCTTTATCGAGCAAAGCGCGCTGTCTGTGCATGAAATCGTCGGCCGAGTTATAACCGCTCATGCGCAAAATGTGGTTACGGGCGGCACACTCGACCAATACCGCCAGGTTACGGCCAGGCGCCACGGGGAGGACGATCTCCGGGAAATCCAGTCCGAGGACCCGGCGCGCACTATAGCTTCCTTCCAGGCGATCGAGGTTAATCAAGCCTTCACCCTCCAATCGCTCCAGGCGGATCATCAAGCGCAAATACTTGTTGCTTCGCAAGGCCCCCGCGCCGAACAGCTCACGAACGTTCAAGATGCCAAGCCCGCGCACCTCGAGGAAATCGAGGAGGCCCTTCGGACACGTGCCGTTGACGATATCGGGAGCGATGCGCGAAAACTCCGGCGCGTCGTCGGCGATCAATCGGTGTCCGCGCGTGATGAGTTCCAGGGCCAATTCGCTCTTTCCAACCCCGCTCTCACCGGTGAGCAATACGCCTATGGACATCACCTCCAAGTATACCCCGTGCAGCGTCACCACCTCGGCCAAAAGATTCGAGAGGTAGTAATGCAGGTCATCGGTGAGCTTATTGCTCGCGAGCGTCGAGGTGAAGAGCGGCGTGCTGCTTTCCTCGCACGCCCTGCCTAGCTGCTCGGGGACGAGCTGGCTGTCGGCGACGACGATACAATGGGGTTCGTGACTCAGCAATTGCCGGATCGCATCCTCGCGCGAGATCGCGCGCAACCCCGACATATATTGGACCTCGGAGGATCCCAGGACCTGGATCTGGTTCGGATGAATCAAATTCAGGTGGCCCACCAAGGATTTCTTGGAGCCCACGCCCGCGCTGTGATCGCGCCTTGTTTCCAGGGCGCTGATATCGTCCCCGACGATCTTTCTGCTGGTCGCGGAGTGCACCTCATCGAAGCTAATCGATCGCCCCCCGCCCGCGCGCCCGGCCACCCACTTGAGCGCAAGCCGCTCGGAATGGATCTCGAATAGATCGCTAATTGTGACCGACGACATAGCTTCGCGGGCGATCCGGCCATGCGCTCAGTAGCTCATAGAGCCTATCGGCGCCGGTACATGCCCTGATCCGGGACACAAACTCCTCATCGCTGAACATTTCCGCAAGCTCGGCGAGAATCCTTAGATGCTCCTCGTGGCATCGGGCCGGAACCAGTAACGCAAAAAAAAGATCGACGGGCTTCTCATCGATGGCGTCGAAATCAACGCCGGTCTTGGTATAAATAAACGCCCCGCGCGGCTGATCGCCGTGCGCGGTCCGGCCGTGCGGAATCGCAACCCCACGTCCCAATCCGGTGCTACCGAGCCGTTCCCGGGTGATCAGGCTACGGAACACCTCGTCACTGGTTAACCTCTCTGGTTGATTGGCGATCAATCTCGCTAAGGCTTCGAGCACGCCTTTTTTGCTGCATACATCGACCTGGACGGCGACGCGATCGCGGACCAGGATCTCACCCATACCCATCGCTTACTCTCTATGTTCCATGCGCTATGACTCTAAGCACCCTCTCTACGCTTTGCGCCCGCCGTCCCCGCGATGATGATCCGTTATTTTGTCTTTGTGTTTCAGCAACTGGCGGTCTAATTTGTCCACTAATGCATCGATTGCCGCGTACATATCGTCGTGCTCGGCGTCCGCGAACAGATGACTGCCCGCGACGTGCATCTTGGCTTCCGCGCGTTGCCGCTGCTTCTCGATGGCCAAAATGACGTGGATTGCCGTAACGTGATCGAAATGCCGTTCCATCCTTTCAAATTTTGTCTCGACGTAATTGCGGATCGCTTCCGTAACTTCCATATGGTGACCGGTAACGTTTATCTGCATTGCAACTCCCGATAGTTAGAATTGGCTAAAGAGAACCTCTAAGCATTCCCTTTCTGCTCCACGACTTGATGCAGTACTTGCCGCGTTTCGCAAGAGCTGAAACCGAATGCGCCGGTGTCGCTGCACCGCTACACGAGGCGTTTTCTTTCATTCGAGGGCGGAATGGCCATGGCCTCGCGGTATTTAGCGACGGTCCGCCTGGCGACGTTAATCCCCTGCTCCGATAACACCGCCGCGAGCTTGCTATCGCTCAATGGTTTCAACGAATTCTCGGCGGCGATGAGTTTTCTGATGACGGCGCGGATGGCTGTTGACGAACACTCCCCGCCCGCGGAAGTGCTCAAATGACTCGAGAAAAAATACTTGAGCTCGTAAATTCCCCTGGGCGTGTGCATGTACTTGCGGGTGGTTACGCGCGAAATCGTTGACTCGTGCATGCCCAATACCTGGGCGATATCGTGCAGGACCAGCGGCTTCATCGCCACGTCACCGTGCTCTAGGAAGGCGCGCTGACGCTCAACGATGGCCGTTGCGACCCGCAATAATGTCTGACTTCGGCTTTGCAGGCTTTTTATAAACCATCGTGCTTCTTGCAGGTGCGTGCGCAGCGAGGTGTTATCCTGGCTGTTGTCGGCCCGGCGCACCATGCTCGCGTAATAGGGATTAACGCGCAGGTGCGGAATGACCTCGGCATTTAATTCAACCTGCCACGCACCGGCTTTTTTTCGTACGTGGACGTCCGGTACGATATATTCCACCCGGGCATCTTGAAGATGCGCCCCGGGCCGCGGATTCATGGTCTGGATGAGCGCCACCACCTGTTGCAGTTCCTCCCGGCTCAACTTCATGCGCCGCGCCAAGCGTGCGTAATCACGCTCAGCCAGGAGATCGAAATGCTTTTCCACTAAATGCCTGGCTTGTCCCAACCACGGATTACCGCCGTCTTGCTGACTCAGTTGAATGGCCAAACACTCTTGCAGGCTGCGCGCCGCAACCCCCGGGGGATCCAAGCGCTGCACCCAATGCAGAACGGCCTCGATCTCGTCGAGCTCGACTTGGTCTTGATTGAGGGATTGGAGCAGCTCATCAAGACTTGTTCTTAAGAAACCATCATTGTCCAGCGCATCGGCGATCGCATAGGCGATCGCTTTGTCCATATCACTGATCGACGACAGATTGGTTTGCCACAGCAGGTGGTCCTTCAGCGATTCGCCCGCGGTGCGCTGATTCTCGATTTCAAAACCGGCGTGGTCCCCCGAAACCGCTTGGGACATTGAGGCGTCATAGACATCATCCCATGCGCTATCGACCGGAAGTTCCTCGGGAATACCCTGGCCGATCGCGGCGCCGGCCACATCTTCGACCTCACTCGCGGCTTTTGGCGTCTCCCCGTACGGGAGGCTTTCGGTGTCCTGCGACTTCGAGCTCCCGTAGGCGTCTTCGTGCTCATCCTCGACGGCCTCCAACATCATGTTAGACTCGAGCGCCTGCTGGATTTCCAGGCTCAGTTCCGCGGTGGACAGTTGCAACAAGCGAATCGCTTGCTGCAACTGGGGGGTCATGATGAGGCTCTGCCCTAAGCGTTGCTGCAGTGCTTGCTTCATAAATGCTGGTTCAGGCGCGCTGGGGCAGAGTCTTTGCGTGTGCAAGTTTCATTTTAACGCAATTTTCATCGCCGGTATCCGCCAGCCCGCGCCTCAAGCATTATTTATCGGTGCTTGGCGCGGGGCCCTCTACCCGCCGGAGCCGCGGCCGATAGGCGCTAGACCATCAGGGGACGAGCGGCCGCCGGATCCCGGCCAGCCGTCGCCACCAATAGCCTGCCCGGAGATCCGATACCCGCACGGCTCCGCTGCGGACACTCGGCGCATGCACGAATTTGTCTTGGCCCATATATATTCCAACATGGGTATAAGGGCGGCCGGCAGCGGTGTGGAAGAACAGCAAGTCGCCGGGTAGACGGGCCGCCAAGGACACCTGCGCTAAAGCAGCCGCCATCGATGCCGTATCGCGCGGGAGCACGATCCCATGCCTGGCGTAGACATATCTAACGAAGCCGCTGCAGTCGAAACCTTCCTCGGGCGAATCACCGCCGTAACGATACGCCACCCCGGTCAGGCTCAAGGCCGTCGCTACGATCCCCGGTGGACCGCCGGGCGCCGCGGCCGGCTCTCGATGCGTGAGGCTTCCCGCACACCCCGCGAGGACAGTCAGACTCACCACCAGGCCAGCGCGCGTGAGATAAATCTTTCGTCGCCGGTTTCGCCAGGAGGTGTCTACGGTGTTATTGGTCCGGGCCGCCGCCATAATCGCCACAGGCTCTTCACGGTAATCTCGAAATGACAGCCTTCGGTATAAACATCGACCCGCCTTAATCGTCCCAGTCTTAGTCTCGTGAGAAGCGGCTGGAACCAGTCTCGATCGAGGCGCGCGACCTGCTCAAGCCAGGCCCTAGGATCGTGAGCGCTCGGCTCCTCGGGGAAAACCACCAAGCATTCGGTCGCAGGCCCGGCTTGCTCCAGCAGCGCTCCAAAACTTCCGGGCAGGCGCGAGAGCGCGCAGCCGCCGAGAATCGCCAGGCCCGTCATGACGGGTTCCGCGCCCCAAACGGCGCGGCCGGGAACCGCGGCGACTGGCGGCAAGCATCCCGCCCCCCAAAACCATAGGCTATTGATGGCCGGCTCACCGCGGTCCTCCCGCTCGCGGTTGACCGCGGTATCATGCAACACCATTTGGACCTCGTTCATCAGCCGCACCCACCGTTTAGCGTCCTTGCCCTTCGGCAAAAAACCCTCTACGTGCCGCGTGGCCACCACCGAAGGCGGCCACGTCTTTACCGCCGCTGTACTTTCGAGCCGCACATACCAGCGCTTGGGATCGCGCCCCACCTTGATCTCGATCGCGTGGGCTGCCAAGGCGGCATTGAGCTCACTCACGAGCTGCCGGGCTTCGTTCACACCGAGGCTATAGCTACGGCCATCGAACAGAATCAGCTTGCCTAGGTCGGGTTGCAGATGTACCGGATCGGCGCGCATCCACCCGCCGCCGTGCTCGGAAATAAAATCGGCGAGATGAGTGATCGCCGCGACCGGTAGATCAGACTCTCGATGTTCCTCGACGCCGAAGAGGCGACAGATGACGGTCTCGTAACACGCGCCGTCGTCCACCCGCGCCGCGCGCGCGAGCAAGATCGCTAAGGCCCGGAAACGATGCTCCGCGCCAGCGTCTAACCGTAATCGATCCGAGTACGGTCCAAAGAGCCCGGGAACTATCAGCGTTAGCCGCGACACGATCTCCCGAAAACCGTCAAATCAGCGTCGAAACAGCCACAATACCGCCGAGACGATTAAACTGATGAGCAGACCGGTCACGATCGGAAAATAGAGCTTGAAACCGTCGCGCTCTATGACAATGTCGCCCGGCAAACGCCCCAAACCCAACTTCGTCATCCACGGCCAGAGGAGGCCCATCGCGACCAGCAGTAGCCCGAGCGTAATCAATACCCGCGGCATTCTTTCAGCTTAGCGTCTTAACGCTCGTTTCCGTCCCAATGATCAAAAGATCCGCAGGGCGGCGCGCGAAGATCCCGTTGCTTACGACACCCGCAATGTGATTGATCTCGGCCTCCATCTTGGCGGGGTCCAGCAGCGAAAGATTACGCACATCCAAGATAACGTTGCCGTTATCGGTGACATAACCGGTTCGCCATAGCGGCTGACCCCCGAGCTTCACTAGCTCGCGCGCGACGTAGCTCCGGGCCATGGGGAGCACCTCGATCGGCAGAGGATAGCGGCCGAGGACATCGACGAGCTTGCTGTCATCGACGATACATAGAAATCGCCGACTCGCGGCAGCGACGATTTTTTCGCGCGTGAGCGCGCCGCCGCCCCCCTTGATCAATTGCAGATGCTTCGTGGCCTCGTCCGCGCCATCGATATAAACGGGTAGCCCCCCGGTGTGGTTGAGATCGACGATCGGGATGCGGCGCTCCTTCAGCCGCGCCTCCGCCTCCCGAGAGCTGGGAACGGCGCCCTCAATCCGGTGTCTTGCCCGCGCCGCCAGTATATCGATGAAGAGGTTCACCGTCGTACCGCTACCCACCCCGATGACGGCGCCCGCTTCAATATGCTCGATCGCGGCCTCAGCCGCGCGGCGTTTCTTTTCGTCTTGAGTCACGTGCATAGGCCGTTCAATGGTATCTTAATGGTCATGATAGACGAGTATGTGAAGCTTATCCTCACAGCGCGCGTTTACGACGTTGCTAAGAAGACACCGCTCGACCACGCGCCCGAACTGTCGCGGCGGCTCGATAACACGGTATGGTTTAAGCGCGAAGACCTCCAGCCGGTATTCTCTTACAAACTCCGCGGCGCGTACAATCTGATGTCGCACCTCAGCCCGGCCGAACGCCAACGCGGTGTCATCGCCGCCTCGGCGGGGAACCATGCCCAAGGGGTGGCTTTGGCCGCCCAGCGTCTCGATCTGCGCGCGATCATCGTGATGCCGAAAACAACACCCGAGATAAAGGTGGCCGCGGTACGGCGTCTAGGGGCCGAAACCGTGCTTCACGGAAATACCTATGACGATGCTTGCGAGCATGCGCATCGGCTCGAGGAGGAACGCGGGCTGTGCTTCGTTCACCCTTACGACCACCCCTTGGTGATCGCCGGCCAAGGCACCGTCGGCAAGGAAATCCTCGAACAGCACTCGGGCGATCTACACGCGATCTTCGTGCCCGTCGGTGGCGGCGGACTCATTGCGGGAATCGCCGCGTACGTCAAGCAACTGATCCCGGCGATTAGGATCATCGGAGTCCAATCCGACGAAGCGCCTAGCATGCGAGAGGCGCTCAAGGCCAGGGAACGCATCGTGCTCGAGCACATCGGGATCTTCGCCGACGGCGCGGCCGTCCGCCAGGTGGGCGCGGAACCGTTTCGCATCGCGCAGAAGTTCGTCGATGACGTGCTGCTGGTCACAAACGACGAGATATGCGCGGCGGTCAAGGACACGTTCGAAGATACCCGTTCGATCCCCGAGCCGGCCGGGGCGCTGGCGCTCGCCGGCTTGAAACAGTATGTCCACCGCACCAAGCTCAGTGGACGCAACCTCGTGGCGATTTTTAGCGGTGCTAACGTCAACTTCGATCGGCTGCGCCATATCGCCGAACTCGCAGAGCTCGGCGAACAGCGCGAGGCGCTCCTCGGGGTCACCATTCCCGAACACCCGGGGAGCTTTCGGGCGTTTTGCCACGCGCTCGGGGCGCGATCGATCACCGAATTCAACTATCGGTACGCCGACCTGCGCGACGCCCAGGTGTTCGCCGGGATTCAGTTGCGTCACGGTGTCACGGAAAAAAATGCCTTGATCGCCTCGCTCCAAGAAAAGGGTTATCCGGTGGTCGATCTCTCGAACAACGACATGGCCAAGGTCCATATCCGCTACATGGTGGGAGGGCGTGCCGGACCGATCGCCGACGAGATCTTGTTCCGATTCGAGTTCCCGGAACGCCCCGGGGCGCTGCTGCATTTTTTAACCGAGTTGGGCGATCGCTGGAACATCAGCCTGTTTCACTACCGCAACCATGGCGCCGCCTATGGGCGGGTGTTAGTGGGGATCCAGGTCCCGACGCGTGAGCGGACAGGTTTCGACGCGTTTCTGAACGGGCTCGGGCTCGTTCACGCGGAAGAAACGGAGAATCCGGCGTACGCCATGTTCTTGCGTCAATGACCAACCGATGCCTAACCCCGACCGACTCTTCGTCTACGCCACGCCGCGTATGCGCTACGCAGCCCATTGTTCTGCTGAGACGTGCGAGCTTAAAAGCATCGCCTCGGGCGGCTAGCGCCTAGAACCGACCGGCCTTGACCATGCAGCAGCCGGCGCTTCGTGAAGCTATTGTCGCCACGGCGCGAGATCTCAGCGCCAGCGGTTTAAACGTTGGCACCGCGGGCAATCTCGCGGTGCGTACCGCAGACGCCTTCCTGGTCACGCCGACCGGGATTCCCTATGCGGATCTCACGCCCGAGCATATCGTCGAAGTTACGTTCGCAGGGGAGGTTCGCGGCCGGGCCCTGCGTCCATCGAGCGAATGGCGCATCCACCGCGACATTTTCATCGCCAGGCCCGAGGTCGGGGCTACGCTGCACGCCCATACTCCTCACGCCACCGCGTTGGCGTGTTGCCGCATGGGGGTCCCGGCGTTTCACTACATGGTCGCCGTAGCCGGCGATCGCAGCATCCCGTGCGCACCCTACGCGGCCTTTGGAACCCAAGCGCTCTCGGATCACGTGGTCGGCGCTTTAAGAGGCCGGCGAGCCTGCCTGATGGCGAACCACGGGATGATGGTCGTGGGCATCGCCTTGAAAGACGCGTCGCGCTTAGCCCAAGAGGTGGAGTTTCTCGCCCGGCTCTATTGCTTGTCGTTACAGATCGGCGCACCGGTGATCCTATCGAATGCCGAGATGGCGGAAGTTGTAGAACGATTCCGAACCTATGGCCAACAATCTAATGATAGCTAGATTTCAGCTAGCTTTACTCGTTAAGGATCTGGACATGACACGGGCTTTTGATACAGGCATGCTCGGTTGCCGTGAGGGCCGAAGCAGCGAGACCTGGGTCGATTTTGGCTGCACCGGAAATAAGTCGGTAGCCCGGCGCTTGCGCGCGCGAAAGCTTAATCGGTGGGACGTGTCTGAAATAATTCTTTCAGCTTCTCGCCCGGATCCGGCGCCGCCATGAAGGTTTCACCGACAAGGAAGGCGTTGACCCCATGGCGCCGCATCAACCGCACGTCCTCGGGCGTGCGGATCCCGCTTTCGGTGACGACGATGCGATCATCCAGAACATCGGCCAGGAGCCGGATAGTGGTCTGCAGATCGGTCGTGAATGTGCGCAAATCGCGATTGTTGATTCCGATCAGGGGCTCACGCAGCATGGTCCCCCGTTCGAGTTGCTCGCGGTCGTGAACCTCAACGAGCACATCGAGGCCGATCTCGCACGCCAAAGCGGACAGCTCCCGCAACTGCCGGTCGTTTAACGCCGCCACGATCAGCAAAATGCAATCGGCGCCAAGGGATCTCGCTTCGTACACCTGGTAAGGGTCGATGACAAAGTCTTTTCTCAAGACCGGCAGCGCGCACGCCGCGCGCGCCTCCTTCAAGTGCGGATCGGTGCCTTGAAAAAAACGACTATCCGTCAACACCGACAAGCACGCCGCGTCAGCGCGTGCATAACTCTTCGCGATCGGCGCGGGCTGAAAATCCTCTCGTATAATCCCACGGCTAGGCGATGCCCGTTTCAGCTCGGCGATGACCGCCGGACGTCCGGAGGCGATGCGCTCGCGGATCGCCGCGGTGAAACCACGCGTCGCGCCGGCATCCCTGGCGCGCGCACGAACCTCATCGAACGGACGCCCTACCTTACGCGCCGCAACTTCTTCCCGTTTATGGAGTAGGATTTCCGCCAGCGCGTTTCCTGGGTTACTCATTATAATTCGTAATCCGAAGCATCGATTCTGGAGAAGTTAGGATTGCCGGCGCTCGCCCGGCTTAGAATATCCAAGCCGTGTTAAGAACATTCATGGCCCGAAATCCCCGGAGCGCAGCCGTTCGCGTCCGGCTTCCCTATTTCGATACCCTGTTCGAACGCATTGCAGTGGCATCCGATGACCCTTTCGTCAAGGCCCTCGGGACCCGTCATGTGCACTGGGGCTACTACGGGACGCCTAGTGAAGCCGATGACTCGATCCAATGCCTCATTGAAGCCCAGGATGCCTTGACCGAACGTATGGTAAACGTGGCTGGGGTCGACCCACAACAACCGCTCCTCGACGTGGGTTGCGGCTTCGGGGGTATGGTGGCGTACCTAAACGAGCGCTTGGGGGGCATCAGCGTCACCGGATTGAACATCGAACTCAGACAACTACAACGCGCGCGCCAACTCATCAAGGAACGAAACGGAAATGATCTAAGCTTTGTGCAAGGCGATGCTTGCCTATTGCCTTTCAGAGATCATAGCTTCGGTTTCGTGATGGCCGTTGAGTGCATCTTTCATTTTCCTAGCCGGTTGCGCTTTCTTAAAGAAGCGCGCCGGGTTATAATGCCGGGCGGCCGATTAGTCATATCCGATTTTGTCCCTTTTGCTCCCGCAGCCCTTCCCTTGGCGCTCTGGCTCTTGGCGCACGCACGCGCAATGAGCCGATTTTACGGATCGTTCAATTATTGTTCGCCCGGCTCGGTGACGGGATATCGGCTACTGGCCCGTCATTGCGGTTTCCGGCTGATCCACAATGAAGACATCACCGAAAACACTTTGCCGACTTACAAGGCACTCCTGCGCATTCTCGGCATCATTGGCCATCGAGGCGCGGAGCGCGCGACGCGGTATGCCGCATGGGTCAGCGAAGTGGGATGGGTCCGTTATCGAATCCTCGCTTTTGAGGCGACGCAGTAGCCCGGACACATTTAGCTCAGGCCGAGCATAGGGATTTTGCGCCGAAACTCCTTAACGGTGCTCGAGTGCGCCACGTCGCAACAGAGCTAATTAACGACGATTCAGCCTCGAAACGAATACTCTGAGGCCATAATACCTATATTCGAGTATGAATCTTGCCTTGCAAACTACTACCTTAGTCGAAAATTAGCTACCGCCGTACCGAGTACATAAGCACATGCTAAACGCCGTCGCCACAACCCAACAGAATTCACTTGTGGATCGGCGCCCCCCTGTGCCTCTTCCCCCAGTTTCGGCGAAAACTCCTGATCTCATCGAGCGGCTCAATGGCCGCCTCACTCCCATTCACCTTCGCCAGCGCCTCGGTATCGAGTCCGACCATGAAGCCGGGGTATTTGGCCAAGGATTGAAGTTCTTCCATCTGGAGAACTGGTATTCCGTGCACTCACTGATCCGCGCTAGCTTGCGTCTATCGTTGCTGCTCGGGCGCGGGCGCCGCAATGCGCGTCGTATTGATCTGCGTCATAACGCGGTCCCGATCTCCGGACTCCCGGATGCGTTTGAAGGGCTGAAGATCCTGCACCTCAGCGATTTGCATATCGATATGCACGGGGATTTCCCGCAGATTTTGGCGGAGCGCGTTCAGGCCGTCGACTACGATATTTGCGTGATGACCGGCGATTATCGCTACAAGACCTTCGGAAGTCTCGAAGCGGCGCTGAAGGGCTTAGAGCACTTGCGCTCGCAACTCAAGGATCCGATCTATGCGGTTCTGGGAAACCACGACTCGCTGAAAATGGTGCCGGCCATGGAGGACCTGGGGATACGCGTCCTATTAAATGAGTCGGTCGCCATCAATCGGGGAGGGGCGGTGCTGCATTTAGCCGGGATCGATGACCCCCATTACTATCGCACCGATAATTTGGAGCGCGCCTGCGACGAAATCGATCCTAGCAATGTCGCTGTTCTGCTAGCGCATTCACCCGAAATATACAAGCAAGCGGCTCACGCGGGTTTCAAACTGTTGCTCTGCGGGCATACCCATGGAGGTCAAATCTGCCTGCCCGGACAATGGCCGATTATTTATGACGCCAAATGCCCCCGCCGGATGGCGCGTGGCGCCTGGCGCTACCACGATCTCCATGGATATACCTCGGCGGGCGCGGGTTCATCCATCGTGGAGGCAAGAATCAACTGCCCGCCGGAGATAGTCGTCCACTGCCTGCGCCACGCGTAGCAGCGGATGCACTTGCGTCTGTCAACGTCCCGCCTCTGCGCTTCACCCGCCGAAGCATGCACGGGAGAAACAGCGATTCAGCACACTCCGATTTAGCGCCGCTCGAACACCTTGGTCTCGCCCGCAGAGCCAAATGAAATGATCTCATAGGCGTCTTTTCGGTTCCCTTCCATGCCGGGAGAACCCATGGGCATGCCTGGCACGGCGATCCCCGTGACCTTGGGGCGTTCCGACAGTAGGCGTTTGACCGCATCCGCCGGTACGTGTCCCTCGACCACATAGCCCCCGGCGGTGGAGGTGTGACAGGCGGCGAGGTATCCAGGCACCGCATGTTTTCTTTTAATCTCGTCTAAGTTTCCTACATCAAGTGCCTTAACCTCAAAGCCGTTTTCACGCATGTGCTCGACCCATTCCTTGCAGCATCCACACTGCGCACTCTTGTATACGGTGATCTCCGCGGCCAGGATTGCCATCGGCAACATGGCAACTGCAAGCGCAAATCCACCTCTCGAAAAGATATGTTTGATCATTTTCATGCTCGTCTACTTCGTGAACGAAAGTATACTTGCACGCCGCAGCGCTGAATAGACACCGGTGGACGGCGCGCATTCCGCGGCGAATGCGCGCCGTGCTTGCTGAGGACTCCCCAGGTTGCTATTGTTCGCGCCTCGTTTTCGAGTAGAGATTGTAACGATGCCGCTCACTAAATCCGCGATCGATGCGTTAGGGATAGTTATCGTCTTACTGTGCATTCCGGTATTACTGCGCGTGGAGGTGAAGAACAAGGCGTCGTGGGTGCTCTACTATCCCTTAATACCCATCATTGCTTATATACTCTATGAATGGGCGATCAAGCTAAACATTCCCAATTACGGCCTGCGCGTCGACTTGATATTGATGTGGCCAATCCTGGTGTTGGTGCTGGCGAAATCATGGTTCCGCTGGATGCGGCTCGGGAAAGAATCCACGTTACCGATCACCGCTGCTTCGGAGCTCGCGATTACCTCCTTTCTTGCCGGGATGGCGGGTTTTATTTTGATATGGGGCGGACCGTGGTTTTTCATCTGTCCGCTCATGGCCGCCGTTTACGGCCACCGCGCCATTAACGAATCCGAGCAACAAGAGTTTAGAATGAAAAAGCTTGCCGGACTGGGATTAATGGCTGGCCTCGGCGCGTTATTTTTCGGCGCGATGGGCTTGTTCATTTACTTTTCACAAGGCACCTAGCTTTACTAGGCAGCGGATGGGCAGTAGGCTTCCGTGCCGCGTACCGTATATGTCGCCGTCTCTTACCATGGGTTCGGCCACATTGCTCAAACCGCTCCCGTCGTCAATAAGTTCACCCGGAGGGTTCCTAACGAGTGCAAAGATGTCATGCATCGTTTGAACTACCCATTGAAATCCATATGTTCCAACGCCATTATTACTTAAAATTTAAACCTGTCCCCTAGAGGCGAGCCGCGCTATGGTTGCGTCCCAGAGGACCGTGTGGGTCGCCTCAGGTAAGCCCACGGCACAAGAATAACGAGGTCATTATGAAAAAAAACATAAAATTGGCGTTGGG
This sequence comes from Gammaproteobacteria bacterium, assembly GCA_050740455.1. Taxonomy (GTDB): domain Bacteria; phylum Pseudomonadota; class Gammaproteobacteria; order JACCXJ01; family JACCXJ01; genus USCg-Taylor. The sequence continues at coordinate 2,012 of JBOIDF010000052.1, read as the reverse complement.
CGGGAAGAAATCACGGCGAAACGGGCATGCTCACATGGATCTCGACGCGGTACGCAACGCCTATCGGCGCTACGCGGGCTTCTACGATGTCTATTTTGGTCCGGTAATGCAGAAGGGCCGTCACACGGCGATCAGGAAGATGAGCTGCAATCCGGGAGATCGGATCCTAGAAGTCGGGGTCGGCACCGGGCTCACGCTCGATTTGTACCCGTCCGACGTCGAGATCACGGGAATTGATGTGTCCTCAGAAATGCTTGAGCGCGCCCGCGCTCGCAAGGAGCGCCTTCGCCTCGACCACGTTGTCGCTCTGAGCGTGATGGATGCGGAACGGACGCATTTCAGCGACCATAGCTTCGACAAGGTCGCCGCGATTTATGTGGCCTCCGTAGTACCTCATCCAGAACGCCTCGTAAACGAGATGCGCCGAGTCTGTAAACCCGGTGGCGAACTATTTTTTCTAAACCATTTCAAGAGCCGAAATCGAGTGCTGGGCGGTATCGAACGATTTCTTGCTCCCTTGTCGCGCCTTCTTGGCTTTAGAACGGACCTGTCATTGGATACGTTTATCCAGGAAACCAATCTAGATGTTATTGATAAAAGCCGGGCTAACGTCTTTGGGTATTGGGTGTTGATTCGAGCACGCAATAATAGTAAAACTCTTTACCTGCGAGCTTTAGATCGCGAAAGCGTATCGGTCCACACCAGCGACTTCATCGCGAAGGAACCGGGTTCGCGTTTCGAGTACGTGCCGTGCTCGAGCCAACCAAGGTCCCAGTCACCGCCGTAGAGTCGATTACCAGGTGATAAGCGTGCCGTCCAAATTTAAGAATTTTCCGCTGTCGGCGAGCGTGATCTTATCGATAAGCTCGCGTAACCGGTGGACGCTGTCCGGTATGTCGATCTGGGCGTTAACTCCACCCATATCTGTCTTGACCCAACCGGGGTGCACCACCACGACGGCGATGTCCTTTGGTCGCAGATCGATCGCCGCGCTACGAACGATGGCGTTGAGCGCCGCCTTGGTAGAACGATACACATAGCTGCTACCAGATTTGTTCTCGGACATGCTCGCCATCTTACTGCCTAAGCAAACGATCATGCGCTTCTTGCTGCGCCCAACTGGGCCGATCAATGCCTCCATCATTTTCATTTGAGCGATCGCATTGACCCGGAAGGCTTCCAGCCACCGCGCTTCGTCCGTGGCGCCGAACTGCGCATTTCTTTGTCCGTCGATACCGGCATTATTAAGCAATAAGTCGATCGGCGTGTCACCGATTGCGGACACTACCTCTTTGATTTGCTTTCGGTTCGCAATATCCAAGCGGTAAACGGTAACTTGCTTTTGCGACGCCGAAGCGATTCGATTAAGGGCTATTGCCTGTTCAGGATTACGGCAGGTCGCAAACACCCGCCATCCGGCTTGAACGTATTGGCGCACGAATTCCAGGCCAAGGCCCCTATTACACCCTGTGATTAGAACCGTATAGCGCATGGCCGCTGGTATTCCGCCCTCGAGAATTACCACTCATGACATAGCCTGAAAACTAATGACGCGCCTCGTACACCGGTATGCTCATAAATCATTCATGACTTCCTGCCGTTTTGAATCGTATTCTTCGCGTAAAACCAAGTTTTTCTTCTTAAGCCACCCCAGCGTAGCCAGCCTCCGCGCTAACGTTGCGCATCTCCCCGTCCGAGTTGTAGAACGTTTGGCCCTTCGCGGATACGATCCGCCACTCATGCTGTAAAACGCTCGTCCGCCGACAGTGATGCCTTCTTTACGCCCTCGGCCGCGAAGGTGAGGTCTTCCCGCAGCGTGGCTTCGGCCAATCCGTTTGCGAACGCCTTCGCCAGCATACTCGTATCGTCCTCAGTATACACGGGGAAGCCTCTTCCAATGCTAGATGAGCCTGAACGGGGAGCGTATTTCTAACGCAAGATGAGCCTGAACTAGGGAAGGGTGCTGTTCATGATGGGAGGATGAAGACCCACATGAACGACGAACAGATACA
>JBOIDF010000051.1:0-26283 GCA_050740455.1 Gammaproteobacteria bacterium | reverse complement strand
CGAGCGCGGGATTCAAACGGTTTTTGATCGTAGCAATGGTCGTGAGAAGCGCGGTCAAACCTTCGAGCGCGTAGTACTCGCATTGCATGGGAATGATGACCGAGTCCGCCGCCACCAACGCGTTCACTGTGAGCATGTTGAGCGCCGGCGGACAGTCGATAAAAATATAGTCATAGTTCTCCGTCACCGGCGCCAGCGCCGCGCGCAGGCAGGACTCGCGGCTGTCCAACGAGAGTAATTGCACCTCGGCGCCGGTGAGATCGCTGTTGGCCGGCACCAGATCGTAGCCACCCGCGGCCGCCGGGATGGCGGAGTCCGCGATCGAAACCTCGCCCGTGAGGACATCGTAGGCGGAAGTGGAGAGCGAGCGCTTATCGACCCCGCTTCCCATGGTGGCGTTGCCTTGCGGGTCCAGGTCCACGAGCAGGACACGCCGCTTGGTCGCGGCCAGTGAGGCGGCGAGATTGACGCTGGTCGTGGTCTTACCCACGCCCCCCTTTTGGTTAGTGATCGCGATTACTTTCCCCATGTCCCCTGCCGTAGCCGGGGGTCATTGTACCGCCGCTCAGTCGAAAAAATACACGTGGCGGGCCGGATATCGGTGGGGTTGCTCTCGAAGAGAGGTTACAATTCGGCGGACATTAAATCGCGGCAACATCGCACGTGGTGTACAACGGCGGCTAGCCAATGCCTGGGAAACACGACCGATCTCAACCGTTTTTAAGGAGCATAGAGCATGAACACCGTACAGCCACTTGGCCTCCTCGTGGGCCGCGTCCTATTGGCCCTCATCTTCATTGGCTCCGGCTTTAGCAAGATCACCGGATTTGCGGGCACCGCGGCCACCATGGCCGCCAAGGGCATGCCGATGGTGGAGGTATTGTTGATTATCGCCATCCTCATCGAGTTGGGCGGCGGCCTGCTGCTCGCCGCCGGCTACAAAGCCCGCGGGGCGGCGCTCGCGATCTTCCTCTTCCTGATCCCGGCCACCCTGATCTTTCACGGCTTCTGGGCGGTAGACCCCGAGCAAGTGAAGATGCAGCTTATCCAGTTCCAGAAGAACCTGGCAATTATGGGCGGTATGCTCTACGTTGTGTTTAACGGCCCAGGCCGCATGAGCTTGGACCGGGTGTAACGCGTGTATGGTTTGATGCACTAGGTGAGCCGGCCGTTCCCCGACCTTATGAGCATGCGCTATCGGCACCTATTGATGGTCTACCCGGAATTTCCGAAGACCTATTGGGGAATGCAATACTTTCTTCCTCTCATCGGCAAGAAAGCCCTGATGCCGCCGCTCGGGCTTATCACCATCGGCGCGCTGACCCCCAGCCGCTATGAGATCCGCCTGGTGGACCTGAACTGCGAAGTCTTGACGGAGGATGACCTCGGCTGGGCCGATATCGTGTGTTTTTCGGCGATGCTTCCACAGAAGCCGTCGCTCTTTCAAATGGCCGAGCGCTGCAGGGCCGCACACAAGTTAATCGTCTTCGGAGGCCCCTATCCGACGGCCTGTGCGTCCGAATGCGCGCCGCATTGCGATGTCCTGGTGCTGAACGAAGGCGAGATCACCTGGCCGGCTTTCCTCGAGGACCTGGAACGAGGTATTTATAAAGACAGGTATACGAGCGAGGAGAAGCCCGATGTTTCAAGCACCCCTGTCCCTCGCTTCGAGCTCCTGAACATCGACGCGTATGGAATCATCCCGATTCAATTCTCCCGAGGCTGCCCGTTTCAATGCGAGTTCTGCGACATCATCGTCATGTTCGGCCGCAAGCCAAGGACGAAAACACCGGCTCAGTTGCTGCGGGAGCTCGGGGCAGTCCTTGAGACCGGATACCGGGGGATGATCTTTATTGTCGATGATAACTTCATCGGCAACAAGAAGGAGGTCAAGCGCTTCTTGGTGGAACTGGCCCGCTGGAACGCCGCCCACGGACACCCCTTCTTCTACGGGACCGAGGCCTCGGTGAATCTCTCCGACGACGCTGAGCTGCTGGATCTGATGGTCAGGGCCAACTTCACCTGGGTATTTCTCGGCATCGAGTCCCCCTCGGCAGAGAGTCTAAAGGAGACCCGCAAGTTCCAGAACCTGAAAGGCTCGCTCGAGGGGCGCGTCCATAGGATCCAGAGCGCGGGCCTATTGGTCTTTGGCGGGTTCATCATCGGTTTCGATAGCGATGGGGAAGACATCTTCGCTCGCCAGATCGAGTTTATCGGACAGGCAGCCATTACCAACGCCATGATCGGGCCGCTGGTGGCGCTACCCGGGACCCCGCTCTACGCTCGCATGAAGCAAGCGGGCCGTCTTCTCACGGGAGACGGTCGCGGGCACGATCGTACCATCGCCTCGGGTTATACCAATATCGTCACCCTGATTCCCGAGATTCGATTGTTGGAAGGGCATTGCCACATCCTGCAATCGATCTATGCGCCGGAAGAGTATTTCAAACGGGCCTTTGCAGCCCTCTGTCACCTCCCTCATCCCGGTAGCGCCTGGGAACGTATAGCGAGGGCCCTGTGGCTCGGACATGTGGGGCTGTCCTTCCTGTTGCAGGGCACAAATAAAACCCGGACGCTGCGATCCTTTCTGCGCCAGATCGGGTCTTTCTATCGCATCCTTCGCCGGCTGCCGGTGCATTACAAACGCGCCAGCCTGTCCTTCGCCTGGAAGGTCATGATCAAATGCCCCGACCAAATCCCTTTTATACTTCCCTTTATCTTGATGGGGTTTCACTATTACATGTTTACCTTCGCACACATGCTGCCGGAGTTATCGGCATCCATCGAACGCCTCGCGGCAGCGCGCGACGCGAGCGACAAGCTAACGCAACGGCCGGCGGCTTAGACACGATCCCGGCGCGCGGCGAGGACCTGTACTCTTCTTGTCGACGAAACAGAGCGTTTACAAGTCCTATTCTCCGCCATGTTCGAACGCGAGCGTCGCATCGTGCTCGGGGCAAGCCTCATGGGTGTCACGGGCGAGGTCCAACGCGAGGGCGAGGTCGTCCATCTCATCACCCATGAGATCGAAGACCAAACGGCCCCGGCTCTAACGCTGCAAACCCAGTCGAGGGCGCGATCTGTTTTCACCTGCACCTGGCGCCGGAGGCCTGCCCTCCGAGCGTCACATAAATGCTCGGACGCTTGGAGACGATCCGGGCGGTACCTCTCTCCGTAGTGTCGGGGCTAGCTCCGGCAGGCCGCTGACCTTATATACACATGCGTTCCGAATCCCGCCGGCCGCCGTTGACTGACGATCCCGCCGACCTCAAGGCCTTGCGCATGGTGATACCCTATTTGTGGGAATACCGCGGGCGCTTAGTCTTGGCGCTCTCCTGCCTGATCGTCGCCAAGCTCGCCAATGTATCGGTTCCCCTGGTCCTAAAACAGATCGTCGATGGACTGAATCAACCCAAGGCGATGTTGATGGTACCGGCGTTTCTGCTAATCGGCTATGGTTTGCTGCGATTCTCGACGACGCTATTTACCGATCTCCGAGACGTCGTCTTCGCGCGCGTCACGCAGCGTGCGATCCGGCGCCTAGCGCTCGAGGTATTTCAGCATTTGCACGCGCTCAGCTTGCGCTTCCACCTGGAACGTCAAACCGGGGGCGTGGCGCGCGATATCGAGCGCGGCGCGCACGGGATCGAAAACCTGATGCGCTTGCTCATCTTCAGCATCGTTCCCACCTTGCTGGAAATGACGCTCGTGGGCCTAATCCTCGTCACCCAATACGAGATCTGGTTCGCGCTGATTACGCTCGGGACTCTGGTCATTTATATCGTGCTGACCATCAGCATCACGGAATGGCGCACCAAGTTCCGCCGCGCGCTGAACGAGATGGACTCCAAGGCCAACACCAAAGCCATCGACAGCCTGCTCAACTACGAGACGGTCAAGTATTTCGGCAATGAAGAATTCGAAGCGCGGCGTTACGACGATAACCTGCAATGCTGGGAGCAGGCTTCGGTGCGCAGCCAAACGTCGCTTGCCGGCCTCAACATCGCCCAGAGCGCGGTCATCGCGACCGGCCTGACGGCTCTCCTGTTGCGGGCCGCCGATGGCGTCGTGCAGCATACGCTGACGCTCGGCGATCTGGTGCTGATCAACACGCTGATGATCCAGCTCTACATCCCGCTCAACTTCCTCGGTATGGTGTATCGCGAGATCAGGCAGTCGCTCGCCGACATGGAGAAGATGTTCAGGTTGCTCGGAGTCAACGCCGAGATTCAAGACCATCCCGGCGCCGAAGATCTGGCCGCCGGGCCCGGCGCCGTGCGTTTCGAGCATGTTGATTTCGCCTACGACCCGCGGCGCCCGATCTTGCACGATGTGAGCTTCGACCTACCGGCCGGCCACAAGGTCGCAGTAGTAGGAACGAGCGGCGCGGGTAAATCGACGCTGTCGCGCTTGCTGTTCCGCTTCTACGACGTGGGCGGCGGCCGCATCGCCATCGACAGCCAGGACATTCGCCGGATCACGCAGAAAAGTCTGCGCCGCGCCATCGGTATCGTGCCGCAAGATACGGTGCTCTTTAACGACACCATCTACTACAACATCGCCTATGGTGAACCCGACGCTTCGCACTCTGAAGTCATCCAGGCGGCCAAGCATGCGCATATCCACGATTTTATCGAGTCGCTTCCCGACAAATATGACTCGCTGGTGGGGGAACGCGGCTTGAAGCTCTCGGGCGGCGAGAAACAGCGCGTCGCCATTGCGCGCACCATCTTGAAGAATCCCTGCATCTTGGTGTTCGACGAAGCCACCTCTGCGCTCGACTCCAAGACCGAGAAGACCATCCAGGCCGAGCTCAGGCAGGTGGCGCAGAACCACACGACCTTGGTGATCGCCCATCGCTTGTCCACCATCGTGGATGCGGATCAAATCCTCGTCATGGAGCAGGGCCGCATCATCGAGCGCGGCAGCCACCGCGAGCTACTCGGCCTTGGCGGCGCCTATGCGCGCATGTGGGCCCTGCAGCAGGAAGAAGAGGCGAAGGAATTGGAGCGTGCTCAAGAGGTGCGCTTGACCGCACCGATCGTCGCGGTCGGGTGACATTCCTCTCTTGCCTCCCAAGGGATAGACCTCTTTGCTCTCGATCACCGGGAGGATCTTCGCTTGATCCTGTTTTATCATTAAACATAAACCCATAATCAACATCCGGCTCCAGCGGGTAGTGTTTAAACCGCCGCTCGAATCGATCCGGGGATTCATCGCCATGCGCATCCGATTAGGTGTGGTCTTATTGAGTTTGTTGTGCCAGAGCCTCGGCACCGAGGCGCGCCCGCTTCGGGACAACGAGATCCCGCCTAGCCTCGCCCCCTGGGTACCGTGGGTGCTGTACGAAGAGCGCGATCGCGAGTGCCCGTTCATCCATAACCAGCCCGCAGCGCGGCGCTGCGCCTGGCCGTCGCGGCTCGTCCTCAAGATCGACCAGGGCGAGGGGGAGTTTATCCAGTTCTGGCGCGTCTACCGCGAAAGCTGGATCGGGTTGCCGGGCGATCTCGAGCGCTGGCCCCAAGAAGTGCAGGTGGACGGACAACCTGCTTCCGTGGCCGAGCGCGAGGGTAAACCCGGCGTGGCGCTGTCACCGGGACGCTACCAGATCACCGGCCGGTGGCGCTGGGAACGCTTACCCGAATCCCTGTATGTACCGCCCGATACCGCTTTGGTGTCCCTCATCGTCAATGAGACGGCCGTAAGCTGGCCTGACATCCGCCCCGATGGACAGCTCTGGTTGAAGCAACAGGCGGGAAAGACCGCGCTCGAAGAGCGGCTGGAGATCCAAGTGTTCCGGCGCATCATCGACGAGGTCCCGCTTGAGCTTCTCACCCGCCTTGAGATCGATGTCGCCGGCGAGCCGCGCGAAGTGATGCTAAGCAATGCGTTCCTACCCGAGCTCATTCCCTTGGGATTATCGAGCGCGCTACCGGCGCGTCTCGAGCCCGATGGCCGCTTGCGGTTGCAACTGCGCCCGGGGCACTGGGCGGTGGAGTTGAGCGCGCGCGCCCCCGGCGCGGTGAGCACGCTGCACGGGGCGTCTCCAACCGACCCTTGGCCGCGGACGGAGATCTGGGTATTCGATGCCCGCAATCACCTGCGGCTGGTCGAGATCCAAGGTGTCGCGGCCATCGATCCGCGCCAGACCAATGTGCCCCCGGACTGGCAGTCTTTTCCCGCCTACCGCGTGGTCCCGAAGGATGTCATGGAATTCAAGCTGGTGCGGCGGGGCGATCCCGATCCGGCCCCCGACCGCTTGGGTCTGGTGCGGAACCTGTGGCTCGACATGGAGGGGAGCGGCTATACCGTCCGCGATCTCGTGACCGGAACGATGACGCGCGGTTGGCGGCTCGAGGCCGGAGACCGATTGCACCTCGGACGGGTCGCGATCGACGCTGTGCCGCAATTCATCACCACCCTCCCCGACTCGAACCGGCCCGGCGTCGAAGTCCGGCGCGGCGCCTTGAACCTCGATGCCGACAGCCGCTACGAGGGCGATGTGGGCCGTTTCCCCGCGGTGGGTTGGAACCAAGATGTCCAGTCACTGCAAGCGACCCTCCACCTTCCTCCGGGATGGCGCTTATTCGCGGCCGCGGGCCACGACGATGTGACCGCGAGTTGGGTCGAACGCTGGACCCTGCTCGATCTCTTCTTGGTCATGATCGCTGCCTTGGCGACGGCCCGGCTGTGGCATTGGCGCTGGGGACTCGCGATGCTCGCCGGGCTCGCGCTTATCTGGCACGAAGCCGATGCTCCCCAGTTCATTTGGTTACATCTCCTGGCCGCGAACGCCTTGGTCCGCGTGCTGCCCGCAGGCCGCTTCCTCGCTCTGGCACGCGGCTACCGAAACGTGAGCGCCGCAATCTTGCTGCTGATCGCGATCCCGTTCGCGATCGAGCAAGTGCGCCTCGGCCTCTATCCGCAGCTCGAGCGGCCCGGGCCTGTGCAGCCGGTAATGGCAGTTTCACCGGCCGCCCCGCCCGAGGCGGCCACCCTTAGCCGGCCCAGGGAAGGGGTGGCCGGCGGCAGGGCGGACAGCTTGGATGCGCCCATGAGCGTAGAGGAAATGAGAGAGCGTGCCGAACAGAAGGCGGATAGGATGGTGGGGCGATTGATGGCAGAGACTGACGCGCCGAAGCTAACGGCGGGTGTTTTGGGCGAAGTAGACCCCAAGGCTCGCGTGCAGACCGGGCCGGGCCGGCCCGAATGGCGCTGGAATGAGGTAGCGCTGCGCTGGAACGGTCCGGTGGAACGCGAACAAGAGCTGCGGCTGGTGCTCCTCTCACCCGCGATGAACCTATTCTTGAGCCTTGCGCGCGTGATCCTGCTCCTGGTGCTGTGCGCACGGATGATAGTGCCGTTCGCGCCCACCTGGGGCGCCGGCACGCCGATGGCTAAGACCCCGGTGCTCTTGGTTCTTGCTTACCTTTTCGCACCACTGCCCGAGGCGCGCGCCGAGTACCCGAGCGCCAAGCTTCTCGAACAACTCCGCCAGCGTCTGCTGGCGCCGCCGGAGTGCCTGCCCAACTGCGCGCAGAGCCCGCGGCTGTATGCGGAAATTACGCCCGCGGCGATGCGCTTGCGCATCGAGATCCACGCCGCGGAGTCTGTATCCGTGCCCCTGCCCGCCCAAGCCGGTCAGTGGCTGCCGCAAGAGATCTTGGTCGATTCCCAGCCGGCCACGGATCTGGCGCGCACCGAGGGTGGCGAGATCTGGGTGCACCTGGAACCCGGGCGCCATGAGCTTCTGCTCTCGGGAGCCCTACCGCCGCGCCCGCAACTGCAATTGCCGCTACCCTTGCGGCCGCACCGCGTCGAGGTGCGCGCCGAGGGCTGGCGTGTCGATGGCGTGCATGAGAACGGCCTCCCCGATGCCCAGATCCAACTCACCCGCACCGCGGGCACGGACGATCGTCCGGTCTTGGAACCGGGACCCCTGCCCTCGTTCGCACGCGTCGAGCGCACCTTGCGGCTAGGACTCGATTGGCGCGCCGAAACCACCGTGACGCGCATCTCTCCAATGCTCGAGCCGGTGGTCATCGAAGTTCCACTGCTCGCAGGCGAATCGGTGACCACCCCGAGCGTCCGGGTGAAGGACAAGAAGGTGCTGGTGAGCCTGGATGCACAACGAGGATCGGTACGCTGGGACTCCGTCCTCGAGCATGCTCCGACCTTCGGGCTGACCGCACCCGAGACCACGCAGTGGATCGAGACCTGGCGCGCGGACGTGAGCCCGATCTGGCATATGACGGTTCAAGGTATCGCGGTCGTGCATCATCAGGATCCGAGCGGCCGCTGGCTGCCGGAATGGCGCCCTTGGCCGGGCGAATCGGTCACACTGGGTATTTCTAGACCCGCGGGTGTCTCCGGCCCGACCCTGACGGTACAGAACAGCCGGCTGACGGTCAGCGCGGGGGAACGCGCGATCGATGCCACCTTGGACCTCACCCTCGAGAGCAGCCAAGGGGGCCAGCACACGCTCACACTGCCCGATGCGGCCCAGCTACAACAGGTCACCATCGGCGGCACCGCCCAGCCGATCCGCCAGCAAGGCCGCCGGGTCACCGTGCCGGTGGTGCCTGGGACGCAACGTTTTCAACTCCTGTGGCGCGAGCCGCGCGGGATGGAGACGCGATTCCTATCGCCCGAGGTCGATCTCGGCCTGCCGAGCGTCAATCATTACCTCAAGGTCACGCTGGGCAACGACCGCTGGCTGCTCTTGAGCCGCGGGCCGCGCCTCGGGCCCGCGGTGCTCATTTGGGGCGTGCTCGCGGTGCTCGTGCTCGTGGCCTACGGGCTCGGGCGCACGCGCATCACCCCGCTCAGGGCTTGGCATTGGTTCTTGCTCGGAATCGGACTCAGCCAAGCCTCCATCTGGGGGGCGCTCATCGTCGTGGGCTGGCTGCTCGGCCTCGGGGCGCGCGCCCAACTGAATCCCGTCATCAAACCGTACTCTTTCGACGCCATACAGCTTGGTCTGGGCTTGCTTACAGTGGTGGCATTGTCCTGCCTTTTCGATGCGATCCAGAACGGGCTCCTGGGATATCCGGAGATGCAGGTCGCCGGCAATGGCTCGAGCGCCTACGATCTCAATTGGTATCAGGACCGCAGCGATCCGACCTTACCGCGGGCCGAGGTGTGGTCGGTGCCTCTCAGTGCCTACCGGATACTGATGCTCGCGTGGGCACTGTGGCTCGCCTATGCCCTGCTCGGATGGCTGCGCTGGGGATGGGTCTGTTACTCGACCCACGGCCTATGGCGATCGATCCGCCCGCGCATCGCGGAGACCCCCGCACAGCCCGCGCCATAGCAAGGATCAAGGTAAACGTAGCGACAGACCTCCAGATAGCTCATAGCAATCTAGGCAAAATGTGAGACTTGACCCCCTATGCTCGCGGTGAAACAGGACAAAGCGCTTGATCCAATCGACATACGCCTGTCCGGTGCGGATGCTATTATGCTTGACCCCGCACCTGGTCCGGGAGTTTTGACTTGTCTTCCATAAAAGCGCAGTGTCTAAACCGATTCCATAAGTGGTTATTTACGGCATGCTTAGCGGCCCAAGCCCTGAAAAACCAGCTCGAGGATTTTTACACCCACTTTTAACTTTTTCAGGGGGTCATTTGGGGGTGCTACTTCACGTTCGGCCCCATAGAACACCGCAACGCGGCCGGATTGACATGTGTAGCCCATCGGCTACACTAATGAGTGCGAGTTGAGAGAACCGACGGCTACCGCGAGTGGATCGATGCACTGAAGGATCGCGCGGGACGGGCACGGATTCTCGTTCGCGTTGAGCGCTTGATCCAAGGGAACCCTGGTGAGCACAGGAACCTGACTGATGGCGTTTCCGAGTTGAAGATCGACTTCGGCCCGGGGTACCGCGTCTACTACACACAAAGGGGAACACGCCTGCTGCTGCTCCTTGCGGGAGGCGACAAGTCAACGCAGCAGAAAGACATCGCACTGGCGATCGAGTTGGCCAAGAACTTTCAGGAGTAGTGCGCTATGCCAAAGACTTCCGCAAAGAAGACACCCAGGACCAAGACGACGCCGTACGACGTTGCGGAACACCTTCGTACGCCCGAAGAGATGGCGGCCTATCTGGACGCGTGGCTCGAGGAAGCACCCGACGATGCAGCCGGTATTGCCAGGGCGCTCGGCGACATTGCTCGCGCCAAAGGAATGACCCAAGTTGCCAAGGACGCAGGCCTGAGCCGTGAGAGTCTCTATCGCGCCCTCAGCGCCGACGGGAATCCGAGCTTTGCCACGGTACTGAAGGTCGCCAGGGCGCTAGGAGTCAAGCTCCACGCTGAGGCAGCGTAAGGCGCGTTGGCTGTGATGCGTACCGCGGCACCGAGAGATCAATGACTTCCTTGCAAAGAAGATTATTCGTGAGCTTTCCGATTGAAGAAGCGGCCAACAAGACACTCAAGCCGCCGACGCGCGGGAGCGCCGCAGCCCTCCCAACGCTGGCAGGCGCGGCTTAGTTTTATCGTTGGGCGACGATAGGAGGGACAACATGGTGACTTCCGATTCATTCCGAGGCGGCTGCCTTTGCGGAGCGACGCGATACGTGGTTCGCGGGACACCACAGGTAGTAGCGTTCTGCCATTGTTCGATGTGCAGGCGGTCGGCAGGTGCTCCCGTCACTGCATGGGCAATGTTCGACGCCCGTAACTTCAAGTTCGAGAAAGGCGAGCCGCGGACGTATGCCTCGTCTCCAGGCGTGGAACGTCGCTTCTGCGGCCACTGCGGAACCCCCTTGACATACACGGCCGACTTCCTTCCGGGGGTAGTCGACGTGACCGTCGGAAGTCTGGATGATCCAAGCGCTCTGCCGCCTCAGATGCACATCTGGGACAGCAGACGAATCGCATGGGTACAGGTCTCCGATGGCCTGCCTCGTCATCATGAGCTGCCGCCACAGCCGTAGCGCGCCGCCCAATCTGGTAGCCCCGCATGCGGGTCCGTAACGGCTCGATATACCGAACCAGCAAGTCGGTCTGGCGCTCTAAGAGATTGACGGAGACCCTCCGTGACCCACGGCTGGCGTTGAACCGAAACCAGCCTTTGGGCAATGGGCGTTTCTATGCCAAAATTGAGCGCATAACAGGGCGACGGCGCGAGGCGAAGCCCAGAGGCCAACCGCGGTTAGACGATAATGTCACGGGGCACGTCATCGTTGAGCGGGGAGAGCTGCCATTGTGAAAATATACGAGCCTGGTCGCTACCGTAATCGAACAAGGGAATCGCGTAGGTGACGAAAACAACCTGCTTTGACGTTTTCGAGGAGTGTGTGAACGCGATCCAAGCCGGAGATCTGATCACATCGGAGAGCGAGAAAGACAAGGAGTTTCATTTCCAGAATTGGTTTAATTCGCGACTGAAGAGGCTTGGTTTGAACTTTGACGAACCAGGCCGCAACACGTACCCGGATTTCCGTTTGGTCAAGTTCACTGAGGGATATGAGGTAAAGGGTCTGAAATGGCCTGGACGAGACAGCACGTACGATTCGAACAGCCAGGTTCCAACCGGTCATCACAACGAGCGTCAGATCTTCTACGTGTTTGGGCGCTATCCAGCCGACGTTACCCCATATCCTAAGCAACGGACCGGCCGTAGACAGTATCCGGTCGTTGATCTGGTAATCTGCCATGGCGACTTCTTGAACGCCGATCACAACTACGTTCACAAGAACAAAAGCGTGAAGGGTTTCGGAACGTACGGCGACATCATGATCCGCGATCGAAAGATGTACGTCGCCCCAACCCCTTTTGCGCTTACTGAGGGAACGACCGGACTCAAAACCCTAATCGTGCCCGAGAACGTAATGTCAGACAGTCGCTTTCATGACGTCGGAGAACTGATACGAGTACAGGCCAATACACTTGTTGTGGGCTACACCTTCGACTTACGAACAAATGAACTCCACGCCGAGCGAATCAGCAACCCCAGCGCAGGCGCTGAGCATCGGTTCGTGGCTTATCGGCTCGCCAACGACGCGTCCAAGTCAGTTTCGATGGTCGATGAAACCACTATACTCGATGAGACGTTCAGGACTAACGACGAATGAATAGCCCCGCGGCGGCATTACTCAGTAGCCGTGAGCCAAAGCTAACGACGCTTGAGAATGATTTCCCGATCGTGGAGATCAGCCGGGTTGCCGAGCAAGAGAGCTGGCGCAAGGAAATCAATCGCCCGATCTACCATATACACAAGTGGTGGGCGACTCGCCTCGGATCGGTATTCCGTGCAATCACTCTAGCGGCCCTCAGCCGGTCAGGCGTCGATACGTGGCGAGCGTTCTACGAACGGCACTCCTTCACCGGGAAGGTCGTGCTCGATCCTTTCATGGGGAGCGGCACGACTCTGGGAGAAGCGCTTAAGCTTGGAGCAAAGGCTGTCGGGTCCGACATCAATCCTGTTAGCACCTTCCTCGTACGGCAGGCGTTCACACGAGTATCAGAAACTCTGCTTAGGAGCACTTTCGAGTGTCTGGAAAGGACGGTTGCCCCTGAGATCCGGCGTTACTATCAGACCACGGATCCACGCACTGGTCAGATGATTTCAGTTCTCTACTTCTTCTGGGTCAAGACCGTGAAGAGCCCGGACGGAGAGACAATACCTCTTCTCTCACGCTATGTCTTTGCTCAGGACGCCTACCCTAAGAACAAGCCCAAGGCGCAGATCGTCTGTCCGAGCTGCTGGGAAGTTATCGAAGACCGGTACGATGCGAACAATCTGACGTGTCCGCGCTGTAGGCATCAATTCAACCCCCAGGAAGGGCCAGCGTCGGGTCGATATGTAACTACGAGGAGCGGTAAGCGGTACCGAATCAAGGACCTCTTGCCCACTGACGGGCAGCCCCTCGGTCACCGCCTGTACGCAATCTTGGCGGTTCGGCCAGACGGACAGAAAGTCTACTTACGCGCTCGCGAGGAGGATTTGGCGCTATACGCACAGGCCGAAGCTAGGCTGCAACGGGAGTCACTGCCACTTCCTACAATGCCCGTCCGCCCAGGCCACAACACGGACCAGGCCCGTGGCTACAACTATCTACACTGGCGCGATTTCTTCAATTCCAGGCAACTGCTATGCCTCGGGCTTTTGGTTAGAGGCATTCTTGATATTGAGGAGGAGACCGTGCAGGAACAAATGCTGTGCCTGTTCTCGAGTACCCTCGAGTTCAACAATATGTTCTGCAGCTTTAAGGGCGAAGGCACAGGCGCCGTCCGGCATATGTTCTCTCATCACATCCTGAAGCCAGAGCGTGTTCCGCTTGAGAACTCGGTCTGGGGAACAGACAAGAGTAGCGGCACGTTCAGCACACTGTTCGAATCACGCCTAATGCGCGCGAAACAGTACATGGATGAACCGTTTGAGGTTGAGTTCAGCTGCGACCTTTTTGGAGAACTGCTCGGCACGGGAAAGATCGTTGCAAGTGAACCGATACGGCCGACGATCGTGAGTTCCTGGGAGCAATTCGCTACAACGAACAACGGGCTGATGATTTTGAACGGAGATAGCTCACGCATTGCTCTACCAGATGAATCTGTCGATGCAGTGATCACCGACCCACCCTATTTCGACTTCGTCCACTACAGCGAGCTAAGCGATTTTTTCTTCGCTTGGCTCGCCCCAGTGCTCAAGTCGCGCTACTCTTGGTTCGAGCGAACGGATTCTTCTGACAAAGGAGAAGTTCAACATCAAGACCCTCGTGTGTTCGCTAGGCAGCTTGGGTCTGTATTCTCTGAGTGCTGCCGAGTGCTCAAGAGTGACGGGGTGCTAGCTTTCAGTTTTCATCATTCCCGTGCTGAAGGATGGGCAGCGATCTTTGAGGCTATTACGAACGCCGGGTTAATGGTGGTGGCTGCTCATCCCGTGCACGCGGAGCTGCGGGCGGCAAGCCCCAAAGCCGCTGCCAAGGATCCGATCAGCCTTGACGCGATTCTAGTTTGCAGGAAGCGTTCACGAACCCGTGCGGCCGAGGTAGAGCAGAGTGCTGTTGTTCAGAAATCCGTGGCTCTTGCAAACAAGCTTCAGTCCGCTGGTATATCGGTGTCAGCCTCTGATCGCTTCGTCATTGTGGCTTCACAAATGTTAGTCGCGTTGTCGAGCACCAATGGTGACTTTGATTCGGTGTGCGACCTGCTTAGGCGGGTGAGGCATGCCGCCGAACCGGGCGCTGCAATGGACACTCCGCAAGCGGCGCGCCCCTGAGCTTTGGCGCAAGGCGAGGTCCCGATTAGACGCTAATGTTACACGGCAAGCCATCGCTCGGCAGGGAGAGCTGTCATTGTAAAAATATCCTACCGGGACCCTTTAGCGTTATCGCAACTGCTGGGGAATGACGCGAACAATGCGGTTCACTTCGGTCATCGCATCCTACGCGGACTACGCGGACTTTAAAACAGTGGACCACCTACATGCTTTCGCTCTGTGCCCGTTTTCGCTAGGCTAACGCGACACCCTAGCGGGAGGCGCAAGCTGCCGTTTGTGCTATCTTCCCGGCGATGGAGAAACCGTCCGAATTGAAACCCCGCTGGCAGTTTTGGATCGACCGCGGCGGTACGTTTACCGATATCGTCGCCCGCAGGCCCGACGGGCGCCTTTTAACCCACAAGCTGCTCTCCGAAAATCCGGGCCGTTATTCCGACGCGGCGCTCGCCGGCATTCGTTATTTTTTAGGCCTCGGTCCCGAGGCACCGATCCCGAGTGAGCGCATCGAGGCCGTGAAGATGGGCACGACGGTCGCGACCAATGCCTTGCTCGAGTGCAAGGGCGAACCGACGCTGTTGGTGATGACAGAGGGTTTCCGCGATGCCTTGCGCATCGGTTACCAGAACCGCCCCCACATCTTCGCGCGGCACATCATCATGCCCGAGATGCTCTATGCCGACGTGATCGAAGTGAGGGAGCGCGTCGGCCCTCGCGGCGAGGTGCTCGTACCGCTCGGCCTTGAAGGGGCTGAAAACGCGATGCGGGCCGCGTTCGACCGCGGCTTGCGCGCGCTTGCGATCGTTTTCATGCACGGCTATCGTTATCCGGCCCACGAGCGGCAGGTGGCGCAGGCAGCCCGTGAGATCGGCTTCACGCAGGTCTCGGCATCGCATGAAGTCAGCCCGCTGATGAAACTCGTGAGCCGGGGCGACACCACGGTCGCGGACGCCTATCTCTCCCCGATCCTCAGGGGCTACGTCAAGCGCATGGCACGGGAACTTCATGGCTCGCGTTTGCTGTTCATGCAATCCAACGGCGGGCTGGCGGAGGCTCAACGGTTCCGCGGCAAAGACAGCATCCTGTCCGGCCCGGCGGGCGGTGTGGTCGGTGCGGTCAGGACGGCGCTCGCCGCGGGATTCGACAAGGTCATCGGCTTCGATATGGGCGGCACCTCCACCGATGTCTCCCATTACGCGGGCGATCTCGAACGCGCCTTCGAAACGCAAGTCGCCGGGGTACGGCTTCGCGCCCCCATGCTGTGCATCCACACGGTGGCGGCGGGCGGCGGCTCGATTCTTCACTTCGACGGCATGCGCTATCGGGTCGGCCCCGCGTCGGCAGGGGCTTACCCCGGACCGGCCTGTTATCGCGCCGACGGGCCGCTCACCATCACCGACTGCAACGTGATGCTCGGCAAACTGCAACCGAAGTTCTTTCCGTGCGTATTTGGCGCGTGCGGCGATCAGCCGCTCGATGCCGAGATCGTGCGAGGAAAGTTCGAGCATCTCGCGGCGGAGATCACGGCCGCCATCGGCGATAATCGATCGCCGCTGGAAGTGGCCGAGGGCTTCGTCCAGGTCGCGATAGAAAATATGGCCAATGCCATCAAGAAGATTTCGGTGCAACGCGGCTACGATGTCACCGCCTATTGTCTATGCTGTTTCGGCGGGGCGGCAGGGCAACATGCCTGTTTGGTCGCCGACGCTTTGGCGATGGATAAAGTCTTCATTCACGCGCACGCCGGTGTGCTTTCCGCCTATGGCATGGGGCTCGCCGAGGTCGGCGTCATGCGCGAGCGCGCCATCGAAGCGAAGCTCGATCCGGCGATCATGCCCGGCCTGCGCACCGTGTTCGAGGAGCTTGTGGCGGAGGGCCGCGAGGATTTGAGCGATCAAGGGAGTCCGCGGTGGCGTGTGGCTAAGCGCGCGCATCTGCGTTACGAGGGAACGGACTCTGCGTTGACGGTCAATTTTGCCGCGCCGAATCACATGATCGCGGAGTTCGAACAGGACTACCGCCAACGCTACGGTTTTTTGATGGCCGATCGCCCGCTCGTCGTCGAAGCGGTTTCCGTCGAAGTGACGGGCTTGGGAGACGTAGCGGAAGGCCGCCTGCTGCCGCCCTATCCTGCCGCGAAGCTGGACGCGGCCGGCGCTCCGGCAGCCGCTGAGATCGTGACCATGCGCAGCGGCGGCCGTGAGCATCCCACACCGATCTATGAGCGGGATAAGCTTCGGCCCGGCCATCGGATCGCGGGACCCGCGATCATCGCCGAAGCCAACGCAACCACCGTGATCGAGCCGGGCTGGCAGGCCGCCGTCACGCCGCAAACCGGTCTTGTACTCACGCGCAGCGTTCCGCGCCCGAAAAGCACCGTGCTTGGCGCCCGGGCCGATCCGGTGATGCTGGAAATATTCAGCAACCTGTTCATGTCGATCGCCGAGCGGATGGGCGCAGCGCTCGCCAACACGGCTTACTCGGTCAACATCAAAGAGCGCCTGGACTTCTCTTGCGCACTGTTCGATGCCGAGGGGCAGTTGGTCGCCAACGCGCCTCACCTGCCCGTGCACCTCGGCTCGATGAGCGAGAGCGTGCAAGCGGTGAGGCACGCGAACGCCGGCACCATGCGTCCGGGTGACGTCTACCTGCTGAACGCCCCGTACCGCGGTGGCACGCACCTGCCGGACATGAGCGTCATCACACCGGTATTCGGAGAGGAGGGCGAGCGCATTTTGTTCTACCTCGGTTCGCGCGGGCATCACGCCGACATCGGCGGGATGACGCCGGGCTCCATGCCCCCGGCGAGCCGCCATATTGAGGAAGAGGGTGTGTTGATCGACAACTTCCTGCTCGTCGAGCAAGGCCGCTTGCGCGAGGGCGAGTTACTGAAGATCCTGATCTCGGGCCGCTATCCCGCACGCAACCCGAGGCAGAATCTGGCCGACCTGCGCGCGATGATCGCCGCCAACGAAAAGGGCGTGCAGGAGCTCCGCCGCATGGTGGCGTACTTCGGTCTTAAAACAGTGCGAGCCTACATGCAACACGTGCAAGATAACGCCGAGGAGTCGGTGCGGCGAGCGATCGAGGTGCTGCGTGACGGTGAGTTCACTTACGAGATGGACCAGGGCGCGGCAATCAAGGTCAAGATCACAATAGACCGGACCCGACGCGCCGCGGTGATCGACTTTGCCGGCACCTCGCCGCAGCAGAGGAACAACTTCAACGCCCCGGCGGCCGTGACCCTGGCCGCGGTGATTTACGTTTTCCGGACCCTCGTCGACGATGACATCCCGCTCAACGCCGGGTGCCTCAAACCCTTGACGGTCATCATCCCGGCGGGCTCGATGCTCAACCCGCGTTACCCGGCGGCCGTGGTGGCGGGCAATGTCGAGACCTCACAGTATGTCACCGACGCGCTCTATGGAGCGCTCGGTGTGATGGCCGCCGCGCAAGGCACGATGAACAACTTCACCTTCGGCAATGAAGAATATCAATACTATGAGACCATCGCCGGTGGCTCGGGCGCGGGCGAGGGCTTCGACGGCACCGACTGCGTGCAGACCCACATGACCAACACCCGCTTGACCGATCCCGAGGTCTTGGAGTGGCGCTTCCCGGTGTTGCTTGAGAGCTTTCACATCCGCCGCGGCAGCGGCGGCCGGGGCCGCTACCGCGGCGGCGACGGCGCGGTGCGCCGGGTGCGGTTCCTGGAAACGATGAATGCGGCGATCCTATCGAGCCATCGGCGCATACCGCCCTACGGCCTCGCGGGCGGCGAGCCGGGTGAGATCGGGCGCAACTCGGTGGAGCGGGCCGACGGTACGGTGGAGTCCTTGGGCGGGTGCGCGGAAACTAGGGTGCGGCCCGGCGATGTCTTGGTGATTGAAACGCCTGGCGGTGGCGGCTACGGAACGGCCCGGACGCCGGGCGCCAGGTGAAAGCGGATTCAGTCACTTTTTGGAAGGGCTCTCGCACGTTCTGAGCTTTGCCGAGTATAACCGGCTGACGCGGGCGATCTGGGTTGCGCAATGCGCGCCTTTGTCCGCCGTCATCTGCAAACCGACCTGGCTGGGCATCTGGTTGTTATCACTGAGCGCAGCATCCGAGTTCGGTGAGCAAGCGTAACGTGCATGGCTGTGCACACGATTACCCGTGCTTATCCATTCCGTGCGCGTGGCAGACGCTACGATTTCTGTTAGTCCAAAAAACATACCGATAAATGAGTTCAGTCAATTTAACGCGGCCACGTAACGAGGGGCATAGGGAATAACGGCTAGAACACCCACGCACCCCCGCGTATTCTGACCTGACAAGCCGCGTACACCTACGAACCACAATCCGGTAGCGCGAGCGTTTCTCGTACGTTACCTTATCGCGACGAGACAGCCGACGAGGAAAAGCGATAGGAGGCGAGTGGATTCGGAAGCCGAGCAACGGGATTTCCGTAGCCTTTGTGCGTGGAATATTGTCGAGCGGCGAAACCTGCTGCCGTGCCGCGTTTGCTGAGAGACGAACCGGAGATCGAAGCCCTAGGCATTTATGTCTACACATATCGGACTGGTATATGAGCGGAACCTACAACCTGAACGATGTGGTCGATGCGTCTCCTCACCATGGAAAAGGTGGTTGATAACCAGAGGATCGTTTTTGTCCGTCACAGCATGGGGGGGCATCGTCCGATCACCTATCAAATGATGCGCTGAATCGCCTCACCCAACCACTGCGAGGACGGGAGTGAAATCCCCACACCTACGATACGCGCACCCATAGCCTCGGCGGGCTCAAGACGATCACCGATCCGCAGGGCGGCTCGGAATGCGTTTAAGAAAATACGGTGCTGAGCGCTAAGCTCTTTTCAGTGACATGGATCGGCCTATCTATTCCCGAGGGTCCTGGGAGTAGTCACGCTGTAACGCTTGACTCGCTGTGTCCTCGTCAAGAACTGAACGAATGGAGACCGAACGGATGCGGATTTTATCGTGCTGGTGGGATAACGAGCTTGGCGAGCGCAAGAGGGTGCTTCGACCCTCAACCATAAGGAGCCGCATGCATTGCCATGCCTTACCACCGCTGCCCAATCGACTCAGTTTATTCTCAGCCGTTTTCGTTTGCAGCATTCTTTTTACCGGCCTATCCAGCGACGATGTCACGGCGGCCGTCGATACCTGCATAGAAGACGGCGGCCCCGCCGAATGCATCGGCCCGGTGGTCGGGCCTTATCGTTACCAGGTTCAGCTCCCGGGTTTTAAGGCTTTCCGGGCCGCATCTGAACAGCAAGCGATTGATGCTCTTGATGCGGCATGGACCGTTGCCATTCACGCCTGCAACGTCGAAATTTCTGGTCTCCCGTGGCAACCCGTCCCGACTCCAGCGCCTAGCGGGCAGCTCGTAAGTGGAAACCTTCAACAGGCCAGTGTGGGCAACGGAACCTTTTGGCGCGTAAATTGGCGCTTTGGACTCGAGTCCGACCAGCTCAAGATCCCACTCACAACGGATACAACGTTTTATAACTATACGAATCCTCCGTGCTCGTATCGGCAAGATTATTGGGCTTGGTCTGATCGGTATCGGGACCTGGCGTGCCCAAGCGAAGGGTGGTGGGACCCAACTTGGGGACCAAACACGGTAACTACTCCGACGATGGCCTATTGCTGGCGCACCAATCCGCAGGATACTCCCAAGAACTTCGGTGGTCAGTGCCCGCTCTTGGGCAATCCGATTCATGGGGGGATCGGGAACAAGTACCAGGCGGAAGCGGACTATACGGGCGCCGGCACAATGCCCTTGAACTTTACCCGCCACTATAACAGCCGCCTATTGCGGAACTATGCTGCGCCTAACCTGAACCTGGGTCACTGGTCAAACCTCGGCCCCAACTGGCGTTCATCCTACGACCGCTTCATTGGGTTCGCAGGGCTGGAGACCCGCTTCCCCACCGCCTATGTCTACCGGCCCGACGGCAAGGTCTTCCATTTCAAACTCGCGAACGGCCAATTCGTTCCCGACGCGGACATCAGCGAGACCTTGGTCCGGCTCACCGATGGCTCTGGAAACACCACTGGCTGGGAGTACACCACCGAAAAAGACGAGGTTGAAGCCTATGACGCCGCCGGTAGCTTGGTCTCGATCACGAACCGCGCCGGTCTAACTCAAACTCTTACCTATGACAACAAAGGGCGACTTAGTACCGTTAGCGATGCCTTCGGCCGGCAACTGAGCTTTACGTACGACACGTCGAACCGGGTAGCGACCATGACCGATCCGGCGGGCGGGGTGTACACGTACGGCTACAACAGTCTCAATAATATCAGTAGCGTTACCTATCCAAACGGCAAGGTGCGGAGCTACGTCTACAACGAATCCGCCAACATCCCCTCGGGCTACAGCTTTCCCTATGCCCTGACCGGCATTATCGACGAAAACGGCAACCGTTTCGCCACTTACAAATACGACTTTTTTGGCCGGGCCATCTCCACCGAGCACGCGGGGGGTGCGGAGAAAGTCACGCTCGGCTACAACTACAACGGGACGACGACTGTCACCGATGCCCTCGGCACGGCGCGAAACTACACCTTCCAGACCATTCTCGGCGTAGTCAAGAACACCGGGATCTCCCAGCCCTGCACCAATTGCGGCGGCGGGGCATGCGCCATGACCTATGATGTCAACGGAAACATCGCTACGAGGAAAGACTTCAACGGTAACCGCACCAACTACACTTACGACTTAACCCGGAACTTGGAAACCCAGCGGGTGGAGGGGCTGACGAGCACCGGTGGCACGACCGCGCAGACCCGTACGATCACGACCCAATGGCATCCGCTCTACCGCCTTCCCACCCAGATCACCGAGCCGGGAAGGGTGACCGCCTTGAGCTACGATCCCAATGGTAATCTACTGTCCAAGACCGTCACCGCAGGCACGAAGACCCGCACCTGGGCCTACACCTACAACACCCTCGGCCAAGTGCTGACCGCAAACGGCCCCCGCACCGATGTCTCGGATGTCACCGCCTTCACCTATGACGCCCAAGGCAATGTCGCCACGATCACCAATGCCTTGGGGCATGTGACCCGAATCACCCACTTCGATGCCCATGGCCATCCCTTAAGCATCACCGATCCGAACGGCCTGGTCACACAGCTCAGCTACGACGCTCGCGGACGGTTAACCTCGCGCACGGTCGGCAGCGAGACGACCACCTATGAATACGACGGCGTCGGACAGTTGAAGAAAGTCACCTTGCCGACCAGTGCGTATCTCAGCTATACCTATGATGTAGCCCATAGGCTCACCGACCTCCAGGATGATCTCGGCAATACCATCCACTACACCCTCGATGCGATGGGGAATCGCACCCAAGAAGACGTCCTCGATCCGCAAGGGGTTCTGAAACAAACCCACGCCCGGGTCTATAACAGCTTAAACCGCTTGATCAAGACCATCGGCGCCGGCAATCAGACGACCCAGTATGCCTATGACAACAACGGTAATCTCACCGCGGTCACGGATCCCTTGAATCAGCTGACCACCCACACCTACGACAAGCTGAACCGCTTGAGCGACGTGCAGGACCCACTGAACGGCCATACCCAGACCCAGTACGATGCATTAGACCAAATCCTCCGCATCATCGATCCGCTGGGCTCGGCGACCGATTACGCCATCGATGGACTCGGCAACACCGAAGAGACCGACAGTCCCGACACCGGGATCACCACCCGAAGCTTCGATACCGCCGGCAACCTCTTAACGGAGACCGACGCGCGGGGTAAAACCACGAGCCACCAATACGATGCCCTAAATCGGCGGATCCAGACCACGTTGGACAACGGCAGCCAGATTACTTACAGCTACGATGCCGGCACCGATAACCGCGGCCGGCTCATGCAAGTGACCGATCCGCACGGCAGCACCGCCTGGAGCTATGACGCTCAGGGCCGGATCACCGAACGCCGCCAGCAACTCGATGGCATTCAACTAACCGTGGGCTATAGCTACGACACCCAAGGCCGCTTGACCCAAATCACCTACCCTTCGGGCAGGGCCGTGAGCTTAGGGTATGATGCAGCCGGTCGCATCGGCAGCGTACAAGCCGATGGGCAGACGATCGTGAACCAAATCACCTATCATCCCTTTGGCCAACCCGTCAGCTGGCACTGGGCCAACGGCACGCCTTACACCCGTGGCCTCGACCTCGACGGTCGGATCTCGGCCTATCCCTTGGGTGGTGTCACCCAGAGCATAAGCTACGATGTCGCTTCCCGCATCACCGGAATCACGGACAGCACTACCAAGACCTACGGCTACGACGCCCTGGACCGCCTGACAACCGTCACCGCCCCCGGAATCACCCAAAGCTACAGCTATGATGCAAACGGCAACCGTTTAACCGGTACGCTGGGTAGCCAGACCACAACTTATAACTACGGCTTAGCCACGAATCGGCTCCAAAGCCGCACCCAAGGCACGACCCAGAGCTACAGCTACGATGCCGCGGGCCATCTCACCGATGACGGTGCGCACAGCTTCACCTATGACGACCGTGGGCGGATGGTACAAGCGACGATCGGGGCGCTCACTACGAGCTACCGCTACAACGGCCTCGGGGAGCGGGTTTCTAAGACCCTGCCCGGACTCTCGACCGTCAGCCACCGCTTCGTCTATGGCGAGGCGGGTCATCTCATCGGGGAGTACGATGCATCAGGCGCCCCGATCGAAGAGACCGTCTACCTCGGTGACTTACCCCTCGAGATCCTCTCCGGCGCCAACGGCATTCACTATGTGCATGCGGATCAGATCAACACACCAAGGGCCATCACCGATACGCAAGGCACTGTGCGTTGGAAGTGGGAGGGCGATCCTTTTGGTGTGGGGGCGCCGGATCAAGATCCTGATGGGGATGCGGTCCAATTCACCTACAACTCCAGATTCCCAGGCCAGTACTTCGATGCGGAGACCGGGCTGCATTACAACTACTTCCGGGATTATGATCCCAGCCTCGGCAGATATATACAGTCAGATCCAATTGGGTTGGACGGTGGGATCAACACTTACCTGTACGCCAACGCGAATCCGTTGAGTTTCACGGACCCGAACGGGTTGTTTCCCTTCCTCGTTATTCCGGGAATCTGCGCGGCTGGTGGTTGCGAGGCAGCGGCTGCGGCAATTGGCCTCAGCGCGTGGATGTCAACGCCAGCGGGCCAGAAGGCCGCGGAAGCTGCTGCAAGCGCGATCAGTGAGGCCTGCTCGAACGACGATGATGACTGTGAGAGGGAATGGGAAGACGCACGCGACTATTGCGACGAGGTTGCAGCGGAAAACGGCTTTGGTACCGGCTGGAACGTCACAGGTCGCAATTACCAGCAATGCGTTATGGGGCAAGTGTCCGAGCGATGCGGCGGAAACCGCGTCGAGCATGCGCCGCCACCTCGCAAGAGGCGTTTTTTCCCATGACCACGTTGACGGTCGTGGAATCGAAAATCGGAAGCCTGCTAAAGGACGCCGAAGAGTTATCAAAGAAAGGCTTGCATGACGAGGCTTTGGTGGTCTGCAGCGCCGTGATTGAACAGCATCCTGACTCATTTCGTACCTACGAAATCCGAAGCTCGATCTTCAGAAGGATAGGTGACCTCAAACGCGCAGTCGAGGACATCAGTCATGTAATCCGGCTGAATCCTACGTCGGCGGCACCGTTGTTTCGTCGAGGACGTTACCGGATGGCTGAGGGGCATCTCAAGGGTGCCATTGAAGATTTTTCAAACGCCATGACGCTTGACTCCGGATACTTCGGAGACGCCCTCCGCCTTTATCGAGCCGAGGCGTTCTTAAGATCTGGCAGGTATGCGAAGGCGATTAGCGACTGTGAGGCGATGAGTACGAACTACGGTGAGAGGCATTTCTTTGGACACGAACACCGCAGCCGCGCCGATATCGACGCAGATGCGAGGGCACGGTTGTCTCGAAAGGACAGCAGCAAACCGTGATAGGAGCAGAAAAAGATCCTGAGAGTTCGTGAACAAAAGTTAAAGGGGCTAGGGTTACAACGCTCAGAACAACCCGACGACCTTCCCCTGATCGTCGATATCGATCTTTTCGGCGGCCGGGACTTTCGGCAGACCGGGCATGGTAATGATGTCGCCGCAGATCATGACGATGAATTCGGCGCCGGCCGAGAGCCTGACCTCACGGATGTTGATCACGTGACCGGCAGGGGCGCCCCGCGCCGCAATGTCGGTCTGGACTTGACCCCGTTCCGTGGACACCTCATCTTTTGGGAAGGAGGAGTCCACGATGTCGAAACGAAGAACTGCATATCCGCCGGAGTTCCGGCGACAGATGGTCGAGCTAATTCGGTCGGGCCGCAACCCGGAAGAGTTGTCGCGGGAATTTGAGCCGTCAGCGCAGGCGATCCGTAACTGGGTGGGGTAAGCGGATCGCGATGAAGGCCGGCGCGCCGATGGTCTGACCACGGCCGAACGCCAAGAGTTGTCGGTTCTGCGGCGGGAAAACCGCCAGCTCAGGATCGAGCGCGAGATCTTGTCAAAAGCCGCGGCCTGGTTCGCTCGGGAGACCGGATCGATCCCGTCGAAGGGTTCGAATTCGTGAAGAGGAATCAGGCTAACTATCCGGTGGCTACGCTGTGCCGCCTGCTGGGGGTCTCCACCAGTGGCCATTACGCGCGGCTGAATCGTCCGCCCTCGGCACGGACGCACTCCGATGCCCGGCTGACCGAGCGGATTCGGGCACTGCATCAGCGCTCGCGTGGCAGCTATGGGGTTCCTCGTATCCTGGAAGACCTGCGGGAGGAAGGCGAGCGGGTCAACCACAAGCGGGTGGCGCGTCTCATGCGCTCGGCGGGATTGGTCGGGATCAGTCGGCGCAAAGGGTTCAAGACGACCGTGCGGGATCGCGATGCGCGGCCAGCACCCGATCGGGTGCAGCGGTGTTTCACGGCAGAGCGGCCCGACTGGCTGTGGGTAGCAGATATCACCTACGTTCCCACTCTGGCCGGCTTTCTGTTCCTGGCGGTGGTCATGGAGGTGTTCAGCCGCCGCATCGTGGGCTGGGCCATGGCGACCCACCTGCGCACTGAGCTCATCCTCGATGCGCTCAACATGGCGATCTACCAGCGGCGGCCGCGGGATGTGATCCATCATTCCGACCAGGGCACGCAGTACACATCCATTGCTTTCGGAGCACGCTGCAAGGAGGCTGGCATACGACCCTCGATGGGCTCGGTCGGCGACTGCTTCGATAACGCCATGTGCGAAAGCTTCTTCGCGACGCTCGAATGCGAGCTGCTGGACTGCAGGCGCTTCAAGACCCAGGCCGAGGCTAAGATGGCTATCTTCGAGTTCATCGAGGGCTGGTATAACCCGCATCGTCGGCACTCGTCCATCGGCTACTTGTCACCCGTCAACTACGAGAGGAGGATAGGTCCAATACTGAACCCGCAACCACCGCAATGCCAGGCTTGAATCCCAAGCCCTAAACCGTCCACGGAACGGGGGTAACTCCAGTCGAGAATGAGTACTGGGTCTTGGCCACGCACACCGGATAGTGCCCATAGCCGTCGTCTTGCAGCTTCTGGATCTGGGCCTTCACCTTGGCGTCCGCCGCGATTCCTTGCGCGCCATAGGTCTTGGTCGCGATCGCATGCATCTTCTCCCACAAGGGGGCCGAGTCCTCGTACGTTTGCGCGGCGGCCCTCGTCTGTAGATTTCGGCCATCCTGTCCCCCAAATGCACTCGGTCTCGCCGCGACCGTCCTGCGCTCAGGCACGCTACGTCGCTATCGCTCGCGCGTGCCTTCACTCAATGACTTTACGCCGTCCATCTAGAGGACGGCTATCGCGGGCTCCTCGCCTCGGCGTTCCGCCTTCCATGGCTCGTCGCAAGAAGCGGAAATTGCTTTTGCCCTTAGCCCGGATTTCTCGTGCGCCGTGCCAAGGCACGGTCTTTCAGCGGGTGCGAACCCCGCCCGGCAACTTTCGCTCCAGCCGGTAGCAATCGGAGCAGTCGTGGAGGTAACGAAGCGGCTGAAGCCTTCGGTGTA
>JBOIDF010000050.1:0-26330 GCA_050740455.1 Gammaproteobacteria bacterium | reverse complement strand
TAATACTTTAATCTCCACTGCGTCCTCCTCTGTCAGCATGGCTCCCCCAAAAAAGAGCCAAGCCTAGGAACAGGTGGGTCAATTTTCAATCATCGCAGTGGGTCATTTTTACTTCATCGCTAACAACTTACCCGAGAGCCTTATTGATGAGGCGAGGAGTTATGGTATTCTATAGTTTATCCCTATGCGATTCGGCGAGTGAGAGGAGGGGAGTTCGCTCAATGCGTGAGGGCTCTTAGCGGCATAGGTTGCTGAACTAACCCGCTTTAGCTTCCAAAAACTTAAAGGAGCAGGGACCATGCAACGTTTAGCCGGTCAGTGTGCGGCGTTATTGTTACTCGCCGGTTCCGCATTAAGTGCTTTAGCTATTTCCACTCTAGCGGCCGCCCCACCCGCTGCCAGCGACTCCGGCACTGCGCCCAGGGACATTGTGTTGGTGCTGGACAACTCCGGCAGCATGAAACCCCTCGACCCACGGTTCCTGAGCAAAGAGGCGGTGGAGCGGTTTGTTGAGGGCATGCCGGATGACGCCCGGGTCTCCCTCGTGATCTTTGACGAGGAACTCCTGGCTAGCCCCTTAGCGTTTGTTCCGGATCGCGATGCGAGGCGGGTCAGGCGGGTCAACCTGGCCCAGCTTAACTATCGGGGCCCTTGGACCAACACACCTGCGGCGTTGGAGCGGGCCATCCAAGAGCTTAAGCGCAACGGACGGCCGGGAGCTGCGAAATCGATCGTGTTATTAAACGACGATGTAGTCGATACGGGCCGTAAGGCCCGAGACCTTAAGCTGACGCGGTGGTTGCGTGAGACGCTGACTCGCGACGCGGCCGAGACCGGCATCAAAATCTTTACGATTGCCCTGTCTGGCCGCTCTGATGTGGAGTTGCTGCAAGAAATCGCTCAGCGAACCGGTGGGCGCTATTTCCTGGCCCAGCGGGCTGCGGATGTAGCGAGTGTCTTTTCACAGATCGCGGATACTTTTTTTACCGAGAACGTAGTGCAACTACCCGTCGATCCAAAAGCTGAACAGCCCGTCGAGGCAAAGCCGGAGCCTACCCTCGCCACCGAATCTCCTCAGACCGAGCGTACCACCGCGGCCGCTCCTCCTTCTGTCGTTGCCCTCGAGCCGCCTTCGCCAGCCATCACGTCCTCCGAACGAGGAGTCGGAGCGGATCCCGTCGTGTACGCGTTTGGCATCGCGGTGCTGGTGCTTGTGGCGGGGACCCTCGTGCTGATCGCGGGACTTCTTCGGACCCGCAAGCCCAAACCGGCTTTAAGCTCACCGCCCGAAGCGCAGGTGCCCCAAGCGTTCCTATATGATCTCAGTGGCGTGACCGGGTGCGAACGTCACGAACTGGGTGCGATTACCGTCATCGGACGCGTTCCGCCCAGTGAACGCGTTAACCATATCGTAATCAACCGACCATCTATAGGCCGTCGCCACGTGGTCATAGAGCGCGAGCACCACGGTTTCTGGCTAGTCGATCAGAACAGTAAAAACGGCACGTCCTTGAACGGTTATACAGTCATCCACCCGGTCTGCCTCACCCACGGGGACCGGGTGCAATTCCACGATTTCGCGTTCGAGTTTTCCTTGACTGGAATGGCCTTAGCGGATGCGACGGTGGTGGTGAGAGACTTGACCTTGATTAAGCCAGGCACGCTCGCCGAAACCGAACAGATGGTGATCGGCCAACGTGGCCGGTATGCGGGGCCTCTGCCCCAAACCAAGGCCCGTAAAGCCGCCAGTCCCAGAGACCCGGCTCGTGGTTTGGGAAATGATAACGACAAGCTGGATACAGACGACCTAGAGTCTGAGCTTCTTCGAAGTCGCCTGTTTTTGTCCGGCATAGACGACACCTTACCTGATCAGCAAGAGGCACAGAATTCGCTGGACAACTACTTCCGGGATGCGGATGCTAAGTGATGGGCCGTAGGACGTTAATGGTTACCCGCCAATTCTACGGACAAGCCTATTTTTCCAGCAAATAATCCTCGATCACCAAGGCATCCATTCCCGTGGTGAAAAAAACCGCCAATGCGTCTTCAACGGTGTGGACCATCGGCTTACCCATGATATTAAATGACGTATTGAGCAGGAGCGGTACGTTCGTCAAACGGTGGAAAGCCTCGATGAGCGCGTGAAAACGGGCATTCCATTCGCGTTTCACGGTCTGCAAGCGCCCGGTGCCATCCACGTGAACCACCGCGGGCACTTTAGCGCGCACTTCTTGCCTGAAGCGCAGCGTTCGCTCCATGTACGGGGACTCCTGATAGTTCTCGAAATACTCCTCGCCGTGCTCGTGCAAGATGGCCGGCGCGAAGGGTCGAAACTCCTCGCGGAATTTTACCTCCCGGTTTAATCGATCTTTCATCTCGCCCAAGCGCGGATCGGCCAAGATTGAACGGTTACCGAGCGCACGGGGACCGAACTCCGCACGGTCCTGGATCCAGCCGAGAATTTTTCCTTCGGCAAGCCGCCTGGCCGCCTCCAAATGCACCGTTTCGGGAAGATGGCGCAATGTCCGCAGACCGCTCCACCTTGCCACATTCGTCAGGGTCTCGGCCGACACCCGAGATCCGAGATAGGGTGAGAACAATTGCTGTCGAGCCTTGCGCGGCCCCGCTGTCTTCTCGTAGGCGAGCAAAGCCGCGCCCACGGCGTTGCCGTCGTCGGCGGGTGCGCTAGGGATATGCAAACGCTTAAACGGTGTGCTTTCAAAAACCCGGCCCGCATAGGATGAGTTCAATGCACAGCCGCCGCTAAGAACGAGGTTGTCGACGCGGGTTTCTTCGTAGAGATTCTGCAACAACTCGTCCATGATCTCGGAAAAGACCCGCTGCCAGGTATGCGCGAGATCGGCAACCGCCAAAGCCGATGCGTCCGCTGTCCGCCGGTATGCCCAAAGGTACCTAAGCGCTGCGCGAAGCTGACGCATCGGTGGGTATCTCAAGCCGCATCCGGCGACCTTGATCATCGGCCTCAGCAAGCGATAGATCGCTTCGTCGGTGCGGCCATAGGGCGCGAGGCCCATCACCTTCCACTCCTCCCCGCCGAAGCTCGAGAAACCGCATAATTCCGTGATGAGCATATAAAGCCCGCCCAAGCTTTCCGAGCCTTGATGGCGGGACAAGCGATGCAGACGCCCGTTCCTATAGGCGTAGCAGCTTATCGAGCCCTGCTCTCCGGTGCCATCGACGATCATGCACACGGCCTCCGAAAACGGGCTGCCGTAACAAGCATAGGCCGCGTGCGTGAGGTGATGATCGAAATTCAAGAAGCGAAGCTTGCGATTTCCAAAGCGATGCCGCATGACGAGCGCAAGGTTAGCGCCGGCTTTGAGATGCGCGCTCCGCACGCACAGCATGAGATGATAAAGCTGGTAGCGCCGCATCAGCAGCGTGCGCGACCAGCCGTCGAGCGGGGCGCACAAGAGCCAGCCTGGACTCAGCAGGCCGAGCCGGCTTGCCACGCCGGCCAGAAACGGGAGGCGGCTCGCGCGTGCGCTCCACGAGCGGGCGATCGTAAATTCGGCGTCCTGCTCGCAATACTCCTTGATGAGATCGGCGATCCTAAATAAATGATCAGGCTCGGCATTGATCGCGCGTTTATTTTGCTGGAAGCGTTCGGCCGCCTCGGCGAATACGATCTCGCCCTCCGCATCCACGATCGCCAGGGCGGGATCGTGGAAAGTGGTCGCTAATCCGATGTAATACCGTTTCATCCGGCGGCGCGATGCGCACGGTTTCCTTGAGTGACCCACCGCCGTTGCAAGCGCTTGAGCCCGAACCGCGAGACGAAGCGGATCAAGAGGTCGAACCACGCTTTCGCTGCCACGACCCGCAGGGATATGTAACCGCGCCATACCCGCTGCCAGTGCCGCTGCACTTCTCGCTCGCCATAACCCGCGCCCAGCTCGTCGAGATAGGCGACGATCGCCGCCTTGGCCAGTGCCGCATGACCACTCGCAAGGTTGTCGCTCGCGATATGGACACTGATGATGCGCGCATCGATGCGCCAATAGCTCAGCTCATCGACGAGCCCCATGTAAAACGCGCCGAGGCCGCTCAGCTCGATGGCTAGATTGAGTCCGAGCAGCTCCGGCAGGTAGGTCCGAGGATATTGGGAGATGGACAGCAAGTACAGCGGGAGCTCGAATACCGCCGAAGTAAAATTACCATAGCGAATGAATTCATCGGATGAAACTTCCGGAAGATCGATGCCTTCCGATCGCAACAGCTCGCGAAAAATAGCGGCGTGACTCGCGTCGGGGTCCCCGCCACCCACCTCATCGGCGTAGATCTTAACCAAACCCGCCGCGATCCGTGGGTGGCGTGCGTACAGCCAGCCGACGTTGCGCAGCCAGCACCCATCGACGAGGATCAAAGGCGCCAGTTGCACGAATAGCCACAGATACTCCTCTCTGGAGAGTCGCGGCGGAGGGATAAAGGGCCGATAGCCATCCACGGCCTCGCGATAGCTCGCCTCGATCCTGTGCTCGAACGCAGCGCGGCTGTACTCGAAAGAACGTATTTCCGGATAAAGCCGGGACAGCCACATGGCCCGTCGTACGCGGGCGAGACAACGCTCTACGTAGTGCTTCGCCGTGCGGACAGACTCGGGATAGCGTTCCACGTTGGCCAGTTGATGATAAAGCAGCCGCTTGTCCAGGCGCGGCGATCTCGCGCCTTGGGCCGGGCTCGCCGAGGTGCTCTCAAGCTCGCCCACGCCCATTCCAGGCCACGGGGGGCCGGTGTCGTCCCCTCGGCGATCTGGCGCCTGCGATTCTACGTTACCTCGGGGGACCGGATCACCCGTCGATCTCAATGTACGGATCCATTCGACCAACACCCCGATCTCTTCCTCGGTAAATACCCGAAACATCGGGCCGCGTGCCGAGACCAGATCTGAAACCAATCGGCTGCTCTCGGGCGCCGCGGTATCCACATAGGGTGATTCCGCGAGGGCGTTCAGTAATCCCTCGATATCCGGATATTCACCGCTAAACCACTCCTCGATGCGCCGCCCCCCGAGCAGTTTATCGCGGTGATGCCCGCGCGCGTACGGCAGTTTGCGTGCGATGATCTCAGCCGCACGCTGACGCGGACTCGATCGCAAGTCTTCTCCCATCGTCATCCTTCCTTCATTGCCATGCGCGAGCGCCTACCCCAGGGACCACGGATCTGCCCCTAAAAGTGGCGCGTGTTATACTTATCTAAGCACATAAAGCTCAGCCTGGCATCGTTGCCACGCACCAGAACGAAGCTCAGTAGAAAAAGTTACCCGCGGCGCCGCAAGAGCCATTCTCAAGCGCTGCGCGTGTAAGGCAGGAACACCCATGGCCGGCAATGTCCGTTTAAACCTAGCACAACGTCTGCAGCGATTAGAAACCCATTTAGCTCAAGAAAATCCGATCCTGCTCAATGTAGTCAAGAGCTTCCGGGCGTTGGACGGCGTCGCCTACCGCATGGGTCTGCTCGATCTTGGGGACTCCTACGCCACCCGCGTGCCTTGGTGGCCCCTGATTTCGGTACTAGGAACGTTTTCCTCGGGCAAGTCTACGTTTATCAATGATTATCTACGCTACAAGCTGCAACTCACCGGCAATCAGGCGGTAGACGACAAGTTTACCGTGATCTGTTTCAGCACCGACGCTACGCCCCGGATTTTACCGGGCCTCGCGCTCGACGCCGATCCACGCTTCCCGTTTTACAACATCAGCCGCGACATCGACGCGGTGGCCCAGGGCGAAGGCCGGCGTGTGGATGCCTACCTGCAGCTTAAAACCTGTCCGAGCGAAGCCCTCCGAGGCAAGATATTAATCGATTCCCCGGGATTCGACGCGGATCTGCAACGGACTTCGACCTTGCGGATCACGAACCATATCATCGACCTCTCCGATCTGGTGCTGGTGTTTTTCGATGCCCGGCATCCGGAACCGGGCGCAATGAAAGATACCCTCCAGCATCTGGTCGCCGAGACCATTAGCAGACCCGACTCCAACAAGTTTCTGTTTGTGCTCAATCAAATTGATGCGACCGCCCGCGAAGACAATCCGGAAGAAGTTTTCGCGGCCTGGCAACGCGCCTTGGCGAGCGCGGGATTGACGGCCGGCCGTTTCTACCGCATTTACAACCTGGAAGCGGCCAACCCCATCGACGATAATAACCTGCGGCAGCGATTCGAGCAAAAAAGGTTCGTCGATATGGCGGAACTCTTGGGCCGGATGCAACAGGTCGAGGTGGAGCGCTGCTACCGCATTATCGGTGTTCTGGAGAAGACGGCCAAGGCCATCCAAGAGGATTTCGTGCCGCGGATCAGCGCGATCAAACGAAAATGGAAACTACGCGTTTTGCTGCTGGACGCGCTCGTGTACGGATTCGTATTCAGCGTACTCCTGGCGTCGGGTATTTCCGCCGGGTGGTGGGCCGATGGGGTGTTTTCTCCTGCCTGGCTGCATAACCTCCCCGGTCCCGTCCAACTCGCCGGCGCCGCGGTGGTGATCGCGCTTTTAATTTACCCTCATTTTGCGTTGCGCCAACTCGCCGCCAAGACCGTCATCAAAGGACTGCGACGAGAAGCCTTATCCCAAGAAATCAAAGACTCCTTGATACGCGCGTTCAAGCAAAACACGCGCTTTATGTGCTCGCTTTTTCGTGCGTCACCCGTGGGATGGGGGCGGCGGGCTCAGCGCGGCATTATCCGCGTGCTCAGCGACGCCGACCGCTACGTCGAGAGCCTCAACGACCGCTTCGCCAATCCGTCCGGTCACGAGCCCGCCGGCTCGGCCTCACGGGCAACGCGCCTCACGGATCATGAACCCGCGAACGAGCGAGCTCGGCGCGGCAACGGTATCCCCGGCTTGCTGGAAATCCCGACAGTCTCTCGGGTGGCGGACACCACGCGCCACGAACACGGCGCGAGGATAACGCCCGCGGACGATAGCGATCCACAGCGCCGAAGCGCGCGCCGCATCATTCACTTTGAGGAACCTCCCCCGGTTCGCAGCCGAGAATAGGACCAGCCGCCACTACGCTATTGTTCGGCCTGCTTGGCGGTCACTTCGGCGAGCCTTCGTTCCAGCTCGGCCTTCATTTGTTCCATGCCGTCCGTCGCGGGATCGTCCGGTCCCTTGCGGTTCGCCAGCATACGGTTAACCGCCTCGAGTGAGTTCCTGACCTGCTGCTCTTCTGAGAGATCCGACGATTCGCCGCAGGCGGCGAGCGTTACCCCTAGGCATCCAAGAGCTATAATTTTAGCCGTTCCTCGCATAATCTCCACCCTCAAAAAACCTCGGCAACACCAGTTGCCGAGGTTTAATAACAACGCGTTTTACGGTGTATCTCAGGGCAAGCTGAAGACACTCAACACGCCGCCGAGACGCGTATAGCTAGCCAGTCCCTTATACGCACCTACCGCGCCTAAACCCTCGGTATCCCCGATGAGACCGGCGGCCATGCCGATACCCGCCCAACCGCCAATGCCGGAGAGCACGCCGACATACTGCTTATCCTTGTGCGTCCAGGTGTTTAGATTACCGATGATGCCGGAAGGCGTCTTGAACTTCCAAAGCTCCTTACCGTTCTTGGCATCGATGCACTTGATGTAACCGTCCAGGGTTCCGTAGAAAACCACGTCACCCGCCGTGACCAGGGCGCCGCTCCACACCGAGAAGCGCTCCGGAATCGACCATTTGATCTTACCGGTGCCGGCGTCCCAGGCGATGAAATTACCCAGGTTATTGGTCCCATCTCCCGTGACCTTGCCCGCCGGGTACATATTGAGCACCGCGTTGACATAAGGCTGACCCGCGGTGTACTCGCCGCCGCTCACCGGCTCGTAGTCCATGCACACATGGTTCGTGGGCACATAGAAGAGCCCCGTGCGCGGCGAGAAGGCCGCCGGTTGCTGATCCTTGGTCCCGAGCGCGGCCGGACAGATGTTGGTGGTGTTGACGTCTTCGCCGTTCTTGTGGGTGCTGTAGCGCGCCACCACCTGCGGCCGGCCGGTCTTCATATCGACGTGGGTCGCCCAGTTGACGGAGGGATCATATTTTTCGGCCACGAGCAGTTCGCCGGTGACCCGATCGAGCGTATAAGCGAACCCGTTGCGGTCGAAATGCACGAGGGCTTTGCGATCTTCGCCCTTTACCTTGATATCCGCGAGAATCATTTCGTTGACGCCGTCGTAGTCCCATTCATCGTGGGGCGTCATCTGGTAGACCCACTTGGCGATACCGGTGTCGACATCGCGCGCCCAAATGGTCATCGACCACTTGTTATCGCCGGGGCGGACAACGGGGTTCCAAGTGCCCGGGTTAGCGGATCCGTAATAGACCAGGTTCAGCTCTTTGTCGTAGGCATACCAACCCCAGGTCGTACCACCGCCGACCTTCCATTGATCGCCTTTCCAAGTGTTGAGGCTTGAATCCTTGCCGACGGGTTTGCCCAATTCGGTGGTCTTTTCGGGATCGATGAGCATCTCGTCATCGGGTCCTACGCTGTACGCCTTCCACGCCAGCTTACCGTCCTTGATGTTGTAGGCCGCGAGGAAGCCTCGCACCCCGAATTCGCCCCCGCTGATCCCCGTAAAGACCTTGTCCTTGATGACATGGGGGGCATTGGTGTTGGTCGCTCCCTTCTTGGGATCACCGTTCTTGACCGACCATACTTTCTTACCCGTCTTGGCGTCGATGGCCACCAACTCGGTATTCGCCTGTTGCAGAAAGATCTTTCCGTCAGCATAGGCCAAACCGCGATTCACCGTATCGCAGCACATAACCGGGACGGTCTCATCGTAGTTTTGCACCGGGATGTATTCCCACACGACCTCCAGGTTATCCAGGTTGATTGCGAAAACGTTGTTGGGGAATGGTGCGTGGACATAGAGCGTATCGTGATCGAGGCCGGTCGCACTGCCCGGGAGCATCAGCGGGCCGCCTTCGTGCCCACGTAGGACACCGGTTGAAAACGTCCAAGCCGCCTGCAGCTTCGAGGCGTTCGCGGCGTTTATTTGGTCTAACTTCGAATACCGCTGAGCCCAAAAATCGCCATTTTGCATCACCCAATAATTCGGGCTGCCTTGCAGCTTGAGCAGCTCTTCATTGGCGAGTGCCATAAACGGTACGGCCGTGGCGATTGCTGCTAAGAGCATGCCCTGAAAACGCGTTTTTCTCATGACCTCCTCCTTCCAATGTTATGTCGATCTCTAATTCTTATTCTCCGGGCGCCTCAGAGATCGCAAAGGCGCAAGGAGTGAATGCAATAATCCCCTGCCACGCTCGGAGTGTACACTACCGCCTCCCTGCGGTCTTGCCGGATACCCGCGCACCCCGGAAGAAACAGGTACGAGCGGCGGCCCGCTCCGCTTCCTCGAGCCGCGCTACGAGCGCCTTGCCTCGTTGTGAATCCCGAAACAGGCCTCCGCGCTCCCCCGGCATCGCGCGAAAGCCGCGAAAAGTGGCCGCCTCCACGTAATCATCGAAGGGGATGGCCGCGGCGATCGCATCGATTTCGCACGCGCACCCATAGAGATTATCGACCGTCTGCCCTCCGTGCTTGGCCATGCAGGTCAGCACCCGATCGACCCGATCGAGCGTTGGATAGTCGTGGGCTTGGCATGCGGCCGACAAAGTCACGCCGAGGATCAGGGCCGGGGTCAGATTCATGTGATTCTAGGCTGGCACGACGCCTTGCGCCACGAGATGATCGATAATCCGTTGAACGCAACTCTTGACCGGTTCCGCCCCCGAGTTGATGCGTAGTTCCGGATTTTCAGGTTCTTCATAGGGCGCTGATATTCCGGTAAACTCTTTGATCTCCCCGGCCCGCGCGCGGCGATACAGGCCCTTGACGTCGCGCTGTTCGCAAACGTCGATCGCGCACTCGCAGTACACCTCGATAAAATCTCCCTGCGCTACCAGCTTGCGCGCCCGATCCCGATCGGCGCGATACGGCGAGATGAAGGCCGTCATCGCAATCACCCCGGCATCCAGGAAGAGCTTGACCACCTCCCCGATGCGGCGGATGTTTTCGACCCGATCCTGCGGTGAAAAGCCTAAATCGCCGCACAATCCGTGGCGGATATTGTCGCCGTCACACACATAGGTATGGCATCCCATTGCGAACAGGCGGTCCTCCAAGGCATGGGCAAGGGTCGATTTGCCGGATCCCGATAACCCAGTCAGCCAAATGATCGCGCTCTTATGCCCATTGCGCTGCTCCCGCCGCGGCCGGGTAATTGTTGCCTCATGCCATAGGGTATCGCGGCTTTTGCCGGCGATTACATCGGATGTGTCTTTCATGTGCTTTCTGCTAATCGTATTTGATGTACTTGAAGCGCGGATCCTCCGGCGTCCCCTCAAGCGCGCCCTCTTCTTTGCCGGGCTGCCACATCACCACTTGTTCGATTTTTCTAGCGAGATCAAAATCTTTATTGGTGATGCCCTTGGCCGCGTGGTTCATGAGCTTGACGATAACGAAGGCATAGGACACGCTGAGATCGGGGTGATGAAAAGCCGCTTCCGCCAGGTGCCCCACGGTGTTGACCACCATGAGCGTGCCTTTCCAGCCCGAGGTCTTATATTTGCGCCTGATCCAACCCTCTTCCAGATACCAATGCGGGAGTTCCTCCTTGAGCCTCGCTTCGACTTCTTCAACGGTATACGTTTCTTCGTGTTGCTTAATTCGCCAGCCCATCACAGGTCTCCTCGCGTGTAAAAGTCGCTCCCGGTATTTTAACCCTATACGCGGAGATGCGCATGCGAATATGTTTCACCCGCCTAGGGTCGAGCGCGCCCGTGCGCCGGTGCCGGTCGCACAATACCCCTCGGAATCCGAGATAATCCGGGCCGAGAGCCATCAGCGGCTCAATATCGTTCGTTTGCAGCGATC
This sequence comes from Gammaproteobacteria bacterium, assembly GCA_050740455.1. Taxonomy (GTDB): domain Bacteria; phylum Pseudomonadota; class Gammaproteobacteria; order JACCXJ01; family JACCXJ01; genus USCg-Taylor. The sequence goes on along the minus strand of JBOIDF010000050.1, from coordinate 15,437 downwards.
CCGCGAGTCCCGCAAACAGCCCGAGCCGCCGGCACTCTTGAACGAAGGCCGCAAGCTCAGCTTCGTCGAGGTAGGCGCGCAGACCCCGGCCGCGCTTCTCGGCCGTATCGACCATGGCGCCCACCAGCCCGTGATCGGCAAAGGCGCGCAGAGCCGCAAGCGGACTGCTTTCACGGTCGGCGAACAGCACCGCGACTACTCGCGCCCCCCGCTTTACTTCCTCTTCAATCGCAGCGAGCACGGCGGCCCTGCGATCGCACTCAAAAAACCCGACCTTGACGAAAGCGACGCCGGTGGCAGCCGTTTCCGCCACGGCGCGACGCACCCGCTTGGGAATCGCCGGAAGATCGCCTGTTGTTGCGCTCACCGGCCGGCGCGCCTCGACCCAGGCGACGACCTCACGCATGGCCGCAAACGACACGGCGCCGAGGGCGCCTCGCGAAGGCGCCTTCAGATCGATGATGTCCGCGCCTTCCTGAAACGCGGTCCTGGCCTCGGCGATCGATTGGACGCTCGCCAGAAACCCGGTCATGCGACATCGCCTAGGCCGCGGCGAAAGGCCAGCACGCGCTCCATCAGCCATGCCCAGGCCTGGCGCTCGCGCTCACCCGCGGTTTTGTCAATCGCAGTGCGCAGGTAATCAATCTCGGCATCGACCTTGGCCACGGGCAAGCGGGACAAACGGCTGACCAGGATCGCCGCTTCGATCACGGCTCCCTGGGCGCGATTGAAGCCTCGGAAAGCCCGATGCGCCTGTTCGTGCACGACCTCGCAGACAAACCTGGGCCGCAGCTCATCGGGCTCCACCCGCAGCGCTCGGACCTCGAGATGCGCCAGGGTATCCGCCAACCGGCAGCCCTGAATCGAAGCGGCGGGCGCCGTCGGCCACGAGCGCCGGCCGGTTAAACACCCGGCGATGATGGCGACATTGTCCGTCAGATTGAGCACCGCCTCGCCGCGACGCTCCAGATTGGATAAAGTCCGGCACGGGCGGAACGGCGCGATGATGACTCGCGGCCCCTCATAGTGAAATCCCATCGGCGCGATATGCGGGCTCGCGTCTTCGTTCAGCGTCGTGATTACGGCTTCAAGAATCATCCTCTGCGCTTACTTTTTCGCTTTCCCGAGCGTGCTTCCGGACGGTTTGTAGGCGTGCGGCGCGTTGGGATCGCGCCGCGCCGGCTCCCGCGCTGCGCAGCCCCACCGGAGCGGCTCGTCCTGCAGGTAACGTTTTCCCAGTTGCCAGGCCAGTTGTGCGCGCGCCAGCTCGACCCCCATATAAAAAGCATGCGGCGCATCACTCTCCAATTCTTTCAGATGCGGAAATAGATCAAAAGGGTCGCGCGCCGTGACCATCCCGTCGCGATTGTACACATGAATGCCCGCCTCGGAGACCTGGACACGATAACTGGGATCGCGGATCTCCTTGGCGGTCTCGGCGATCTCCATCTCCGTATACGGAAACGGCTTGCGATCATGCATCGTAAGCAGCGAGCCGTCATAACCTTTAGGCAGGCTGGTGTCCTCGCGGGCGGCGAACATGATCCGGCGCCCGACGTCGAGCTCCCGGATCACCGATCGCGCGTGCGCGCTGACCTGGGTCGTCAACAGGTTATCGATCCGCAATTCGGACAGGATCCCCAGCATGAAAGCATTAAGGCCGGTGGTATCGGCGTCGGTAAGTTCGGAGAGATTACCCGTCCCCATCATGATCTCGATGCCGGGATAGCGTTGTCTTAATCGGCTATAGCGTACCAAGGATTCCGTCAGGCCGAAGTGTATGGGGGCGAGAACACTGTCGGCGAGAAACGGTTGGCGGCGCGCGAGCATGACATCGATGGCCCGGTAGAGTGAATCCAGATCTCCCGCGCGTTCCGGGATCAACACCGGCACGGCGTCGACATCACGGGCAAGATCGACGGTGCTTTCCTTTAGGCTCAGTAGATAGTGGGCGCCTGACCTCGCTCCGCGCAGAAGATCATCGGTCTCCAAGGAATCGACGCTCACTTGATAACCGCGCTCGCGCAGCGCCGCGATCGACGCTTCGAGGTGCGGGAAAGGCACCGCTGGCAAGCAACCGAGATCGATGACATCGGCGCCATCCGTAACGTAGGCATCGGCTTGTTTGATGATCGCCTCGATCTCCATGCGGGGCGCATCGACGATTTCCGCGAAAATCCGGATCGCGAAGCGATCGAGCGGCCGGGCTTTGGCGCCTTGGCCGAAAAAGGCAGGCAGGTCTTTCATCTCCTCGGGCCCCCGCAGTACCGGGATCCCGAAGCGGCGCGAGCTTTGATCGAGATCCCCCGCACACAAGCCGGGCACGATGATACGGTCGATTCCATCCACATTTCGCAAGCGGCGATTGATCATCTCGGCGCTCATCAAGGCCGCCACATTCACCCCGATGTTTAACACCCGGTAGGTAAAATCCGCCGGTTGCATCGCCTGCAGGATACGTTCGAGACCCCGTTCGGCTAGTTTCCCCGTCAAGAATAGGATCTGCTCCACGCCATTCCAATCGAGCTTTGCATTTCAGTCCCCCAATCATACGCGCTCTATGGGCGCAGAAGAAAAATCGGAGTCCGCACGCCGCGAGCGCCCTCGCTTGCGAGTCGGGCGTGCCCCGCTTTGGTGCGTGCAGTGATTCCGTGCCCCAACCATGTGCGCGCCGGACGCTTGGGAGAATGTGAAACTACTGTTTTTTCAGTAGGTTACAGAAGCACCACGGGTTGGTATGCTGTTTGTGATGGAACTACGATCTTCCCAGGTTCGGAATCGCCGGGTGGGTCGCTTCTGGGCACGGTCCGCGGAGGTAAGGTATGCAGACAAGAACACGCCTTGTAATCATCGGTAACGGCATGGTGGGTCACAAGCTCATCGAGACCCTGGTGGGCTCCGCGGCCGCGCATCGATTCGATCTGGTCACCTTCTGCGAAGAACCCCGCTACGCCTACGATCGAGTCCATCTTTCCGAGTTCTTTAACGGCAAGAACGCGCAGGATCTGTCGCTCGTGGCCGAGGGTTTCTATTCGCGGCACGGCGTCACGGCGCACCTGAACGACAAAGCGGTGGCCATCGATCGGGCGAACAAGATCATCACCTCCGCGCGCGGACGCGAGGTCGCGTACGACAAGCTGGTGCTCGCGACCGGCTCTTATCCCTTCGTGCCGCCCATTGCGGGTAGCGATCGCGAAGGCTGCTTCGTCTATCGCACCATCGAGGATCTGGAGGCCATCACCGCCAAGGCGCAAACGAGCCGCATCGGGGTCGTGGTCGGGGGCGGTTTGCTCGGTCTGGAGGCGGCCAACGCCTTGAAGAGTCTCGGACTCGAGACCCACGTGGTCGAGTTTGCGCCGCGCCTCATGGCGGTGCAGATCGACGCGGGCGGCGGCGCCGTCCTGCGCAGCAAGATTGAAGCACTGGGGGTCCAAGCGCACCTCGCCAAGAACACGACGAGAATCGGAGCGGGCGGCGAGCACCCGCACCGCATGGAGTTCGAGGACGGCGGATCGCTGGAGACGGATCTGGTCGTTTTCTCGGCGGGGATCCGGCCGCGCGATGAGATCGCGCGCGCCTGCGATCTCGCACTTGGCGCGCGCGGCGGGATCTCGGTCAATAACCATTGCCAGACCTCGGACCCCGATATCTATGCCATCGGCGAGTGCGCGGTATGGAATAACCAGATCTTCGGGCTGGTCGCGCCGGGCTATCAGATGGCCCAGGTGACGGCGGCTCACCTCTGCGGGGACGCGGCGAGCTTCACCGGCGCCGACATGAGCACCAAGCTCAAGCTCCTGGGCGTCGATGTCGCTAGCATCGGGGACGCGCATGGCAGAAGCCACGGCGCGCGCGCCTACACCTTTGTCGACGAGCCGAACGGGATCTACAAGAAGCTGGTGGTGAGCGCCGAGGGCAAGCACCTGCTCGGCGCCGTCTTGGTGGGCGAGGCCGAGGCGTATGGGGACCTCCTTCAGATCATGCAGAACGGCCTCCGCCTGCCCGAGCATCCCGAGGCGTTGATCCTGCCCGCGAGCCCGGCCGGCGCGCCCGGTCTCGGCGTCGATGCTTTACCGGAGGTGGCCCAGATCTGTTCTTGCAACAACGTCAGCAAGGGACAGATCTGCACGGCGATCCAAAGCGGGGCGAGGAGCTTAGGGGCCTTGAAGTCCACCACCAAGGCCAGTACGACCTGCGGCGGCTGCGCCCCGCTCGTGACCCAAATCCTGAACAGGGAGATGGCCCGGCTCGGGTTCGCCGTTAAAAAGGATATCTGCGAGCATTTCCCTCACTCCCGCCAAGAGCTATACCACATCGTCCGGGTCGAACGCTGCAAGACCTTCGAGGAGTTACTGGACAAACACGGCCGGGGCCGCGGCTGCGACATTTGCAAGCCGGCGGTGGCCTCCATCCTGGCCGCGTGCTGGAACGACTATGTCTTAAAGAAAGAGCATGCGGGGCTGCAAGACACCAACGATCACTATCTGGCCAATATGCAGAAGGACGGCACCTATTCGGTGATCCCGCGCGTTGCGGGCGGGGAGATCACCCCTGAGAAGCTCATCGCGCTCGGACGGGTGGCGCAACAGCACGGGCTTTACACCAAGATCACGGGCGCGCAGCGCATCGATATGTTCGGGGCGCGCGTCGATCAGTTGCCGCACATCTGGAAGGACTTGGTTGCCGCGGGTTTTGAATCCGGCCATGCGTATGCCAAAGCCTTGCGCACCGTCAAATCCTGCGTCGGCAGCACCTGGTGCCGATACGGGGTCCAGGACAGCGTGGGACTCGCGATTGAGATCGAGAACCGCTACAAGGGCCTGCGCGCGCCGCATAAGATCAAGATGGCGGTCTCCGGTTGCACCCGCGAGTGCGCGGAGGCGCAGGGCAAGGATGTCGGCGTCATTGCCACCGATAAGGGTTGGAATCTCTACGTGTGCGGCAACGGCGGTATGAAACCGCGGCACGCCGATCTGTTTGCCACCGAGCTCGACAAGACCACCCTGATCAAATACATAGACCGCTTCTTCATGTTCTATATCCGCACCGCCGACCGTCTGCAGCGCACCGCCGTGTGGATGGAAAACATGGAAGGCGGGCTCGAGTATCTGAAAGACGTCATCATCCATGACAAGCTCGGGATCGGCGCGGAGCTGGAAGCGGAGATGGCGGCGGTCATCGACACCTATGAATGCGAATGGAGAAAGACCATCGAGGATCCGGATAAAGTCAAACGATTCCGCCACTTCGTCAATAGCGACCAGAAAGACGCCAACGTGATCTTCGTGCACGAGCGCGGCCAGATCCGGCCGGCGACCGAGGCAGAAAAACTGGCTCGCCAAGAGCGCGTGACGCGATTGAACCTTGTACCGTGAGAGGGGCAAATCAAGCGGTGGCGATCGAGGTTGAGGAATCGACGGAGTGGGTGGATGTTTGCGCCCTCGGTGATTTAATCCCCTGGTACGGCGGCTGCGCGCTGGTGGATGGCCGGCAAGTCGCGATATTCTACCTGAACGAAGGCGGCCTCTATGCGATCGACAACTACGATCCCATCGGCAAGGCCAATGTCCTGCACCGGGGCATCGTCGGCGATATCAATGGCGAGCTCGTCGTCGCCTCACCGCTCTACAAGCAGCGCTTCAGCCTGGTCACCGGCCAATGTCTGGAGAAAAAGGAAGTCCGCGTCGAGACTTACGCGGTGCGCATCGTCGCGAGCCGGGTGCAGATCGGCGTTCGGGTAGCGGACTGAGAGGCTCAAGCCGGTTCGCCATGAACAAGCATAAGGAAAACAAGCCGTGGATCTCGAGTTCTACACTGCCGATGTGTTCACCGATTCCGTGTTTCACGGCGCGCAGATCGCCGTGTTCCCCGACGCCCAAGGGCTGGATGCGGCGAACATGCAACTGATCGCCCGGGAGCTAAATCTCCCGCAAACCGTGTTTGTATTTCCTCCGCTAGAAGATGCCGGCAGGTGGCGGATCCGCATCTTTTCTCCGCTGGCCGAGGCCGAGTTCGGCGGGCACGGGATCATCGCCGCCGCGTTCGTGCTTGCCTCGATCGGCGCGATCGCACTGCCGCAAGCGCACACTCCCGTCGTCCTCGAGCAGAAGAGCGGCCCTGTGGAAGTGCACATCACCCGCGACCCGAAAGCGCCTGCAAGACCGACGCGGGCGCAATTTTCCATGAAGACGCGGTATACGATCGACCGATTCGTGCCGGCGGAAGACGAGCTGGCCGGGATCCTGTCCTTGGGCGTCTCCGACCTCCGGGCACCGCGGGCGCCTAAATATACTCCGTTGTTGGTATCCTGCGGGTATCCCTATCTCATCGTGCCTATCAGCTCTTATGCAGCGGTACGGCGCGCTCAATTCAATTATACGGCGTGGAGCCAATCCACGGCGCCCGCGATTTTCGCCCGCGAGGTCCTGCTCGTTTCCCGCCACAGCGAAACGTCCGGGTCCGATTTCCATGCGCGGCTCGTCGCTCCCCACATCGGCATTGGCGACGATCCCCCGATCGCATCGGCTATGCCGGCCTTCGCGGGTTATCTTTGCTCCCACCCGCACATCAGGACCGGGACGTACAGTTTCACCATTGACCGGGGAGAAGCCAAGGCCCGCAAAAGCCTCTTGAGCGTGGAGATGAATAATCAACGGACCGCGGACCTCACCGTCCGGGTCGGCGGTCCCGCGGTTATGCTCAGCAAGGGGCTGATGAGCATTCCGGCTTGAATCGAGGGAGCGGGGGATCGGTGAAAATCTTAGTGAATAGGCAGGAGACATTAGAATGAGTCATTTTCTCGAGCGCCTGCGATTCTTCAAACGGGCCCAGGGCACGTTTTCGAACGGTCACGGCATCGTTACCAATGAGGATCGCCGGTGGGAGGACGCCTATCGCAACCGCTGGCGCTTCGACAAGGTGGTGCGCTCCACCCACGGGGTCAACTGCACCGGGAGTTGTTCCTGGAACATCCACGTGAAGAACGGGCTGGTCGCCTTCGAGATGCAGGCGACCGACTACCCTAGCACCCGCCCGGACCTGCCCGATCATGAGCCTCGGGGCTGCCAGCGCGGGGCCAGCTATTCCTGGTATTTATACAGCCCGCATCGGGTCAAGCACCCGCTCATCCGCGGCCGCCTCCTCGACCTCTATCGCGCCGGACGCGAACGGGGTCTGGACCCCGTCGAAGCCTGGACGGCGATCCAGGAGGACTCCGAGAAACGCCGCCGGTACACCGGCGTGCGGGGCCTGGGAGGTTTCGTGCGCAGCGACTGGGAGGAGGTGACCGAGATCATCGCTGCGGCCAATGTCTACACCATACAAAAATACGGGCCGGACCGGGTGATCGGTTTCTCGCCCATCCCGGCCATGTCCATGATCAGCTATGCGGCCGGGACCCGTTACCTCGGGCTCATCGGCGGGGTGCCGTTGTCCTTCTATGACTGGTACGCCGATCTGCCACCCTCCTCGCCCCAGACCTGGGGCGAGCAGACCGACGTCCCCGAGTCGGCGGACTGGTACAACGCGGGCTATATCATCGTCTGCGGGGCCAACCTCCCCATGACCCGCACCCCCGACGCCCATTTCTACGCCGAGGTGCGCTACAAGGGCACTAAGGTCGTCGCGGTGGCGCCCGACTACGCCGAATACGTCAAGTTCGCCGATCTCTGGATGCCGGTGAAACAAGGCACGGATTCGGCCCTGTTCCTGGCCATGGGCCATGTGGTGCTCAAGGAATTCTTCTTGGAGCGCAGGGAGGCTTATTTCCTCGAGTACGCCCGCGCCTACACCGATCTGCCTATGCTGGTGCGGCTCAGGCCCCATGACGAGGGCTACACCTTCGGCCGGCTGCTGCGCGCTTCGGACTTTGACGACAGTCTCGGGGAAGCCAACAACCCCGAGTGGAAGTGTGTGGTCTGCGATGAGGAGAGCGGCACCTACACCGTGCCGAACGGCTCCATCGGTTTTCGCTGGGGCGAGGAAGGCCGCTGGAACCTCAAGCTCAAGAACGGTGACGCCGGCCCCGGGCTACGCCCGCGATTGAGTTTCGCGGAAGGAGCCGAGGAGACGGTAGCGGTGGCTTTTCCGCGTTTCGAGCGGGGGTCGAATCCGCTCCTTTATGGCCGCGTGCCCGTCCGCAGGCTCCGGCTCCAGGGTGAAGAGGTGCTCGCCGCCACGGTTTTCGATCTCCAGCTCGCCCAGTACGGCGTGGATCAGGGTCTCGGCGGCGCACACGTGGCGGCGAGCTACGACGACACCCAAATACCGTACACGCCCGCCTGGGCTGAAGGGATCACGGGCGTCAAGCGCGCCGACATCATCCGCACCGCGCGGGAATTCGCCGACAACGCCGCCAAGACACTCGGGAAGTCGATGGTGATCCTCGGGGCCGGGATCAACCACTGGTACCACGCCGACATGACCTACCGCTCCATCATGAACCTCCTGCACCTCTGCGGGTGCGTCGGGCAGAGCGGCGGGGGCTGGGCCCATTACGTGGGCCAGGAGAAGCTGCGCCCGCAGGCCGGCTGGGCGCCCATCGCCTTCGCGCTCGACTGGCACCGGCCGGCGCGGCAGATGAACGGCACCAGCTTCTGGTACTTCCACACCGATCAATGGCGCTATGAGCGGCTCGCGGCCGACGGGTTACTCGCGGCTACCGCAAAGGGTAGGTACCGCGGCTCCACGCTCGCCGACTACAACGTGGTCTCCCAGCGGCTCGGCTGGCTGCCCTCCGCGCCTCACTTCAACCGCAACCCGCTTACGATCTGCGCCGAAGCCGAGTCGGCGGGCGCGAAGAACGAACAGGAGATCGCCGATCATCTCGTTGGCCGGCTCAAGAGCGGCGAGATCCGCTTCGCCGCCGAGGACATCGATGCCCCGGAGAACTTCCCCCGCAACCTCTTCGTCTGGCGCGCCAACCTCATCGGCTCCAGCGCCAAGGGCCATGAATATTTCCTGAAGCACCTCCTCGGAGCCCAGAACGGGGTCATGCAGGAGGTAACCGAGGAAGCCAAGGGCAAAGAGATCAAATGGCGTAGCGAGGCGCCCATCGGCAAGCTGGATCTCCTGGTCGATATCAACTTCCGGCTCAACTCCACCGGGGCCTACTCGGACATCGTCCTGCCGACCGCCACCTGGTACGAGAAGAACGATCTCAACACCACCGACATGCACCCCTTTATCCACCCCCTGACGGAGGCGGTGAATCCGGGTTGGGAGTCGCGCTCCGACTGGCGGATCTTCAGGAGCATTGCCAAGGCATTTTCCGGGCTTGCCGCCGATCATCTGGGCAAGCGCAAGGACCTCGTCTCCATCCCGCTCCTGCACGACTCCCCTGCGGAGCTCGGGCAGCCGCTCGGGGTGCGCGACTGGAAGCGGGGCGAGTGCGAGCCCGTCCCCGGCAAGACGCTGCCGATCTTCAAGGTCGTCGAGCGCGACTTTGGGGCGACCTACAAGAAGTTCTGCGCGCTCGGGCCGCTCATGGTCTCTCAAGGCAACGCGGTGAAGGGCCTCGCTTGGCACACCGAAGAAGAGTATGAGCGCCTCAAGGTCCAGAATGGCGCCATCGCCGAGCCGGGAATCACGCAAGGCATGCCATCCCTCCAGGACGACATCCACGCCTGCGATGCGATTCTGATGCTCGCGCCCGAGACCAACGGCGAGGTCGCCCACAAGGGTTGGCAGGCCCTGGGCAAAAAGACGGGGGCCGATCATACCCACCTGTCGAGCGCGCGGCGGGAGGACAAGATGAGCTTCAAGGATCTGGTGGTGCAGCCGCGCAAGATCATCACCGCCCCGACCTGGAGCGGGGTGGAATCGGAGAAGGTCAGCTACAACGCGGGCTACACCAATATCCACGAGCGCATCCCCTTCCGCACCCTCACGGGCCGGGCGCACTTCTATCAGGATCACGAGTGGATGCTGGACTTCGGCGAGGGCTTCTGCACCTTTCGCCCGCCGGCCGATCTCAGGGCCACCGAGGGCATCACCCATCGGGTCAAGGGCAAGCCCCATCTCCTCCTCAACTGGATCACGCCTCATAGCAAGTGGGGGATCCACTCGACCTTCAACGACAACCTGCGGATGCTGACCTTGTTCCGGGGTGGCCCGGTCGTATGGGTCGCGGAGACGGACGCGAAATCCATCGGCCTTAAGGACAACGACTGGGTCGAGGCCATGAACATAAACGGCGCCACGGTGGCGCGGGTGGTGATGAGCCAGCGCGTCCCCCAAGGGATGGCGATGATGTACCACGCCCAGGAAAAGATCGTGAACGTGCCGGGCTCCAACACCACCGGCAAGCGCGGGGGAATACTTAACAGCGTCACGCGCGTCGTCGTCAAGCCCACCCATATGATTGGCGGCTACGCGCAGTTGAGCTATGGCTTCAACTACTACGGCACCGTCGGCTCGCAACGGGATGAATACGTCGTGCTGCACAAGATCGAGGATGCCGCCATCGACTGGCTGGAGCGGCCGCTGACCGCCGAGCGCGAGGCGCGGTTGAACCCGCCGGGGATCGGGGAGATGGAAGCGCCGCACCCCCTGCCGCTCGCGGCACGCGAACAGGCCCAGGAACCGCATGGCCTCAGTCCCGCCTACGGCCGGACCTAAACACTGGAGATCGCCTAATATGAAAGTCCGCGCCAATTTCGCCATGGTCATGAATCTGGACAAGTGCATCGGTTGTCACACTTGTTCGGTGACCTGCAAGAACGTCTGGACCAACCGCAAGGGCATGGAGTACGCTTGGTTCAACAACGTCGAATCCAAACCCGGCATCGGTTACCCGAAGAACTGGGAGGACCAGGCCAAGTGGAACGGCGGCTGGGTCGTCAAGGACGGCAAGCTCGAGCTCAAGGCCGGCGGCCGCGTCAAGCGGCTCATGAACTTGTTCATGAATCCCGATCTGCCGGAGATCGACGACTACTACGAGCCCTTCACCTACGACTATGCCCATCTGCAGACGAGCCCGCTCGCCGAAGCCGCGCCCACCGCCCGGCCGCGCTCGCAGATCGACGGCCGCCCGATGGAGAAGATCGAGTGGGGTCCGAACTGGGAGGATGATCTGGCAGGCGAGTTCGAGAATCGAGCCCAGGACCGGAACTTCGAAGGCATCGAGAAGGACATCTACGCCGAGTTCGAGCAATCTTTCTTGATGTATTTGCCGCGGATCTGCAATCATTGCTTGAACCCTTCGTGCGTCGCCGCCTGCCCCTCGGGCTCCATGTACAAGCGCGAGGAGGACGGCATCGTGCTGGTCGATCAGAACAAGTGCCGGAGCTGGCGCATGTGCATCTCGAGCTGCCCCTACAAAAAGGTGTTCTACAACTGGGAGTCCGGCAAGGCCGAGAAATGCACCGCCTGTTACCCGCGCTGGGAGTCGGGCCTGCCGACCGTGTGCTCCGAGTCCTGCGTGGGACGCATCCGCTTCAACGGCATCATCCTCTACGACGCCGATCGCATCAGTGAGGCGGCCGCGGTTGAGAACGAGCAAGACCTGTACGAGGCGCAGATGGGGATGTTTCTCGATCCCAATGATCCCGCGGTCGCGGCGCAGGCTCGAGTGGACGGGATCCCGGATTCCTGGATCGAGGCGGCGCAGAAATCACCCATCTACAAGCTGGTCATCGAATGGCAGGTCGCCTTCCCGATCCATCCCGAGTTCCGCACCCTGCCCATGGTCTGGTACATCCCGCCGCTCTCCCCGGTGCAGGCGGGCATCGACCAAGGCGCGATCCCCACCGATCCCGAGCACGTGATCCCCAAGGTCGAGATGTTGCGGATGCCGATCAAATACCTCGCAAACCTGCTCACCGCCGGGGCCGAAGGCCCAATCGTGAGGGGCTTGAAACGCATGATCGCCATGCGCCAGTACTACCGATCGGCACAGGTAGAAGGCAAACCGGACCTCACGGTCCTCGAAGAAGTGGGTCTCACCGAAGCGCAGGTGAAGGAGATGTACCGCTACATGGCGCTTTCCAAGTACGAAGACCGTTACGTCATCCCGACCAGCCACGACGAGCTGCGCCAGGAGGACTCCCATGCCTTCCAGGGGCAGATGGGCTACACCTTCGGCAACGACAGTTGCAGCGTCGCGGGGCACGACGGCTTCTCGCTCTTTCCGGAGAAGCGCAAGCAGAGCGTCGAGGTCAAGGTCATGCAGTTCATCCCCAGGGCCAAGCCAGCCGCCCCGCGGACAGGCCTGACCGAAAGGACCGGAATCGAGTGATGTGGATCTATAAGCTGCTCTCCGTGCTTCTGGAGTATCCGCACGCGGAGCTTCGGGAACACCTGGCGGAGAGCGAGCAGATGATCGGTGGCTTGGAACAGGCCACGCCCGAGGACCGGCAGGCATTGTTGGATTTTATCGCCTGGGCCCAGGCCCTGCCGTTCACCGAGCTTCAGGAGCACTACGTCAAGATCTTCGATCTCACACCCGACAACGCGCTGTATCTGACCCATCATCTCTTCGAGGAGCAAGACCGGGCCCGCGGGCCGGCGCTCGTCCAGCTCAGCGAATATTTCCAGGCTCAGGGTTTCGCGATCGAGCACGGCGAGCTCCCCGACTATCTGCCGCTCCTGCTCGAATACGTCTCGACCTTGCCGGACGAACAAAACGCTCGGCAGTTCTTGCACCAAGCGGTCGAGGTGGCGGCGCTACTCGCGCGGAATCTGGAGAAGATGGAAAGTCCTTATGCCCTGTTGCTACGTATCGTCGAGCGGCAGGGCCAACTTGCGGAAGCGGTGGCCCCTGAAGCGTCTCGCGGAGATCGAGATCAAGCGCAGACGGCGGTGAACCAATAGCTATTGCGGTATTTTCAGCCCATGTACCTACACCAGTTCCTCTACGGCGTTTACCCCTACATCGCGTTGAGCGTCTTTTTATTGGGCAGCCTCATCCGCTTCGACCGCGAGCAATACACCTGGAGGGCCGATTCCAGCCAGTTGCTGGCGCGTGAGCAGTTACGCCTAGGCAGCAACCTCTTCCACATCGGCATCCTGGCACTCTTAGCCGGCCACTTGGTGGGGCTCCTGACCCCCCGTTCGGTCTGGTTGGCGCTCGGCGTCTCGGACCTTGCGCACCAGTCACTTGCTATCGGCGTCGGGGCATTGTTCGGGGTCTTGTGCATGCTCGGGGGGGTGATCCTGTGGCGGCGGCGCATGTTCAACCCGAGAGTGCGCGCCACCTCGCGCTTCATGGACATCTTCATTCTCGACTGGTTGCTGGTGACCCTCGGCCTGGGCCTCACGACCATCCCTTGGTCACTCCACGATGCGTTCAACGGCAATGCCACAACGATGGTGTTGCTGGCCGAATGGGCCCAGGGCGTCATCATCCTCCGGCCTGATCCGGTGCTGCTCTCCGAAGTGGACCTCATCTACAAGGTGCATCTCGTTTTCGGCATGACGGTCTTTGTGCTCTTCCCCTTCACCCGGCTGGTCCATGCCTGGAGCATCCCCTTGAGCTATCTTTTCCGGCCCTATCAGATCGTCCGCACCAAGTTTGTCCGCCACCACCGCTGAGAGCTTGTGAATAAATCTACTGCGCAGCCCGCCCGCATCGTTACGCGGTGCTCGGAATCCTCATGTATTTCCATATACACTGCGGTTCCTGCGCGCCGTGCGCCTCGCGGGCGGACTTGCTCGCGACGATTTATTCACAAGCTCTGAGGCTAAGGTCATGTCTTCCAGCGGTGCTGCCTCGGTTGCGTTTATCGACCCGGCCACGGACTTCGCCGATGGCTTGCAGGTGCTCTACACCTACCATGAGAGTTTTATTCTCCAGGGACAGCGGCTGCTCGCGCTAGCCGAGGCTATTAGCCAACAGGGTGTTGGTGACGAGACGGCGGCCGAGGCCGCCCGGCTCGCCGCATACTACGAGAGGACGACGCGCCTACACCACCAGGACGAAGAGCGAGCGCTCTTCCCGTTCATCGTCAACAAGTCATTTTTGACCGACGGCATGATCGAGCGGCTGGCGCTTGACCACGAGGAGATCGACGAGCACTGGGCAAGGCTCAACGAGGTATTGCGCGCCCCCGAAAAAATTATCGATCCCGCGCACTTTTTAGAGCTCGCGGCGCGCTTCGAAAAACGTCTGAAGACACATATCGAACGCGAGAACCTGGATTTTTTCCCGGTCCTTGAAAAAATGCTCTCGCCTGATCAGCTTGCCGGCATAGGTCAGCGGATGGCCCGCCTGCGGCATTAAGCTTCAAACCCCTATTTCAGTTCGGGGTATTGCTCGAAGCCGCCACCCCTAAGGGCGGCGGCTTCGATCCTGTTCCGGTGGGACCGCCGGCGCCGGATCCCTACCCCAAGCTTTAGGGATTAACGGTGATCGTCCCGTTCATCCCTCCGTCTCCAACGATGTACCACACAGTGATACGGGAAGGTTCCCGCACTACTGAAGGTGTGGTCGTATGGGTAGCTCACTCCGTGGGCGCCGGTGTCGGCGTATCTGGCGTCGGCTTATCTGGCGTCGGCGTAACGGGTGTCGGTGCCACCGTAGGTGTCGGCGCTGGCGTCACCGTCGGCGTAGGCGTCGGAGTCGGCGTAGGCGTAACCGTAGGCGTGGGTGTCGGTTTCGAGTCATCGGGTGGTTGAGGTGACTCGCATGCCGCCAGTGATAAAGCTAGAAAACCGCCCATTAACAAAATCGAGATGATGCTGTTCTTGTGGTGCATTCTTAACCTCCGGCAAAGTGTTGTTGTTGTCATCCGTCCCTGCTCCCTGCGATCTCGCAATCCCTTGAAAGACGCCACCAGACTATCATACCCGGGCGAGAGATGTTGTGAAATATTCAGCGTCTCCGATAAGCGCCCCTTCTATTAGACGATTAATTCGCTATGAATTACACATAGGTTAGGTACTTAAGCTGCGTTAAAAACTGGTTCCAAATTAAGTTCAAGGCGTCCGCTTCGCCTGTCGCGTTCCGGGTGTGCCCGGCGGGCGTTGGTTGCAAGAAAGGCGACGGCGTTGTTGATTGCCTTGCGAATTCGAGAGAGGCGACCATTGAGGAGCCCCTCTACAAGAGCGCCCATCACGTGGTGCGCACACATAGCGACTTTGCGGGTAGAGATGTCCACTTGAGCAAGCTGCTGGGCGAGAGGTGCGAGATAACGTTTCACCGTCGCGGTGGCGATGGCGGCCCAGATGAGACCTTCGGCGATTTCGGACTTGCCGGTGTCGAAGGCATGCAGGTTCGCGTAGGATTTCCACTCCTTAAACAAGAGCTCGATCTGCCAGCGCAGCTTATAGGCCAAACCGATCTGCTCGGCAGCGTATCGGGTGCGGGGGAGATTGGTAAGCAGGAAGCGGAACTCACGGGCCTGCGGATGGTAGCTCACCACCAGGCGACAGGAGAGGTGTGACTCTGCACTCTGCCAGCACACATCGAGATCTACCGGGGTCTTTTGGGGGAATCCTTC
>JBOIDF010000049.1:0-26468 GCA_050740455.1 Gammaproteobacteria bacterium | reverse complement strand
AGGCAAACAAAACGCGTCTCACTTCGTTCCGATGAGTGATCAAGCACTTCGGATTAGGTGATCACAATGCTCGGAATCAGCGATCGCAATGCTCGGAATCAGCGATCTCAATCGCTGGAATACACACGTTTCCCAAGGCATCGAAAGAATGGCCGTTCCACGCTACCGATCGCGCAAGTCTAGCTAGCGAACAATAGACGGCGCCGTGATGCGTTTGAAGTCGGTCTTTCAGCCTGATCGCTCATTGCTCCACGTTTTCACACAGCCTGGGTCGAAAGTTGCCATCGACTGTTTTGTTGCCGGATTGACAGGGGGGCGTCGAGGTTTCCTGCCGACGAGGCTTTCAGGTCAATCGAATTACCTTGTTGGTTTTTGTGCGCCTTTCGGTCACTGGCCGATTACTTCGCTACGGAGCCGCATGGTCAATCTAACCACCCTGGCCCCGGACATCGTGGCGGCCATCCTAGACGAAATCTTCCCGCCGGAGGTGACGCTGTTCGGACTGGCGGTCGACCCGCCGGCGCTGTGGGAGGAGCAGCGGGAGCGGATTGGGGGTCGCTAGGCGTTGGTGCCCGACCTTCAAAATCTCCTAGGCACTCAAGGTCATTCGATACAGATTTGGTCCCCTCGCCCAATGGTGCCTCCCTGCACTACCGCGCCATACACGCCGACGTGGGCCTGGTTCTGTTGGGCAGCGGTGCGCAGGATGCCCGGATCCTTGGGTAGATCCCCTTGCGGGAGGGTGGTCATCACACAACGGGGACACGGGCCTGTGATATTCAGGCGCACATGCTCCCCTATGGTGATGGTATGACCTATCCAATCATTCTCGACGAAGCCCTTCGCCCCGGAGGTCACTTCGATCACGATATTTGGACGGAACCGCCGCACCTCGAACCGTCCCTGCGGATAGAGGGCTCGAAGTTGGTCAATCGTAGCGGTGGTGAGTACATGGACGGTGGCACAGTCGAAGAAGGTATCGGGGGGCATGGCCTCCTCGGTGACTGTCTCCCGATGAGCCAGCTCTTCCATATCAGGCCAGTATTCTTCGAGACTGGGGTTCTGAGGCGCCGCCTTGCTGAATCTCACCTCGCGTCCTAGCTCGTTCGATAAGATTTTGTCCAGGTCACTCTGCTCGCTTGAGAGGAGACGACCATCCGGCAGCGTGATATGGACCGGCGGCATTGTCCCATGGAGTTGTGGAGGCTCAACTAGGGCTGCCCGGAAGTCGAAGATCCTCCCCCATTTTCGTGGGTTCTTGGCACTCACCACCTTGCCGTTTGTGGGGTCGATAAGCGCATAGGCTCGGTCCCCGAGTACTCCACGCTCCGTGACCTCGGTCGCATTCAATTCTTCGCCGAGCATGGATTTGACCGGGTGACGCCATAGGGAGACTACGGAGCCAATACCATCGGTTGTGTTTGACATCGCCTTGCCTCCACGTTGGTGGTTGTCTTGGGGCTTGGAGTCTTGTCGAAGCGCCATTCATTCTACGATGGCAGGCCCCTCTTCTTGTTTCTTCGCCTTTAGGCTATGCGAGTTACTCATTGAGGTCAACGAAGCAAGACCACCCAACGCTGTTCACTTAATGACTTCGCAAGGGCCTATGGGTGGGCGGCGTGCCGCCCCTGGGTTATGACGTGCGGAACTGGCGCCTCGCGGTGAACGAGCGTGTTTTTGGCCTACCGCCAGCATCCCGACCTGCACACAAACATAGTCCGGCTGGTTTAGAATGAAATCCGGACTCGCGGGATCGGACAGTCTGCGCCATAGAACGAGATCCTAACCCGATCCGTGCGCCGAATTCCTGAATCGCCTGGTCGTAAAAGGTGCCCAGGGAATAGGCGGCGAGAAACCGGTGGACATGCGGAGGCAGTGGCTGGCGGTAGGACACGGGTACGAGTCGGAGCACTGTGGGACTCACAGCCTGCTTCCCGAAGCCATCGCTCCGCACATTCCGGGTGATTGTGGCCTCCCCAAGCGCGATCCCGCGCATAGGCAAATTCCTTGGCGATGCTGATTAGGTGCTCAAGGCGCGAGTGTCCGGGCAAGAGCTGCTGTCTTAGCCAATTGCCGTAGAAGAGGGCGAGGAATCCCCCGGGCCTGAGCACCCGAAATAGTTCCGATACGACGCTCGGAATGTCGGCGAAATCGTCGGGGGTGATCACATCGGCGGACCAGACGCCGTCGAAGGAACCGTCCGGGTAGGGCAGGGTCGATTCCAAATCCACGTGAGCCAATTGAACGCGTTCCTGAAGCGCCTGTGAGGCAATAAGCTCTTCGGCCACTTTTAGGTGCGGGGTGGAGCGGTCGATCGCCACGAGGGCGCCGCTCGGACCTAGCGCTTCCAGTAACAACGGGAACAGCCCGCCCGGTCCGCAGCCCGCATCGAGAACTCTCCCGTTTGTCTTTGGGAAGGGCAGGAAGCTCAGCGCTTGCCGCAACTCCGGTTCCATGAAGCGGTTATAGAGGAACTCTTCCTCGGAATAATCGTGGAGTCGCTGCCCGTGCATCACTTGCGGACCGTAGTCTGTGGGTTCCGCGGGAAGACTATCATGGGTCTTCGGAGTTCTTCGATCTCTCAAGTTAAGCGGCTTGTGGAGACGGGCAGTGATGCATCCGCGATTACCCGCCCATTATCTGGAAATTAACGGCTGCGACCCAGGCTGCGACCCCTTTATGTTTTTTATGTTCACATAGGTACCCTTCAGTCAGTCGAGGTTGAGAGTAAGAGTGGGCCTTCAATCGCTGGCTTCTCAAATTTCCCATACCGCAGCGCCAGCGTCGGCAGGACAAGCAGGTTCAACACGGTCGAAGTCACCAGGCCGCCGAGAATTACGATCGCCATCGGTCCTTCGATCTCGTGTCCCGCCTCTGCGCTGCCAATGGCAATCGGCAAAAGGCCCAGCGCCACCACCAGCGCGGTCATCAAAATCGGCAGCAAGCGCTCGGTTGCGCCACGAACGGCCGCGTCGAGTCCCCATTCCATTCCCTCTTGGGCGACCAGATCCTCGTAGTGCGAGATCATGAGAATCGAATTGCGCATGCTGATGCCGAAGAGGGAGACAAACCCAACCAAGGAACCGATCGAGAGCGCTCCGCCGCTCAGGAACGCGGCCAACACTCCACCCGCCAGCGCAAAGGGCAGATTGACCAGCACCAGCAGCATGTTGCGCGAATTGGCAAACACAATCGATAGCAGCAAGACAATCCCCACTGCCGCCACCGTCGAGTGAAACAGCAGTTCCTGGCGTGCCTCGGTCTGGGCTTCTGCCGCTCCGCCATAGTCCACAAAGACGCCTGGCGGAAAGGCGACTTGCGATTGAATCTTCCGTTTCACCTCCGCAGCGAATGAAGCCACGTCGCGGCTCTCGACGTCGCAGGTGACTTGTTGGCGGCGGAGCGTGCCTTCGTGAACGACCACGTAGCGGCCGGAGGTGTAGTCCAGTTGGGCCAATTCGCGCAGTGGCAGCCGGGTGCCGGCGGCGTTGCGGACGAACAGGATACCGATGGCTTCCGGGTCCCTACGGCTGGCCGGGTCCAGAATCACCGTTACCTCAAAGACCCGATTATTGTCATAGGTCTGGGCCACGACGGTTCCCTGATAAGCGGTCTGGATTGCTTCGAGCACCTCCACGGGCTGAAACCCGAATTGCTTGAGCCGATCTTGCCTCAGGCTGACCGTGACCTCCGGAGAGCCCGATTGGGCCTGTAACAACACGTCCGTGGCGCCGGAAATCGTGGCCACGAGTTGCCGCACTTCTTCAGCCTTTTGGTCGAGCACCTGTAGGTCGTTCCCAAAGAGATTGATCACGACTTCGCCGCGCCCGCCGGAAAGGATCTCCTCGATCCGTTCCTCCAAAAATGGGGTGATGGCGAAGGTGATCCCAGGGAATTTCTCCAGCGCCGCGCGGATCTCGATCTTCACTCTCTCTTCTTCTTCGCCGGCCAAAGGCTGCAATTCGACATGGAACTCGCTGAATTCCGGCCCCAAGGTGTCCTCCCCCTGCTCGGCCCGGCCGACCTGTTGCGATACCGAACGGATGCCCGAATTTTTGAGCAACTCCTCCGTGACGGCGGTGCCGATTTGCAGCGAAGCCTGGGTTGAAGTGCCCGGTGCCATCAGCAACCGGATGATGTAATGGCCTTCCTTGAACTCGGGTAGAAATTCCCCGCCAAAAAATGGCAGGGCCGCTGCCGCCGCGACGCAAATCGCCGCCGTTGCACCGATGACGGTCTTGGGCCGCCTCGAAACGGCTTCCAAGCAACGGCGGTGCCGGCGTTTCAACCAAACGATATAAGCCGGCTCGGTCGCCTTGGCCCGAGCCAATAGCAGGTAACAAAGCGCCGGCGTGAGGGTGATGGCCACCACCAGTGAAGCCAGCGTCGCCAGGATGAAGGCGACGCCCAGCGGCGCAAAGAGCCGGCCGTTGACGCCGGACATCATCAGCACCGGCCAAAACACGGCTGCGATGATGAATGTGGCATAGACGCTCGGGCTGCACACTTCCAGGGTCGCATCCAGCACCACGGAGAAGACCGACGTTGGGTTCTCGCGCGTGCGGTTCTCGCGCAGGCGCCGCCAGACATTCTCCAGGCCGACGATGGCAGCATCCACGACAACGCCAATGGAAATGGCAAATCCACCCAGCGTGATGGTGTTCAGTGATACGCCGAACCACTCCAGCACGATCACTGCCGCGAGTAGCGAAAGCGGGATGGTGGCGATCGCGATTAAGGCGCTGCGCAGGTTGGCCAGAAAGAACAACAAGACCGCGATGACCAGCACGCCGCCGATCAGCAGCGACTCATTGATGTTCTGAATCGAGGCCTCGATGAAGTTGGCCGGGCGGAACAACGCCGAGTGGAGGGTGACTTGCTCTGCGGCGAAAAGCGGCTTCAGTTCGCCCAAGGCCGCCTCGACCGCTCGCGTGACCTCCAGCGTATTGGCGCCATATTGGCTGTGGATCAGCATCACGATGCCCGACTTGGGCGTCGCCCAGCCTTGGCTCCGGTCCCGCCACCACACTGGCCACGTCCTTCAAGCGGACGCTGAACCCGTCGTGGTGGGCCAGCACTACCTCGCCCAAAGCTTCCGGCGAGAGAGACTGGCCTTTGGTGCGGAGGACGATGCGCTGGTTTTCATTATCGATGAACCCGGCCCCGCGCACGCCAGTGGACTTGCGGGCCGCCACCCGCACGTCGTCAATCGACAGGCTGTACGCGATGAGCCGGTCTGGCTTGACCTGGATTTGAATCTGCCGGACCTCGCCACCGAAGACCTCGACCCGCGCCACCCCACGCACACCCAGTAGCCGCAGCCGAACTGTCCAGTCGGCGAAGGTCCGCAACTCCATAGGCGTCTGTTCATCCGAGACCAACCCCAACGCGAGCGCCAAACTGGTCGAGGAGGTGAGCGGACCCATTCCGGGAGCCTTGACGCCTTCGGGCAGTTGGCCGGTGAGTTCCGCTAAGCGTTCGCCGGTCAGTTGGCGCACTCGGTAGATGTCCGCGTCTTCGCGAAAGACCGTGGTGACTACCGACAAGCCCTGGATCGATTGGGAATAGATGACCTCCAATTCTGGCGTTCCATTCAGACCGTACTCGATGGGGCGCGTGACCAGCGCTTCGACTTCCTCTGCCGACAGGCCAGGGGCTTCCGTTTGGATAACAATCCGCGGCGGCGCGAATTCGGGGAAGACATCCAGCTTGGCGCGCCCGGTGATGTAGATCCCGTAAGCGGCCACTAGAGAGGCCAGGACCATGACTACGCCGCGAAAGCGCAGGGAGAGTTCAACGACCCATTTCAGCATAGGCGCGGTCCGCCTTACGAGAGATTAAAAATAGTGAGGTATCCAGGGTTGGCTCCGTAGGTGTGCCATCAGCTCACCGACTAAAGGGATCCAAATCCAGGGGAATTGGCGTCGGCATTCCCGCCAGAGCCCTTTGATGCTCACAGTGATTTCCGGAGGTGTATGAAAGAGGGAGAAACCAGGGATGAAGCGGGGAACTCGACGGCAAAACTGGACGTATTCCTCCCCGTGTCTTTCTTTCAATTGTTTCTCTTCAGCTGAAACACGTGGAATGTAATGAAGAGAGACGTACAAAATGCCTACTGCAAAGACCCAACTCTTGATGAACAATCCTAACGCGGCGGCGAGAAGAAACGAGCCTAAATACAAGGGATTTCGACAGACGGAGTACGGGCCTTCGGCGACCACCGCGCTGCCTTTGCGTCCGCCAACGTACAGCGTTGCCCAGAACCGGAAGGTCAGCCCTGCCAGATACAAGGTGAACGCTACGGCATCAACGGCCCAGTCGAGCAAGGAATCCTCCTGGACAAATGGCATCGAAATCAGTGCCGTTATCGCCAGCGGGCCCAGAATAAGCGCTCCCACAACACCCCGCCAATGGAATCCCCGTATCGTCTTTTTAATCATAAGTCCGCATACGATGCTACTCGGGCAACCGGATCTGCGATTTGAGTTCTTCGGAAAGCAGCGCCTGCGCGCCGCTGACCACCACGCGGTCGTTGGGGGCGAGCGTTGAGTCAACGAACCAGCCGTTCGTCGCGGGATGGTCGAGCGCAATTTCGCGCCGGGCGAATCTTTCGTTCTCGGTCTGAACATAGACCCACGCCTTGCCCGCCGCGCGCAGCGTTGCCTCGCGGGGCACCACGACACCGCGCAGCGCTTCGCCGCTCAGTTGGAGATGCGCCGTTACCGCGATGCCGGACGCCAAACGGGCCGGCTTCGGCTTGACGAGCAGCAGAAACGCCTCGCCCTGCATTTCGGGGTTGGCATTTGGAGCGGCACCGAGGACTTGCGCTGCCACCGGGCCTGCTTCCGACAACATCACCAAACGCGCGCCCGCCGGGCTTGAGTGGACGGGCTCACCGGCCGGCAAGTCCACGCGCACCAACGCCGCTTCTTGCGCGACGAGCGACCGAACGAATCCGGCCAAGTCGGGCTGCCGGGCGATGGCCTTGCCCCAGGCGAGTTCGAGCCGGTCGCGAATGGAACGCACCGCGAGCTGGTCGCGCCGTGCGGCGGCTTCGGCTGCCTCCACGGCGCGGGCGGAAGCGTTTTGCCCTTCTGCCCGCAGAGCTTTCACTCGCTCGAACTCCTTGCTCGAGGCGGTTAGGGCGGTCTGCGTCTCTGCCATCTCGGCCACCAGCGCGGCCAGCGGCGTCGGGTCGAGCGCGCGTCCGAATCCGACGTGCTCCAGCGACAGGGTCGCGGCGACCAGCGGCTCGACCCGGAGTTGAATACGCTTCTGCGTCTCGGCATCGAGCGTGAGGACGACCTCCCCGTCCGCGCCGCGCTCGGCACGCGAGGAAGCGAAGACCGGCTTTTCGCTCTCCTCCATTTCCTTGCTCATCTCGCGGTAGGCGAAAATCAGACCGGCAATCGCGCCGGCGGCGACGAGGATGACTAGTTTCTTCATGGCTGCGGGTGGCTGGCTGCTGCGTTGTGGCGAGATTCAGTCGCGCCAGGACTCTCAAACGGGCGCTGGATCGCCTCTTCGAGTTGACCGAAGGCACGAACGGTCTGCACGCGCGCGTCCCATTCGAGAAGCTCCGTCACGGCCTGTTCGACCCGGACCGCGAGCAGGTCCAGCGGTTCGGCTGCCCCGGCTTGAACCTGCGCAGCAAGGGCCGCTGCCTGCTGTTGTTGCGCGGCCCGCGGTGTCACCAAGGAGTTCAGCCGCTCCTGTGCGTTGCGGTAGGCGGCCAGCGCGCGGTCGATCTCGGCAATGGCTTTGGCCTGCACCGAGACGAAGCGCGCGGCGGCTTCGGTGCGGCTAGCTTGCGCCTCGGCGATGGGGCCTTCGTTGCGATTCAGCACCGGGATTTCCACCGTCACCCCCAGCGCCCATTTGTTCTCGCCCTGGTCGAACTGATAGCCGGTGCCGAGATGGACATCGGGATACTGTTTCGCGATTTCGAGCTGCAACGCCGACTGACTGGCGTCGTATTCGGCGAGCGCGGCGAGGACATCCGAACGGCTTCGTAACGCTTGCCTGCGAGCGTCGCCTCCGGCGAGCTCCGTCACCAGGGGCAGCTTCCAATCCTCCACCATGACGACTCCGTTCAGCGCACTGGCGGGAACGCCGATAGCTTCGGCGACGCGCGCCAGCGATTCGGAGGCTTGCCTCCGGGCGTCCCCCACTTCGACACGCGAGCGAGCCAGAGCGAGGCGCGCACGGGAGAGTTCCAAGGTTTCGATGGCTCCCGCGCGCAGCTTCTGTTCGAGCCTGTGGCTGACTTCCTCCTGAATGGCCTGCTGCGCCTGCAGGAGCTTCTCCCGTTGCGTGGCGCTGGTAAAATCGAGCAGTGCTGCGCGCAAGTTGCTCCGCACCTGCCACGCGATCGTGGCGATGTTGAAGCGTGCCGCAGTAGCGCGATGCTCGGCGCGAGCAATCCGGTAACCGCGTTTGCCGGCCGTTTCAACCGGAATGTCCAGATTCAGCGTGGCAATCCACGGTGACACGCCGCTCGCGGGATTGAAGTTGTATTCGGGCGTAATCCCCACCGTCGGGTTCGGTCGTGCCCCTGCCGTGACGACCCCCGCCTGGGCCACGCCCCACTGCGCCCGTGCGACTTCGAGGCTTAGGTGAGAGTACAGAGCCGCGAGGGTGAGTTGCTCAAAGTTCCACGAGGCGAGCGGCCAGGCAGGCAGCGGCTGACGTGAGTGGGATTCGAGAAAACCTTTAAGACCCGGCTCCTCCAATGAGCGGACCTCCAGCGCTGATGCGGACTCCGCCGGCGAAACGGGTTCGGGCCGGAACGTTTGGCATCCTGCCAACAACGCGGCAGACAGAACCAGGAATTGGCCAGGCAATCTCATGCTTGGCCAAGTTTCCCACTCCCCGCCTAACAGATTTCCAACACCAGTCTGACAACTCTGTCAGGTTGCTTTGGGCGACGGATGCCGGTGTGGAAAACGCAGACTCACGGCGGTTCCGTTTCCGACTTCGCTGCTCAGCGATACCGCACCGCCATGCAGTTCCATGATGGACTTGACGATGGCTAGCCCTAAACCTGCTCCGGGTTGGTGGCGGGAAGGGTCCACGCGATAGAAGCGGTCGAACACCTTTGGGAGATGATCGGCAGGGATGCCGCAGCCGGAGTCCGTCACGATCACTCCCGTCGCGCCGTTGTCCAGAGGCTTGACCAGGATGGTGATTCTTCCGCCGATGGGCGTGTAATGAACGGCATTGGCCAGGAGATTACTCAACGCGCGACGGAACAGCACCGCGTCGCCGTGCACCACGGCATCGCCGCTCGTCTTCACTTCAATACACTTTTCGGCCGCAGCAGCGTCGAACAAATCCAGCACGGCCTGGACTTCGGGCGTGGCGGGGAACGGCTGGCGGGTCAGCGCGACTTCGGCGTTGTCCGAGCGGGCAAGGAACAACAGGCTGTCCACCATTCGCGACAGGCGTTCGTATTCTTCCATGCTCGATTCCAGCACGCGCCGATATTCGTCCGGCGTTTGGCTTCGGCCCAAGGCCAGTTCCGCCTCGCCGCGCAGGCTGGCAATGGGCGTGCGGATTTCATGGGCGAGGTCAGCGGAGAATTGGGTCAGGCGAGTGAAGGAGGTTTCGAGACGACCCAGCATGTCGTCGAACGCGGTGGCCAGCGCCATCAAGTCCTGCGGCCAGCGCTCCGGTTGGATGCGCTCGTGCAATTGCGCCGCCGTGATATGCTGAGCCGCCGCGGTGATTTCACGCAACGGACGCATTGCTCGTCGCGTGATGGCCGCCCCCAGGCTCGCCGAGCACACGACGCCGAGCAGCAGCACCAGCGCCAGCATCCAGCGGTATTTCGCCAGCACGACTTCCTCCTGCGTGACATCCAGCGCCAGTTGCAACAAACGCACTTCCTCCCGCGCCGCGCCGGTCTCCGCCCACGCCGCCATCAACAGGAAGAACTTTCCGTTGGGGGATTTCCAGAGCCGCCCCACATTCGGCGTAGTGCCAACGTTGGCGGGCGGTGGAAAGGCTTCCGGTGGCGGCAGCAAGCGCTCCATGTCGCTCGTCTCCATCAGCACCTCTCCTTCCTTGTTCAGAACACGGGCGTAATACTTGGCGAAGCGCCGGGCCGCCCCCTCGGATTGCACCTCCATTTTCAGGGCCTCCGGGTCGCCGGGCTTTTCCTTGAGCGTCAGCCGCAGGGTTTCCACCTGGTCCGCCAGCGAATGATGGTCTTCTTCTTTGAGGCTTCGCGCCATCACCCAATACAGGAACGCGCAGGCCAGGAAGAGAATCGCGCACGTCGCCAGCGTGTTGAAAACGGTGACGACGCGGCTGATGGGCCACGTGCCCCGCGCCGCTGGCGGTGGACGCGCCGGGTTAATCGCGCCTCTCGAGGACATAGCCCACGCCCCTGACTGTGTGGATCAATTTGGTGGGAAAGGCGTCATCCAACTTCTTGCGCAAGCGCCCGACGGCCACGTCGATGACATTGGTGTCGCCGTCGAAGTTCACGTCCCACACTTGCTCCAGCAGGAGCGTGCGCGCAATGACTTCTCCGGTGCGCTGCACCAGCAACGCCAGGAGCGAAAACTCCTTAACCGTCAAATCGAGAGCCTTTCCGCCGCGCGTTGCCTTGTGGCGCACCAAATCCAGCTCCAAGTCATCAACGCGCAACTTATCCGCCTGCCGCGCCGCCGGCCGGCGCAAGAGCGAACGCACGCGCGCCAGCAATTCCGAAAAGGCGAATGGCTTGACCAAGTAGTCGTCGCCGCCCAGCTCCAGTCCTTTCACACGGTCCGGCACGTCATCACGCGCGCTGAGAAACAAGACGGGCACCTGTTTCCCCTTTTCCCGAAGCGCTTTCACCACCGACCACCCATCGCGCAGCGGCAGCATGACATCGAGGATGATGAGGTCGAGTTCCTCCGTGGCGGCCAGATGCAGACCTGTCTCGCCCTCTTCGGCTTCCACCACGTTGAAGCCCTCCTCGACCAGCGCCCGTTTCGTGGACGCCCGAATTTTGGCTTCGTCTTCGACGATAAGAATGCGCATAGCTGTCATCTCCTAAGGACCTGTTGACGGGGTTGCAAAACCGCGGGAATTTGGTGGCGAGGATGTTTTAACGCCCTTAAAGCTGTACATGGGTGCCAAGTTCGCTTGGGCACGATCCTGAATAGCCCGTCCGCCCGCGTATGGCGTGGTAGCAGGGGCTCACGCAGTCAGGGTTACAGGAATAAGGACGCGATCGGTCATTCGTCAAGGTATCATCCCCAAAATCCGGCGGATTTAGATCCCCGTTGACAGGGGGCAGACGACGGAATTAGAACACGTACCGCCAACGGCCGCTTTCGAGAAATCTGGCCACCTTTCGCGAAGGGCAACTCCGGGTCGCTGCCGGACGTCGTTTAGAGCTGAAAGCGACACTCACTTTCGCATGTGAAACTGCGCAGTCGATGGATCCAAGCTTATGAATTAAGACCAATGGCTTCGCTTCATCCCAAACACGAATGAGGAGCAACCTTGAAGGGAAACTTGAACGACAACCGCTGATTGCGATCACACGGTGACCACAATCTTTCCGATCTGCTGGTTCGACTCCAAGAAGCGGTGCGCATCAACGATCTGATCAAAAGGAAATGTCTTCGCGATGACCGGCTTGAGCTTGCCCGACGCTAGACCGCTGACCACAAATTCCTTGCCGCGCTCGAGGCTCGCCGGGTCGCCGGTGACCTCGAACAGGACATAGCCACGAACGGTAAGCGATTTGCCGAGCAGATCGAATACCGGCAGAACCGTTGGTTCGGGGCTGAGAGCACCATATTGAAACAGAATGCCTAGCCGAGACATTGCCGCCATCAGCTTGGCGACAGTGGGGCCGCCGACGGGGTCGAATACCACTCGAGCGCCTTGGCCCTCGGTCAGTTTGTCAACTTCTGCGACGACATCCTGCTCCTGGGTGGCGATTACATGAGCTGCTCCCAGTTTTGTGAGCGCGGCGCGCTTGTCGTGTTTGCGGGTTAGCGCGATGGGCGTTGCGCCGACCATGCCAGCGATTTGAATCGCCGCGATGCCAACACTGCTCGAGGCCGCCGGAATGAGCACTGTGTCGCCTGCACCCAGTCTGGCGATTTCGATCAGCGCGCCATAGGCCGTCAGGTATTGCATCCAGATCGCAGCCGCTTCAGTCCAAGATAAAGAAGGGGGATGCTTTGCGACTGCCGCGGCCGGTACAATGGCCACGTCGCCGTAGACACCATATTGATTTTGCGAGAATGCCGGCACCGTGCTCACGGCATCGCCGGGCTTTAAGCCGCTAACGCCCGGTCCGACCGCTTCGACGGTTCCCGCGGCTTCGTAACCCAGCCGTGCGGGGAAGGTAGGCTGCTCGAGATACTGGCCTAATCGGAACATCGACTCGGCGCGGTTCAAGCCCAACGCTTTGACTGCAATCCGAACCTCGCCGGCGCCCGGCGGCGGCACGTCGATGGTTTCGATTTGCAGAACTTCGGGGCCGCCGGTTTGATGGAAACGCACTACGCGTGGCATAGGAATCTTCTCTGTTTTGGATAACCCACTGCACTTCGCCGTGCATGGCGACTGCAGGATGCGCTCGCGCTGAGGGGGTTGTCAAACCGTGGAGTTGGGCCGAGGCGTTGGAGCGAAAGGCGGTGTGTTGGGGGAAAATGGGAGAGAGTGCGATCGACCAGCGCTTTGCGCGTGGTATCGGCCCCGATCGCGACGATGCGACCATTGTGCAAACCGTCATTTCGCTGGGGCATGGCCTCGGTATCCGGATGATCGCAAGAGGTGTGGAAACACTAGAACAACTGCTTTTCCTACACCAACACGAGTGAGATGAAATCCAGGGCTATTATTTCTGCCGGCCGATTCCAGCCGCTGAGTTCATTGTTGTTCCGGGAAAATAGGACAGCTAGGGACTGTCGCGGTCAAATCAATTATTCTCTACCGACTGACAAGCGCGCCGGCAAATGCGCCGACTATGTCATAAAACAGGTCGTGAAGTTCGAGATCGATGCCGTACCTCCCGACTTCGTAGAGTTCGTGTAGACCACCGATGCCCGCAGTCAGAAGCGTTACCATGACCACGGTAGAACGCGGCAGGCCCTTGGCGTAGCAGGCTCCGAGAAAAGCATAGGCAGCAATATGCGCAATCCAGTGCAGGCCGGTGCTGTTCAGCGTTCCGCTTATCTGTCCGGCCACAAAGAAAATGCCGATGCTCACGGCCACTGCGATAGTCAGGTAAAAGTTGTTGTTGATTTTGATCATTGGATTCTTTGACGAAACGGTACCTCGTACTTCAGATGTGTAGTCTGAAACACGAAGTATTCTCCTGTATCTTCCTTGATATGGCCCCTATCCGCATCTGCTGAATGGCAGCAACGGGTCGACAACCATCCGTTTCCTTGCCACCCCTAAGCAAGCACCGAATAAACATCACTTGGTCGTCGTATTCAGGCCGTTCAAAATACCGCAGCACCGACACACCGAACACCAACTTATGGATTCAGGAGAAAACCATGTCCGCAAGAACCTTGCTACCCACCCGGGAACTCGGTAAGACCGGGATGCAGATCACCGCAGTCGGATTCGGCGCCTGGGCCGTCGGTGGTGGCGATTGGTCGTTTGGCTGGGGCCCCCAGGACGATGCCGATTCCATCGCTGCCATCCACCATGCGCTCGACAAAGGTATCAACTGGATCGACACCGCCGCGGTGTACGGTCTCGGACATTCCGAGGAAGTCGTCCGACGCGTGCTCGCAGGTATACCGCTGAACGAACGGCCCTTAGTGTTCACCAAGGGCGGATTATTGTGGGACGATGAAGACCGTATGAAGCCGCCATTGCGGTCACTCAAGCCAGAGTCGATCCGGCGCGAATGCGAAGCCTCGCTACGCCGCCTCGGGGTCGAGCGGATCGATCTCTACCAGTATCATTGGCCCGATCCAGACACAGCCGTGGAGGATTCCTGGGGCGAGATGATTCGGCTGATTGAGGAGGGAAAGGTCCGTGCCGGCGGGGTCTCAAATTTTGACGTCAGTTTGCTCGAGCGTTGTGAAAAGCTCCGACATGTGGACTCCTTGCAGCCGCCATTTTCGATGATAAAACGCGATGTCGCTGCGAGCGAGCTTCCCTGGTGTGCGGACCACGGTACTGGCGTGATTGTCTACAGTCCGATGCAGTCCGGGTTGCTGACTGACAGCTTCGATGTCGGGCGCGTCGCCACGCTTGCGCCTGATGACTGGCGGCGGCGTGCGGACGAATTCCAGGAACCTAACCTCGGTAGAAATCTCGCACTGAGGGACGCGCTGCGTCCTATTGCCAAACGTTACGGCACCACGGTCTCTGCGATCGCCGTGGCATGGACTCTTGGCTGGCCGGGAGTGAGCGGTGCCATTGTTGGCGCCCGTTCTCCCGCGCAGATCGACGGCTGGGTCGACGCTGCTCAACTGATCTTGACGAACGTGAAAGAGATTGCCGATGCGATCGGTTCGACCGGGGCCGGCACCGGTCCAACTGAACCCGGCTGACCGTTCGATCACAGGATGCGCATTGGCCGGTCTGAATGTCTGCTGAGGGCTCGCTTTCGTAGGTAACCCGAACGTCTCAAATGGGTCGGGTACCGCCTTCTCGACGCCCTGGTCGCGTACCGGCCGATTTTGTTGAAAAACTTCCGGAACTTCTGCTCTGGATGATGATCGGATCTTCGTAATGGTTATTACGGAGAACTGGTGATGATGGGACAACGGCAAAGTGGGCAAGAAAGATTGTTCTACTGTTTCAATCTCGAGGAGCACGTTCCGCAGAATCATCTGCTGCGCGGGATCGATCGATTCCTGGATCTCGGGGACCTGCGCCGGCACCTAGCGCCGTACTACAGCCACACAGGACGGCCTTCGATCGATCCGGAATTGATGATTCGGATGTTGTTGGTGGGTTACTGCTTCGGCATTCGCTCAGAGCGGCGTCTGTGCGAAGAAGTGCATTTGAATCTTGCTTATCGCTGGTTTTGTCGCTTAGGGCTGGAAGATGCAGTGCCCGATCACTCCTCCTTCTCGAAGAATCGGCATGGCCGGTTTCGCGACAGTGAGACGTTCCGCTATCTGTTTGAGTGCACCGTGCGTCGCTGTATGGAGGCGGGACTTGTGGGAGGAGAAGGATTCGCGGTAGATGCCAGCCTCATTCGAGCGGACGCCAATCGTCAGCGTGCCGTTGCTGGTGGCGAAATGATCGATTGGCGCGACCCGAAGCTTCGCACACGTGCGGTACGCGAGTACTTGCAAGGGCTGGAAGCGACCAACCCCACCGATAGTGTGCCGAAATCGATTTCGTTAACCGATCCTTGCGCACGCTGGACAGCACTCGAGGGTCCTGCTTGCTTTGGGTACTACACCAACTACTTAATCGATCTGCACGCTGGTGTCATTGTGGATACCCAAGCCAGTCCCGCGGTGCGCAACGAAGAAGTCAGCGCCGCACAGCGCATGATCGAGCGGGTCGAAGAACGCTTTGGCATTAAGCCAAACCGATTGGTAGGCGACACCGCCTATGGCAGCGGCCCCATGCTCGGTTGGTTAGTCGAAGACAAGCGCATCGCTCCTCATATTCCGGTTTGGGATAAATCAGAGCGCGAGGACGGCACGTTCGGGCGTTCTGCCTTTATCTTCGATGTAGAGCACAACCGTTACGTCTGTCCTGCTGGTAACTACCTAAAGCCTGCGTGGCGGAGCAAACAAAAGAATCCCTATCGCTATCGTGCCAGCCTGTTTGATTGCCAGGGTTGTGCGCTCAAGCAGCAATGCTGCCCAATAGCGCCATTCGCAAGATCGATCGCAGCCCGCATGAGGCCGCCCGTGATGTGGCGCGCGCAATCGTCAAAACCGATGCTTATAAGCAATCGCGCCAGGATCGCAAGAAAGTCGAAATGCTCTTCGCGCACCTCAAGCGCGTATTAAAGCTTGACCGTCTACGTCTGCGCGGACCGAGCGGCGCGCAAGATGAGTTTTTGCTTGCAGCGACTGCGCAAAACCTAAGGCGAATGGCGAAGTTGCTTACGTTGGACCCATCCAAACAGCAAATCACGATGGCTTAGCACCGCGCGCAACGAAAGTAACGTCCGAAGAAGAATAAAGAATCAGGCCAGCCGACAAAGTACCCTCAATACGGGATCAAACCTCGCCAACGACAATCCTCAATCAAAATACATACGCGTTTTTCAACAAAATCGGCCGAGTGCGGTCAGTTCGCGCCGACCGTCGACGCTCTGGCCGCCGAGTTCGAGGGGCGCGCCACGGTGGCCAAGCTCAATGTCGACGAGAACCCGAATGTGCCCGGCCGGTTCATGTCCGCGGGATCCCGACGCTGCTGCTGCAGTTCCTGAATCGTGCGAATATCATAGTTCGCTCGGCGGATGCCCGTACTTATGGCAGAAATCCCAATAGTAACGCAGCCACTTCGTATAGTGATTCCAGAGGGGTTTCGCGATCCCGTTTTGCTTTAGCTGGGTCTCGTAGCGGCGGGAGAGTTCAATGGGGAGCGGTTCTAGCATGGCATCCTAGCCTCGATATCCTGAAAATCTATACAGGCATCCGACACTAGTCAAAACAGAGAGTTATTGCCACAAGGCTGGAGCTTTGATATCACATGGCAGCGTGATATACGGAAACCACTCAATCACTTGTTAGGCGATTCCGACCGACCCGTCCGCGGATGAAGGCGCATGTCGAAGAACAAAAGACCAATGAACCCTTTACACCCGGTATTGGGTTGGTGGCACAAACATAAGACACTGTTTAAGGCGGCAATCATCGCAGGCGTAGCAGGCGTATTTGGTAGCATCATTTACCCTATGGCGAAAGACTATCTGTCTACCCGCATACCGCCCACCGTAAACGTATATGCTGGCCAATAT
Organism: Gammaproteobacteria bacterium; assembly: GCA_050740455.1. Taxonomy (GTDB): domain Bacteria; phylum Pseudomonadota; class Gammaproteobacteria; order JACCXJ01; family JACCXJ01; genus USCg-Taylor. The sequence goes on along the minus strand of JBOIDF010000049.1, from coordinate 9,559 downwards.
CTAAATTGGGAGGACGCAATATTTGCAGAAGACACGGGTCTTTCAGAGGAAGATTACCGAGTCGTAACAAACGCATGTTTAGAGGGTTATACAAGTCGCGGTACTTTTCTGACAACGCTGGGAAATTCGGCACGGGCTACTGAATTCGATAGGCTACAGGGTACCGTTTACATGACAGTTAGCTCTGAGAAGCCTATTTTGATTAACAAAGTGACGCTGGAAGTTCGAGGTAATCGGAAATCAGGAGGCAAACTTTGGACCGCTGCCAAGAGTGCTGCTAAGCGATTAGGTTTTGAGTATGAGCTAGATGTCATGGAAGCCTGGGCCCGAAACGTTAGATTGAATTACCGTCTGAACATATGCTAGAGAGCGCGCAAACCATTCTTTATTGGTACGTGCACTGTAGCTTTGGGGGCATAACCCGCCGCTCCACCGGACCGCCCAAAAACTGCGCTTTTGGGCTATTGCGCCTCGGACGCCGGTGAGCTCTTGCGTTTAGACGTCGGCACCACGGGAAGGAGGACTGGCATGCAGAGCAACGTAACCGAAATCGCACGGGATACATATCGAATCTCAACATTCCATCCCGACTACGGAATCCAATTCAACCAATTCCTCATCAAGGACGATGAGCCGTTCCTGATGCATACGGGCTTCAAGAAAATGTTTCCGGTCACGCTGGAAGGCGTGGCCTCGATCATGGATCCCTCGAATGTCCGCTGGATTGGATTCAGCCACTTTGAGTCCGACGAATGCGGCGCCCTGAACGAATGGCTAAAGACCGCGCCGCGCGCGCAGGCAGTTTGCAGTTCTGTGGGTGCGATGGTCATGGTAAACGACTTTGCCGACCGAGCTCCGCGACCGCTCGCTGATGGCGAAGTCCTGCAAAGCGGCCGGCACCGTCTTCGATTTCTGTCGACCCCGCATGTGCCGCATTGTTGGGACGCGGGCCTGTTCTTCGACGAGACCGAACAGACCCTGCTTTGCTCGGATCTCTTCTTCCAGCCGGGCGATCCCGAGCCGGTGATCGAGTCCACAATCGTCGAACGTGCGAGAGATGCAATCAAAGGCAGCCTCGCGGGGCCGATGGCGAAGGATATGCCTTACACGCCGTACACGGACAGCACCCTGCACCGGCTTGCCGCCTTGAAACCAAGCAGCCTCGCAGTGATGCACGGTTCCTCGTTTCGCGGCGACGGCGGAAAGGCCATTCTCGACTTGGCGGCAGTGATCAGGGATCTCCTGAGCAAACCCGAAGCCGGTTCTTGACGCGTGGGAACTACGACCCTCGAAACACACCGTCTAACCCACGCCCTGAGCTTGGACGTTAAGCCTCAAGAGCGACGAATGGGCACTGACCAACCATCTGTGAACACTCATGAAGCCGCGCTGCGTCGGGCCGTGCTGGCCGTAGCACTTCTAAACCTCGGCTATTTCGGTATTGAGTTCACGGTTGCTCGCACAATCGGGTCGGTTTCTCTGTTCGCAGACTCGATAGACTTCCTCGAAGATGCGGCCGTCAACATTCTCATACTGGTTGCACTCGGCTGGAGCGCGCACCGCCGTTCACTGGTCGGCATGGCGCTGGCGGCAATCCTTCTGATCCCTGGCATTTCCACGCTGTGGACAGCCTGGGAGAAGTTTCTTGTTCCTACGCCACCTGACGCAGCGCTTTTGTCCCTTACCGGGGGCGGCGCATTTGCCATCAATCTGTTTTGCGCTTACCTCCTCGTGCGCTTCCGCACGCATAGCGGCAGTCTTACGCGCGCCGCTTTCCTCTCGGCCCGTAACGATGCCTTGGGTAATGTCGCCATCATTGCGGCGGGCCTCGTCACCGCCGCGACCCTGTCGCCGTGGCCGGACCTCGTCGTAGGGCTGGGCATATTCCTGATGAATCTCGACGCAGCGCGCGAGGTTTACGTCACTGCGCGCAAAGAGCGCTCCGCCGCATCCGCGTCCATTGAGGCCCAACAAGGCGCCCAAGCGGACAGTCCCGCCTCCGGCGGGCCTGCCGCTTAGCTTGGGCGTTGAAGCTGTCGAATAAGTCTTTTTTTCGTGTCCTGTGGTAGAATGACGCTATCTGATCATAACGACAGCTTACCTACTCATGCCACGTTACAAAGACTACTCCTACGATCAGCATAAGCTCCTTCCGATTGCCTTTCGGGAGCAGATTCTTCCGGGCACCTTTGAGTACACGCTGAATTACCTGATTGACCACGAAGTCGACCTTTCGGTGTTCGAAGCGCGTTACCGTAACGAGGAGACCGGTGCACCGGCCTATGATCCCGGGATTCTGTTGAAGATCGTTCTCTACGCCTACGCACGGGGGATTATTTCGAGCCGCGAGATTGAGCGCTGCTGTCGGGAGAACGTAATTTTCATGGCTCTAAGTGCGGACACCCAGCCGCATTTCAGCACCATCGCCGGTTTTATCTCCTCGATGAGTGATGAGGTTTCGGTGTTGTTTCGGGACGTGCTGCTCTACTGTGATGAGATGGGCCTGATCGGCAAAGAGCTCTTCGCCATCGATGGGTGCAAACTGCCCTCGAATGCTTCTAAAGAATGGAGCGGGACCCGAGCGGAGTTTGAGAAGAAGAAGCAGAAGATGGAAGGGGCAATACGGTATCTGCTCAAGCGGCATCGGGAACGGGATAACAGTGAACGGGAGGAATCGTTGGCAGAGCGGGAAGCAAAGCAGCTCAAGACGCTACGGGAGAAAGTAAGGAAAATTAAGCGTTGGCTTGACGACAACGATGACAAGCCAGGTAAGGGTGGGAAACCTAGGAAGAGCAACCTCACGGACAACGAGAGTGCGAAGATGAAATCCGCCCATGGGGTGATCCAAGGCTATGACGGTGTTGCCACCGTCGATGCCAAGCATCAGGTGATTGTGCGTGCCGAGGCCTTCGGGGAGGCCCAAGAACATGACTTATTGGTGCCGATGATTGAGGGGACACGCGAGAACTTTCAAGGGATTGACATCTTCGAGGACACCAAGCTCACGGCCGACGCGGGATTTCACACCGAGGCCAATATGAAGCGCTTATTCGAGGACGGGATCGATGGCTATGTGGCCGATAACTTGTTCCGGAAACGCGATCCTCGCTTTGCCCAAGCGGACCGGTTTAAAGAACGCCACCGCCAGGAGCGGCGCGAGGCGCGGAGGAAAAGCGGCGGGGTGTTATTTACCAATCACAATTTTCATTACGATCCCGAGCGGCAACTTTGCATTTGCCCGGCGGGCAAGAAGCTCTATCGTAACGGGAGCAATGTGGTTATCAACGGCTATCAAGCGGTGAAATTCTGCGCCCCCAAAAGTGCCTGCCGCCCGTGCCACCTTAGGACTCGGTGTTTGAGGAATCCCCAACGCAGCGAAGTCCGGCAGGTCCACTTCTTCAGCGGCCAGGCGCCGAATCAGCCGGAAACCTTTACGAGTAAAATGAAACGCAAAATCGACTCGGCCCTGGGGCGTGCAATCTACGGAAGGCGGCTTGGGACGGTGGAACCCGTCTTTGCCAATATCACGCGCATGCTCAGGCTAAATCGTTTCACCCTGCGGGGCAAACGTAAGGTCAATACCCAGTGGCTGCTCTATTGTTTGGTCCATAACATCGGAAAGATCCACCGCTATGCACCGGGATGGGGTTAACGATGAACGGTGTAGGTCGGGTAATCAGAATGGAGCGCGATCGAGATCCCTTGGTGTTTAGAGCGAGTAGGCTACCATGCTGTGTTGCAATTCATGCCTACGCTCTTCGTAGCGACAAAAACACCGTCTCATAAACGGGTTTTTCGACAGACTCGTTCAGTGTCCGCTTTAGAATAAATCATCGTGCATTCACCAATGACTCTTTTGGGGTCGGAAGCCGAAGTTCAAGATGAGACACTACCCCTTTTTTCGATCCTACTCCGTCTTATATAACCTGTGAGTCCCTGCCTCGAAGAACTTTTTGCTTGCCCATTGGCCGGAAACCCTCAGAAATGGATTTAGGGTTTTCCCTTGCGGCGCCCGCTTGAGCGGCGTAAACCTCCTGCGCAGTGCGACACATTGCGAGGAGGCAATCGAGAATGCCACACCGTCTCTCCTTCGTGCTTTTGAGCACGCTGATCTCGTGCACAGCCCTCACCGCCGGGCTCGATCCGGTGCGTGTGGGGCGTTACTCCGCCATCCTGCCCGGACCCTCGCCCGAGCAAGCCGATCCCTTTGCGCTTCCTATCAACACGGAGTTCTCCTACTCCGCGCAAACCGTAGGTGACGCACTGAAACAGGTGCTCGCACGCAGTGGCTACCGCTTAGCAAGCCTCGACGCCTCCTGTCCCTCGTTGCCCACCCTGCTTGGCTGGCCTTTGCCAGCGGTGCACCGGACGCTCGGGCCCATGCGCCTCGATGAGGCGCTCGGGACCCTGGCGGGACCCGCGCATTATCTCGTGGTCGATCCGGTGCACCGCCTGGTCTCTTTTGAGCTGCAGGAGCCGTATCAGGGCCTGGTGCAGACGCGCGCAGCGGGTGCCGCCCTGCCATCGCATACAGCGCAAGTGCCGGCCCTTCTGGCCATGGAGCCAGCGCCGGTCGCCTTTGCAGCGAACGCGACCAACCGGATCGGTCCGATCCCAACGGGCGCCGAGCTTTGGCCGATCGCCGCGGAACTCCGCAAGGTCTTCCGAGCCACCACCGAGCAAGTGATGGTCGGTCTCTTCGAAACCAATCCCGAGAGCTTCTGCTACCAGAATCTCCACTGCTTGAAGGCCCGCGCTTACCTCGACCCGCCGACGAAGGCGCGGGTGGCGGCGATGGAACCCGCCGCCGCGCATCGCACCGTGCAGCGTCAGTTCGAGACCTGGCGCCATCACACTCGCCTGCCGCGAAGCGGCGGAGCGGCATGGACGCCGCCGGCAAGCGCAGGATGCGCGCTTTCCATGCTGCGTCCTCGGCGCGCCCAGCAGGCCCCTCCCTGGGCCTGGCTCTGTCCGGCCAATGCAGGGATGCGTGCTTCACAGGCGATCCCATGACACGCGCATTACTGCTGTTCATCCTCATAGGGATCCTGTCGGCTTGTGCGACGCCCGCGATCCACGAGCGTGCGCTAACACCCAAGTCCACCGCGGCGCAGACGGCGCCATCACCGTGCCGGGCGCCTGAGCATCTGGTGCGCGACTTGACTGTCCGTTGGGACGTGCGGAGCTATCTGGTCGGCCCCTGTCTGGGCGCCAAGGGATGTCCGCTGGCGGCCGAACACGAGCCCACGAGCCCCGGTACCGGACTCGATCTCACCAACACCGAGATCCGCGACCAATGAGATCCTGTGCGAGCGAGCTTGGGGCCTTGGGAGTCGCCCTGGCTGTGATTTGGGTCTGTCCCGCCGGGCTCCTGGCCGAGGAGTCGCGCACCGCATCGGAAGCAACGCACCTCGAGCGCTCTACATCGAGTACTACTCAGGCCGAGCAGGCCCGCCGCTGGGCGATCACCGTCAAGGAATGGCAGCGCTATGAGCGCTTGATGACCGGCCCGCGGGGCACCTGGAGTCCCCATCTCGATCCGGTGACGGCGCTTGGGGTACATGCCGAGAGCGACGCCGAGCGAAGGCGCTATGCCGAGATCCTGGTGCGGCTCGAGCGCGAGCGCACCGAACGTGAATTCGCCTTCGAGCGCATGGTGCAACAGGTCAAACGCGAGCTCTTCCCCAACGATCCGTTCTTCGACCCGGCCAAGCTCGAGGATCTCCTGGTCCAGGCCCGCACCCGCGAGCCGCCTTTCCGGACGGGCGATCGGCTGTTCCTCTTCGTCAACCTGGAGTGCGCGGACTGCAACCGGCTGATCCAGCATCTGGTCGGGGAGGTGCAAAGTCTCCCGGGGCTCGACCTCGATGTGTACGCCGTGGGCCCGGTGCGGGATGAGGATATCCAGGCCTGGGCGCGGAAGCTCAAGCTCCCGCAGGCCCTGGTGGATCAGGGCCGGCTCACCCTTAACCAAGACCAGGCCACGCTCAATCGCCTCACCCGCGATCCCACACTCACCGTGCCGGTGCTCATTCGAGCTAGAGGCGAGGCATTCGAGATGCTGCCCAACGATCCGATCGTGTTGGCCCGATGGTCCGCGCGCTGATCCTATTCGTGCTACTTCCCGCCGCGGCGCCGGCCGAGGTGCCCGCGCGTTACCGGCAGGCCGCGGCCGAATACGGACTGCCGGCGAAGGTGGTCTACGCGGTCGCGCTCACCGAGAGCGGTACGCAGCTCCAATCGGGCCGGGCTCGGCCCTGGCCGTGGACGGTCAATATCGAAGGCCGGGGCCACTACTACCCCACCCGCGAAGCGGCCTACCAGGCTTTGAGGGACTATCTCGATCGCGGCGGCCGGCGGGCGGATGTGGGGCTCATGCAGATCCACTGGCGCGCACACCACAGGCTCCTGCGGGACCCTTGGGTGGCGCTCGATCCGATGTTCAACCTGCGTGTCGGGGCGTACCTGCTCCGCGAGCGCTGGCAGGCGGCCGGCAACCTCTGGCAAGCCATCGGCCACTACCATGCCCCAAGCTGGCCCGAACGCGCCGCCTGGTACCGCCGGCAGGTGGCGCGGCGTCTCGGGCAACTACGGGCGGACGGTGTGTGATGATCCTGCGGGGCGAGGCGCTCGAACAGTTGGCCGGACTCAGCGCGGGGAGCGTGCAGATGTGCCTGAGCTCACCGCCTTACTGGGGACTGCGCTCCTACCTACCCGACGCGCACCCGGACAAACCGAAGGAGTTAGGTTTAGAACCGCATCATGATTGCCTGGGATGGACCACGGGTAAGCAATGCGGCGCCTGCTATGTCTGCCAGCTCGTCGAGGTGTTTTCCCGCGTACGCGAGATCCTGACCGAGGATGGGACGCTCTGGCTGAACATTGGGGATAGCTACACCAGCGGGGGGCGTCAGGATCGCAACCCAGGGAAACGCGCCGGGCACCCGGCTTACGAAGATGGACGATTCGCCGTGGGTCTGCGCCCGCCGACCCCAATCGGCCTCAAGCCCAAGGATCTCGTCGGCGTCCCTTGGCGCGTGGCCTTCGCCCTACAGGCGGACGGGTGGTGGCTGCGCTCGGACATCATCTGGCATAAGCCGAATTGCATGCCCGAAAGCGTGAAGGACCGGCCGACCCGCGCGCATGAATATCTTTTTCTCTTCAGCAAGTCGGAGCGCTATTACTACGATCACGAGGCGATCCAGGAACCGGTGCAGCCAGATACGGTGCCGCGTTACTTGCGTGGCCGCGGCAACCACCACAAGTATTCGGACGGCGGGCCGGGCCATCAGACGCTTGCGCGCTCGTTGGACCCAATGGCTCAAGCCGCCCTCCAGAGAAGCGGCAACAAGCAACGCCGCTTCGGTGAAGATTACGGGAAGCCAGGCAAACACCGGGGCGCCTCGATCCCCTGGGAAGGCTATATGCGCAACAAGCGCTCGGTCTGGGACATCGCGACCCAACCCTATGCGGAAGCGCACTTTGCCACCTTTCCACTGGCGCTCGCGTCGATCTGTATCCTCGCCGGCTCGCGCGCGGGCGATGCGGTGCTCGATCCCTTCTTCGGCAGTGGCACGACGGGCGAGGCGGCCGAACGGCTGGGCCGCCAATGGATCGGCATCGAGCTCAATCCGCAGTACCTTCCCTTGGCCCGGCGCCGCACCGCGCAGCGGGGGCTAGCACTCCCATGAGAAGCGCCCCAGAGCCGCCACGCCGGGGCTGGATGCGGCGATGGTTCGTCGCCGGGCTCTTCGCCGCCGCGGGCGAGGCCTGCCCCGTTGTGCTTGTAAACGGGGCCGCCGCGCTCGAGGTGATCCATGACGGGGGCGGTGAGCCGATCGGCCCCTACCTCGCGCGCCTGGTGCCACGGGACGCCTACGCGATTCGACCCATCCGCGCGCCTATCGCGCGTCCTGATCGAGCTTACAGCCGGAAACACTACCTGCCCATCCGTTCACCGAGTTTGACGCCCGGACCGATCGAAGCCCGCCGGAGGCCCACCCGTCTGATGCAGCCGCTGTTTCTCGTCGGGGCCGATCCGGAGTCGCTCCGGTGGCTCGACGCCAACCGCGAGCGGCTGAAGCAACTGAACGCGGCCGGGATGCTGGTGCAGGCCGAAAACGAAAGCGAGCTTGAGGCCGTGATGGCGGCCGCCCACGGCCTGCCGCTGATCCCGGCCTCGGGCGAAGCCTTCGCGCAGCCACTCGGGCTCACCCATTATCCGGTGCTCATTACCCGCGAGGGAGTGGAGCCGTGACCAGCCGTTATCCCATCGACGCCCTGCTGCGCCCACCGGTCGAGCTCGTCTCCACGGTGGTCGCGGGGACCGCCGCCTGGCTCGCGTGGATCGCGCCCTGGGCCTGGATGACGACCCCGCCGGTCGCCCGCGGGGCGGCCGTGGGGCTTGGCTGCCTCGCGCTCATGCGCTTGCGTCAGGGCCTCCGCATCGTGCGCTTCCAGCGCAATCTCAGGCGCCTGCCAGACTATCGGATCAGCCCGGCCGCGATCCCGGTGAGCCCGAGCCGGCTCTTCCTCGGCCGGGGTTTCCGCTGGACGCCGCTCCATACCCAACGGCTGGCCGACACCCGCGATCCCGAGGCCCGCCGTTATCTCGAGCCCGGCCGGCTGGATCGCTGGGCACGTAAGAAAGAGGCGACATGGGAACGCCGCCCGGGCTTGAGGCACTTAGCTCGCCTGCTCGCCACCCGCGCTTGGTGGAATCCACTCGCTCCCTGGCCGCCCGTCGGCGGCGATCCCGCGCTCCATGGCGTCGAGCCCGAGGAGGGTCCGGTCACCATGCCGCTCTCGGATCGGGTGGGCCATACTCTGGTGCTCGGCACGACGCGCGTCGGCAAGACCCGGCTCGCCGAGGTCCTCATCACCCAGGACATCCACAGGGGCGAGATCGTGATCGTCTTCGATCCCAAGGGCGATCCTGAGCTGGTGAAGCGGATCTGGGCCGAGGCGAAGCGCGCGGGACGCGCGCACGACTTCTACTTCTTCCACCTGGGATACCCCGCGATAAGCGCCCGCTATAACGCCGTGGGCGAGTTCGCACGCATCACCGAGGTCGCCACGCGGATCGCCAATCAGCTCCCCTCCGAGGGCAATAGCGCCGCCTTCCGCGAATTTGCCTGGCGCTTCGTCAACATCATCGCCCGCGCCTTGGTGGCCTTGGGCCGGCGTCCGGACTATCAGCGGATCCGGGAGCACATCACCGACATCGAGCCGCTCTTCGTCGAGTACGCGCGCAATTATCTGCAACACCACGGGCCGTCCGAGTGGGCGCATGCGGTGGCAGCGCTGCGGCTCGATGAGCGGCAGGTGGCCGCATCCTTCCGCGGCCGCGGTCCGGAGGCCGTACGCCTCTATCACTATGTGGTCCAGGAAGCGATCCACGAGCCGGTGCTCGACGGGCTGGTCTCGGCGATTAAATACGACCGCACCTATTTCGATAAGATCGTCGCCTCGGTGGGTCCTTTGATGGAGAAACTCACCACCGGCCAAGTCGCCGAGCTCATCAGCCCCGACTACTTCGATCTCGACGAGCCCCGGCCGC
>JBOIDF010000048.1:0-27406 GCA_050740455.1 Gammaproteobacteria bacterium | reverse complement strand
TTTTTGCGCGTAAGGGGGTCATCGTTCATCTCCTCTGAAAAGACCCGAATGGGCCCGTCCGGAGTGTGAACGATGCAACTACGAAGGGAGAGTCAGAAAAGGCTCCGCGAAGCGGTTTAGTTCAACTTGAAGTAGACCTCCTAAAAGACGCCTTAGCATTGCGTCATAATTGAGGTCTAGTTCGCTTCCCTCGGCGCCGGTGCTCAAGATGCAGGGGGTTCGGTCGATGATAGACCTCAGTTTTGCCACTCGAATTCGATTTCCCTCCGATGCCTACCCCACCGCGTTTACTGGATCAGGTCCGAGAGAAGCTTCGTTTGAAGCATTATAGCATTCGCACCGAGCAGGCGTACCTCGACTGGATCAAGCGCTTTATCCTTTTCCACGGGAAGAAGCACCCGGCCGTGATGGCGGCTCCTGAGGTCGAGGCGTTTCTGACCCACCTCGCGGTGGACCGAAACGTGTCAGCCTCTACACAGAATCAGGCAATGAGCGCGATCTTGTTCCTCTACAAAGAAGTGCTCGGGCACGAGCTTGAGTGGCTACAGAACGTCGAACGCGCCAAGCGCCCCGCGCGCATGCCGGTCGTGCTGACGGGAAACGAGGTGCGGGCGGTATTAGCCCGTCTTGAGGGACACCACTGGCTCATGGCGAGCTTACTCTACGGCGCCGGGCTGCGTTTGATGGAGTGTGTGCGCTTACGCGTAAAGGATGTGGATTTTGAATACGCTCAGATCATAGTCCGCGACGGGAAAGGGGAGAAGGACAGGGTCACGATGCTCCCCGGGGCTTTGGCGAAACCTCTCAGTGAACATCTGCAAAAGGCCAAGGCGGTCCATGAGCAGGATCTCCGCCAGGGCTTCGGTGAGGTGTATTTGCCCTATGCACTCGCCCGCAAGTATCCCAGGGCCGGCCGGGAATGGGGATGGCAGTATGTGTTTCCGGCGTCCAAACGTTCGATCGATCCACGATCGGGGGTGGAACGCCGCCATCATACCGATGAGCAAAACCTGCAGCGCGCTCTAAAGAAGGCGGTGAGAGCAGCGGCCGTCAACAAACCCGCGAGCTGCCATACGCTGCGCCACAGCTTCGCGACCCATCTTCTGCAATCCGGTTATGACATCCGCACCGTGCAAGAGCTACTCGGGCATGCGGATGTCTCGACCACCATGATCTACACCCACGTCCTGAACCGCGGGGGACAGGGGGTGGTGAGTCCCCTGGACCGCGTGTAGTGCCCCAGGGCTCAGACCAGCTCCGCGATCGCTTTCAGCGGTTAGTCACGCATACCTCAGCGCCTCGGCGATCCGTAGCCTCGCGGCGCGCAACGCGGGTAACAAGCCGCCGGTGAGGCCCATCACCAGGGCGAAAACCAAGGATTCCATCACGATCGCCGGCGTCAAGGTAAAGTCGAACGACAACTCGGCAAAGGTCTGCCAGTTCATGGTGGAGACGCTCACGGTCTGCATCCAGGAGGCCAGCAAGATCCCCAGCGTGCCTCCGAGGAGACCGAGGAGACACGATTCGGTGATAAACGCCGACAAGATATCGCGCCGGTGAAACCCCAAAGCCCGTAGGGTGGCGATCTCGGAGGTGCGCTCGGCCACCGAGCTGTACATGGTGATCATCGCTCCGAGCACGGCGCCGATCGCAAAGGTCACGCTCAGCGTGGTCCCCAATATACTTAAGAAATTCGACATCACCTCCGACTGCTCGGCATAGAACTCGATCTCCGGCTTGGCTTCGAGCGTCAAGCGCGGGTCTTCGTTGATCCTTAGCTGTACGGATTCGAAGGACTGCCGCTCGGCCAGCCGGAAAATCACCGAGGAGTATGCGTTGCGGCGAAACGCCTGCATCAACTGATCGACATCGCCCCAGATCTCCGAGCCGAAGCCGCTGTTCCCTGCATCGAAGAGCCCGACCACGGTCCATTCCCGGCCACCCAATCGAATTCGCTCCCCAAGGCCGGTCCCGGCAAAGCCTTGGGCGATCTTGACGCCGGCGATGATTTCCGCGGTTCCCGGCCGGAACATCCGGCCTTGAACCACGCGCACCTGCGGCCGCAGCCCTAAGCCCGGTGTCGATAGCCCACGGATGGTGACATTCGAAGGCTTCCCGCTTCCGCGCTTCGCGAGCACGAGGAGCACCAGGGTTTCCTTCGAAGCGAAGCGCTCTCCCGCCGCCCCCTGCGCGATCTGCGGCAGGCTCTCGATGATCGCCGCCTGCTCGCGATCCACGCTGCTTTGCACTTCGGTTTCCGCCGAACGGCGAATGACCATGACATTGTCGCCCCGGCCGGTTTCCACCAAGGTTTGCTTGATTCCTTGGGAAAGCATACGCATGGTCGCGAAGACCAAGACCACCAAGGCCATTCCCCCGATGGTCAAGAGCGTCGTTACCCGGCGCGCCCGGAGATTGCGATGAATATAATAGAAGGGAACGGCCACTCGTCCTACTGTGTCACAAGTCGATCAAGGGACTAGGGGGCGTCTCGCAGCGCCGAGGCGATGGACTGCTTGGCGCCCAAGGCCGCGAACAACCCGGCCGCCAGCCCGACCAGCCCGGCCGCCCCGAACGCCAACGCAATGGTCGAGGTGGAGACCGTGAAAATCGGAAACAGGGTCCCGACGCGCGCGGCGAAAGCCTCCGCGACCGGAAAGGTCAGGGCGATCCCGAGCACGCCGCCCGAGCAGGACAGTAACAAGGATTCGCCCACGATCAGCCCCAGCACGTGCCTGGAACCGAATCCCAGGGCTTTCAGCGTGGCGTACTCGCGCCTCCGTTCCCGTACAGTCATCGTCATCGTGTTCGCCGCCACGGCGAGGATGATGGCGATCACGCAGAGCGATACTATTTGCACCACCACCAAGATCGCCTCCGTCATGGCGACGAACCCGAGTTGAAAGGCCTTCTCGGTCTCGGTCAGCGTCTCCGCCATCGAGTTCTTGAAAAGCGCATCGATGTCCCGGGATACCCGGGCCGCCTCAGCCGCGCGCTGCAAGCCGATGACGTAAATGCCGGCGTGGTCCTGGCGTCCGCCGGGCTGCTTCTTCAGCTCCTCATTGAGATAGTTCCAATGGAAAAACAGATTCGTCTCGTCGATTTTCGGCTCGGCGCCGGTATAAATCCCACGCAGCACAAACCGCCACTCCCCAGGATAAATCGTACCCCGCAACGGGACCACATCGCCGACGCTCCAGCCGTATTGCTCGGCGAGCCTGCGGCCGGCAACGGCGCCGCCTTGGTCTTTAAGAAACGCGCTCAGCGCTTCGGGCAGCAAAACAAATTCAGGATACAAGGCTAAATAGCTTGTGGGTTCGATGGCGAATTGCGGGAAGAAATTCTTCTCATCGATATAGATCCCCGCGAACCAATTGGCGTAGCTCACCGTGGCCACCCCGGCGATCTGGCGAATGCGCTGGAGGTAGCTGATGGGCAGCGGAAAGACGAGCGAAATCGCGTTGCGGGTGATGAGCCGCTTGGCGGAGGTCGCCTCGGCACCCGCATACCAGGCATCGACCACGGTGCGCAGGAGCCCGAAAGCCACGATGGCGATCATGATTCCAGCCAGGGTTAACGCCGAACGCAAGCGGTGCCGCAAAAGGTTCCGCGCTACTAATCCGAAAAAGAACAGGCCCGACATGACAGGCTCAATCGATCCGGCCGCTTAAATCGGACGTGTCAACGATGAGCTCCCCCTTATCCAACTGCATGATCGCATGCGCGGAAGCAGCGGCAAGGTGGTCGTGGGTCACCATGATGATGGTCTTCCCCAAGTCACGATGCAGCCGCCCAAGCAAGGCCAACACCCCGCGGGCCGAGTTACGGTCGAGATCGCCCGTCGGCTCATCGGCGACGATGATCGCCGGATCCGTGACCACCGCGCGCGCAATCGCAACCCGTTGCTGCTCGCCCCCAGAAAGCTGCCCCGGGTAATGGTCCTTGCGTTCCTCGAGATCCACCATGCGCAAGACTAGTGCGATATGCTCGCGCCGCTCGCGCTTCGTGAGCCGCGTGAGCAGCAGCGGCAGCTCGACGTTCTCAAAGGCGGTCAACACCGGTAATAGATTATAGAACTGAAACACGAAGCCGATGTTCGCCGCGCGCCAGCCCGCGAGCGCCGATTCGTCCAGGCGGCTGATATCGACACCGCCGATGCGGATAGCCCCGGCGTCGGGGCGATCGATCCCCGCGATCAGGTTCAGCAAGGTGCTCTTACCGGATCCGGAGGGGCCCATGAGCGCAACGAAATCCCCTTCCTCGATGGCCAGATGGATGCCGGTAAGCACCGGGATCCGCCGATCGCCGCGGCGGTAGGACTTGGAAACATCGGCCATCTCGACCATCGTCCCCATCGGCAACTCACAGAGGTTCGATGCGCACCCTGGCGCCGTCGCTGACCGGCGCCGGGGGATCGATCACAATCTCATCGCCTTCCCGCAACTCCCCGCCCACGATGAGCCTGTCGCCCAAGGCTTGCGCGGACCCGATGACCACCTCCTGCGCGCGCTCGCCGTGCACGCGAAATACCACTTGCTGCTGATGGCGGCGGACCACGGCTGCGCGCGGGATCGTCAACACCGGAAGGGCCTCACCGGCGGACAATTCCCGCGACAAGAAGGCCACCTTCGCGCTCATCTCCGGCAAGATGCGCGGGTCGGGATCGAGAAATCCAATCTTAACCAGCACCGTGGCCTTACTCCTATCCACGGTCGGTACGATGCTCCGCACGAGCGCCGCCAGCCGCAGATCGGGTAAGGCGTCCAACTGCACCTCGCACGGCTGCCCCACGCGCACGCTCGGAAAATTGGACTCGGCCACGTCCGCCTCAACCTGCAGTGAGCCCATGTCGGCCAATGAAACCACGGCCCCCTTCGACTGATCGGCGGATGCCAAGGGCGCCACGATGTCGCCGAGGTCCGCGTACTTTCTCAGAATCACGCCGTCGAACGGAGCGCGGATCGAGGTGTACTCCACCGCCACTTCGGTCTCTTGCAGGGCGCTTTCCGCGGCCGCGACCGACGCCCGGGCGCTCGCAAGCGCCGCTTGGTCTTTTTTTAATCGCGCCTGCGCGGCGTCATAGTCTTCCCGCGTGGCGAATTGCTTCGTAACCAGCTTAGCGGTGCGTTCAAACATCAAACGCGACTCATCGAGCGCCGCCGCGGCCTCGTTGACTTGCGCGCGCACCACTTCCACGTTCGCGGCCGCGCGGTTCCTGCTCGCAAGGAGATCGCGATTCTCCAAACGGGCGAGCACTTGCCCCGCTTTTACCCGGCTGCCCTCTTCGACATGCAAGGACTCCAAGCGCCCGGTCGCCTTGGAGGCGACATCCGCCTTGCGTTGCGGAACCACGTAACCCGTCGCATTGAAGAGCGTGTGCGCCTGAGCCGGAAAGGTGCTTGACACCTTGGCGACCTGGACGTTCACCGCCCCGTCCAGCCACGCCTTGCCCAGCAAAGTCGCTAAAATCACGATGATGATCGCACCTGCTGCCCCATACATCGCGCTGACCGGCTTGCGTAGCGCATGCGCACCCGGCTTGGCGCCGCGGTCGATACGGAGCTTTGAATAATCTTCCATTGCAGAGCTTCCTTAGTCCGCGTTAGACCGCGAGATACGCGCGCGCGCCGCTTGGATCACCTCCCGGTTACCCGTGAGGAGCCGGCGGTGATCGCGCGCCAGCACGCTGGATTTTTTTGCCAGCTCGGCCGCCCGGTCCCAGTAACCTTGTTGCAGCCTCAATACCGCGAGCCGGTGCCAGAGCCAGGGGTTACGGGGTTCGATCCGAAGCGCTCGCTCGAGCGTCGCTGCCGCTCGCTCGCCATGACCGGCTTCGGCCTGCGATCGAGCCAAGCGCAGTAAGGCCGCGAGCGCTCGGCTCACCGCGGAGGCGGCCGGCTCCACGGAGATCCCAGCGCCTTCGCTCTCAGCGGCGGCCGTTAATGCATTCCAGGGCTGGATCGCCGCGCCGACATCCACCAAGGCCGCCACCAAAACGGTCTCCAGAAATCGACGCCGAAGTTTCACCGGAACACTCCTCGCGGGGCCGACGCATAATCGCTCTCCTGGTGCCAATCGCACGGCACCTGCCTGGAAGGAATAAAGGGCGTGATGAAGGGATAGCGCCGGGATCCGGGGCAGAACGGAGTGGTACGCGCCATCCCCGGGGCATCTACCCACTGCCACTCCACGCCACGCGGCGGCGCCAGATCGAGGGGGGCCGGAGGCCGTTCCTTCATCAGCTCGTACCATACCCGCATGGCGCCTGAGGCGCCCGTCAATCCGATCGGCCGATTATCATCGGCTCCCAGCCAAACCGCGGCCAGCACATCCGATCCGTAGCCCACGAACCAGCTATCTCTCAAGCCGTCGGTGGTACCGGTTTTACCCGCGAGCGGCATGGCCTGCGGCAGCTTGGCGGCGAGCGAGGACGCGGTGCCTGAACGCACGACTTCTGCGAGGGCGTAGTTGATCAAATAAGCGGGCGCCGCCGGGAGCACTTGCTTCACCGTCAATCCATAGCGTTGCAGAGGTTGGCCGTCCTTGGTAAGCACGTCGCGGATGGCCCGCAAGGCGCTGTAGAACCCGCCGCTCGAGAGGGTCTGATACATCTGCGCTACTTCGAGAGGCGACATTTCGATCGCGCCGAGGAAGGTGGACGGATAAGGCGGGATCTCCCCGCTCACACCTAGTTGAGCCAAGGTCCGCCCGACTATGTCGATGCCGAGATCCATACCCAAGCGCACCGTCGCAACGTTGTTGGACTCCGCCAAGGCCAGCATCAAAGGCATACGGCCCCGATAGCGCTTGTCATAGTTTTGCGGGGTCCATGACGCGCGGCCACGCTCGTGCAGCACCATCGGGCTGTCGTACAAAGGCGTGATCAGATTATAGCGGGAGGGTTGCGAAAGCGCGGCGAGATACACGGCGGGTTTCACCAAGGAACCCACCGGGCGCTTGGCGTCAAGCGCGCGGTTAAATCCCGCATAGCGCGGATCGCGGTCTCCGGCCAGCGCGAGCACCTCGCCCGTATCGATGGCCGCGGCGACCACCGCCCCCTGCAGACTTCCGGCCTGCATTCGCTTTTGCCTCTCAAGCTCGCTAAGACTTGCGCGCAAGGCCCGCTCTGCTCGCCGTTGGGTTTGAGGATCGAGGGTGGTGAAGATCTGTAAGCCCTCGTTGCGCAGATCCTCGTCATCATAAATGATGCCGAGCTGGCGGCGGACCAGATCGACAAACGCGGGATGATTGGACGTGGCCGATCGATTTTTCTTGCTCAGGGTAAGAGGCAATTTCATCAATGCGCCACCCGCCTCGGAGGTAAGCGCGCCGCGATCGATCATGCGTGCCAGGACCTGATTCCTCCGCTCAAGCGCGCGTTTCGGGTGGCGCCGCGGATCGTAATAGGAGGCGCCGCGAACCAAGCCGATGAGCAACGCCAGCTCATGCACTTCGAGCTCACGCAACGGACGGCCGAAATAGAAACGCGCGCCGAGACCGAAGCCATGGATCGCTCTAAAACCGTCTTGACCGAGGAAGATCTCATTGATATAGGCCTCGAGGATCTCAGCCTTGCTGTAATGCCACTCCAACAGTACGGCCATCACCGCCTCGTTGATCTTGCGCCAGAGTGTACGCTCCGAGCTCAAAAACAGGTTTTTAACCAGTTGCTGCGTTAAGGTGCTACCTCCTTGCCGCACTTCACCCGCGCGCAGATTCTCGATGAGAGCGCGTCCAATGGCGAGCGGGTCGATTCCGAAGTGATGCAGGTAGGCTTTGTCCTCGGCCGCGATCAAGCCCTGGACCAGCATGGACGGTACGTCGTCAATCTTGACGAGAATACGATCTTCGTTATGGTGGGGGTAAATCCTCGCGATTTCCAAAGGCTCCAAGCGCATGAGCGCCACCTGCGTCCCGCTGCGTCTATCGATGATCGCCTGCACGCGTCCCTGATGCAGGCGGATCTCTACCACCCGCGAGGATTCCTCGCCATCCCAAAACCGGTAGCCGTGTGAAAAAAGCCGCACGGCGTTTGACGTTTGTTGATATTGGCCTGATCTCCGGATGAGAGGCGCCTCTTGATAACCCAAGACCTCGAGCTCGCCGATGATTTCCGCTCTATGCAGCGGCCGCCCCGGGTAGAGTTCCAATGGGCGTGCGTAGACGCGCGCCGGTAGCGACCAGCGGTGCCCATCGAACTGCATGCGGAGCCGGTGATCAACCCACGACACCCAGGCGCTAGAGATCACCAGACAGACCAAACCGAGCCGGATCCACCAAGCGCGCAGCCGCCGATACAGAGATCGTCGCCCCTCTCCCTTGTGCTTGCGAGGGGGCACGGAAGCAACTACCGATAGACTTGCGGTCCGCGGATCACGCGTCTAGTGAGAGCTTGTGAAAAAATCGTCGCGAGCGAAGAGAGGTCGCGTTCCGCCGGAGCGCAGGAACCGGAGTGTATGTTGAAATACATGAGGATTCCGAGCACCGCCGGAACGCGAGATCCCGAGCGCAGTAGATTTTTTCACAAGCTCTGAGCTTTTCGTAGTTAGAAGGCATCGTGTCGCGTGCAACGGAGGGTCGGGGTGACTCCCGTCCGCGAATCGAGTGTCGGTATATTGCGAACCTCGCTCCAGAAGCATCCGCTTCGGGAGTCGGAAAATAAAGAGGCGTGGTTGTTCACGACGCCTCTAAACGTGATGACAGTCGCGCTAACGCTCCTCGCTACTTAATCGAAAACCGCGCATTCCTAGCTGTTACACACTTACGCTTATCGAGCCTGCGGTGGCGTACCTCTCCCGAAATGCGCCCCTCTTATGCGGCGCTTACACCCTGCATACCGGTCGAGCGCGATCGGCACGTCTAAAGGCCGCGCCGGCTAAAGCTGAATGCCGGCGCGTAGAGTCACGCCGATGGGCGCGGGTGTTGCGCTACTTCTTCTTTGCGGGCGCTTTCTTTGCCGGCGCTTTTTTGCTGGCCATGGGCTTCTTAGCCGCGGGCGCCCTCGACGGAGCGGCTTTTTTCTTCATCACTGGTTTTTTTGCAAGTGCCTTCTTTGTTGCTGCCATAAGTTCATCCCCATGTGTAGTTAAGGATTAATCTTGAGAACGAACTCAAGATTACGACGCTATATACATCACAAATTTGTACTATGCAATAGTTTCGTCATCATCGAATAAAAAGTATTCGTGGACTAAGTGCGGTTGCTATGCATAGATCCAGTAAACGTTCAAACTTTTCCTCGCCGGGATCGGTGTCATTGAAGACACCGAATGATCCGATCGCGAATGTCTTCGACGGTTCCGATTCCATCCACGCGCAGAAACCGCGGTCCCGATCCGGATGCGCGCGCCGAGTAATAATGAACCAAGGGCTCTGTCTGGCGATGATAAACCTGCAAACGATTTCGTACCGTCTGTTCTTTATCGTCGTCTCGTTGCACCAAGGCTTCGCCGCTCACATCGTCCTTGCCTTCCGACTTGGGCGGATTAAACACCAGGTGGTAGGTTCGTCCCGATGCCGGATGAACACGCCGCCCGGACATGCGCCGCACGATCTCGTCATCGTCGACGTGGATCTCGATCACAAAGTCGATCATGACGCCGGCCTGATTCAGGCCCTCGGCTTGCGGTATCGTCCGCGGGAATCCGTCAAGCAGAAAACCATTTTTGCAATCAGGCTCCGCGATGCGCTCCCGCACCAGGCCCAGAATGATTTCATCGGAGACTAAGCCGCCGGCTTCCATGACTTTTCTTGACTCTTGTCCCAAGGGTGTACCCGCGGCCACCGCCGCGCGCAGCATGTCGCCGGTCGAAACTTTGGGGATATCGAAACGCCGGCATATAAACTCCGCCTGTGTACCTTTGCCGG
This sequence comes from Gammaproteobacteria bacterium, assembly GCA_050740455.1. Classification (GTDB taxonomy): domain Bacteria; phylum Pseudomonadota; class Gammaproteobacteria; order JACCXJ01; family JACCXJ01; genus USCg-Taylor. The sequence goes on along the minus strand of JBOIDF010000048.1, from coordinate 17,539 downwards.
CGCCCGGCCCGCCCAGTAATATGATCCTCATCTGCTTGCTCCTTCTTATGTGATGGCACGACAACGTTTGTGCCTGAAGATGATGTAACAACTTCGGCGTTTTCTTGCTGCCGTGATGGCGCCGCAATCGGCCCGCTCGGCTATCATTTTGACACATGAGGTAGACGCCCGCATGGCGCTTCATAACCGCCCTCAGGGGAGATAAGCAACTTGGATAGCGCAGGCGCTTGTGGGAAACTAGCGGCCAAGGCGGAACCCCGGCTCCGCCCACACGCCTTTGAAGGATGCGCAAGCCTTCGCGAGGGCAACAATGAAAGCCTTACGAAAAAGTCAGGATACACCATGAGGAAAAGACATTTAGTGACGTTGGCCTGTATCTGTACCTTGTCATCGAAGGTGTCCGCCGAAGAAGCGGTAAAACTCGATACAGATCGAAAAAAGTTGAGTTATGCCATTGGGGTACAGGTGGCTCAGAGTCTCACCCGGCAGGAGGTCGACCTCGACCCGCGCGCGTTTTCGCTGGCGATCGAGGATATGATTGCCGGCCGCGAACCGCGGATCCCACGCAAGGAATTCCAGGCCCTGCTGGAAAAACAACGGGCCACCATGCTGAAAGCACAGCAGGAAAAGTCCAAAAAGAACCTGGAAGCGAGTAAGGCGTTTCTAACGGCGAATCGTAAGAAGGAAGGCGTCAAGGAGTTACCCAGCGGTTTGCAATACCGGGTCGTTAAGGACGGCGCCGGGGACCAGCCAAAATCCAGCGATACGGTATCGGTACACTACCGCGGTACGCTCATCGACGGGCGCGAATTCGATAGCTCCGCGCGCGCCGGCCAACCCGCGGTTTTCCAGGTGAGCGGCGTGATCAAGGGATGGCAGGAGGCCTTGCCGTTGATGAAGACAGGCGCCAAATGGCAGTTGTTTATTCCGCCCGAGCTCGCCTATGGCGAGCGCGGCGCCGGCGGTGCGATTGGGCCGAACGAGACTTTGATCTTCGACATCGATCTGCTGGCCGTCAATCCTGCTAAAAAGTGAATCGTTCCACTTTGTAAGCGCTTAGCGGTCCGGCCTACGGCGTCGGCGCGGGGGGGCAGCTACGTTGGGATAAGAGCGCTTACATGTTAAACGCCCCATCAGAGCGTGAACCAGGCGCGCGCCTGCTCAGGCTCGTTGAAGAGCTTGCCGCGGAGATCCACGCCCATCCCTCCGGGCAGCGTACCTTCACGCTCGAGAGCGCACTCGATCGTGACGTCGGCCTCGATAGTTTGGCGCGCGTGGAGCTGTTCGCGCGCATGGAACGCGAGTTCGGCGTCGCGTTTTCAGAGCGCCTGTTCAGCGAGGTCCAGACGATTCACGATCTGCTGTTGGCGTTGTCCGATCAGCACCCCGCGAGCAAGCCAACCGCGGATCTTCGAGCACCCCTGGAGGCGCCCTCCCTTTCGCACGCCACGCCGCACGGCGCCCGAACGCTTACCGAGGCGCTCGCTTGGCACGCGGCCATCCATCCCGATCGCAAGCACATCACGCTCCTCGGACAAACCGGCGATGAAGAGATCCTCACCTACGGTGATCTCTACGCGGAAGCCAAGGCGATCGGCGGGAGCCTGCAACAGCGAGGGTTACAACCGCGCGAGGCCGTGGTCCTCATGCTCCCTACGGGCCGCGACTATTTTCGCTGCTTTATTGGCGTGCTGCTCGCCGGCGGGATCCCGGTGCCCGTCTACCCCCCTACCCGTCAGAGTCAGATCGATGATCACGCGCGGCGCTATCGTGCGATTCTGCGCAACTGCCAAGCCGCCGCGCTCGTCACGGTCCCCGAAGGACGCGCACTCGCGCTCTTGTTTAAGGCGCAAACCGACACCCTGCGCTTCATCGCGACCGCCGCTGAGCTTTACCTGGCCGCGGACGGCATCGCTATGCCCGCCATTCATGCCGACGACACGGCGTTTCTACAGTACACCTCAGGCAGCACGGGAGTTCCAAAAGGCGTGTTGCTTACCCATGGGAACCTTCTTGCGAATATACGGGCCGCGGGCGCGGCCCTGCGGGCACAACCGAGTGACGTCTTCGTCAGTTGGTTACCGCTTTATCATGATATGGGACTCATCGGGGCGTGGTTTGGCACCTTGTACCATGCGACGCCCCTCGTCATCATGTCACCGTTGAGCTTCCTCGCGCGCCCCCAGCGCTGGCTTTGGGCCATTCATCGCTACCGGGGAACGCTCTCGGCGGCGCCGAACTTCGCCTACGATCTGTGCGCGCGCCGTATCAATGATGCGGACCTCGAGGGCTTGGATCTAAGCTCCTGGCGTGCGGCCTTGAATGGAGCGGAACCGGTCAACGCAGCCACCCTGCGGCGCTTCCGCGAGCGTTTCAGCCGTTACGGATTTCGCCCGGAAACCATGGCGCCGGTCTACGGTCTTGCCGAGGCCTCGCTCGCGCTCACGATGCCCCCCCTCGATCGCGGCCCGCTCATCGATCGAATCGATCGCAAAGCCTTCGCGGAGCGCGGGATCGCCATCTCGGCCGCGGAGACCGATCCGGTGGCGATCGAGTTTGTCGCCTGCGGCCAGCCGATCTCCGGGCACGAAGTCCGGATTGCCGATGCGGGCGGCCGCGAGCTGCCCGATCGCCATCAAGGCCATCTGCAGTTTCGCGGTCCCTCGGCGACCCGAGGTTATTATCGAAACGCCGATGCCACCCGCGATCTCATCAAGGGCGAGTGGCTCGATCCCGGCGATCTTGCCTACATCGCAGAGAGCGACATCTACATCACGGGCCGCACCAAGGACCTGGTGATCCGCGCGGGGCGAAATATCTATCCACATGAATTGGAAGATGCCATCGGACGTATCCACGGCGTGCGCAAGGATCGAATCGCGGTCTTCGGTAGCCCGGATCCGAAAACCGGAACCGAACGGCTGATCGTGGTAGCCGAATCACGCGAATCGCGCCCCGATAAGCGCGAGCAGATCCTGGCCCGAATCAACGAAATCGCGACCGATCTCGCCGGCGGTCCACCTGACACCGTGGTATTAGCGCCGCCCGGAACCGTACTCAGAACCTCAAGCGGCAAAATCCGGCGTAGCGCCAGCCGCGAACTCTATGAACGCGGGCAGATCGGTCAGCGTTCACCACCCCTATGGCGGCAACTCGTGCGCCTTGTCGGAGCCAGTGTTGCGCCGCTCATCAGGCGGCTTGGCAACGCGCTGCGCGCGCATGCCTACGGGGTTTATGCGTGGACCGTGATCGGACTCATCACACCCTTGGTGTGGATGGCCGTGGTGCTGCTGCCGCGCCTCGAATGGCGCTGGGAAGCCGCAAGCGCCGCCGCGCGCTTTCTCGCCCGTGCCGTCCGCATCCCCTGTACGCTCAAAGGCGTGGAAAACGTACCGCCCATGTACCAGCCGACAGTCTTCATCGCGAATCACGCAAGTTATTTAGACTCGTACTTTCTGGTGGGCTATCTGCCGCGCATCCCGAGCTTCGTGGCGAAGGCCGAGTTAGCGCGACAGTTTACGGCGCGTGTGTTTCTATCGCGGCTCGCGACTGAGTTCGTGGAACGCTTTGATAAAGAAAAGGGCTTAGCCGACGCACGCAGGATCGCTAGGGCCTTGCGCCGTGGCGGCTCGCTGCTGTTCTTCCCCGAGGGCACCTTCAGCCGCGTTCCGGGGCTGCTCCCATTCCACATGGGTGCCTTCATCGCGGCCGCCGAGACGGCGACGCCGGTCGTACCCATCGCCATCCAAGGTACGCGCAACATCTTGCGGGCAGGGAACTGGGCACCTTCCCGCGGCAAGGTCACGATCACGATCGGACCCGCGATCAATACCGGCACGCGCGCGGCGGCCAACGGACACGACCTATGGAAGACCGCACTCGAACTGCGCGCCGCCGCGCGTGAATTTATCCAGGCTCATTGCCATGAACCCGATCTCAGAGGGATGTGAATAAATCTGCCGCGCATCCCGATCGCGGCGTCGCGTGCTCGCTCGTCCGCGCCGCCCCAGGGATCGCGATGCCACAACAGTTACACGCGCCTGATTCAGGCGACCGTTTTCTCATCGCCCGGCGGCTGCGGACGCTCTTGGGACGGGTTGTCACTTGCTCCGGTTTTCCGTTGCCGCTTCTCTTCTTTTTTTTGTTTCTTGGCTATATCTCTCTGACGCTTCGCGAACGCATAGTTGGGTTTGGCCATTGGTGATCTCTTAGGAATAATGGGGTCGTAGTGGTTTATTTCCGTGCAGCGATATGCTTGGGCGGGCACCCGCGCTACCGCTCGGCAATAAGAGCCATTCTTTCACGTCATCCATAGTAATAATAGCCACCTAGCGGAACATGCGCTACCCAGGGGGTTGATTCGGTACGACCGGGAGACCGCATCCGCCACGCATCGATTACGCGGGCACCCGATTTCGGTCAGCAGACGATGCACTCCGTCTCCCGCGCCCGCGCGCCGGTATCGCTTCATTATGCGCCGCCTGCCGCGGTTAACACCCTCTTAAAACCATCCTAACCTTCGTCCTGTGGGCATGCAAAACAGTTCGAGAAACTGCGCGCACGAGTCCGGACTCGGCGCAGTTCATCGCCGCGGACGCCTGATATTTTTGATAGAATACGCTGGCGGGCGTTCCCCGCCAGAAATGTATTGACTGAAAAGGAGTATTCGCCATGAAAACGAGATTTATTTTTTCCCTCATCGCCGGTTTATTTTGTCTTGGAATCGTTCAGACGGGGCTGTCGGCCACACTGGAAAGCGTAGTGATTCTCCAATGCGGTGTCAGCGTCGCCGGCGACTCGTTCGATGCAACAGCGGCCAGCGAGAGCCGCGGCATCCGCAAAGTTGTCATCAATAACGAATGTGCCCGCGAGCTGGAACTATATTTACGAGACAGCTTTAAGTTCAAGAGTATCCTAGGCGACCAAAGCGGGTCTATCGTAACTTATACGTTGATCGGCCCACGGTAACGGCACGTGAACCCGCGGTGACGGAGACAAGCGTTACGGATCCGGAGAGATCGCCGACCCCTGGCTTCCAGAGCTTAGCCATGTTACCGAGCCTCGGAATCATCCGGGTAACCGGTCCCGAGGGGAGGAGTTTCCTCACCGCGCAGTTCACCAACGATGTAGGGGCGTTGCCCGAATCGCGTAGCCAATTGGGCGCCTGGTGCAACGCGCAGGGCCGTGTTTTGGTGGTGTTTAGATTGCTAAAGCACGAAGCCTCCTATGTGCTCGTGCTGCCCCAAGAGATGATCGGCTCGACACTCGAGCGTCTAAAAAAGTTTGTTCTGCGCGCCCGATTAACCCTCGAGGAGGCGAGCGAGGCGTTGCGGGTTCTCGCTGCTTTCGGCCCGCAAACCCTGGCCGGCCACGCGCCGCATCTACCGCCCATCCCCGAGCAGGAAAATACGGTCGCGCACCGGGCCGGCGTCTCGGTCATCCGGATCCCGGGCGCGCTGCCTCGTTGGCTCATCATCGGCGCGAACGAATCCCTCGCCGCCCTGGGCGCCAAAGAGCCGGCGGCGGACGTCTCGGACACCGCGTGGCAGCTACAGGACATTCTCGCCGGAATACCCATGGTGGGCGCGGCGACCGCGGAAGCCTTTCTGCCCCAGATGCTGAACCTCGATGCCTTGGGAGGAGTGAGCTTCACCAAGGGCTGTTATCCCGGGCAGGAGGTGATCGCGAGACTCCAATACCGGGGCCAACTCAAGCGCAGGATGTACCTCGCGCTGGTCGAGGACGCCGCAGTGCCTCGCGCCGGCGATCGTGTTTATTCCCGCGCTCACCTTGGCTCGCAACCCGCCGGACAAATCGTCGCCGCCGCGCCTCGGGACAGCAGGTGTTTCGCGCTGCTTGCCGTGGTCGATAACGAAGCCGCGCACGCCGGGAGCATCCATCTGCGGCACCCCGACGGACCCCCGCTCGTTTTCCAGCCGCTGCCCTACCCGATCGATGACACCGGTGCTCTCTCATCCGGCGTAACGGCGCCTCAAGGTCAATGACGAGTTTTGAGCCGGCGTGGTGGCTACCGGGACCGCATGCTCAGACCCTATGGGGGGCCTTGTGCCGCAGGGCCGCCAAGCTGGCCTTGCGGCGCGAACGGCTGGAGCTTCCCGATGGAGATTTTATCGATCTGGACTGGCATGATCAGGACGCTGGGCCCATCGTCGTGATCCTCCACGGACTCGAAGGCTCGGGCCGATCCCGTTATGCCAAGGGGTTACTGGCCGCGCTGGGAGCGCGCGGATGGCGCGCTGTGGTCATGCATTTCCGCAGTTGCAGCGGGCTCAATAACCGCCTTGCGCGCAGCTACCATTCGGGGGACACGGGGGACTTTAGTTACTTCATCACCACGCTACGGCATCGCTATCTCGGCGCCCGCCTCGCCGCCGTCGGTTTTTCCCTCGGAGGAAACGTGCTCTTAAAATTCCTCGGCGAGACGCAGGACCGGTCGCCGCTCGCGGCGGCCGTCGCGGTCTCGGTGCCGTTCCTGCTCGACAACGCGGCCGAGCGGCTCGAGCGTGGTTTTTCGCGCGCCTACCAATGGTGGTTACTACGAAGTCTGCGGGCCAAGACCAGGAATAAATTTACCTGCCTGCCGAGCCCCATCGACCTTAGCCGCCTCAATAAGCTACGGTCGTTCTGGAGCTTCGACCACGAAATCACCGCGCCTCTCCACGGTTTTACCGGCGTGGACGAATACTATGCGCGCAGCAGCAGCCGTCAGTATCTCCCGAGGATCACGGTGCCCACGCTCATCGTCCATGCCCACGACGATCCCTTCATGACCCCGGCCGCCATCCCCGGCGCCAATGAATTATCATCGAGCACCCGCTTGGAGCTCACGGCGCGCGGGGGGCATAATGGATTCGTCGCCGGCGCCTTCCCCGGCCGTCCTTATTATTGGCTGGATCGCCGTATTCCGGAATTTCTCGCGCCTTACCTCATTGCAGGAGACGACACTTGATGCGTAGCTGTTCAAGGCGCCCCGTCAGACACATCCAATGACACTGGACGAGCGCACGCACCGCCCCGTGCCACGCCGCGTGTTTCTGTTCAGCGGCCACATGATCGACGCCAAGGGTCGGCCCGCATCGCGCTTTCCGCCCGAAAAGGAGCCGATTGCCGCGACAGCGATCTCGCAGACTCTCGATGAGCTCAGCGCCGGGCCGGAGGACCTGGGGATCACCGAAGGCGCCTGTGGCGGCGACCTGCTCTTCGCCGAAACAATGCTTGCGCGCGGGGCGGCCCTCGAGCTGTATCTGCCCTTCGGTGAGGCGGCATTCCTGCGCGCCTCAGTTACGTTTGAGAAGAACCGGGCAGCCGCGCCCGATCGTTGGCGCGAGCGCTTCCACACAGTGCGTAGGCATCCCGCTGTGCGCTGCCGGGAGATGGAGAAGGTGCTCGGCCCGACGGAGGGTGATGCCTACGAGCGTTGTAACCTCTGGATGCTGGAAGACGCACTCGCCTTCGGCGCCGAGAGGCTATGCTTTATGTGTCTGTGGGACGGCGGCGGGGGGGACGGGCCGGGCGGCACACGCCACCTGGTAGAGGAGGTCCGCCGTCGCGGTGGTCAAACCTGCTGGCTCGATACCAACAAACTGTGGGGAGCCGGCACGCAATAATCCATGGTTTAGCAAGGGGAGGGAACAGTTCGAGCTACCTCGCTACATCTGTTATCGCTTAGAACGTCAGATTCGCCGTTGAAGATGGTGCTCATGCGCCTTGGTCAGGCACGTTCGGTGGTTCCTTCTGGGTCCCACCCTTGGCTTGAGACTGCCAGAATAGTTGCTGTTCCTCGGTGATAATGGTTTCGGCCCGCTCGACCAGGAGGCGATAGGCGCTGGCCTCGTCCTGCGCGGCGGCATACGCATCCGCGTTGTTGAGATACAGACGGTATTCTCGTTTCATGCCTTCGGCGGCCTTGCGGTAGGCTTGCCAGGTCTCGGCGGGACGGAGCAAGGCATCCACCGCCCGGCTGATGGCGACGGCGGCACCTAAGGCGGCGGTAACATGGGGCACCCAGGCCGCTTCCAGCACTTGGAGCAGCGAAATCAGCGCGCCAAGGACGATGACGCAGATGGCGAATGCCAAATATCGGCGCTTCTGTTTCCCGGCGCCCTTCGAGTACCACTCACGCTGGCCATCGAGGACAGTTCGGAAATAATAGTCGGCGCGTGCCTGGCGCGTTTCGATGGGCGACATCCAGGCGGGTTTGACAGATGGGACATTGTTGGCTGACGGCATGCGCGACTCCCCTATTATTTATATAAATTTCAGCTGATTACTGCCACGCTATCGCCGATCTTAGCTGACTACAGGCTCTTAGGCGCGAACGGTTGACGAGCGTCGCTTGTAAAAGTCGATATTCTGCCGCAATCGCCGTCGCGGGCCACGTGCGACGGGTACGCATTTTCGATCGGCTCGGGCTCCCGAAATCGGTCATTGCCCAGCGGGTGATTGTAGGCAAGACATTCGCGGATGTCATGCGTGTCGCTCTCCGCGATCTGATCTCGAAAGAGTTCCCGATAGGCGCATTGCCGATCGTGCTCGCTCGCCTCCAGCCGGACATACGAATCGTGGTCACGAAACCACGGATTGGGTTCGCCCCAGGCATGCCGGCGATAGGAAGGCCCGCGGTACACACTACGACCCCTTTAACCGGTTCTTAAACCGCCAGGACGGTTTTCGTGTCTTCCGCGGCGAGTGCGTTTATATAGCCCAGCACGAGTTCCTTGGTGAGGTACTTTCCAAAATTGTGCTCGTCGTGCTCGCGCACGATGGGGAAAGTATCGAGGATGCAGGCGGCATCGTCGCGGGAAATGCCATATAGCTGAAAAAACAGCGCATCGAGACGTGCTATGCGATGACAGCGGTCGTCTTCCTCCCATCGGAACGGCGGACCTTCATAGCCGAGATCGCGCGCGAATGAGGCGAGGTCGTGGGCAGTGTAAGAGAGCCGTAGCACTTCGCCCCGAACGAAATCAGCGATCTTGGATTTTCCAATTTGTTGCTCGAACTGCTCGGGGCGGATCAGGGGCGAACAGGCTTGCAAGTTCATCCCAGATGCGCGGCGCGGTGGTCGAGAACGCGGCGTTTTTGTCGCGTTTGTCGCGTATGTCCTCGCGCAGCTTGCGCAGGCTGTAGTGGTGATAACGCGCGTCCCGGACCGGCAGCAGATGCCGGTCTTCGGCATAGAGCACGAACAACAATCGATAGAGCAGAATCAACGCCGCGTCGCGGACTTCGGCGAGGTACGCGCGAGTCGGAGGCACGCGTGCTTCGGGATCGCCTTTCGCCAACGCGTTTGCCAAGTCCGGAAACACCGTCGCGAATACCCGCTCACCCAGAGTCTTCGATACTTTTTCTTCATACAGGCGCGCCTCCGCGAGCGCGACTTGATGAAACGTGCGTCGGTCGTTATCCCAAGGCTGCGGATGAAACGCTGCGCGGTGAAATAGGCAGTAGAAGGGCTTCAGCCCATGCTCGCGGTCGAGGTCTGAAAAAAGATCGTTCTGGACGCCGGGAACGCCCAGCAGATGCCCGAGATCGATTTCGAAGAATTCTTCGGAGCGCGAGCGCGCGCCTTGGTAGTAGAGCCGCCAAACGCATCCATTGGTCAAGATACCCCAGCGAACTGCGCGATCGGACGCGACTTCCGCCGCGGACAGATAGCGCAATATCTGGTTGGACGGTGTGCTCGGATCGAGTCGGTCGGTCACGTATCCGCGATCAAGCGGCCGCATCCATCGTTTCGATTCGAGTATCGCGATGCCATGGCGATAGCGGCGGTCGCGCCGTTCCCGCAGTGCGCTCCGCTTCGCTTTCAGGTCGGGACAAAGAAGAAAATCGGGAACGTCTTCTCGTCGTCCACCCGCGGCTGTTTGGGGTAGCGCGAGGTCGCTCCAATCGAGCAGCGCCAGAACCTTGAGAATGATTTCCTGCTCGGTGGTTGCTTCGTTGAGATCGCTGCCAGCGTAATAAGGCGAGAAAATCTCCCGCAGGAATTTAGGAAGGTCTTCTAAGGTGTCCCCAGGCAACGAATCCCAAACCGGCGTGGTTTGAATGCCATTGAGCAAAAACTCTTGCGTGAAGAGCTGGCCTTGCATTATTCCGGCGGCCTATCGCGCCGGTGGAGAATAGCGCATACCTCGTTCCCGGAAAGTGCTCGCAATTTACCCAACGGCAACGGCTACCCGCGTTACGTACACTTCTTCGTGGAAACGATGCTTGATCTCGTCAGGCAAAGCGGATTCAAAGAAAAGCCCAAGAGCTTCTCGAAGGTTATCGCGCGCCTCTTCGATAGTGCCGCCCTGGCTCGCAATGTCCAGCTCAGGGCAGAGCGAAACATAGCCATCTCCCTCACGCTCGATGATAGCTGTAAGTTGCTTTTCCATAACATGTACTCCAGTCTACGAATATGGCGCCCAACCGAGCGCAAGTTGAGCGGCGCCCCTTGAACGAGAGTTGGACGGCGCGCCTTTTTGGGCGTTACAGATCGCCAGGCTGTAAGCCGGTGCGCTTGGAAATTCGCGCCAGCATCCTTGGACCGATCTCATCGCTGTCGTGAAACGCAAACACAAAATCCGGGTAACCAGGCTTAGCGAGCGTCCGGTGTGAACCCGAAGAACGCTTTACGACCCAGCCAATGCGCTCCAACGCAGCAAGAACACGCTTGGCCTTGGTGCTGGGCCATTGCGTCATGCAGCAGCAAATGTAATCTGAATCGGCTCAAGCGGGTGCTCACCCTGCTCGATGCGATCCGCGATTACGCGAAGAGCTAGCGCTTCGGCCTGCGCGATCGCTTCTGCGCGGCTCCGCCCGTACCTCATCACGCCGGGCAGTTCCGAAACCTCAGCAATCCAGCGGCCGTCTTCCTCCTGTTCAGTTTCTACGGTAAGCCTCACGAAATAAACCTCACTGGTGTTGTGACGCCCAATTCTAAGTTGAGCGGCGCGGCGTTTTTTGCCGCGGCCGTCTCGAACGCGATGTAAGGCCTGCTGACACCTGTGCAAGACCAAGGAGGGACCGCAGAGCGGTATTGACGGCGGTGGAATCGGGGAAGGCTTCTGATACGTCGGGGTCAAGGACTACGACATTCGAACCCTCCTTCAAAAGGCGCTTGTAATACTTACCGCGTTCGCCTTTGGAAAAATCTAAATCGTATTCCGGGCGCAGATCGTCATCGAGTTCGTGGCTATTGCGTTTCATATTTTGCGAGGTGTGGCTGTCCGCGCGCTGATTATCCGGATCCCATCGGCTCGATCTGTATGTGCGATGACAAGCAGGTGATCCTGTGCGGAATAGCCAAAAGTAATGAACCGAAGTTCTTCAATTGAATGATCAGGATCTTCCAGGGTGACAGCAAGCCGGTCATAGAAAACAGTAATGGCTTGCGAAGGACACACCGTGCTTTCGGACGTTTCGCTCGGCTTTCTTGCGATCCCATTCAAAACGCATGGATTCATTATAGTCTGTGCCGTACTTTCAGGCCTAGCGGAGCGCGAGTTGAGCGGTGCCCGTTAACGAGGGAGAAAGACGAAGTCTTTCGACCGAGTCACAGGGGGCGAAGCCGCAAGCGCAGCGCTGCCGCTCGAACGAGAGTTGAAAACTCCAAATCAATCATCGTTACTCATCGTCCAAGTTTTTACTCTGACCCCGATCACGCGATCACGATCACCATATCCTTATCATACTCACTATGATGCACCAAAATAAATCACTACGGCCCCTTTAACCGCTTTAACCCGCGGCACCCATTACTTACAGCGCTGCCCTGGATCCAACGGGTCGCGGACGAAAGGTGTTTCGAGGAGCGTGATGGTGCTCTTCAGGGTCATGTACTCCGAGAAGCTTCCGGTCCCGATGCATTCGAATCGAAACGTGAAGGCCTCAAGGTCTCCGTCCGACGGTCTCAGGATGAGTCGGTTGTCTTCGACTGTGAATGTTCCGGAGACCATCTTCAAAGGAGTCGAGTAGGAGTAAGCACCGACCTCGGTGAACTGATAACGGATGTATCGCCGTTGCCGAGGCTGTTGTACCACTTTCCAATGATTCTGTGTCCGGCCGACACGCCGCCCGTCCCTCCGGCGCCGTAAGTAATTGTGGTCAGAACGCATAGAAGGGAAACGGTCATCAACCCATCGAACAAAATTTTTCTTGCGGTGTTGTTCACAATATTTACCTCCTGGTTGTGTTCATGTAGCTTATCGGGTCGCCACACCTAGTATCGCGACACAGAAGTTTCACAACATCAATAACATCGCCGTCATTCCGGCGAAAGCCGGAATCCAGGGTAGCGAAGAACGCACTTGCGAATTCCTGGATACCGGCTTTCGCCGGTATGACGTGTCGAAATTAACGTGTCTCAGTAGCTAGTGGCCCGTGGGCGACATTAGGCAGTCGACAGAGTATGAAACGTATTTTCATGGCGAATTCCCCAATATATTAGATTCTAAACACACAACGGTTGAGATGACTTTTCTTCACTTTTGTAGGGCTCTGACCAGGAGAGCATGCAAAACCGGGGGAGCTAAGCAAGCGCATGTAGAGAACCGTAGATTCTGTCGAGGTCTGTGGTCGATTGCGTTTCGCTATGCGAGAGATTGAGGCGAGGCAAACTTGCATCCTTGCCAAGAGCGTCGATTCGGCGTGCGTGCTGCATCAACGTGGACTCGAGCAGCGGGACGTCAGTTTTGTGATCAATTACGAAGACCGTTCGCTGTAGAAGTCCGTTTTCCACAAGCTGTTCCAGCTCAAACAAGCATCCACAGTTGGATTCGGAAAACGCGCGCAAGTCCATTAATACAAGATCGCTACGCGTCAACAAGGCCTTTAAAGTGGGGCGCCACGTATTGTCGTGACAGAAGAACTCGTTGACGCGAAATCGCCCGTCGGGGTCGCGTGCCTCATCGAGCCAAGCCAACCGTTGCGAAAGGTCTCGGTTATTTTGCACGAACAGTTGACGGAGTCGTCCCCCCAGGAACGAAATAAAGTCGCCCGGATCGATCGTGCGCATCGCCAAATCTGCACCGGCGATCATTCTCAAGGTCCCCACGAACCGCCATCGCTGAGCTATGACGTCAAACAGTTTTTCGGTGCGGCGTTGAAATCCAAAGACGCGAAGCAACAGCAGGCGGCGCCGTTTGTCCGGCAAAATGCTTACGCGCGAAAGGACCAAGCCCAGCGCGACAACTAGACGGTAGGCGACAAAAGCGAGCAGTCCCACGAGACCACTCCAGCCGAAATAATTCGAAATAGAAACCGTATAATCAAATGCAACAATCAGCCACCAGGTATCCACTAGGACCTGCACATCGCTAAACGCCTTCTGCCCAAAGTGCTTCCCAATCCAGCGTAGCCCTTGCCAGCAAGCGAAGCCCACCGGAAGAGCAGCGATCATAAACCAGAGGTAGTATGAGCTGGTACCAAGGTGCAGCAACGTTTCCCGTATTGCCGGATAATCGAGCACGACAACGAATGCGTTCCGCAATGCCAGAGCGCTGAAGCTGAAGACCAAGAGGCCGGCCAGGACCAGCGGCGAGACCGAACGCAGTTTGCGGTTGCCTGTAATGAGAATGAGCAGATAGGGCAGCCAAGCTTGCATTAGAAGGAACATCAAGAAGTTCTGCGCGTTTCCCCACGGGGACACATACGAGCGCCCCAGCACGGTTAGAGAGAACATGGACCAGAGCAGAGTTACTGCGATACCGACGCAGACAAATCCAGCAAATCCTAAGAGCGCCTTCCTTTGCGGTATAACCAACAAGGCAGCAAGCGTGGGCACGGTTGGCCAACAGAACGCATACCAGATCATCCATGCACGAAACGCGTTGAACTCAACTTCCAGGGATCGAAGGTACAACCCGGTCATCACGGCGGCAGCGGCCATCCCTGCAACGACGTAGATCACCATCAAACGACGGCGAAGTCCTCTCGCGGCAACGTCTTCGTCAGCGTGATCCTGCTCATGCAATTCGGTTGAGTTGCTCAACTCCTTTGCAGTCCAACGGCCCCCTTGGCCGACTTCGCCTGACTCCGTCTGAACAACGCTAACAGTTCCCATGCTGCGCGCTACCGCACGCCGATACCAATAGAGCAGGATGATAGAAATCGGTGCGGTGAGCACAATGGCTTCTAGAAAGTAATTCCAGAGAATTCCCGGTGCCACGTTGGTCATCGCCTCTCCCTCGCTTGGTTACTTCATTCCGAGTACAGTTCGACGCACGTTATTCACAGTCGTGGTCGGACTCAGCGGTGTGATGTTAATTTCGGCCAGATGGGTGATTTACACAAACGCTGGCAATATCACAAGACGCCACGCTTATTTGCCCTGTCTGATGTGTTCGTCGATCCTGTTGACGAGGTGGAGGATCTTTTCTCTCGGATGAGCACCGGGGATGTCATCGAGCGAGTCTTGTGTCATCGGCAGCCAAAGCGCTTGCGGGATGGCCGCCAATTCTCCGTACCTCTGAATTTGCGGCACAAGGAGGGCGCCTCCTTGGGGAGCGGCGGTGCGGAAAACCATAGCGATCCCAACTATTGCGCCAAGCTTATAGAGAGCGCCGTGCTGGACAGAGAACCGTCGCGAAAGTTGTGCGGCAACGCATTGCGGGTCCGCCTCGATATAAACTTCGAATTCATGTAACGCGTTGGCGAAGTGTTCAATCTTCGGCAGCTTGGGCGCCTCCACGCCAAGGGCGCTAACTAATGGCCGTCGCTCCTCCATCAACTTAGCGACTTGCGCGTCGTCCGCAATCCCTAAGTTAACTGCGCCGGCTGCAAAGCCGAGATTAAAGCCCAGCTGCCAGCTCATGTACCGCGCTTCTTGCAGAACCCCATGGTCGGCGGCGTTCCCGTTTTCTGTCGGGCTTAGACTCCCAGAAGTCTCGGCGCAGGTTGACGCCGCCTCAGGTCGGGGCAGCGCAAGTTGGCTTGAAATCCAGCCCGCCTTGACGAGTTGGACCAGGAGCTTCGGAAGCCCAACTTCTAAGAATAGAAACGCGCCAGCGATGGACCACACGATCCCAAAAAACAAGAGGCCCCGTCCCAAACGAGTCTCTGACCAAGATTGGGGAGACCTAGAATCTAATTTTTCTGTCATGCACTGACTCAATCTATTTGCACACCACCGCGCGCCCTGACTTCAGCTCAGATACTTAAGCCACTTTTCGAGCCTCCAAAATTGAGCGCTTTTTTGGGCGGAACAATGAAAGTTGAATGAATAATGGGGTTAGACTCTGTGAGATCCCCACGATTATTTTTTCAGGAATCATTCGGCGGGGCACTGACTGCGTGGGATCTCATCGAGGCTAGTCATCGCCGCGAGGATGTCAGTCAGCCGTGTGCACCTCTTCATACAACGTCAACGAACGACCACTCGAACGAGAATACCTCCCTCTGATAATCGCCCCTCGACCAGGCACCCAAGAACCGGCGGCGGGCGCGGTTCATTGCCGCTGTATCGGTGCGCTCGATCCGAATGATCGCGGTTCTCATCACCCACCTCTCTCTCCTCTATCACATCTAGTGGAGCGCCACAGAAACACTCCCATAACACAGCCCGTCATTCCGGCCAAGTCCGCGCAGCGAGCGCGAGCCGGAATCCATGCGGAGCACAGGTCGGCGCTGGATTCCCGCTTCCGCAGGAATGACGAATCTGGTTTTCAACGCCACTAGCCCGGATTTCTCACCGATGGCCAAGAAAAAGGCCGTATATCGTGGCATAATATGTGTTCGATCAGCATGTTATGCGCAAGCACGAGAACGGAAGACAGAGTGTAACGCAGGACGGATGGAATTTCACGGTTTAGGAGCACGGCGGGTGGTGGGGAAGTGTGATGGGGGAAGGATCAGCTCCGATGGGGGTAGTGTGCTGTTGCGAGAGGTGGAGTCGCGGACGCATATTCTGAAGCGTCTAGCGGGGTGTTTCATCGATCACCGGGATCCGGAGTTGATCTAACACACCGTCGAGTCGCTCATCAAGCAGCGGGTGGTTGGGATGGCGCTCGGGTACGAAGATCTCAACGATCACGACACCCTGCGCCACGATGTGTTATTGGGGGGGCTCGGTGAGAAGGAAGACCCAAGCGGTGCGGGGCGGCGCCGAGAGACGGACCAAGACAAGGCGCTGGCGGGGAAGAGCACGCTCAATCGGCTGGAGTTGACACCGGAGAAGGCGGATGCGGGGAGCCGCTACAAGAAGATTGTGGCCGATTGGGAGGCGATGGATAAGCTCTTGGTGGAGTTGTTTCTTGAGTCCTATGGGGTCCCCCCGCAGGAGATGGTGATCGATGTGGATGCGACCGATGATCCGGTGCACGGGCATCAGGAGGGGCGTTTTTTTCACGGCTATTATGGCCACTATTGCTATCTGCCGTTGTATTTTTTCTGCGGGGATAAGTTGCTCGGTGCCCGTTTGCGGGAGGCCGATGAGGACCCTGCGGCGGGGTGCCTCGAAGAGCTTGTTCGGATCGTGGGGCAGATCCGGGGGGTGTGGCCCGAGGTGCGGATCATTCTGCGCGGGGATAGCGGTTTCTGCCGCGAGGAGATCCTGCACTGGTGTGAGACCCAGCGAATCGATTATGTGCTGGGGTTGGCGAAGAATAGCCGTTTGAGGAAGGCCATTGCCGAGGAGTTGGCAGAGGCCCAGCGCGCCTATGAGAGCACGGGCGGGCCGGCTCGGGTGTTCAGGGATTTCCGTTACCAAACCTTGGAGAGTTGGTCTACTGAGAGGCGTGTGGTGGGCAAGGCCGAATACTTGCTCAAAGGGGAGAATCCCCGTTTTATCGTCACCTCGCTCTCTCGGCAGGATCAGGACGCCCGCGGCTTGTACGAAGATCTCTACTGTGCCCGCGGGGAGATGGAAAACCGCATCAAGGAACAGCAGCTCGCTCTGTTCGCCGATCGCACCAGCACCCAGGCGCTGCGCTCCAATCAACTGCGCTTGTATTTTTCCTCCTTCGCCTATGTGCTCATCGAAACCCTGCGAGCCTTGGCGCTTGTGGGGACCGAGCTGGCCCAGGCGCAATGCGACACCATTCGCCTGAAACTCTTGAAGATCGGCGCCCAGATCCGTATCACGGTGCGCAACGTCTGGATCGCCTTCTCCGACGCTTATCCCTATGCGATCCTCTTCCAAGCGGTGCTGGCCCGAGTGCAGCAGATTCCCTTGCGCTGTTAGTCCGAGCGATTCGCCTGTTCCGCCTCCTCGTGCCAGTGATCCGAAAGGGGGTCAGGGGATCACTCTGCCTGAGACCACAGAATACCGCAAAGCCCCTGCACTTATCGACAGCAACCTCTACAAAATTACTCGATTTGCCCTGTTGCCGTCTTGGCCGCAGCGGCTAATTCAAGCAGGCTTCTTTCCTGATGTCTCATCAATGCCCTTAGCCCATGTATCGACACATTGGTGTAGAGTCGAGATGTGGCGCGGTGGCGTAGGTGTGCATAACTGTTGCCGCCCCTTTCGTCTGGCGGTGCCTCCATAGCCGCACCGTGCTCCGTTTCCACATCCCGCTCGTCGAACCCGGCGTGC
>JBOIDF010000047.1:0-27598 GCA_050740455.1 Gammaproteobacteria bacterium | reverse complement strand
ACCTCGATCCCAAGCCCTATCGCTGGCGCGCCAAGGGTGCGGACATCCTCGCCAAGATCCAGCGCGCTCGCGAAACGATGGCGAAGCAGTCTGCCAATGTATAGCCATTTGTGAAACACTACACTAGGCAGGTCTCCCAGCGATCCTCGGCGATCAAGCGTTCGTGCGGGATATCGATCGGATCGCGCTTGAGCGTCGTCTCCTTGTGGCAGGTGCTACAGTAGCCGGTATCAGTCAAGGTCACACGCTGGCCCCGGTGTTCCAGATGACAAGAAACGCATAGCTCCGGCTCGATCTGCTCGCGGGCCTTGGCGAAGCGCGGCTCCAGGAATCGATACACCGGATGCCGATCGTTCGGGCGCTCATGGCAGCCGAGACACACAACATTGCTCACATCCTGGTGGCCGAAGTCGACCGGCGTTTCGCGCCACCCCAGCCAATACCTCACCGTCGCCTGGAGCTGCTGACGCGTCGTGCCCGGTGCCGGAACGTGGCAGGACTCGCACCGGAAATTCTCATGCCCGGTGTTCATCGGCCCGAGGGCGTGGAGCTGCTCCTGGGTCGGCCATAAGAACACGGCGAGACAGACTAGGCCCACGGCGATGCCGATGGCATAACCCGGGTCTTGGCGGCGACGAGTTGGATCTTTGGGTTTCATTGATTCGCTGTGCAGCCGCAATCTGTCGTTCTCTGCGCTCGTTGTCGTCAGAGCGCGTTCACGAAGTGCGTGTCGTTTCTATAAAAAGTACCTGGCGACCAGCTCGCGCCCCGCCCGAGTAATAAACCCGTCGGCGCTGATGAGACCGAGCTCCTGGCAGGCGAGGAAGAGCATTCCGGGCATACCCTTGGGTAGATACACCGTCCCATCGCCGTAGCGGCAGGCGAGAACCCGGACCAGCTCCCTCTCGCTTGGGCTTGACATCTGATGATTCGGGTAAGTGTTCATGGTGCTACCTCCTTCAAGTGACGGTCGCGGTCTTGTGCCGCTCGATGAATTCAATGTCTCGGTTGACCTAACTTCTCCGTCGATGCTTCTGCCGCCAGCCCGGTAGCGAGGATCGCCGGGACTGTAAGGCTAAGGAGCCCAGCTTTACCTAGTGTCATGCTGTTCATGCCGAATGTCGATCGCATCGCGTTGATAGCAACTCCCTCTCGTCGCATGCTAGGAATTCGATCCCCTTTGTGAATGTATATTTCCCGCGCCGCCAAGAAAGGTTCATTTCTGAGAGCCGGACCAGCTACCGGGCTAACGCCCTCGGACAGGTTTGGACGGACCGACGCCGGCCGGCGTCGGTCCGTCGTGGCTACCCTGCGCGGTGGGTTGCCGGGTGGCCTACCCGCGTGCGGTTAGTTCGTGGCGAAAGCGCACACCGACTGGGCGACGATGAAGTCCCAGGGCTGACTCGTCGGCACGTTCTCCCTCGCCTCCGCCTCCGTTGGCCCCTCGGTGCTGGCCGGGCGCACCTTCTGGAGCGAGACGTTCCCCGGGGCCACGTTGGTGATCGCGGCACCCGAGCCGAGCAACCGCCGGCCGCCGCTGCAGTACGCGGACGCGGTCTTGACCGTCTCCGACAGTCTGTCCCGCGACTCACCGTACTTGACCTCGTAGCCCGGCGGCCGATCCGCGCAGACCGCGAAGGCGACCAGGTTCCAGTTGCCGAGGAATCCGTCCGCGTCCTCGTGAGCCTGGGCACGGGTGATATCGCCGGTTCCGGAGGCTCGCGCCACCTGAAGACCAACCTGGTGTCCACTCTGGTTGTTGATCCTCGCGCCGCTACCGAGCGCACGCTGCCCGCTGGGACACACGGCCGCCGTGGCCTGCACCGGATCGGACGACGCATCGGTCGCCGCGACCTTGATATCGATGTTGCTCACCGAGCCGGCGTCAGCACACATCGCATACGCCACGACCCGCCAGTTGAAGAAGGTCCCAGAGCCGGTCTCGGCCGCCCTGACGCGGTAACCCTGCCGGATGCCCTCGGGTCCGTAGATAATCTCCGATGGCTCCAGCTGAGTCAGGGTCAGCCTACCGGTCGGCGTCGACGTCAACTCGAAGGCCCGGCCGCCACCACCGATGACCACCTTGCCCAGTGGGCACTTGGCGGTCGCGGACTTGGGCGAGTTCGAGTCGGTCAACGAGAACGCCAGGACCCTCTGCAGTCCCGTGATCACCGGTGCCGCCTGCGGCATGACCTGCGCCGGCGCGGCCGCGGCCGGCTGTCCGGCTACCAACCCGCCGGCCACGACGGCCAACGCCCCGATCAGTTCAGCCAGGCCGGTTGCATTCCTGGCGACCGCTGTCAGTGCGCCATTCATGAGTTTCCGTCCATACCGCCGGTAGATATCAGTTTTGCGTGTTGCATTCATGGTTCATTGCCTCTTCCTTTGTAGGGAATAGATACTTAACTATGGTCATGTCTCGGCACCCAATTGAGTAGCCGAGACCGACTGCTTTCCGAAGGGTCTTGGTTCATCCCCTCCGTTACCAAGTGATTCCCGAGATGCAGGAAAAAGGTTCAAGTAGCACTGAGAGATCTTCTCTGGCCGACGGCTAGCCGGGTGCTTGTACTGGATAAGGGGGATACGAACGTCGCGCGATGACCGCGGCTAGAGCGTGATGTTGC
This sequence comes from Gammaproteobacteria bacterium, assembly GCA_050740455.1. Classification (GTDB taxonomy): domain Bacteria; phylum Pseudomonadota; class Gammaproteobacteria; order JACCXJ01; family JACCXJ01; genus USCg-Taylor. The sequence goes on along the minus strand of JBOIDF010000047.1, from coordinate 24,974 downwards.
TGGCGCAGCCATCGAAGGGCGGGGAGAGTTGGGATTGTGAACAAGTATTTCGACCATGGCCCTTTCTTTCATTTTGTCCTCTTGCGTCGCCGCGATCCTGCAATCCGGGAGCGCCAGGCTCCGTGCTCACGTTGGTTACCTTCGCACGCCAGGCCCCAGGCGGTTCGCCGGTATAGCGCTTGAACGCGCGATTGAACGCGGCCTCGGACTCGTAGCCGACGCGCGCGGCGATCGCCGCCATCCCCCTCACACCGTCGCGCAGCAACCGGGCGGCGAGCTGCAAGCGCCAGCATGTCAAGTATTGCATGGGCGGTTGACCGACTAGCCTCTTGAAGCGAGCAGCGAGCAGCGAGCGCGACGTGCCGACCTGGTGCGCGAGCCGATCCACCGTCCACGCATAAGCTGGATCCGCATGCAGCAGCTGTAGCGCACGGCCCACCATCGGATCGTTAAACGTGGTCAGCCAACCGATGGTGTCGGGTGGTAGCGAGGCCATGTGCCGACGCAGCACCTCGATGAACAGCAGCTCGGTCAGCCGCGCAAGTACGCACGCGCTCCCGGCATCGGCCGTGTGGAGTTCCCGGACCAGGTTTCGTGCCGTGGTGGCAAGCAACGATTGATCTGAGTCGCTTACCGTGCGCACATGCATGAGCGGCGGTAAGGTCTTCAGTAGCGGGCTGAATAGCAGCTCATCGCAGTGTACGAAACCGCAGATGAGACGTGTGATCTCGCCCCCGCCGCCGCATGCCACAACACTCGGAGCAGCGTTACCATTTGTATGTTTAGCCAGTCTTGTGACCGGCACCGGGTCGTGCGCGCCATCGCTCCCCAGCGTGTGTTCATCGCCGTAGGGCAGTATGACGAGGTCGCCGCTCGCAAGCTGCACCTGATGACGATCCGGAAGCGCGATCCAGCAGCAGCCCTCTGCCACCAAGTGAAACAGCGCCAGCCGCTTTGCGTCGGGCAGTAGCACAGGGGCGAGTTGTGCGGAATCCAGGGATTCGAGAGCCCATGGGGCCGAGAGCTCGCCGCGGAACAATACGGCGTCCGACAATCGCACGACGCGCAGCACGTCGGATAGCACATCGAGCGACCCTGCCGGCCCGTAGGTAGCGAACGGCGTTTGGAGCAAATAATTCGGCGTCTGAATCATTGTCGGCCAGGGTGAAGTTTCCAATACTGCGCTCGTGGAACGACGTATTGGGTTGTTCCCAGGTATTCGGTGAAAAGTTCACGAGGAGATCGACCATGGCAGTGAGTACCGGCAAGCTGAATGGAATCCTCAGGACACTACGAGGTAAGAAAAGGGATGAAACAAGAAACCCTTTCAGACAGTTGCGGCATCATACGGTGCCGCTTTGAGATTTAAATGCAAGAGAGGTGAAAACCCATGAAGACAACTAAACTTTACCCACTATTCGGAATAGGAGTAGCACTCATAACCTTCAACACGTCCGCGATGGCCAGCGAGGATGACAAGCTGTATCCGGGCGCCTTATGCCAGCCCCGATCAAACACCGACGCGATTTCGCGGACTCCTTCCGGACGTATGTCCAATGCCGACACCACATGGGCCAATACCGCGAGGATGCGCGCGTGAATGCCGAGCAGACCGAGAGCGGTCTCAGGATAGCACGGGATGCAATCCGGCATGCTTTCGCGGAATTTCTGCTGCTTCCTACCTGTATCATCACTGCCTTCCTGTTGCTCGCCACACTCACGAGCTTTATCGACCGCGGCAATATCGCAGGGCTCGAGCCCATCCGCTCACTGTTGGAAACTTACGTATTCTCAGACGCAAAAGGCACTAGCGAGCTGCTCAGTACGGTTGCCTCCGGTCTGATTACGGTGACCACTTTGACGACCTCGCTCCTGCTGATCGCGCTGCAGCAGGCCGCGAGCTCGCTCACGCATCAGGTCTACGACCAGTTTCTGCGGCGCCGTAATAATCAATTCTCCTTTGGCTTCTTCGTTGGTCTCTCGCTTTACGCACTTGTCATCCTGGCCAGCGTTGGGCCCGTCAATCCGGTATTCGGCGCCATGGTCACCTTCGTTTTAACGGTGGTCGCACTTTATCTTCTCCTGGTGCTCTTCTACACCACTATCGACCAGATGCGTCCGGTGGTCATAATCGAAGCGCTCCACGACCATGTGTTAGCGGCGCGGAAAGCGCAGATGAACCTCATCCGCAAGACACGCCGCACATCCTGCTGCGACGCCCCGCGACGCACGCAGGTGTTAGCGGCAAGACACGGCTTCGTGACCCGGATAGACCTTGACGCAATCGCTGAGGCAACCGCCCTGGCAGGAGCGGAGGTGGAGATCGTGTTAAACGTATCGGTCGGCGATTACGTAGCATTCCAGGATGTGCTCGCAGTAGTGAAGTCGCATACCGATGATGATGCAATCGCGGTTGGCAAGGCTCTTTACGCGGCGATCCGCCGCGAAAGTCAACGCGATATCGCGAGCGATCCGCTGAATGGGATCGAAGAGCTCGAAACCATCGCCTGGACCTCGATATCTACCGCTCAATCCGATCCCGACCCCGGTCTGCTGACGATCTATAATCTGCGTGACCTGCTCGCGCGCTGGTCGTCCGAAGACAAGGGCAGCGCGGACGGTCACCGGGTCCCGCTCGTCTATACCGACAACGTTTTTTCCCGGCTCATGAGCGCTTTCGAATCCCTCGCGGTATCAGCATCGGAGGCCATGCAGCACCAGACCTATGCGGAGATACTTCGCACGTTCGAGATCATGTTCAACCGTCTGTCGCAGGAACAGAAACCGCGGGCCGAAGACCTGATCATGCGCACGCTGTCAGGGCTCGGCGATCATGTGCTCACCGCCGAACTGAATGGAGCGCTCAGCCGTTTGATCGATATTCTCAGCCAAGCCGGGCGTGTCGAGACTGCCGCCGCTATCCATTCGGCCCAGGACGAGCTCGCCCTCTCCGTCGGCAAGCTCAGGTCGCGCGCGTCGCGATCACCCTAAGGTCAGCGCTTTTCTTCATTTCACCACCTACAAACCCTAATTCGCTGTTCACAGAACCGAGGCCACCTCGCTACGACCCCTTTTTTTGAGGTTCCCTTACGTGGATCGGTCTACCAGTGGCTGGCGCATCAATTTCCAGCAGCGGTGGACGTGCGGCCGCCGGGCGAAGTCCAGCGGAATCGTGATCTGGGTGATGTCTTCGATGTTGATCCCGGGCGAGGAAACCCGCAGCTTGAAGTGCCTGCTGTTGGTCGAGAATAGCAGCACGCCATCGGCGCTCAAAAGCTTGAGCGCATCCCTAATCAGGTCCTCGTGATCGCGTTGGACATCGAAGGTTCCGGCCATGCGCTTCGAGTTAGAGAAAGTCGGCGGGTCGAGGAAGATGAGGCCGTATCGTGCTTTGCGTTGCGCCGCCTCCTGTATCCATTCCAGGCAGTCCGCCTGAATAAACGCATGCGCACCCGTATCGATTCGATTCAAGGCAAAATTACGCCGCGCCCACTCGAGGTAGGTACGCGAAAGATCGACGCTCGTCGTGCTCGCGGCGCCCCCCAAGGCCGCGTACACACTGGCGGCGCCCGTATATCCGAACAGGTTCAAAAAATGCCGCCCGGCCGCCAGGGTCTGGATAAGGCCGCGCGTCGTTCGATGATCGAGAAACAGACCGGTGTCGATATAATCCGTGAAATTCACCGCGAAGCGATAGCCACCCTCATTGACGCTCAGGAAGCGTCCTTCCTCGGCGAACTTCGTATATTGCGCCCGGTCTTTTTGCCGCTGGCGTAGCTTGAAAAACACCCGGCTCTCCGGTACGCGGGCGATAGCGGGAATCGCGGCGAGGGCGGCGTCCCGCCGCGCCGTCGCTTTGAGCGCGTCCACAGAGGGCGGGGGCGCATATTCCTGCACATAAACCCAAGACTCCTCGCCCCCATAAAAGTCAATCGCTAAGGCGTACTCGGGTAGGTCGGCGTCATAGAGGCGGTAACATTCAACGCCCGATCGCTGCGCCCAGCGGGCCAGGGAGCGCATATTCTTGCGGAGACGATTCGCAAACATCTCGACGCTCTGCGTCGGCAAGCTTGCAGAGCTTCCTTTGGTATCCGGTAGTGCGATCGGCGGAGCGGCTGCGCGCGCGGGACAGTGAAACCACGTCAAGGAGCACTCGAGGCCGCCGTTGTACAGCGGGACCGATCTCCTTGCATCCATCCGCAGCCGGTAGAGAAGCTTGGTGTTCTCCGTAAATACCGCCGCGTCCCAGCCGGAAAAATTGCGCCTAAGTACCTCACCAATCTCGGCATAGAGCCGCGGCAGTTCGCTATCGCCGCCGACTCTGCGTCCGTACGGCGGGTTAACCACGATTAATCCGGCCGTTGGCGTTTTGGGCGGGGCCGCTTGCAGTTCTTGGCGTGTGAATTGAGTGACGCCGGCTATGCCCGCGCGCTGAGCGTTCTTGCGCGCGGACGAGACCGCACGCGGGTCGCGGTCGTACCCGGCGATCGCCGGCAGGTTCTTGATGCCTTCCTGTTTGCGCGCCTGCGCCTCGTCCTGCAGCCGCTCCCAAAGTGCCTGATCGTGGCCGCGCCAAGCGAAAAACCCGAAACGCCCACGGTTTAGCCCCGGTGCGATGTCCGCGGCGATGAGGGCCGCCTCGATCGGAAGGGTGCCCGAGCCGCACATCAAATCCATGAACGGTTGGCCCTCGGCCGCGCGCTGGGGCCAATCCGCGAGCAACAGGATCGCGGCGGCGAGGTTCTCCTTTAACGGCGCCAGTAGGGCGTCGTCCCGGTAGCCGCGCCGGTGCAGGCTCTCGCCGGAGAGATCAATGCTTACCGTAGCCTCGTTTTTATACAGGTAAACGTTGATTCGTAAGTCGGGCCGCTCCAAAGCGACCGTCGGCCGCGATCCGAAGAGATCGCGGAATTGGTCGACGATCGCATCCTTGACCTTGAGGGCTCCGAAATGCGAGTGAGTGAGGAAGGAATCGGCGCAATTCAGATCGACGGCAAAGGTGTTGTCCAGACCAAAGTGTTCGTGCCAGGCGATCGCGCGCACGCCTTCGTATAGCGCCTCGGGATCGGAGGCCGGAAAATGGCCGAGTGGTACTATGACCCGCGATGCAACGCGCGACCAAAGGCAAGCGCGGTAGCCGGTTGCAAGCGTGCCCGCGAATGCCACGCCCGCTGATTGCACGCGGATCTTGGTGGCGCCAAGCGCTGCCAGTTCCCGTGCCAGCAGAGCTTCCGTCCCTTTCGGTGTGCTCGCGAAAAAACGTAGCATCAATTCTGTTCTCTTGCGTCCGATTCTTCAGCGCTAGACTCCACGAATGCACAATACTGCGCATTCTAATGTAGTAAGCCCGGAAGGAGCGCGGCGGATTCCGGGGAATCAGGTAGGGTCATCCATCATCATTTTCCGGATCCCGTCCCTTGTGGGGTTTCATCCGGACTACGATTTCTAGAGTAAGAGGAAATGCAAGTTACCAAGACCGGCCGCGCGAGCGTCCGAAGGTGCGATGATGACACGCCTCACCAATACGCTGTGGCTGTGAATCAACCTCTGAAGAGCGCCGTGCGGGAAATCCGCATGCGGCGTTTCGTGGGAGCTGGAGGCGGGTGACCGCCTCCAGCGACCCGCGCAATCTCGTCAGCTCGACCCGATCGCGGGCTGCATAAACTCGAGGGATTCCATCACGATATGAGTGGTCCCATCATGGTAGGGGCTTTTGAGTCGCAGCACGACTTGGCCGTCGCGGCCGTGAGCGAGCGCTTGTAGGTTGGCGGGTTAGGGCGACAGCCGTAACCCGCCTACCAACTCTACTACACCCCGTTAATCGAGCGGACAACCCTGTTCGTTGAATCCTTCAAACGTATTCTTGAGATCCTCATAGGCAGTATTAGTGCCCGGGAATGTCTGATTGAACTGGGCAATAACCTCACTCACCGTCAGGTCATAGCTTACGTCTGGAGAGGCGGCATTGAGCAGTGCGGCTACGGTATGGCGGCCCAGCGCCGTTAATCCGCCACCGCCTTGCTCAAGTACCTGTAAAAGGGTCATCCCTGGAAAAGCATTCTCAAAGACTGCCGAGAACAGGCTGCTGGGCGTATAGGGGGAAGTCCAAGAATCGAAGTGTTGGGACTGCTTCCAGTAGCCCGGCGTGCATCCCTGGCCTTGGCCTGGGGTGGGGATTTCTACGATCGAAAGCCCGGCGGCGCTCCAGGCGAAGGAAGCAGGCAGATTACCCGAGTTCAGGTTATCCTTGGACAAGGCTTGAACGGTGAGCATCGTGGCGCCTGCTGGGACGAGCACCGGAACAGTCAGAGTATCCCACTCGTCGCCATCGTTACTGTTCAGCTGATTATTGAGCACCGTAGTCGATCCGCCTACGGTAATCTCAATTGCGTTCGGACGGAATGCACCGCCAGAGACGGAGCCCTGCACACTCGAGAAAAACATGGACAGCGTCGCGTTCCGGTCGGATGTCTCGGGGGCAAACGTGAATGTCTGAGCATTGGTGGTATTGAGCGGTGGAGCGAAGTTTATGAAGGCCAGATCATTCCCGTCGCGCAGCTGGATGCTGGCGGGAGAACCGTCATCGTAGACGACCATCACCCCAGCCCCGTTGTCGGCAAAGCCAAAGTTCAAGCCCTGGACGTTGAGCGTGTTGGGACCGGATGCCACCAGATTGAGACTGGTGATATCGGCGCGGAAGGTGGAACTTTGCTTGTCACTGAAAAAAAGCGTGGGTCCCCCGATCAGGGTACCGGTGACTGTGTTCCCGTTCACTACGATCGTGCTATCGCCGGGATTCGGACTAATCGATTGCCCTTCCCAGTAAAGCAGGACCTGCTTCACCGTCCCAGGGACACTGATGCCGATCGTTCCCGGCTGGGAGATCAAACCAGTACCCGCAGCGACGATCCCTGTACCGGATTGGATCGGGATACTGGGCGGGCCGAGGGTCTCCGTTCCATCTGCCCAGGCGCTAAGAGGATTGAAAACGGCGGCGAGAAGTGCAGTTCGACAAATCGTTTGTCGTAGATCAGTAAATCCTTTCATGATTGACCTCCTTTCGTTGTTAACCGTCCCTCCCCAGGTTGCGAATAATCTCAAGGAACTTCAGGTTTGTCAAATAGGAGCCTCTTCCAATGCTAGATGAGTCTGAATGGAGGGCTTATCTCTAAATACAAGATGAGCCCGCATCGGTTCGAGTTATTCGCCCGCACAAACGTCGAATTTTCCATGGCAACCCCAGGTTGCCGGATGAATGGCCACGGGCCGCGTAGAAAGCTTGAATGCCGCCAATCGGCAACCCGAGTGACCCAGCCATGCTTTACCGGATTCCAATGGATGTAATCGACATGTTTGTTACAATCCTCCTGATCTCGTAGCAGGTGCTCCCAAAATCGACGTTGCCGCAAGCCCTGTTCTCGCCGTTTTGCCCTGCTTTGAGAGATTCGTTCGCCTTTTACGATGGCACGAGAAAAGTGTCCTTTCAGCACATTCCAGCGCATGGAAAAATCCGTGTCACCGGGAAGCAACGTCCAAATACAATGGAGATGATCCGGCAAGACCACCACCGCATCCAAACGAAATGGACGCCTTTCCGTGACGTACCGGAAAGACCGGCGCAACGCAACGATCTGATCGACCAGCAAACGGTTACCCCTCCGCCCGGCGAGATTGACCGTGAAAAACCACGTTTCGCCTGGAACATGAGCACGGCGAAATTCGGTCATGAAAACCGTTTGACCTTTGAGAGAACTCTCACTCGAACGATGCGCTTCGTTCCTTAGCACATCCTACGCGGGCTCCGTTAGGTGCCACCAAATGCAGCTCCGCCCTCAGTCCCGCGAATGGTTGGAATGGGTACTCATCACGAGCATTCCGCTCCGCCGATTCAATGCTGAGAACGTCCCTGTGGGCATCGCATCCGGGACGCTCATCGACTATGGTGAGCGCCGCTTTCTGCTTTCGGTGCGACACGCTGTCGACCGTGGCGCAGACGGATGGGTTGTTGATCTTGGCTACGAGCCAGGGAAAGGAACGGCAATCTATCGTCCGCGCAGCTTCAACTACGTGGCTGAAATGGTCCGGGGCTGCGGTGCACTTCGCGAAATCGATTTCTGCTACACGGAGGTTGCGCGTGACCTCGTCTCCACTTATCAGAACGTCACACCCCATGGAATATCAAACGAATGCCCGCGCCACGTGTTCCAGCAGGATCTGACGGCGGTGCCAGATCCCAACGGAATCTTCGCTTTCTCGGGCCAAGTCAAACCCGAACTGCACGGGTCAGATGCACTCGCGACAGAGATGAATGTCTACCCCGGCTTGCGGTACCTCCGGACGGAGAGCGAGTTCCACGTATTCGAGCTCCCAGTCGCTCACCCTGGGCACGAACACTTCCGAGGTTGCAGCGGCGCACCGATCGTAGACATGAACAAGCAGGTCGTAGCGCTTGTTTGCAGCGGCGATCCAGAGACCAATACCATCCAGGGCGTTTCACTGGCGCGCTACAAGTTTGCCTTCGACTTTCTGTGCAATCAACAGAGTGCCACCTAACCCTTCCATCGACCGGACATCCAACAGCGGGCTTGGCCCACTGTCGGCTGCCGCTCATGTCAAACGTGTCAAACGTTTAGCGCGCAGGTAAGAGGAGTGGTATGCTAGACACATGAGTGATGCTGACGTTGCCGAAATCCTCAAGCTGCCTCCCGAAGAGCGAATGCGCTTAGCGGAGATCATTTGGGCAAGCCTTGCCTCAGACCCATCGTCCGTGCTGTTGGGCGATGCCCACCGCGCAGTAATTGACGAACGTTTGGCCGAACACGAGCGTAATCCCGACGACGTTATTTCCCGAGACCAGGTGCTTGCCGAAGCCCGGCGACGCTGATGCCCCTGCCGGTTGTTTACCGTCGGCAGGTTGGGCGGGATCTCGGTGCTGCTTTCGATTACTACGAACTGCAAACCGAAAGGCTTGGCGAAAAGTTTCTTACCGCCGTTGATTCTGCGTTCGATGCCATCGAGCGCGATCCGCAGATGTTTGCGCAGGTCCACGGCAAGGTGCGCCGAGCACTCGTGTCACGCTTCCCGTATGCTGTCTTCTTCCGTGTCGAATCCAAGCGGGTGGTCATACTCACAGTGCTGCACACGGCTCGTGATCCAAAACTCTGGCCACAGCCCGCTTAGGATGCGCTGAGGAACGAAGCGCATCTCAGGTCGTTCCCGGCTCGGGTGGCGTTCGCAAACTACGTAGGGCGCGGCCGGGCATGGGCAAGCGCGGCGGGCTACGAGTCATCCATTTCGTACGGTACGAAACGAACGAGTTCTGGATGTTGACGATCTATGCCAAGGCCGCGCGCGACGATGTCTCCGCGCATATTCTGAAGCAGTTGTTAGAGGCATTCCGAAATGGGTAAGAAGCTTACTGGAAAGGCGTTAGCCAAATTCGAGGCCGAGCGTGATGTGTGGCAAGAAGTCCTAGACGGCATACGAGAGATTAAGGCGGGCGGAGGCAAACGCATGAAAGTCGAGCCGAAGTCTCGCGTAGTTCGCGTGCGTCTGAAGAGCGGGCTCTCCCAAGCACAGTTCGCAGCAGCCCTTGGCGTTTCGAAGCGCACCCTAGAGCAGTGGGAGCAGGGCCGGCGCGAGCCCTCGGGTGCGGCACAGACGCTCCTGAAGATCGCCGAGCGTCATCCTGAAGTGTTGCTTGAGGTTGCGGTATGATGCACATGGGTTGTCCCGGCGATCGGGGGCCGAACAAGCGCTTCAACCGGACGCACAAACAGGGACGCTGCGCTTGATGGGCTTCTTAAACGCCCTTACCGGACACGCAAGCGCTTGTTTTTTTCTTATCCTCCGAAAATGGCCCTTAAAGGGCCGTTTGTCGGACAATCTTCATCCTTGCTATTGGTAGTATTAATTGCTACTAATTAGTAAGGAGGTAATCACTATGGCGAATGTTGAGAAGGTCAGTATCGCCCTTACGGCGGAAATGGCTGCTGTGGTCCGGGACGCTGTTAACAGCGGCGAATATGCCTCGAACAGTGAAGTGGTCCGGGAGGCCTTACGGGATTGGAGAATAAAGCGATCCCTGCGTCAGCAGGGGCTCGATGAGCTGGGCCAGCTCTGGGACAAAGGGCTGGCCAGCGGTCCGGGCAAGCTAGGCGACATTGAATCGATCAAAGCCGAAGCCCGCCGCCGTCACCGGGCGGCGCAGACGGACACAAAGTGAATGCCCGTCCTCAAAAAAACCCATCTTTCCGAGCAAGATCTCATCGATATCTGGATATATATTGCTCAGGATAACACCGACGCCGCAGATCGCGTCCTCGATGAGATAGCCGCGAAGTGTCACTTGCTCGCCGAGTACCCTCGTCTTGGCCCTGCCCGGCCAGACATCCGGGCCGATCTCCGTTATTTCCCCGTGGGGAGCTATCTAATCCTTTACCGCGAGATTGAAGGCGGTGTTGAAATCGTTCGCGTGGTGCCCGGTGCCCGCAACCTGCCCGATCTGTTCGATACTTAATAAGGCCAACAAGAAAGAATCAATGAGGTACCATTGCTATTGCCAAACCAAGGCTTAAGGAAATAGAAGCCATCCGGGAAGAGGATATCGACTATTCCGGTATTCCCAAACTCGGCGATGAATTTTTCCGGCAGGCCGAAGTGTGGATGCCGCCGGAAAAACCCAAGGAGCAACTGACTGTCCGCTTCGATGCCGATATTGTTGACTGGTTCAGAAGCAAGGGGGAGGCTACTAGACCCTATCCACCGTCCAACTCCGCCCACCGCAAACGCAATGCATTAGCGATTACAGACACCGAGCTGAGGCTCATCGCCGCCGCGGCGATCATGGGGGAGAGCAGCAGTCCAAACGCCGGGTAGAGCACGCCTGCCGCAACCGGCACGCCAAGCGCGTTGTACACGAATGCGAAGAATAGATTCTGCCGGATATTGCGCATCGTGGCTCGGCTCAAACGCAGCGCGCGCACGATGCCGCGGAGATCGCCCTTCACTAAGGTCACGCCGGCGCTTTCCATCGCCACGTCGGTCCCGGTTCCCATGGCGATCCCGACATGCGCCTGGGCGAGGGCCGGCGCGTCGTTGATGCCGTCACCCGCCATGGCGACCTTGCGGCCTTGATCCTGGAGTTTCTTGATCACCGTGAGCTTCTGATCCGGCAGCACCTCGGCCTCGACGCGATCGATTCCAAGTTTCTCGGCCACGGCGCGGGCCGTCGTCTCGTGATCACCCGTGAGCATCACCACACGCAGTCCTCGCTTATGCAAAGCGGCGATGGCCTCGGGCGCCGTCTCCTTGATCGGATCGGCCACACCGAACAATCCGGCTGGCTTTCCGTCCAGGGCTACGAACATCACGGTCTGCCCGTCACCCCGCAGGGCCTGTGCGCGATCCTCAAGCGCGGTGGAATCGATGCCTAGGCTCTCTAACAACTCGCGATTTCCGACTGCCACCTGCCGTCCGGCTACGGTTCCTATCACACCCTGACCGGTTTTAGACTTGAAGTCCGAAGCCGAGGGTATCGGTACTCCGCGGTCCTCGGCCCCGCGCACGATCGCCGCGGCCAGCGGATGCTCGCTCGCCCGCTCGATGCCCGTCGCCAAGCGTAAGATCTCTTCCTCCGAACGCTCGGCCAGCGCGTACACCGAAACGAGTTTCGGCCGCCCTTCGGTCAACGTTCCGGTCTTGTCGACGACCAGGGTATCGATACCCTCGAGGATCTCCAAGGCTTCCGCGTTCTTGATGAGCACCCCCGCTGTCGCCCCACGGCCGGTCCCCACCATGATCGACATCGGCGTCGCGAGACCGAGAGCGCAAGGGCAGGCGATGATGAGGACGGCGACCGCATTGACAATCGCATGGGCGAGCCGCGGCTCAGGACCCGCGGCTCCCCAGGCCACAAAGGTCAGCACCGAGACCACTACGACCGCCGGAACGAAGCACCCCGACACGGCATCGGCCAGGCGCTGGATCGGCGCGCGACTGCGTTGCGCCTCGCTTACCATGCGTACGATCTGTGCCAAGAGCGTATCGCTGCCCACTCGTTCAGCCCGCATCACGAGGGCTCCCGTGCCATTCACGGTGGCCCCGATCAAGCGCTCGCCGACAGTCTTCTGCACCGGAACCGGCTCGCCGGTGACCATGGACTCGTCAATCGCGCTTGTCCCCTCCAGTACCACGCCATCCACCGGCACTTTCTCGCCCGGCCGTATGCGAAGCCGGTCGCCGATCTGGAGGCGTTCCAGGGGGATGTCCTCCTCGCCGCCGTCCTCCCGGAGTAAGCGCGCGCTTTTCGGCGCGAGCGAGATCAACCCGCGAATGGCCGCACCGGTACGGCTGCGTGCTTTGAGCTCGATCACTTGACCGAGCAACACCAGGACCGTGATCACGGCGGCCGCTTCAAAATAGACCGGCACGTTGCCGTGAGCATCGCGTAACGCAGCCGGGAAGAGGCCGGGACTAAGCGTGGCGATGGTGCTGTAGATCCAAGCAACGCCGACACCGAGCGCAATCAGCGTAAACATGTTAAGGCGCCGGTGGGCCAACGAATGCCATCCGCGCTGAAAGAAGGGCCATCCTGCCCACATCACGACGGGCGTCGCTAGCGCGAGCTGCAGCCACTGACTCCAACGCGTGAGCGACGCGCTTGAGAGGCCGGCCACGTCGCTGAGCATGGCGATCACGAAGACCGGCACGGCCAACCCGAGGCCCACTCGGAAGCGCCGGGTCATGTCCGCGAGCTCGGGGTTGTCCTCTTCGACGACGGCAGAGCGTGGTTCCAAAGCCATGCCGCAGAGGGGACAGGTCCCCGGCTCGCTCCGCACCACCTCGGGGTGCATCGGGCAGGTATATTCGGTGCGCGTCTCGATCCCGGCCACGCCCATCGGCTCGAGGGCCATTCCGCAGTCGGGACAGCTTCCCGGCCCGGGTTGCTGAACCTCGGGATGCATGGGGCAGGTGTAAGCGCTTGCCGCCGTGACGGGTTGCGCCGGTCTCGGGGGCGGCGCTGGCGGCGTCCCGGACGCAGCCGGCAGATAGCGCTCGGGAGCCGCCTGAAATTTGGCTAAGCACCCGCCACCACAGAAAAGATAGATTTTGCCTTGGTAGCTCAGCCGATGTTGACCGTCCGGGCGCACCGTCATCCCGCAGACGGGATCGGTGGTCACCGGCGTAGCATCAGCGGCGTGCGCGGAGCGGTGGGTGTTTGGAGTCGACATGGGTCATGGGTCCGGCGGAGGAAATTGGCTTAGGCGATTAGTATATTCCTTTTCCAATGCTCCTCCCGTTCTCGCTGTACCGGCGGCCAGCATCAGCAAGGTCAAGCTCGCCCTTAGAATGTGCCCCGCATTGCCCAAGGAATCGGCACGGAAAAAAATCTCCGAAATCGTCCATAGCTGGAACGTAATCAATGGTGCCCAAAGCCGACGGCATGCTGCCAACAGCGGCCACCGGTCGAAAAACGCGTTTCGTTGCGGCAGTGTAAACACCGAAACACACATATAAAACGCGTGAAGAAGTCCAAACGCTAGGAATGGCAAAGTCGCACCATGCCATATTCCGATGGCGATGAAATTGATCGTGATCGCCGCAGCGAGCCCCCAAGCTCCCCACGCACGAAAACCCATGCGCAGCGGCATGAATACATAATCCGCCAACCATCGCGTCAACGTCATATGCCAGCGTCGCCAAAGAACCTGCAGGTTCGGAGAATAAAACGGCATGTCGAAATTCCGCGGTGACTCGATTCCATAAAGGCGCCCGATACCGATAGCAATGTCCGTAAAGCCGGAAAAATCGGCGTAAAGCTGTATCACAAACGCGTAACAAGCCAGGAGCACGCACGCCGAGTTATAGTTCAGCGGGGCCGCGTAAACTTCGTTCACGAGTATGGCCAGCGAATCCGCGACAACAAACTTCCTGAAATAACCGAAGAGCATCAGGCGCAGGCCGCGCACGATGCGCTTCGGATCAGTCGCGATAGGACACCTGAGCTGTGGTAGGAATTCACCTGGCCGCTGAATAGGCCCGCTCAGGATCTGGGGAAAAAACGCCACATAAAGACCAAACGCCGTGAAATCATTCTCGGCTGGGATTTTGTCCCAATATATATCCACTACATAACTGACCAGTTTAAAGGTGTAGTAGGAAATACCAAGAGGGACCAGAATCCGGTCGAAACTGTCTGCCAGGCCGCCCGCAAATCCGGACAGGCGCGCAAGCTCTCCCAAAACACCGGCGTACTTAAAGAGAGCTAGCGAACCTAGCAGCAGCCCGAGCGAATAAAGAAGCGCCTTCCTTTTGTCGCGGCCGGATGTGGCGCGCTGGATCGCGATGCCAGAAACATACGCCACGGCGGTCGCCGTGACGAGCAGCAACAAATAAGGAAGGTTCCACAACCCATAAAATGTATAGCTGAACGCCAGGAGCGCGGTCTTACGGCGCTCCGGAGGCAGGGTATAGTACAGGATCAGTGACGAAAGAAGGAATATGGGAAAGATCGCTGAATAAAAAAGCATATCAGCTCGTTTTTTGCTCAATCAGTGCGATCAGCTCCCCGACATTTTTGAGGCCCTGGACTTCTCGGGTCGAGAATGAGACGCCAAACTTCTTTTCCGTGGCGAAGATCATGGTCACGTGACTCAATGAGTCCCAATCGTTAACATCCGCGGCCGTCGTTTCTTCGCGAATTTCAAGTGTAGGCTGGCCGAACACTTCGCGAAATACTCCAGTGAGTGCAGCCATTATTTCGGACCTTTGCATCCGGCAATCTCTTCCTGTTCAGGTTCAATGAAGTGAATCCGCGGCTCATACGCGTTTGTTTCAAGCGCCCAATCGGTCGCCCCTTCAGCATTCTCTTGCACTTTTCGGAAACCGAAGCGACCAAAAAACTCTTTGACCATCTGATTCTTTGACGTGGGTTGGTAAGAGGCTTTCACGAGACCAATCCCCTGTCTTCTTGCGAACTCAAAAAGATAATTCATCGCATACTGCTCCACCCCGCGGGCCAATACGCGGCAACTCATGACCCATTCCTCGATCCGCATCGTGCCGGCATCGATGCGGCCGATGACGACCGAGATCAGTCCGTTGTCGCCATACTTGTCGCGCAGTTTAAGATAAATCGGCAGCTAAGCTTCCCGGTCCTGCATGAAGGTCTCACACTGCGCCTCGCTGAAGCGTCGAGTCAGCAAATTGAACTGATTGCTACGCTGCAAGAGCTGTGCGATACGCGGCAGGTTGAAAGGATCGAACCGTTTGAGCGTTATCTTCATGTCGAGTGACTTCAGATAATCTTCCGGGTTTGAGAAACGCTTCTCGGCGATCTTGCGCTGCGCTTCTAGCCGATAAAGCTCCGCGCGTTCAGCGTCGATCTCAGAGTACGAAGTAGTCTCGAACAGATTGATCTCGGCCAGACACCGCACGTACAGCGCGGGATCCTCTGGCATCTCTGGCACGATCAACTCCGGCAATTCGTCCCGCACAAGATTGCGCTCGAACGGGCTATCATCGATAAAAACCATTGAACTGAAGGAAATATTAAGTGTTTCACGGATCGCCTTGATGCTTTCAACTTTACTCAACCAGTTGGCAATGAAAACAGTAATATCGTTCTCTTTTAAAACCATCTCCGGGTGGTTGCGGAAAGGAAGAAGCACATTTTCTGGATCGTTCTTGCTGCACACGGCAAGCAGGATGCCTCTTTTTTTGAGGTCTAGCAGATAATGCTGGAACCACTGAAAGGCCTCGCCATCTCCAAAGTGTCCGAGCCGTATCCCCTCAAGGCCGTCATCTCCGATAATGCCGCCCCACAGCGTGTCGTCGAGATCGAGAACGACACATTTTACCCCCGCCCCTTTCAATGAAAGGAGAATATCGACGGTGTTCTGTACAGCGTGTGGGAGAAACTCAAACGCACAAAATGCCTTGCAAAGAATCCACATCTTTTCATCTAGCCAATGCCGGCGTCCGTGATATGAAGCGACACTGTCCACATCGTTGATGAAGACATTATTGAATGACCGCGCAGCTGCGACGAGCCCTCTGTTGATAGACGCGACAGCATAGAAGAAAGAGTTACCAGTCTATCTGTCGGTCCCGTGTTCGTAGCTATACGTGCGCCAAGAGGCCGGCCGTGCGATGGAACTCATACTTCGGATCGCGTGACACCACATATTCTAAGTCTGGCGCGGCAGCTGCAAAGTCACCAATTGAATCGGAGCGGGCACGGCGCCCCTCGTGATGCCGCCGTCCGCCGCGGTCGGGAGCACGTTTTTGAAGCTGGTCTTAGTTTGGCATACTGTAGCCATCGTCAATTCCGGCAGCTGCACGATGCGCCTCAAGATCCTCGCCATCGACACCTCGACCGAAGCCTGTTCCGCGGCGCTTCTCCTGGGCGATGAGTTGCGGGAGCGCTTTGAGATCGCGCCCCGGCGCCACAGCGAGCTGATCCTGCGTATGATCGACGAGTTGTTTCGCGAGGCCGGATTGACGCTGACCTCGCTCGCGGGGCTCGCTTTCGGCCGGGGACCGGGCTCTTTTACCGGGGTTCGCATCGCCGCCGGTGTGATTCAAGGGCTGGCCCTGGGCGCCGGTCTCGGCGTCGCGCCGATCTCCACCTTGGCGGCTCTCGCGCAAGGCGCACATAGACGAACGGGATCGCGACAAGTGCTGAGCGTTATCGATGCTCGTATGGGCGAAGTCTACTGGGGGATCTATGAGCTCGGCGCCTCGGGAATCATGTGCGCCACGCAGCCCGAATGCGTGGCTCCTCCGGCGGCCGTCTCCCTCCCAGAAACGGGGACCTGGTTCGGAGTAGGCGGCGGGTGGGCGGATCACGGCGAGGCGTTGCGGAAGCGGCTTGGAAAACGGCTTTGCGGTGTGGACCCGCATCAGTATCCTTCCGCCCGTGACATCGCCCTGCTCGGCGCGCAGGCTTTTCGTCAGGGGGACATCGTGGCGGCGGAGCAGGCGTTGCCGGTATATCTAAGAGATAACATCGCGGAGCCTAAAGGGTGACGTCGAGAATAAGCGCATGCTAGTTTTGGCCGCTCGCTAGTGCTCCAAACGCTCGATACCCGTCTCCAGCCGTCCGTCCCGCCACAGCCGTAGCCAACGGTAGCCGGGGCTCAGCGTATCGCGCTGGTGACGGTTGGTCCGCGGCGTAAACTGCACACAAGTGGAGGGGGTTCCAAGGAGCCGTACGCCCGCTCTCAGCGCCGCGAACTCTTGGTGAACGTGGCCCCAGAGCACCGCGCGTACCTGCGTATGGCGGTCAAGGACTTCGAAGAAGGCGGCGGAATTATCCACCCCGATCTCGTCCATCCACAGGCTCCCGATCACGACCGGATGATGGTGCATGAACACCAAGGCCGGATGCCCCGTCTCGGCCGACAACCGCTCATCGAGCCGGGCGATTTGCTCGGCGCTCAAATGCCCGTGTTCGCGGCCGGCCACGGCGGTGTCAAGAAAAACGCAGCGCCACTCCCCGACCGGCGCATGGTCGACTGCGTGGATGTTGCCGCCCGGAAGCACTTGCCACATCGCGTCCTTATCGTCGTGGTTTCCGGGCAAGCAATACACCGGGACTCCCAAGCCCCCGATGCATTCACGCAGCCGGGCATAGGCGGCTCGGCTACCGTCTTGGCTCAGATCACCGGTCAGCACCAACGCATCGGGCGGCCACTGTCTTGCCTGCGCCAAGGTCAATACGGCGCTCAATGACTCCGAGGTATTCAAGCCATCGTAAAGGCCACCTGGATCCGCGTAGAGATGGGGGTCCGTCAGTTGCAAAACCGTCCAGGAATCGCGGTTACGCGGGCCGAAATTTTCCATGGCGCTAAGTTCTTTTGGCATGACTCTAGGTTGACGTATGATCATGTTACTCGCATAACCGGGGCCGTGTCATGACCAACAAAACCATCCGCTTGAACGACGCGCTGTACGCCTATCTGCTCTCCGTCTCCTCCCGGGAACCCGAGGTTCTTGAGCGCTTACGCGCGGAGACGGCGTCGTTCCCGGAAGCCAACATGCAGATCGCCCCCGAGCAGGGGCAGTTCGTGACACTGTTGGTGCGTTTACTTGGCGTTAAAAAGGCCATTGAGATCGGCGTCTTCACGGGTTACAGCTCACTTTGCGTCGCGCTCGGTTTACCATCGGACGGACAGCTCATTGCCTGTGACGTCAACCCGCAATGGACTTCCGTCGCCGCGCGCTACTGGCGCGAGGCGGGGGTCGCCGGCAAGATTGATTTACGCCTGGCACCCGCTGTCGAGACCCTGCAACAACTCCTGGCTGGGGGCGCCACGGGCACCTTCGATTATGCCTTCATCGACGCGGATAAAGAATCCTATATCGATTATTACGAGCTTAGCCTCCGGCTCCTGCGGCCCGGTGGGCTCATCCTCGTGGATAACGTTCTCTGGGGCGGCCGGGTAGCGGACCCAGGCGCGCAGGACCAAGCGACTGAGGCGATCCGCCGTTTCAATCTCCATCTCAAGGAGGATCCGCGCGTGGATTTGAGCATGATCCCGGTGGCCGACGGGCTCACGCTCGCGCGTAAGCGCTGAAGGTAGCGTTCCGCGACGCTCACCCACCCTAGAATTCGCTGAAACACGTTCCCATACCGACCGAATCGCCCGGTGCAGATCCTTATTGGCTCGATCCGCTTAACTTCTCAACGGGCCGTGCCCCGAAAGACTGTGTAAGTAAGTTTTGCAAGTAAGTTTTGCTTTGGCGATGTAGATCTTACCGCCGCGCCAACAATGGCGGGGTCCTTTTCATGCGAGGTATAGTCTTATCTTATTGACATTTTTATTGTTAATTGACTGACCATGGGTGTGGCACGGGCCTTGTGTGATTTGCATTACCACGACCTGTTACCAGGATCGTGGATTCACAAGCATTTAAAGGAGGTTCAGATGAAGCTATCAAGTTATTTAAGCTTAGTGTTCGCTGTTTTGCTTTCGGGCGCCGCTTGGGCGGCTGAGGACGTGCCTTCGGAAGGGGCTGGGGCTATAGAGGAAGCTATGCCCGCTACGGAAGGAGCGACGTCTCAGGCGCCTCCGTTCACGGCAGTGGACAAAGACAAAAGCGGCGGCGTCACCATAGAGGAAGCGGTGGAAGTGCCTGGTCTGACCGCGGCGTTCCCCAAGGTGGACAGTAACGCTGATGCTAACATCAGCGAGGATGAGTACGCGGTTGTAGAATCTGGCAAAATATCACTAACCCCTGGAAGCTAGGCCCTGGAAGCCGGAGCCGAGAAACGATTCGATAGCTCCCACCGCTCGGGCGGGATCGCCTGTCCGCAGCCGCACTAAACAAACCTGCCCGCGAGTCACCCTAGCTACCTTCCCAGTGACTCGCGGGCGGAGGCCGGAAAGTTTTTAAATCCAATGGTACGTCATGACCATGCTATAAGGAGACATGCTATGAACCGGAGTATGATTACCCTGTTGGCGTTGGGAGCACTGTTTCTGGCAGGATGCGAGAAGTGGAGCGGCGCTTCGAACGCACAACCTCGCGTCCAGGGTGAGTCTGAAAGCAAAACCACCATGCAAACACCGTCCGCCCATTGGCAAAGAGCCTCGTTAATGCCAGGCGTCTAACCCGGAGGGGACGGGCAACCGATCAGTGAAGGGTGCGCAGACGCGCGTCCGAATTTTCCATTGAGGCCGCAAGCGGTCCCGTGTTCCGGGAGAAAGGTCGGTTACAGATGACCTTGATGAAACTATTTCCCACGCCTGTTGAAAGGGTGCCGTTGGAACGGCTTTATTTAAACCACAATCTTCGGGCAGTCCGAGACCCTTCACGGCCGTTTGTCTATACCAACTTCATCGCCAGCCTCGATGGCCGGATCGCATTAGAGTGTCCTCGGACGGGCACCGCGGTGGTGCCGGACGACATCGCCAACGCTCGCGACTGGCGTCTCTTCGAGGAACTGGCCGCCCAAGCGGACGTGTTGCTCACAACCGGACGGTATGTGCGGCAGCTCGCCAGAGGCGATGCCCAGGCTAGCTTGCCTCTGAGCGAGGACGCGGCGTATCAGGATCTACGCGATTGGCGGCAGAGCCAAGGCCTTGCGGCGCAACCGGCGGTTGTGGTCTTGAGTGCAAGCCTCGATATTCCCCTCATGGAGCCCCTGATCGGCCGTCACGGCCGGGTCTATATCGCGACA
The DNA here is from genome assembly GCA_050740455.1 of Gammaproteobacteria bacterium. Taxonomy (GTDB): domain Bacteria; phylum Pseudomonadota; class Gammaproteobacteria; order JACCXJ01; family JACCXJ01; genus USCg-Taylor. The sequence continues at coordinate 4,786 of JBOIDF010000047.1, read as the reverse complement.
GGATCCGATGCCGATACGGCGCGGGTACGTGCGATCGAGGCCCGGGGCGCCAGGGTGATAGTCGCCGGGCAAGGCAGACGTGTGCGGGGTCGAGCCTTAATCGAGGCCCTGCGCGGGGAGGGTTTGAATCTCATTTACTCGACGGCGGGACCCAAAGTGCTGGCAACCTTGCTGTCCGACCGGGTACTCGATCGACTCTACCTGACGCAGGTGCACCGGGTCCTAGGGAGCGAGTCTTACGATACTCTAGTGGAAGGACAGCAGCTTAACCCGCCTACGGACGTCCAACTGCACTCCTTATACTACGACGCACCGGGTGAGGCGAGCCCGGGCCAGCTCTTCGCGTCCTATGCCGTTAGCCGTTGTGAGGAGCCTATCCGCCGTCGTTCTCGACTTGTTTAACCATTGACCGGAGGAAGATGTATGAGCATCGACAGACCAAGCTCGGACCCCACCATCGGGGATCCCATGGACGAGAAGCTGAGAGCCGGCCCCAGGGCAACGGCGACCACCGGGGCACCAGGCGCGCGTACAGGTGGTGCGAGGATCATAGGTGGGCCTGGGCCTCAAGTGATGGCCGCCGACTCGTTAGCGGGCGATCCCGTCGTCAACCGCCAGGGCGAGAACCTCGGCGAGATCCAGGACATCATGATTGACGTGCCGAGCGGTAGCGTCGGCTACGCTGTCCTGTCTTTCGGGGACGCTCCCGGTACGGGAGACAAGCTTTTCGCCATTCCGTGGAACGCCCTGATACTGGATGTGGGCAACCAGCAGTTCATCCTTGACGTTCCGAAAGGGCGTCTCGAAACTGCGCCCGGCTTTGATAAGGATCATTGGCCCGTGATGGCGGATCAGCAAGTTATGCATCGCCCTGAAAATACTATTAGCATCAATAGGGCGATGGCCTTGCGTGATCAAGCTAAGCGTCTGACTATTAATAAACAACGATCGCGCAGGCGCCTGCGCCATGTTTAAACGTTCTTGGCCGCCTGCGCATTACTACGCGCTAGGCTTTTTAAGGAAGCGACGGGCAGGGCCGTCGGACTGCTGATCGGGGTAGAGCCCGGCCCCGAAGAAACGCGAAGCCCGGGAGCGCGACCGTGTCTCGGGTTGCGTACCTACGCGCTCATCGGGCTGCTCGGCGGGGGGCACGAGCGCGATACCAGGCACGAACGCCAGAAACAATGCGCCAAGTTCTCTGTCCATAATCATACCCCCTGTTCAACCGCCCACCGTCGTGGTGGCCTGCCCGGAGTTATAATCTGGGCCTCAAATACCGTAAGCCGGTTTTCACTTGGTTCCGTGCGAAATACGGGACTGATCGAATGCCCACCAGACCAGGAGCCGAAGGCGGTAGCGTGGCACCCGGCTCCATCAGCAAGAGGGCTTTGCTGGCGTCGTTGAAACTCTACGGCACTCACCCCCCGGACCGCCGACAATGCCATTGCCGGGCCTCGCGGGGCGGGCCCCATCTAGCCCTCGCCTCGCGCCATGCCTTCCGGTGACGCTGCCTTAACTGCTCGTCGATTTGCTGCCGGTTCATGAGCATTTCCTCTCATAAAGACGTTTCCTAGGCTGTTAATTATCAAACTCTGCGCCATCGCCAGGGCCATAGGTCAATAATCTCTTAGTAACAATGAGATAAGCGGTGTGACCAGGCGTAGATGCAGGTGTTGGAATCGCCGCTGCTCCGTAAGAATTGCAGTCTTCCGATGTAAATCTTGCCGGATTGCATGATAGGGTGGCGATGCTTCCAAATCGGGATCTGGGCTCGGCCGCAGGCATGAGCGCGCCGGGACGCTGGGCTTGACCTATCGAATCCCGGCGGCGGCCTTGCCTGATGGGCCCCGTTCTCACGCTTCGACTCACCAGAGAGATGGTTTATACTTCCCATACCCCAAGTTCATCAAGACCGATGTACGCGTGATCGCCGCGACCAACTGCATTCCCGAGGAAGCCGTCACCCAGGCACGCTCCGGGAAGATCTCTTTCCGCTCCATCTGCCGCCGCTGCACGAGCGGCGAGAGCGCAAGACGCTTTATAACCGCCTGCAGAAGTACGGAGTCAGTAGCTCGCTTTTCGCAGGCCCCGTTCTCGAGTAAGGTGAAACGCATGACTATTACACGAACTAACACCGTCCTTGCAGTTGCCGCCTTGATCCTGTCGGCGGTCTCGCTCACGGCGAGTGCCGATCCCGATGATCGCTATCTTGCGGGTTACGCGGCGGCCGTCCTCGAGACCCGCTTCGGTTTGCCGTCGCGTGATCTTCAGGTCGAAAACGGAAAGCTGCGATTGCATAGCGCCGATCTCCAGGGACAGGATACAGGAGAGGTGCTCGCCTCGCTGCGCGCCATCGACGGCCTAGAGGTCGAGCTGGTCGGAACACCCACGGACGCGCGCAGCGTATCCCCTTCGGCCAAACCGACACCGCTGCCGAGCGCTACTCTTTCGGAAACCATGGGATGGCTCCCGCGGGCGGCGCTCTTCGACCCCTTGATCGCCGATCCGCGCTGGCCGCGTTTTTCGGCGACGCTTCAGTTCTACCAGGGTGACGAGGAGCTCGGGACCGTCGGCGCCCCGAACTTCGGCGCCGCCATACCGTTTTACGGCTGGCGTGGCTTAGCCATCGATTGGCAGGCCGGGCTCCAGGCAGGGGTGTTCTCGATATTCGACCTCAACGCGGACTCCTCCGATCTGATCAATTCCGACTTCTTCGTGGGGCTGCCGATCAGTGCGCGCTATGGGCCGCTCTCGGCACAGGTTCGGGTATTCCACCAAAGCTCGCATCTGGGCGATGAATTCCTGCTGCGACCGCGAGGTGCGGGCGGAACCGTTGATCGGATCAATCTCTCCTACGAGGGTGCGGACCTCAGGCTGTCGGTGAAACCGTGGGTCTGGCTCCGGCTCTATGCGGGGGGCGGCGCGATCTTCGACGCCGAACCGGATCTCGACGCCTGGATGGCGCAAGGCGGCTTCGAGATCACAAGCCCGGACCCGATCTACTCTAATCTCCTCTATCCGATCGTGGCGCTCGATGTTCAGTCATTCGAGGAATCGGATTGGGGGGTCAACTATTCGGTGCGCGCCGGTGTTGAAGTTCGTAGCGAATGGCTGGCCGCCCGGCGTTTGCAGCTGGTGATGGAGTATTTCAACGGCCGCTCGCCGAACGGGCAATTCTATGACCGCGACATCGAATACTTTGGCCCGGGATTGCACTTTTATTTCTGAGTTCCTCGCCGAAGGACAGTAAGGAGCCGCGGGAAGTCCTTATTAATTAACGTGCCCCGGCGCCGTTCCAGCGCACAATGGGCACCGTCGAGATCGAGTTCATCGGCGATCCCTCGATGATTTTGGTGCTGATGGCGGTGTACACGAGGGTGTTGCGTTTACGATCGTACATGCGGTGGACCTGCGTCTCTTTGAACAAGATGGAGGTATCGGCACTGAAGACCTCTTGTTCGTCCGATATCTTTTCCGGCAGGACAATAGGGCCGGTTTGACGGCACGCGATCGCAAACCGGGAGGGGTCCTCCGCGAACCCAAGAGGGCCTTTGATGCCTCCGGTTTTAGCCTGACTGATATGACAGGAAACCCCGGGGATCTTGGGGTCATCGAAGGCCTCGACACAGACTTTATCGTTGGCGCCGACGAACCTGAAGGTGGTCGAGACGCACCCGATTTCTTCAGCATGCGCCCGCAGCACGACTAGCATAGCCAAGCCGATTAAGGAGCCTACTTTCATGGTGACCTCCTGTATGATGGGGGAGGAACGCGTTTTTTTCATGCCGAAAGCGCTCAAGGCTGGACGTTCTTCGCGGCATCTCCCGGAAGACTGGTAGAGCGTTTCTCGCATTCATTTACGTTTTGGCAGTCTTGAATTTCGCCTCGGAACGTTATAGATCGTCATACCTGCGAAAGCAGGTATCCAGGATTTACGCCGGTTTCCTGGATGCCAGCTTCCGCTGGCATGACGTTCGTTCTTGGAGCTCATTTCGTAAACAGGTAGATGAAACGCACACTAGTATTGTACAACCATCGGGGCCGCCTTTCCCTACCGCACTTGCCTCTCTTCCTCCAAGTGCAACGGCGCGAGCGAGCACCTCGCCGTCAGGCGCGCACCGTTCGGAAGATGCTCAGGTCAGAAGATAGTTATCCTCGTTGCCTTCACCGACGGTATATTGATAGCACTCACGTAGCGGGGCGATGTCGGAATCGGCATCCTCCGGTTCGTCGCCCCACCGCTTCAGTTTCCGTATCGCCAGCCGTAGTTGCAGCCGCTGGCGTCTAATTTTATCTGTATGTATGTCTAGTTTCATCGCAGTCTCCCAACGTATTATGCGTTCAGCATTCATTCAGTAGGTTCGCTGCCGAGAGACGGCATTCCGCTTGTCTGTACAGTCGGATAGGCAAGCTCCGCGCCGCATGACTCATGCGATGTAAAGATCTTATATACATTAAAGATTTATTCTTCCGCTTGATTAGCAGTCGATTGTATGAAGTGGGCCGCCGTATGTAAGAACTATCGATGGGTAGGTAACTTTGACGGCGACCGGCGGCACGAACACCCGGCTATTGGTCAAATTCGCCTCTTGCAACGGAACCAATCGGGATGTGAAAAGCATTCCGTAGGCTCAGATACTAGTAGTGCGTTTCATCTACCTGTTTACGAAATGAGCTCCAAGAACGAACGATAGGGTCGAGAAGGGCTTGCGCTCTCCCCGCCCTCCGAACCGTACGGGCGGTTTTCCCGCATACGGCTCTCCAGTTGGTGGGGGTCCTCATCGGG
>JBOIDF010000046.1:0-30406 GCA_050740455.1 Gammaproteobacteria bacterium | reverse complement strand
ACGATTTGATCTTGACTATATCCGATCGTGGTCACCGTATTTCGATCTGAAAATCATTCTTACTACGATATTTATCGTCGCCCTCGGAAAGAACGCCTATTAATACCCACTGTCGTGACTGAAGATTTGCAGGGAAATCCGTTGCAGCCGTATATCGGAAACAGTAACGCTGGGCTTTGAAATCGTCCTTCGAGGGAAGGTGTTGAATATGCGTGTTTTAGTGACTGGACATTGTGGCTACATCGGAAGCGTGCTCGTACCGATGCTCCTCTGTGAAGGGCATGAGGTTGTCGGACTAGACAGCGACTTATTCGAACGCTGCGCCTTTACACGTGGAGGACATAGCGCGGGCATATGTGTGAGTATGTTAAAGGCGCCGCGCGAGCTGATATACAATGAGGCATTCGATATAGGGCGACACGAATAGATAGCCTGCCATTTATCGCTGTCACGGCCGATGTAGCGAGACGCATCGTACTAGGATGGCTGAGGAGAGATGTTAAATGAAAGCAGTGATACTCGCAGGTGGATTTGGCACCAGGATCAGCGAGGAAAGCAGCGTAAGGCCTAAGCCAATGGTGGAAATTGGAGGCAAGCCCATACTATGGCACGTAATGAAGATCTATTCCGCCCACGGTATCAACGAATTTATCATCTGCTGCGGCTACAAGGGACACGTCATTAAGGAGTTTTTCACTAACTATTACCTGCATTACTCCGATGTAACCTTCGATATACGCAATAATTCGATGAAGGTTCGCCAATCCAGTGCCGAACCTTGGATAGTCACGCTAGTCGATACCGGCATTGACGTTATGACTGGAGGCCGAATTAAGCGGGTACGCGATTATATCGAGAACGAAACGTTCTGCCTTACCTACGGAGATGGTGTTAGCGATGTGAATATTAGCGAGCTAATAGCATTTCACCGTGAGCAGAGGACTTTAGCCACACTCACCGCTGTACAGATGGAAGGCCGGTTTGGTCTGTTTAAGCTTAACGACAGCGAGGCGAAGATTTCAAGTTTCAGGGAAAAACCAAAAGGTGACGGAGCTTGGATCAACGGCGGTTTCTTTGTACTGGAACCGCAAGTTTTGGATTTAATCACCGGTGATTCGACCGCGTGGGAACAGGAACCGCTAACCAGGTTAGCGCATGAAGGGCAATTGTCGGCGTTCCGTCACCCGGGCTTTTGGCACTGTTTGGATACTTTGAGGGACAAACACGTGCTAGAGCAGGCTTGGCAAAGCGGGGTTCCCCCTTGGAAAGTCTGGTAAAAGCTGGCTTAGAGCGTATTTCCATCAATTCTCCGGACGGGCCTGCCGGAACCCAGTTATCCCGCTGGCCGCGATGGCTCGAGCTCGCGGCTACTGAAATCAAACAATCGTCTGGCTACTTCAAGGCCGCCGGATGACGAAAAGCAACGGACCATGGCTAGCGTCCACGACTTTGTCGGTGAGACGTGCGGCGCTGGAATGGTTCTACACTGCGGAAATTAGAACAAGGCGGCTACCAGGATGCTATTTTTCGAAACAGCATTGAAAGGGGCATACCTGATCGACCCGGAACCGAGAGTCGATTCGCGAGGCCTTTTCGCGAGGACCTTCTGCGTCGAAGAATTTGAAGCCCACGGTCTAAACGTTTTCGTTGCTCAATGCAATCTATCGTTGAACTTTAAAAGAGGGACCTTACGTGGGCTGCACTATCAGATCTCTCCCGCGAGCGAGACTAAGCTAGTCCGCTGCACTGCGGGTGCGATCTTCGATGTCATCGTCGACCTGCGTCCCGACTCTTCCACCTATCTAGGCCACTGGTATGTAGAGTTAACTTCGGAAAATCGACGCATGTTATACATCCCCGGGATGTTCGCACATGGATTTCAGACTTTGGTTGACGACACTGAGGTGTTTTATCAGATGGGCAGCTCTTATGTCCCTGCTTGCCAGCATGGTTTGCGTTACGATGACCCTACGCTCGATATTAAATGGCCGATTCCGGTAACCGAAATCGCTGACAAGGATCGTGCCTGGCCGTTGCTGGAGACAAGCCAGCATGCCCGGTGATGGCGCTAACAATAGCCAGCCAGAAATTAGAGGTTGCGCAGTAATTGGATTGATTCCATCCGCTCCGGTTGCCGTTCGGACTTCAAGTCTAACCCCGCCGTCGCAGCCCGGCTACGACCGAGTGTATAGCACTTCTGACGCTTAACGCGTGCCGCTCACGTCTCGTCGGTCTGAGGCAAAGACTCGCTAAGCAGTGGCTTCGCGGTTTGAGTTAGCGTCAGCGTAGAAAATTTGTTATAAATCGACTCGGTAGCACGTAGTTACCATAACCCCTCGCAACTGTTTTCAACAACATGAATCGACTCGACAGAGCCAACCGCCGAGCCGCGTGGCGCCTTGCTTTAGCTTCGTTGGCGATGTTTGCTTTCGGCTACGACGCGGGGTCCGGCCCGTGACTCTTAGCGTGCGAGTGGTATTGCGGTCGCGACCGCGGCAGTAAGGAATATGTTCGGCACCCTAGAGCTTCAGTCCACGGCCTCGTGGCGAGCGTATTTTGATCTATGTAAGCCGCGCGTGGTTGCACTGATCATGCTTACGGCTATCGTCGGTATGCTGCTCGCGCCATCGCTTGCGCTCCAACCCCTGATTTGCGGTACGGCCGGAATCGCCTTGGCCGCTGCTGCGGCCGCGGTTATCAATCACGTGGCTGATCATCGAATCGACGCATTGATGATCCGGACCCAGCATAGACCGCTTCCGCAAGGATCCGTAGACAAGTCCCACGCGCTGATCTTCGCGGCGATTATGAGTGTGGCGTCGATGACAATATTGATCGCCTATGTCAACGTGTTGACGGCGGCCTTAACGGCAGTATCTCTGATCGGCTATGCCGTGGTATACACACTGTACCTGAAGCGAGCGACACCGCAAAACATCGTTATCGGCGGGGCGGCCGGGGCGGCGCCTCCGGTCCTAGGCTGGGTTGCGATGACCGGTACGATTGATCCCCATGCCTTGTTGTTGTTTCTGATCATCTTCGCCTGGACACCGCCACACTTCTGGTCGCTGGCCATTTACCGCCGCCACGACTACGCACGCGCAGACATCCCGATGCTGCCCATTACTCACGGAGTCGACTACACACACCTGCAGATCTTTCTTTACACCGTGATTTTATCCGTGGTGAGCTTACTACCCTTCGCAACTTATATGAGCGGGGTGCTTTATCTTACGGGCGCCATCGTTCTCGATGCGCTCTTCCTGTATCACGTCGTGCGCATGCAGCGCGATCCTACCGACCGTTGGGCAATGAGGACCTTTACTTTTTCGATCGCCTATCTGGCGGGGCTGTTCTTGTTGCTCCTAGCCGACCGCGTGGCGACCATCTATGCCTTCCTTTAGACCGGCCCCGGCGACGGAAACCGCTCTCCAAGAGCCGCCGCGCTGGGCCTGGCTGGCGTTCCCGCCGGTACTGATCATCGTGCAGTACGCCATTCGCTATTACGATTCCGCGACTTATAGTGTGCTATTTGAAAGCGAGGTCGGGATCGTGGAGCTCGCAACGCCGGTGGTGCTGCTCGTGGCGATCGCCGCTGGCGGCGCGGCGTTGCGTTATCGAGGGCGCTTCCCGGGCGTGTGGTTGAACCTGTGGATTCCGCTGCTAGTGCTCGCATGCCTTTATTTTGCCGGGGAAGAGCTTAGCTGGGGGCAGCACCTCTTCGGCTGGGTGACCCCGGAGTACTTGAATAGGATTAACGATCAAGGCGAGACCAACATTCACAACATCAGCAGTTGGTTCGATCAGAAACCACGCCTGTTACTGGAGCTTTGGGTATTGGGTGGGGGGGTCCTATACCCGCTGAGCCGCCGCCATCGGGAAGCGCGTGTCAGAGATTGGGGTTATTGGTTCTGGCCGACGTATGTTTGCTTTCCGGCCGCCCTGCTCGCCATACTGATTCGGTTACCGGACCGGCTTGAAGATTGGTTCGGGATAGGCCCGTTGCCGCTAGCGATCCGCTACAGCGAACCGCAAGAATACTATTTCGCCGTTTTCCTAGCGCTCTATTTGACCTCGATTTGGTATCGCCTGCGCCAACTCCCGGTAGATCACTGACCCGGCGCGGGCAGTAATGCCGTAACGTCGAGCGTCGAGCGCAGTTTTTTGAAGGCGGACTGCTCGAGTTGCCGGATCCGTTCGGCGGAGACCGCGTACTCGCGCGCAAGGTCCTGGAGCGTGGTTTTGTCCTCTTGCAACCACCGCCGGGTCACGATGTCCCGGCTGCGTTCGTCGAGGGTCGCCAGCGCCGTATGCAGGAGCTCTTCCCGATCGTCATGCATCTCGTCATGTTCGGCGAGTGCCTGGGGCTCGAAGCGCCGATCCTCCAGGTAATTCGCGGGCGCGGCGGCATCCTCGTCGTTGGCGTGATCATAGGACGTGTCGTAGGCGTTAAGGCGCTCTTCCATCTCCACGACGGTCCGTGGATGCACCCCGAGATCGCGCGCCACGTCTTGCACTTCCTCTTGGCTCATCCACCCGAGGCGTTTCTTGGCGTTGCGCAGGTTGAAGAACAGCTTACGCTGGGCTTTGGTGGAGGCGACTTTCACGATGCGCCAGTTGCGCAAGATGAACTCATGCATCTCGGCGCGGATCCAGTGCACGGCGAAGGACACCAACCGAACGCCGACGGCCGGGTCGAATCGCTTGACGGCCTTCATGAGACCGATATTGCCTTCCTGGATCAGATCCGCCTGCGCCAAACCGTAACCGTTATACCCGCGCGCCACGCGCACCACAAAGCGTAGATGCGACATGACCAATCGGCGGGCGGCGTCTAGATCATCATCGTGGCGATATCGCAGCGCCAGTTCCCGCTCCTCGACGGCGCTCAGCATCGGTATGCGGTTTACGGAATTGATATAGGTCGCAAGCGAGCCCGTGGGCAGCGTTAGCGGTAATTCCAAGGCTTGGGTCATCGAAGCTATTCTCCCCGGTTGCATCTCACCATACTAGCACTCACGCATTAAGAGCGCTAATTCAACCATAGGTTCCGGTCGCGGCGCGCCCACAGCGCGGGCTCAATGGTCACTCTTGGGTCCATCTAATAGGGCGTCGACGAACTCCGCCGGATCGAATTCCTTGAGGTCATCGATTTTTTCACCCAGCCCGACATATCGGATCGGGATCTTGAAGCGTTCCGCCAAAGCAAAGACGATTCCTCCGCGCGCGGTCCCGTCGAGCTTCGTCAAGGTAATGCCGCTCAGCGTTACCGCCTCATGAAATTGAGCGCCTTGATTGAGCGCGTTTTGACCGGTGGTTGCATCGACCACCAGCATGGTTTCGTGCGGGGCGCCGGGATCGATTTTGCCCAGCACCCGGCGGATTTTTTTCAACTGGTCCATGAGGTTCTGTTGCGTATGCAAGCGGCCAGCGGTATCAACGATCAAAACCTCCGTGCCGCGCGCCGCCGCGTTTTCAAAGGCCTCGAAGGCGACAGCGGCGGGATCGCTCCCACCCGCCTTCGCCGTGACCGGGACCCCCGCGCGCTCGCCCCAGGCGGTCAGTTGCTCGACCGCGGCGGCGCGAAAGGTATCGGCGGCCGCGACCGCAACGGAGCGGCCATGAGTGCGCAAGAGGTGAGCCAGCTTTCCAATCGTGGTGGTCTTGCCGGTCCCGTTGACACCCACCATCAGTAGGACAAAGGGGCTCTGAGGGCTTGGCGGGATGACGAGCGGGCGGGAGACGGGCGCCAAGTTTTCGATGAGCTCCGCGCGTAACGCTTGGAACAGCCGATCCGTTCGGCTAAGCTCGCGCCGTTTCACATGCAGCGCGAGGCTGGCGATTATGCGCTCGGTCGTTTCGACCCCGACATCCGCCTCGAGCAGCAGCGTTTCAATCTGTTCCAAGGTCGTAGCATCGACGCTCGCGCCCAGGTGCGTGAGTCGCGCGAAGCCCGCGCCGAGCCGTTCACGGGTGCGTCTTAGGCCTTCTCTAAAGCCCATGGTGGCGAGGCGCTTGGTCGGATCACGCAATGTGTCGGCCGGACGATTGGCGGTCGGATGATTAGGCATGAATGAGGGCGAGCATCCTACCACCCTTGCCATCGGCTTACGAAGGGCAGGCTTGGCCCGGCGGCGTTGGGCTAACTACGTGGGTTGGGGTATGCTAGCTTTCGATGCAGTCGCGTTTCCACCAAAGTCCGAAAGGAGGGGTATTGTCGAGGTTATTTAAATTGGGGATCGCGAGCCTGGCGTTCACGGCGATAACGCCAACCGACGCCGCGGCCGAGACGCGCGAATTCTCACTTGAAAACGGACTTAAGGTCATCGTGCAAGAAGATCATCGCGCGCCGGTGGTGGTGTCGCAGGTGTGGTACAAGGTCGGATCGAGTTATGAGCACGGTGGCATCACGGGGATCTCGCACGCGCTTGAACACATGATGTTCAAAGGCACGGCGCGGCACGGTCCGGGCGAGTTCTCGCGCATTATTTCGGAGCACGGCGGGGAAGAAAACGCCTTCACCGGGATCGATTACACCGCCTACTTCCAAAAGCTGGACAGGGCGCACCTCGCCGTGAGCTTCGAGCTCGAAGCCGACCGGATGCGAGGACTGACGCTGTCGGACCAGGAGTTCGGCAAAGAAATCAAGGTGATCATGGAAGAGCGGCGGTTGCGCACGGAGGACAACCCAGAGGCCCTGTTTGCCGAGACGGCCCGGGCGCTTTCGTTTCAAACGAGTCCGTACCGGCAGCCGGTCATAGGTTGGATGAATGACATTGAACAGCTCAACGCGGCCGATCTCCGCGCTTGGTACCGGCGCTGGTACGCGCCGAACAACGCCGCCGTCGTGGTGGTGGGCGATATCGTCACCGATGAGGTCGCCGCGCTGGCTAAGAAATACTTCGGGCCGGTGCCCAACTCCCCCGTGCTGCCCGTGAAGTCCCGCACGGAGGTGGTACAAAAAGGGATACGCCGCGTGACCGTCCGGCAACCGGCGAAGGTGCCTTATTTGATCATGGGCTATAAGGTCCCGGTACTGCGCACGGCCATCGGCGGGTCGAAGCACGTCAGCCGTGAAGAAGTGTATGCCCTTGAGGTGCTCGCTGGTGTGCTCAGCGGCGGCGACAGCGCGCGTTTGAATCGGCGGCTGGTCCGCGAGCGCCAGATCGCGGCCGCGGCCAACGCCCGATATAGCTTGACGGATCGCTTGGATAGCCTCTTCGTGTTGGAGGCGATGCCCGCCGAAGGCCGCACGGCCCAGGAACTGGAAACGGCGATGCGTGAGGAAATCGCGCTCCTCAAGACCAAGCCCATCGATGCGGCGGAGCTGCGGCGCATCAAGACCCAGGTGATCGCCAACGATGTCTACGAGCGCGACTCGATGTTCTATCAAGCCATGCAGATCGGCCTCATGGAAGCGGTGGGGCTCGATTGGCGGCTCAAGGATGAGTATGTCGACAATATCAAGGCCGTGACGGCCGAAGAGGTTCAGAGCGCGGCGCGAAAGTATTTTGTTGACGCCGGATTAACCGTCGCGATTATGCAACCGGTCTCCTCATCCAGCCTCCCCGCGACCGCTGAAGGAGCGTTATGAAACATCGTTGCTTCATCCTGGTGCTGATGCTGTGCGCATCCGCGGCTGCTCCCGCCGGCCCGCGGATCGCGTCCTGGCAAACCGCTTCCGGCGCCAAGGTCCTTTTCGTCCGGGCCAGCGAGATCCCCATGGCCGATGTCCGCGTCGTCTTCGATGCCGGCAGCGCGCGCGACGGCGCGCAATGGGGAACGGCCGGCTTGACCAATACGATGCTGGCGGAAGGCGCTAACGGTCTCTCCGGGCAAACGATCAGCGAGGGCTTCGATGACGTCGGCGCCCGGTACGGCAGCGGCGCCCTCCGCGATATGGCCTGGGTCAGCCTCCGCAGCATCACGGAGCCAGCGAGCCTAGAGGCAGCGCTCACCACGCTCGCGCAGGTCCTGCAGTCGCCCGATTTTCCCGCCTCGGCCTTGGAACGCGAGCGCAAACGGATGCTAACCGGATTGAAACAAAGAGAGCAGGACCCCGGCGCCAAGGCTGAGGACGCATTTTATTCTAGCCTGTATAAAGATCATCCCTATGGCTCGCCGCCTCACGGGAACGAGAGGACGTTATCGGCGTTAAAGCGCGAGGATGTATTGGCGTTCTACCGGCGCTTTTACAGCGCGCGCAACGCGGTCATCGCGATCGTCGGCGATCTCGATCAAGACCGCGCGGCGGGGATCGCGGAGCGGCTCACCGTCAAACTGCCGGCGGGGGCTAAGCCACCGCCATTGCCGCCGGCGCCGGCGCTAAACCAAACCCTGGAGGTCAAGGTTCCGTTCGAGTCGACACAAACGCATGTTTGGGTGGGCGCCCCCGGGATGGCGCGCGGGGATCCGGACACCTTCCCGCTGTACGTGGGCAATCACAGCTTGGGCGGAGGGGGATTCGTATCGCGCTTATATAAGACCATCCGCGAACGGCGCGGGCTGTCTTATAGCGTTTACAGTTATTTCATCCCCATGCGCGTCACGGGCCCGTTTATCGCCGCGTTGCAAACGAGCAATGCGCAGACGGGCAAGGCGCTCCATCTGCTCGTCGACACCGTACAGGACTATATCGAGACGGGACCCTCGGCGGCGGAGCTCGAAGCCTCAAAGAAGAATATCCAGGGCGGGTTCCCGTTGCGGATAGACAGTAACAGCGAAATCGTCGAATACCTCGTGATCATCGGCTTCTACAATCTGCCGCTCGATTACTTGGAGACCTACGTGGACCGGGTCAAGGCCGTGAGCCTCGCTGCGATCCGCGACGCGTACCAACGGCGGCTGCACCCGGGGAATCTCGTCAAGATCATCGTCGGGCCGGAACGCGCCGAGACCGTATCGGCACTGCCGGCGGCGCCCCCGCCAGCGCTTCGGCATCTCCATGGTGGCGGCACTCCATAGTAAGGCGCCCGGCAGCGTCCGGATCATCGGTGGCCAATGGCGCCGGACACGGCTGTCCGTGCTCGATGTTCCCACCCTGCGGCCGAGCGGCGATCGCGTGCGCGAGACCCTGTTCAATTGGCTCCAGCCCGTGACCGCCGGTAGCCGTTGCTTGGATCTCTTCGCAGGCACCGGTGTGTTGGGGTTTGAAGCCGCTTCGCGCGGGGCTCGCGAGGTGGTGATGGTGGAAAAAACCCACAAGGTCGCCAAGGTGTTGACGCAGGCCGCGCGGCGATTGAGCGCGCGAGCGGTCACGATCGTCAGCCAGGATGTGCTCGCGTTTTTGGATGGCCCGGGCCGGCCTTTCGACATCGTCTTTATCGACCCGCCCTTCGCGCACCGACTCTGGGAACCCTGCATGCTCAAGCTGCAAGCGGGGGGATGGCTGCAGCCCGGCGCCTATGTGTTTCTTGAAACCCCCCATGGCATCACACTTTCTTTGCCGGTCCGGTGGAAGGTGGAACGCAGCGCTCGCGCGGGGAACGTGGACTACTTGCTCGCTCGTGCCCATTGATCCCGGCCGACCATGCGCATCACCGCCATCTACCCCGGCAGCTTCGATCCGATTACCCACGGCCATACGGATATCGTCATGCGGGCCAGCCGCCTCTTCGAGCGCGTAGTGGTCGCCGTCGCCGCGAGCACCACAAAACATACCGTATTCACGGCGGAGGAGCGGCTCGCGTTTGCGCAGACCGTTTTTGATGGCGTACCAAACGTCACGGTCTGCCGCTTCGACGGACTTTTGGCCGATGCGGCGCGCGAGCATCGGGCCAGCGTGATCTTGCGCGGGCTACGCGCCGTCTCCGATTTCGAGTACGAGTTTCAGATGGCCGGCATGAACCGCAAGCTGGTGCCCGAGGCGGATACCCTGTTTTTAACCACAGCCGAACAGTACGGCTACATCTCTTCGAGCTTGGTGCGCGAAGTGGCCTCGCTCGGGGGAGATGTGAGTGAGTTCGTGCATGCCTCGGTCGTCGCAGCGTTAAACCGGCGGCTGCCACAGCGCGGGTGAAAACCTCGGCGTCGAGCTGCCGCCTGGCAATCCTTATCAGCCTCTGGTTTATCTGTACACCGCCCTCGCGCGCCGGGCAGGGGACACAAGCGGCCGTCGCTAGCGCCCACCCCCTCGCAACCGAGGCAGGGGCCGAGGTCCTCGCGGCCGGGGGCAACGCCTTCGACGCCGCGGTGGCGGTGAGCGCTGCCTTGGCGGTGGTGGAGCCGTACGCATCCGGGCTGGGCGGCGGCGGGTTTTGGCTCCTGCACCGCGCCCGCGACGGCAAGCAGGTTTTTTTAGACGGGCGTGAGACCGCGCCGCTAGAAGCAGCGCGCGACCTGTATGCCAAACTGACCCCCGGTGCATCGATTGACGGCGCGCTCTCGGCCGCCATCCCCGGTTTGCCGGCGGGCCTCGCGCACCTGGCCGCGCACTACGGCCGCTGGCCACTTAAGCGATCACTCGCGGCCGCGATACGCCTGGCTCGCGGAGGCTTTGCGGTCACGCCGCGCTACCGCAAAAAGGCGAAGCGGCGGCTCAATGCCTTGCGCGCCTCCCCGGCCGCCGCCGAGGTGTTCTTGAGCGGCGGCGAGCCACCGTCCGTAGGCTACCGGATCGTGCAGCCCGATGTGGCCAGTTTGCTGGTGGATCTCGGCGAGCGCGGCGCGGCGGCATTTTATACAGGAAAATTCGCCGCCCGCTTAGTGCAAGGCGTCCGGGCCGAGGGAGGGATCTGGAGCCGGGGCGATCTTGCCGGCTACCGCGTCGTCGAGCGTGAGCCTATCCGCGCGGATTACCATGGCATTCGCATCGTCACTGCGCCGCCGCCCTCATCCGGGGGGATCGTCCTGGCCGAAGCCCTTAATATCTTGGAGGGTTATGATCTCGATCGCTTCGATGCGCCCACCCGTAAGCATGTGATCGTCGAGGCCTTGCGCCGTGCCTATCAGGACCGCGCGGAGCACCTGGGCGATGCGGATTTTGTCGCCGTTCCTCTAGATCGGCTGCTGAGCAAGGATTACGCGCGTGCGCGCCGGCGAGGCATCGATCTGGAAAAAGCGACGCCGAGCCATCGCTTACCGGCGAAATCGGTGTCCGGATCCGGCAATACCACGCATTTTTCGATCATCGATTGCGGGGGTAACCGCGTGGCCGCGACCCTCAGCATCAATTATTGGTTCGGCTCGGGTTATATGGTCCCGGGGACAGGCGTGCTATTGAACGATGAAATGGATGACTTCAGCGTCAGTCCGGGCGTTCCTAATATGTATGGCCTGGTGGGCGGGAAAGCCAACGAGATCGCGCCCCGCAAGCGGCCGCTCTCGAGCATGACGCCAACGTTTCTGGAAGATCGCGATCGGTTCGCGATCGTGGGAACGCCGGGGGGTAGCCGCATCATTAGCATGGTGTTGCTCGCGGTGCTCGATTTCGCCGCTGGGCGCCCGCTCGCGGCTTGGGTGGCGCGCCCCCGGTTCCACCACCAGTATTTACCCGACCGCATCGAATACGAACCTTTCGCGCTCACACCGAGCGAACAAGCCGGCTTGCGGCGCCGCGGCCATGCGCTGGCGCGTTTAACGCGCCGCTACGGGAACATGCAGGCGATTTTCGTGGACGCCACCGCGCATGCTGTTCACGCGGCCAGCGATCCGCGGGGCGAGGGGACAGCACGCCTCTTAAGCCGCGGCTTGTGTACGCTGGCGCAAGCACCTGGCGCGTGAGCTGCTTCGCCACCGGCGCCGCTACTTCATCGGCGTCCCCGACCCCCGTGCTTCGATCGAGTTCACCCGCGGCTGCCCCTGGGATTGCGCCTTGAGGTGCTCAAGCAAATTACGCCTTCGCTTCGTCTCCCCTTACCTTCCTCCAAAAAAAAGACCCCGCCGGGTGGCGGGGTCTCGTGAAACCTGCTTACGTAGTGCTTGACGTTTAGGCCGGCTGGACTGCCGCCGCCGACGGGCCCTTCGGACCCTGCTCCACGTCGAAGGTTACCTTTTGGCCCTCCGCCAAGGACTTGAAGCCGTCACCCTGGATGGCAGAGTGATGCACGAATACATCCTTGCCGCCGTCCTGCCGGGTAATGAAGCCGTAGCCCTTACTGTCGTTGAACCACTTTACTGTTCCTGTAATCACGGAAATACCTCTGTTTGGTTGAATTGGAATGGTGCAATCGCGATCCTGAAGGCGACATTGCGGGAGTAACTACCGAAAAAACTGGAGGGACTTCCGAACTGACTACAAGACGTGCACTGCAACGAATGCATCATAAGTGATATGGACACAAAAAGCTATAATCGCTGTTACTGGCGTTGGTGAGTGAAACCGACATGCTCGGTGGCGACCAAGTTAGCCGAATAACGGGCGCGCCGTCCATCGTGTCCGCAATTCGATCGGGGGCTTAACGCTGGGAGAGCATGATGGCATCCTTATAAAGCGACCCGCGAGCTTCGATAAATTTCGCGGGTTGCCACACGGTGGTCGGCTGTTGCAAACCTCCCCAGCGGCGTAGACTACTCACTCGCCACGTACAGCTTGCTTGCTGCGCGGCATCACAAGGAGATAGTCGTATGTCAAACGAGAACAAAGCAATCATCTACCGTCTCATTGACGAAGTCTGGAATCAGCGAAAGCTCGATACTTTAGACGAGATTGTCGCCCCCGATGCGGTCATCCACTCCCTCACGGTCCCCGATCTGAACCGCGGCCCTGAAGGAGCCAAGCAATATGTTCGACTGTTTTGCGCTGCTTTCCCTGACTTGCAAGTTACCACCGATGACATAGTTGCCGAAGGGGATAAAGTGGCACTTCGCTGGTCAGCCTACGGCACGCACAAAGGAAAACTCTTGAGCATTGAACCGACGGGCAAGTCCATGAGAATCACGGGGCAAGCGATTTACTCCATTGTTGCTGGCAAGATCGAGGAAGATTGGATTAACGCAGATACTTTAGGCATGTTACAGCAGTTGGGGATTGTACCCCCGTTCCCACATCGGACCTCTTGATCCGACTCAGAAAGCCGTCATGAAACTAGGTTTAGGCAGCTTGTTACTCCTGTCTTTGCTTGGTGGGTGCGCAATCGATGTGCCGCTCGTGATCCGCGAACCGCTGGCAGACAATCCCAGTTTGGCAGACGTACAAAACAACCCCAAGGCATTCGTGAATCGACGCGTTCGGTGGGGCGGGAGAATCGTTTCTACGAAGAGTGTGGCAAACAAAACGGAAGTGGAAATCCTTGCTAAAGCGGTCGGAACCGATGGCCGACCCGAACCAGGCGACGTATCACTCGGGCGGTTCATAGCCAATAGCGGCGCGTTTCTTGACCGGGCGATCTATAGCACCGATCGCGAGGTAACGGTCTATGGAGTTTTGGAAAACGTGCTCATGCGCAAGATAGGTGAACACCCTTACACATACCCGCTTGTACAGGCGATCCAGATCTACTTGTGGCCGGAGCGGCGTGACTCTGGCGACGCGGCTTTGTACCCGCAGTTTCACTTTGGCCTCGGGGTCGGCGTTGGTTTATGAGCCGGCACTCTCATGCTCGAATGGCCGTACGCGATACGGCTCCTCCTTTGAGCCGCTGGCACCGGTCAACCGTTTACAATTTGTTATGAACCCGGGGCGTGGAGTGTTTGCGCCCCGGCCTAGCACGGGCGCCGATTTCTCTAAGGGGTCCCGATCTCGGTACGGACATCGAAAAGCTCGGGGAAAAACGTCAGATCAAGGGCTTGTTTCAGGAACGCGACGCCTGAAGACCCCCCGGTGCCGCGTTTGTAGCCGATGATGCGCTCCACGGTTTTAACATGGCGGAAACGCCAGAGCAGGAAATTCTCTTCGACATCAACCAGTTTCTCGCACATGTTGTAGGCGTCCCAGTGCTCATGCGGGGCATCGTAGATCGCCTTGAACACGGGGATGAGCGCTGGATTGCGCTGATAGGCTTGTGCCCAGTCGCGCGTGATGCAAGCATCGGGAACGGCATGCCCGCGCCGCTGTAAGTGCATGAGAAACTCATCATAAATGCTCGGACTTTCGAGAACGGATTTAAGCGCTTGGTAAGCCCTTGCGTCATGCTTGAAGATTTCCAGTAGGGCTGCGTTTTTATTGCCGAGTATATATTCGATGGACCGGTATTGCGCCGATTGCAGCCCGGAGGCCGGTCCTAGGACATGCCGGAATTTCGCATATTCGCTGGGCGTCAAGGTCTCCAACACGCCCCATTGCTCGAACAGTTGCCGCTGGATCATCTTGACCCGCGCGAGAATCTTGAAGCACGGATCGAGCATATTGCGCCGAATATGAGCGCAAGCCGCTGTAAGCTCATGCAAGGTCAACTTGAACCACAGTTCCGAGGTCTGGTGTTGGATGATAAACAGCAATTCATCGTGATGCGGTGGATCGCTCAAGGGGTTTTGTGCATCCAGGAGACGATCCAGGCAAAGATAATCCGCATAGGTTCGGCGTCCCTGTAAATCAACATGGATACCCTGTTCTAATTGCCGTACACGGCTTCCATCGGTAGTCATAAGCGTATGCAGCCTCGAGGTTGATCGCTTAACTATAGCAGCGAGTTGGCTCGTATCCCATGCAGCGGCGTCGAAAAATGTGCTCCAACGCTTTGGGACCGCCGTCTACGACCTGCTAACGCGCGGAAGATTGTTTTCGACCCTTAGAGTCCGCGTTTATCGCCTAACCGCTAACCTTCCCGATGAACGGCAGGCTCAGCATGCCCCCGAGCCGATCCACCTTCAGGGGATCGCGAAATGTCCGGATCCCGAGGATCATCTCGGTATGGCCCTTCCTCGGCGCATGGCGGTAAGTCCCGAACAGGCGATCCCACCAAGGGAGGTTGAAACCGAAGTTGGAATTGGTCTCGCCCTCTTCAATCGAATGATGCACCCGGTGCATATCGGGCGTCACCAGCAGCCAACGTAAAGAGTGATCGATACGTTCCGGCATGCGCACATTGCTGTGATTAAACATCGAGGTGGCATTGAGTAGGACCTCGAAGGCGAGCACCGCCGAAGCCGACGCCCCGAGCGCGGCGATCACCGCATATTTGATCACCATCGAAATTAGGATCTCGAGGGGATGAAAGCGCGTCCCGGTGCTCACGTCGAAGTCGAGGTCCGCGTGATGGACGCGATGCAATCGCCACAATAGGGGCAACGCATGAAACATCACATGTTGGAGATAAATGGCGAAATCGAGCACGATCACGGAGACTACGAACGCGAGCGCTTCCGGGCAGTCGATGTAATTGAGTACTCCCCAGCCTTGCCGCTGCGCGAAAAGCGCCATGCCGACCGCCGCGCCCGGGAAAACCAATCGCAACAGAACGGTATTCAGGGCGGTGAGGGCGAGATTGCTGCTCCACCGCCCCGCTCGCGCTAGCGCGAGCGCACGCTTAGGTGCCTTGAATTCCCACAGGCACATGATCGCGAACACGCCGGCGAAAAACGCCAGGCGGATCGCGGCTTCGTGACTGATAATGAATTCCTGCATGTCTTCACGAGGATCGCTGAACCGTCACCTATCCGCCACGCACATGACCCTGAACCTGCAACTCGTGCAGCCTCCGGATGGCTTCTTGATACTGGTCGGGGGTCAATCGCTTGGCGAGCCGATCCCGCTCGGCCGCGGCATCCTTATCGTCCTGTTCGGCGGCCATGGCATACCATAAATAGGCGAGGGTTTCGTCCTTGGATACGCCCGCCCCATCGCGGTACATCCCGGCCAACATGAGTTGGGCTTGCTTGAGACCAAGTTCTGCGGCCCGCTTATACCATAGCACCGCTTCCGTCACGTCTCGGCGCACCCCCTTGCCATCGTCGTACATCAGTCCAAGATTAAAAAGGGCCTCGGAATCACCTCGCTCACCGGCCCGTTGGAACCAATGCGCGGCTTGCTCGTAATCCCTGGGTACGCCGCGGCCCTCGAAATACATGATGCCGAGGTTAAACTGTGCGCCCGGATCGAGCACGGCGGTGGCTTTTTCAAACCACTTCACCGCCTGCGTCTGGTCGCGAGGGACCCCGCGCCCATTCGCGTACATGAGAGCCAGCTGGTACTGCGCCTCCATATCACCGCGCTCGGCAAGCGGCGTCAGATCCCGCAGCACCCTTGCATAGTCACCCTTTTGGTAGGACTCTTCGATGGCCTGCAACTCCGCGCTAGGGATGGCTTTCACCTCTACCTGCGCATAAACGGGGGCGGCAAAGACCCAGAGAACGATAATCGCCCGGAAAAAATGGCTACCGGTCCGCGTAGACCGAGCGTGGATTTCTCTTATCATTCAAAAACCCCGAAAGCAGCGCTTGCAAAGCATCCCCGGTTATTATACGCGCACCGAATTAAGCCGTGCGCCTGGATCAACGCGGGACTAATGCATATCGAACTGCTTGTGCTACTATTATTGAAAACGATCGTTCTCGCCTGTTTGACTCGCGACTAGCCTCGAAACGGACCTCTCGCCTCGGTTGCTAACTCCAAATGTTGCTGATTCCCGCGATTGACCTCAAGGACGGTAAGTGCGTGCGATTGCGGCAAGGCCGGATGGATCAAGACACCCTGTATTCGGAAGACCCGCTGGCCCTGGCCCGGCATTGGGTCGCGGCGGGAGCGCGCCGGCTCCATATCGTCGACCTGAATGGAGCGATGGTCGGTAAACCTGTCAACGCCGCTGTGATCCGCAGCATTTGCGAAAGTCTCCCGGACGTGCCGGTCCAAGTGGGAGGCGGGATCCGCGACGAAGACACGATTCAATCCTATCTCGACGCCGGGGTGCGATACGTCATCGTCGGCACCAAGGCAGTGACGACACCGCATTTCGTCTCGGACATGTGCATCGAATTCCCGGGGCATGTCATGGTCGGGCTGGATGTCCGCGACGGCAAGCTCGCGCTCGAGGGTTGGTCGAAGCTTTCTCATCACACCGCGGCCGATCTCGCCCAGCGTTTCGAGCAGGAAGGCGTTGCCGCCATTGTCTACACCGACATCAGCCGCGATGGGATGATGAACGGCGTCAATGTCCAGGCCACCGTAGCTTTGGCGCGCGGGATCACCGTGCCCGTCATCGCCTCGGGCGGGATCCGCAATCTGGAAGACATACGTGGCCTATACGAAGTCGCGCACGAAGGCATCGAGGGGGCCATCACAGGCCGGGCGATCTACGAGGGCAGCCTTGATTTCGAGAAGGCCCAGCGGCTCGCCGACGGCGCACGGATTGCGGATGATGGGGCTCGCTAAACGCATTATTCCCTGCCTGGATGTGGACGCCGGCCGGGTGGTCAAGGGGGTGAAGTTTGTCGACATCCGCGACGCTGGCGATCCGGTCGAGATTGCACGCCGCTATGACCAGCAAGGCGCTGATGAGTTGGCGTTCCTGGATATCACGGCCAGCCGCGACGCGCGCGACACGCTGGCGCCTGTGGTCGAGGCCGTCGCCGCTCAGGTGTTCATTCCGCTGACCGTCGGCGGCGGGATCCGAAGCGTCGAAGATATACGCCGGCTCCTGAACGCGGGGGCCGACAAGGTTAGCATCAATACCGCGGCCGTGGGCGATCCGGAGTTGGTGCGCCGAGCGGCGGACCGCTTCGGTTCCCAGTGCATCGTGGTGGCCATTGACGCACGGGCGGCACCGGCCGCGAACCAGGCGCCACAAAGGTGGGAGGTTTACACCCACGGCGGAAGAAATGGCACCAGGATCGACGCCCTAGAGTGGGCCGCCAAGATGGAACAACTCGGCGCCGGGGAACTCTTGCTGACCAGCATGGACCGCGACGGCACCCGTGACGGATTCGATCTCGCGCTGACCCGAGAGATCGCCGAGGCGGTGCACATCCCCGTCATCGCCTCGGGGGGGGTGGGAAACCTCGATCACTTGGTGGACGGCATCCGTATCGGCAAGGCCGATGCGCTGCTCGCCGCGAGTATCTTTCATTTCGGTCTGTACACGGTGCGCGCCGCGAAAGAACGGATGCGCGAGGCTGGCATCGAAGTCCGCCTTTGAGTTAGCGCGACCCATGCAAAGCGAGATCAGGTCGCAGTCGACAAAGTGGCTGGATAGAGTCGCCTGGAGTGAGGACGGACTGGCGCCCGTGGTGACGCAGGAATCGGGCTCGGGCAAGGTTCTTATGCTGGCATGGACGAATCGCGAGGCGCTGCGTCTGACCGCCGAGACCAAGCAGGCCTTCTACTGGTCGCGCTCCCGGAAGGCACTTTGGCGTAAGGGCGAGCAATCCGGCCACACCCAGCATGTGGTCGAGATCCGGCTGGACTGTGACCGCGACGCCGTGCTTCTGATCGTGGAACAAGCGGGCGGCATCGCCTGTCACACCGGCAGGCGCAGTTGTTTCTTCGAGCGCCTTGAGGGTGATCATTGGATTGCCGATGGCGCGATCCTCAAGGACCCCGCACGGATTTACGGTCCGGGATCATGAGCACTGTCCTGGACCGGCTCGCCGCCGTGATCGAGGCGCGCAAGGGCGCCCCGCAAAGCGCGTCCTACGTCGCGAGCCTGTACGCTCAGGGCCTCGACACGGTCTTGAAAAAGCTCGGTGAGGAAACCATCGAAACCATACTCGCGGCTAAAAGCGGTGACCGCCGTCAGCTTATCCATGAGACCGCGGACCTCTGGTTTCATAGCCTGGTCCTATTGGCGGCGGCCGGCAGCGGGCCGGGCGAGGTGCTGGCCGAGCTTGAGCGGCGTTTCGGACAGTCGGGCATCGACGAAAAGGAAAGCCGGACGAAGCGGAAGTAAAGTCGGCGCACGCATGCACGTCCGGCCGCAGAGGTCTTAATCGTTCATCTTACGAGTTTGTGAAAGAACCGTCGCGAGCGAAGGGAGATCGCGTTTCCGCCGGAGCGCAGGAACCGCAGTGTATGTTGAAATACATGAGGATTCCGAGCACCGCCGGAACGCGAAATCCCGAGCGCAGTAGGTTTTTTCACAAACTCTTAGAGGAGATCCACCCATGGGCATAGGCGTTTCGGAACTACTGATCGTATTAGCGATCGTGGCGCTGCTGTTCGGCACCAAAAAACTACGCACCATCGGCACCGATCTCGGGGCCGCCATCAAGAGCTTCAGGAAAGCCACCGCCGAGAACGAGGAGGCCGCCGCCGCACCCCCGAGCGGCCCCGATCCAGACGTCGGCCCGGCCGAGAAACGCAACGACCGGCCCTAGGCTTATGTTCGACATCGGGTTTTGGGAGCTATGCCTGGTCGGGATCGTGGCGCTGATCGTGCTCGGACCCGAGAAGCTTCCGCGCGCCGCGCGCACGGCCGGACTGTGGCTCGCGAAGACGAGACGAACCCTGGCAACGGTCCAGGAAGAGGTAAGAAGAGAGCTGGAGCTGGAAGACCTCGAACAACTCGGCGCAAGCTACCCATCCAAGACCGGCCGGGCCGCAAACACGCCCCAGGATCTCGCTGCACCATCCGGCTCGGCATCGGCGCCACGCGTGCCCGCGGCGCCAGACGGCCAGGAAAATGCCGACAACGCCCCCTGACGCTCTGGAGGAGGCGGAGGAACAGCCCTTCCTATCGCATCTGGTTGAGTTGCGAACACGGCTTCTGCGCGCGCTCGCCGCGGTTTTTCTTATTTTCCTCTCGCTCTGCTATTTCGCTAATGATATTTATCATATGCTGGCGCTTCCACTGATAGGCCAAATGCCGCAAGGGTCGGCAATGATCGCGACCGAGGTGGCCTCTCCCTTCTTCGCGCCGTTTAAGCTTACCCTGGTGGTCTCCGCTTTCCTGGGAATGCCGTATGTCTTGCACCAGGTCTGGGCCTTCGTGGCGCCGGGTCTCTATCGGCATGAACGGCGGCTGGTCCTGCCGCTCTTAATCTCCAGCTCCGTGCTGTTCTATGGCGGCATCGCGTTCGCCTATTTCGTGGTCTTCCCGGTGATGTTCGCTTTTTTCTCCGCCTCCGCCCCGGAGGGGGTCTTGATCATGACCGACATCGGGCGCTATCTGGACTTCGTCTTGACCCTGTTCTTTGCGTTCGGGGCCGCGTTTCAAGTCCCGCTGGCCACCGTGCTCCTGGTGCATACGGGCTTTGTAACCAAGGAAGATCTGCGCACAAAACGACCCTACGTCATCGTCGGAGCCTTCGTGGTGGCGATGGTTCTTACGCCTCCGGATCCCATCTCCCAGACCTTGCTGGCCATACCACTGTGGTTACTCTATGAGCTCGGCCTGGTCCTGCTGCCCTGGTTCAAGCGCGGCGAGACGGCCGCTGAGCCGCGGACGCCAAAGGGTTCGGATGCATGAACAGGCACCCACCGCCGGCCGTTTAGGAGCTAAGGACAGGCGCCGTGTACACTACGCACCCGCGCCGAATCCTGGGGACAAGGAAAATATATCGCCTGCGGGATAGTAGTGAAATCAATGACCAGACACTGCCGTCTATTGATCCTGGGCTCCGGGCCGGCCGGCTATTCCGCCGCGATCTACGCCGCGCGCGCCGCGCTCGACCCCGTGATCCTCGCCGGCCTCGAGCCGGGAGGGCAGTTGACGACGACCACCGACGTCGACAACTGGCCCGGCGATGAGCACGGGCTCCAGGGACCGGATCTCATGGAGCGTATGCGCAAGCATGCGGCGCGCTTCGGTACCGAGATCATCTTCGAGCATATCGTCACGGCGGATCTCGGGCAGCGGCCCTTTAAGTTAGCGGGCGATAGCGCAACCTACACCTGCGATGCGCTCATCATCGCCACCGGCGCCTCCGCCAAGTACCTCGGCTTGGCTTCGGAGCAAGCCTTCCGGGGCCGCGGGGTGTCGGCCTGCGCCACCTGCGACGGATTCTTCTTCAAGGGCCAAGCGGTGGCTGTCGTCGGCGGCGGTAACACCGCTGTCGAAGAAGCGCTATACCTATCCAACCTGGCTTCCCAGGTCACCGTGATCCATCGCCGGGACCGGTTTCGCGCCGAGAAAATTCTGAGCAAGCGTCTCATGGGAAAGACCGAGAGCGGAAACGTCAGCGTGTTGTGGAACCATACGGTGGAGGAGATCCTCGGGGACGAGGCCGGCGTTAACGGGATCAGGATCAAGAGCACACTAGATGCAAGCACGACAGAGCTAGCGTTGCGCGGCGTCTTCATTGCGATCGGGCATGTTCCCAATACGGCTATGTTCGAGGGACAATTGCAGATGGAAAACGGGTATATTAACGTCAACGGCGGCAGCCGCGGATCGGCCACAACGACCAGTATTCCCGGTGTCTTTGCCGCCGGGGATGTGAGCGATCCGATCTATCGTCAGGCGGTAACCTCGGCCGGCTCGGGCTGCATGGCGGCCTTGGACGCCGAGAAGTTTCTGGATCACCACTCGCGCTAGAGGCACTATGTCATCCTTTGAATTAATACGCGGCCAACGCATCGAGTCCTTGAACATCGAGGCCCAGGAGTACCGGCACGGGATCACCGGCGCCCGGCACTTGCATTTGAGCGCGAACGACAACAACAACGCCTTTATCGTCGGATTTCGGACCCTCCCCCGGGATTCCACCGGCGTGGCGCACATCCTCGAGCACACCACGCTCTGCGGCAGCCGGCGCTTCCCGGTACGAGACCCTTTTTTCATGATGACGCGGCGTTCGCTCAACACCTTCATGAACGCTTTCACGAGCAGCGATTGGACGGCGTATCCCTTCGCCACCCAGAACAAAAAGGACTTCGAGAACCTGCTGCAGGTTTATTTGGACGCGGTATTTTTCCCCAACCTCGATGAGCTCGACTTCGCCCAGGAGGGCCACCGCTTGGAATTCGCGATCGCCGATGATCCGGCGAGCGACTTAGTTTATAAGGGCGTCGTTTACAACGAGATGAAAGGCGCCCTGAGCGCGCCTACCGCTCGCCTCTGGTACGCGCTCAGCGCCGCGATCTTCCCGACCACTACTTATCATTACAATAGCGGCGGCGATCCTGAAGCGATCCCGGAGCTGACGTGGCCGCAGTTGCGGGATTTCCACGCGCGTTTTTATCACCCCTCGAATGCTTATTTCTGCACCTACGGTGATTTTGACGTCCGCGAGCATCAGGCACATTTCCACGAGTGGGCCTTAAAGCATTTTACCGCCCGCAGCGTGGCCAATGGGATCCACGACGAGCAGCGCTACGGCGCGCCGCGCGCGCTCACGATCCCCTACCCGGTCAATGCCGAGGAACCCACAGGGAGCAAGACCCATATCGTGCTCGGCTGGCTGCTCAACAACACCACGGACCTGCGAAAAACGATGGAGACGCAGCTGCTGGCGGGAGTATTGCTCGACCATAGCGCTTCACCCTTACGCCACGCCCTGGAGAGCTGCCCGCTGGCCACGGCGCCCTCGGAGCTGTGCGGGCTCGACGCAGGCAATCGCGAGGCGACGTTCGTGTGCGGGGTCGAGGGGTCGGATCCCGAGCACGCCGAGGCCGTCGAGGAGACGGTGATGAAGGTGATTCAAGAGGTCGCCGAGAAAGGTGTTGAGCGCAAGCTCGCGGCCTCGGTCCTCCATCAAATGGAGCTTTCGCAGCGCGAGATCCGCGGCGGCCGCTATCCGTACGGGTTACAGTTACTGGCGGCATCTCTTCCGGTAGCCCTGCATGGAGGAGATGCGATCGCCGCCCTCGCCATCGATCCCATCTTAGAGCACCTGCGGGTGGCGATCGAACGGCCCGCCTTCATTCCGGGCCTGGCCAGTGAGTGGCTGAGAGACAATCCGCATCGCGTGCGGGTGGCGATGATCCCGGATACCGGCTTCAATGCGCGTCAGGCCGCGCAGCTCAAAAGCCGGTTGGCGGCCACCAAGCAGTCGCTCAGCGTTGCCGAGAAAACCCGGATCATCGAGCACACGGCGGCGTTAAAGGACCGCCAGCAGCACGCGCCCGACGCCACCCTGCTGCCGAAAGTCGGTGTCGAAGATATTCCCCCCGATTTTAAGGTCCCCGCGAGCGAACGCACGCTCCTCGGCGGCGTTCCGGTCACCTGGTTTCGCCAAGGGACCAACGGCCTCGTGTATGAAGAGATCACGGTGGAGCTCCCGGCGCTCGGGCCCGGCGAGCTTGGATGGTTGAGCCTCTATTGCAACTGCGTGACCGAGCTCGGTTACGGTGATAAGGATTACCTCGCGGCGCAGGCCCATCAAGCCGCGATAAGCGGGGGTATCGCCGCGCATTGCGCGCTGCGCGCCGAGATCCAGAACGTGCAGCGGATCCTCGCCTACTTTCAGCTTTCATCGAACTGCCTAGCCCGCAACCACGGAGCGCTCGCGCAACTGTTGCACGATGCCTTTTATAAGGCCCGATTCGACGAGCTCGGGCGGCTGCGGGAGCTCATGGCGCAGATCCGGGCCGCGCGTGAATCGGCGGTGACCGACCAGGGCCACGTGCTCGCGATGACCGCGGCCTGCGCCGGATTCGGGCCGGCGGCGGCGCTTTCCCACCGTTGGCATGGCCTCGTGGGGCTGCGCGATCTCAAGGCCTTGGAACGGGCGATCGAGAACCAGGATAAACTGGAAGAATTCGCAGCCGATCTGAAGCGCATCCATGAGCGCCTTACCCGCGCCGCCCCGCAACTACTCGTCGTGGGCGAGGACCAGCACCTCGCCGGCGTAGGTGCAAAGCTCGCATCCCAGTGGGCCGCCTTGCAACCGCGGGCTCACGATACGAAGCCATTTTCGTTAAGCGTCGAGCCGTCCCGCGTGCATGAGGCCTGGATCACGAACACCGAGGTAAACTTCTGCGCGCGCGCCTATCCCACCGTCCCCTCCGACCACGAGGACGCCGCGGCATTGATCGTGCTCGGCCGCTTCCTGCACAACGGTTATTTGCACCGGGCGATCCGCGAGCAAGGCGGGGCCTACGGTTCCGGCGCCGCCTACGATGGCGATACCGGGGCCTTCAAGTTTTTCTCCTATCGTGACCCGCGGGTCATGGAAACCTTGGAAGCTTTCGATGCCGCGCTGGAATGGCTGCACCGCGACGGCCACGGCTACGAGAAACTCGAAGAAGCGATCCTGGGGGTCATCGCCGCGCTCGATCGCCCGAGCTCGCCGGCCGGCGAGGCGATTCGAACCTTTGCCGCCGGGCTTTTCGGACGCTCGCCGGAGTATCGGCGGCGCCTGCGGCAGCGAGTTCTCCGAGTCACGGTCGCGGATTTACAAAGGGTGGCGCAAACCTATCTCCTCAAGGAGCGGGCGAGCACGGCGATCGTCACCAGCTCCGCGTCATTGGGCTCGTGCGCGGCCTTGAATCTCGAAACCCATGGGCTTTAGGGAATTCGCGCCGGCGCGCCCGCCCGCGAATCGCTTCAACGCCATGCGTTGGAACAGCCATGCGCGTATGATACCGTCACCTTTGCCGAGTTCGTCACCGGATCGGAATATAACGCGCTCAGCGAACCAAGACGGCGGAATGCCGACGACTTGGTTCGGGCTAGCGCCGCCGCAGAATAATTAACCGGAGATCGCGCATGGAACTCTTCTTACTTTTCGCTTTCTTTTCCGCATCGTTTATTGGATTCATGATCCTCATGATATTGGATGCTAGAACCTTGATCATTCGGCCCCCGAAGCTTACTGTTGCCGAGGGCAGCGCGGACAGCAGCTCCCCTGCCAACAGCGCCACCCACGAGGAAGACGCGACCAGCGGGCAGATCAAGGTCTCGGCAAGCGTTATCGGGTCGGGGCGAGCGCAAGCGACATCCCTGCTCGGTCATGAATTCGAAGCCAAGGCAAGGAAACCGGGGCGTTACTATGTCGTGGGCGTCTACGACTACCGCAGCCGTCTTAACGTGGCCCCAACCGGCGGTCAGGCGAAGATCATGGTTGAGTTACGCATTAACAGTAAGGCGAAAACGATCGCTCAAGCGACGCAAAATTCCGCAGGCAACAAGCGTAACCCTGCTTCCGGGGAATTCGCCTCAATTACGAAGAAACACTTAATTTCACTCCAGCCCGGGCAACAATGCAAAGCGTCGTTGGCGGTTACCGCGGTGGCGGAAGGCACGCAGGGTAATGAAAATGCGAACTGTGTGGCGGAGGCTACGCTGAAGGTCAAGGAGATCCAGTTGAGACCGAGCGTCTCCAACTTATTCGTCATCTATTGAACGCCCACCCGGAATAAACATGCCGGGAAGCGCAGCTCTCTCCACTCCGGTTAGCCTTCCGGTAGGGAAAGAACCGACCTTGAGGATCGTACCCATGCCGGCGGATACCAATTACGCCGGCAGCATCTTCGGCGGCTGGATCCTCTCGCAGGTCGACATCGCGGGCAGCATCGCCGCCATCCGGCGCGCGCGCGGACCGATCACCACGGTCGCCGTCAACTCCGTGGAATTCCGTGAGCCGGTGTTTGTCGGCGATCTCGTAAGCTGTTACGCGGAGGTCACGCGCATCGGGCGTACTTCGATTACGGTTCAGGTCGAGGTCTATGCCGAACGCAACCCGGCCCGGGCGGAATGCATCAAAGTGACCCAAGCCGTGCTCACCTACGTGGCCCTGGACGAACACCGCCGCCCGCGTGTAGTGCCCCCGGAAAACGTCTGAGCCCAGGGAGTAATGATGACGCCGGAGCGGGTCGTGGCGCTCTTCGACGCATGACCCCCCACCTGCTCGAAGTTTCAGACCTGCGCACCTGGATCGGCGCCGGACCGAGTCCGGTACGCGCCGTCGATGGCGTCGATTTCCACATCGATCAGGGCGAAACTTTCGTATTACTCGGTGAATCGGGATGCGGTAAGTCGATGACGGCCCTCTCCCTCCTGAGATTGCTACCTCCCGGCGGACACATCGTCTCGGGCCGGATCCGGCTCCACGGGGAGGATCTGCTGCAACTCACCGAGGCCGAGATGAGCGCTGTCCGCGGGGCACGGATCAGCATGATTTTCCAAGAGCCCCAGACCTCGCTCAATCCGGTCATGAACGTGGGAGCGCAAATTACCGAAACACTCGCGCGGCACGGTGAACTGCGCGGCCGGGCGCTCGAGGCGCGCGCGCTCGAATTACTCGATGCCGTGGGGATCCCGGACCCGGAGCGTCGCTTAGGCGATTATCCCCATCAGTTGTCGGGCGGCATGAAGCAGCGGGTCATGATCGCCATCGCGATCAGCGCCGCTCCGGATCTCTTGATCGCGGACGAACCGACGACCGCGCTCGATGTCACCATCCAAGCGCAGATCCTCGATCTATTGAAGGCGCTACAAAAAGACCGGGGCATGGCGATGATGCTCATCACGCACGATCTCGGCGTCGTCGCCCAGGTCGCGGACCGTGTCGCGGTCATGTATGCCGGACAGATCGTCGAGCAAGCCGATCGCGAGCTGTTTATTCATTCCCCCGCCCACCCGTATTCCCAGAAGCTCTTCAATTCCGTTCCGGCAATCTCGAAGCGCGGTACGGAGCTGGCGGTGATTGCCGGCGCCGTGCCCCGGTTAACGCAACGCTTCACGGGCTGCCGTTTCGCGCCGCGCTGTGGATACGCCTGGGATGAGTGCCGTCAATCCG
Source organism: Gammaproteobacteria bacterium (assembly GCA_050740455.1). Lineage (GTDB taxonomy): Bacteria > Pseudomonadota > Gammaproteobacteria > JACCXJ01 > JACCXJ01 > USCg-Taylor. The sequence goes on along the minus strand of JBOIDF010000046.1, from coordinate 3,916 downwards.
TTCCAGCATTAGCGGCGATCGACGGCGGGCGCACGGTTCGCTGCCTCCTTTACACGACCGCATCCGCGCCCAATCAACGCCCGTCGATGGCGACCGCGAGGGCGCCGGCCACGGATTTGCCGGGCCCGCCGGACCACGGCCCGGCGATGCTTTCAGTCAACGATCTCAAGATCTTTTTCCCCATTCGGCGCGGGCTCATGCGCCGCACCGTGGGTTATGTGCGTGCCGTGGACGGGGTGTCACTCAGCATCGGGCGGGGGACGACGCTCGCACTGGTCGGCGAATCCGGCTGCGGGAAGACCACCGCGGGCAAAGGGATCCTGAGGCTGACGCCCATCACCTCGGGGGGCCTGCGGTTCGATGGCGAGGACCTGTGCTCGCTCAGCGGAGAGGCGCTCCGGCGGCGGCGGCGGGAGATGCAGATCATTTTCCAGGATCCGTATGCCTCGCTGAACCCGCGCATGACTGTCGCCGAGATCATCGAAGAAGGCATGCTCGCCCAGCAGACCGGCGGCCGAGTGCGCGAGCGGCGTATCGATGAGCTACTGCAACAAGTCGGACTCCACCCCGACGCCAAACACGGCTATCCTCACGAGTTCTCGGGCGGGCAGCGCCAGCGGATCTGCATCGCGCGGACCCTAGCCGTGGACCCCAGGCTCATCATCTGCGATGAACCGACCAGCGCGCTCGATGTCTCGGTGCAGGCGCAGATCCTGAACCTGCTGAAAGACCTGCAAGACCGGCTTAAGCTTTCCTACCTTTTCATTAGCCATAATATCGCCGTCGTCGAGTATCTCGCCCATTACGTCGCGGTGATGTACCTTGGACGCATCGTGGAACAAGGCCGCGCCGATGAGGTCTTGCAGAACCCGAAGCATCCCTATACCCAAGCCCTGCTCGCGGCCGTACCGCGCATCGATACAGTCACCCAACGCGAAACGGTGCGCCTCGCCGGGACACCGCCCTCCCCCGCCGACCCGCCCGCGGGGTGCTACTTTCATCCACGCTGTCCCAAGGCCTTTCCTCCTTGCCGGCGTGAGTACCCGCCGGCCACGGCCTTCACGCAGTCTCATCACGCCCACTGCTTCTTGTACCCTGCCCCGGCGCCGTCCGCAAACGTCGCTTCGAGCTGACGCGGATGGAGTCCTCCCCGCCGCGCGTGCTCAGTTTCCGCAGGCTTTAAGTACCGAATCCCGTGCTACACTAGTACTCGCGCCGGGACATGGGAGGGAAGATGTCACGTTTTGATCGTCGAACGAAGTGTGGTGCGTGCTTGGACGGACTGCGAGGTCGCCGGGCTGCACTCGCGCTTTTGGGTGGGCTCCTGCCGCTCCTGCTCTGGCCGGCGGGCCCGGCTAGAGCTGGCTCCACCGTAAGACCGTACGCCGGCTCGCATTATTCTAACCCGCCTCTCGAGCGCGAGCAGTTGCGGGCGATCTTCTTCATGCGCCAGACCAAGTGGTCGGACGGCACGCCGGTCCGGGTTTTCGTCTTGCCCGATCGGCACGCGCTCCACATCCGGTTTACGAAGGAGGTGCTGGGCGTCTATCCCTATCAACTCCGCTCCACCTGGGACCGCATGGTGTTCTCAGGGACCGGCGTACCGCCCACGGCGGTGCAAAGTGTGGATGAAATGCGCAGCCGGGTAGATGCCACACCGGGCGGCATCGGTTACTTAGAGGAATGGGGGACCACATGTTTACTCCAATAGTCACCCCGCAATACCATTCCGGCGCCGCGACCGCCCTCGCTGTCGCACTGTTAAGCCACCCGCTGGGGGCGCGCGCCATTGACCTCGGTTTCGGCGACTGGCAGGCCCACGGCTTCTTGAGCCAGGGCTACACCTACACCTCGGCCAATGACCTTTTCGGCAACAGCCAGGGGGCGGGCAGCCTAGAGTTCCACGAGCTCGGCATGAATGTCCTGGGACACCCCTGGCCGAACCTCCTTGTCGCCGCGCAGGGCATCTACCGCGATACCGCAGGATCGGACGAGGAGGATTTCCGGCTGGACTACGCGAATCTGGACTATCGCCTGGATTTCGACGAAGCCACGACCGTCGGCGTGCGTCTGGGGCGCGTGAAGAACCCCTTTGGCCTCTATAGCGAGTCGCGCGACGCCATTTGGACCCGGCCGAGCGTGCTCTTGCCCCAGTCTATTTATTTCGATGCCCTGGGGCTGCGTTCACCGGAGCTTTCCTCGGATGGCGGTATCCTCTATGGCCGTTCACACTTCGGCGACCACGCCTTCACTGCCGAGATCACTGTCTCGGACCTCAACGACACAGGGGCCGCCCTTTTCGTCACCCAACGCGAGAACGCCCGCGGACCGCTGAACGGGCGCCCGCTCCTGGTCGGCCGGGCGGGCTATGAATGGCAGGAGGGGCGGGTGCGCCTGTTCTTCACGGCGGTCGATTTCGACGTCGATTTCGAGTCCGAGTCGCCCCAGGAAGTCCCCTCCGGCAGGGTCAAGCTTTTCGCACCGCTCGTCTCCGCGCAGCTCAACCTCGAGCAATGGAGCCTCACCGGCGAGTACCTGCGCGTTGACACCGAACGCGACGGCTTCACCCCCGGCGGTGTCCTCTTGGAAAACACCACCGAGAGCTATTACCTCCAGGCCCAGTACCGCTTCGCGCCAGGGTGGTCGGCCCTCGCGCGCTATGACGCCTTCTTCGCCAATATCGACGACCATGACGGCAGCGCCACCGCGCGCCTGACGGGCCTGCCGCGGCACCGCTTCTTCGCCAAGGACTTGACCTTCGGCCTGCGCTGGGAATTCGCCCAGAACTGGCTCGTCGCCGCGGAGTATCACAACATCGACGGCACCGGCTGGCTGTCTCCAATCGACAATCCCAGCATTAATAACCCGCTGCTGGCGCGCGGAGCCAGCGATGGTCACTGGGACCTGTTCACGTTGATGTTCTCCTACCGCTTCTAACCGTTCCTACGCCATGGGTGGACCATCCATCGATAGACGCGGAAATTCAGCCCGGAACCGGCGCTTCGTCGGCCTGCAATGGAAAGGCTTCCTGTGGATGAGCTGCCTGTTGGCCGCTCTGTGCGCCGCGTTTTACTGGCTGAGCGATTCCCACCTGATGCACCGGTACCACGCGCAACGAGAGGCCGAAGTCCAGTCCTTCCGCCGGCAGATGTCGGGATTGTTCGCCGGGATCTCGGACCGGTTGGTACGTTTGGGCGGCACGATCGTGTCGATGGAAAACGTGGTCGAGATGTTCAAGCGCGGCAACTCCGGCAAAAATCCCGCGGCAGCGACGCCTGCGCGTTTCGCGAGCCTCGGTTACGAGATGGACGTGCAACGCATAGAGTTCTATACCCGCGGCGGGGAGCGGCTGTGGCGGTGGACCCCGGCCGAGGCTCCGGACCTGCCCGAGGAGCGGCTGCGGGCAGCGCTGGCGCAGGTCCATGGCGAGGAACGCCCGGCGACTTTCTTGTGGTGCGAGCCGCACTGCCTCTTGCACGCCTTCGTACCGGTCCTCGCCGAGGGGCAAGACATCGGGGTCCTGGGGCTTGGCCAATCGATCGCGGATCTGGTCATCGAGTTTCGGGCCCTGACCGGGACGGACATGGCCATCGTCGTGCCGGCCGCGGGTAATGGCGACCGCATCCTGCGCCGCTGGGCATCCGCGGTCCCCGCCCTGACCAATGTCGCCCGGCTGAGTCCGTTCTTGGAGAAGCTGAGCGCACACTACCCCGATCCCACCGCCTTAGATGGCGGCCGGTTGCTACAGTCGCGCGGAGCCAGCTTCGAGGTGCAGCGCTTCCCGCTGGCTGAATTCATCCCCGCCGAGCCGGGTTTCATCCTGTTCATCTCGGATGTGAGCGCGCGTCTGGCCGAGATCCAGCGCGCGACCCGCCAGGGACTGTTCACCGCGGCGGGTGCGCTGGCGGTGGGAGAG